>CATZIX010000008.1:0-104604 GCA_958420205.1 uncultured Collinsella sp. | reverse complement strand
CCCT
The DNA here is from genome assembly GCA_958420205.1 of uncultured Collinsella sp. Classification (GTDB taxonomy): domain Bacteria; phylum Actinomycetota; class Coriobacteriia; order Coriobacteriales; family Coriobacteriaceae; genus Collinsella. The sequence goes on along the minus strand of CATZIX010000008.1, from coordinate 104,600 downwards.
TCGCATTCGCCTTGCGACGAATGTGCATCCAGGCCGCAGCAGCGCAAAGCATCGCCGCGCCGGCAAGGTACGTCAGAGTGACGCCCGACATACCAGAATGGGGCAAAGAGGTGGAGTAGGTGTTGGTGAAGGTGGAGGCGGGAATGGCGTTGGGCGCGGCGTCCTTGCCGATGGTGTTACTCACGGTGTTGCCCATGTCGTCCTTCACCTGCGTGACCGTGGTGGAGGTGGTGAGGCCGGAGTACTTGCCAGTGGTCTCATCCATGACGGCCTTCACCGTGACGGCCACCTGGTACTCGGCCTTGGAGTAGCGAAGCTTGTCGATGGCACCGGTGGTAGGCGCGACCTCCTTCACCGTGTAGGTGTAGGTCTTGGCGCCAGTCGGGTTCGAATCGTCGATCTTGGCGAGGTGCTTTTTGGAGAACGAGATACCGCCAAAGGATGCCACGATGTCGTTGACCTTGGTGGAGCCCGCTGCGGGAGCGACGGAAATAGTCGTCGAATCAAGCTTAGGTGCGCTATCCTTATTTGCCCCCGTAGCCTCGATGCTGAACTCGAACGGCACATATTTGTCTTTATCGCCCTTCGGCCAGTCCGTATTGCGAACAGATTTGGTCACCGGGATCTTCACGGACGTAGTGGTAAGGGCGTCGGAAATGTAGACGTTGTTCCCGTCAATCGTCGGGCTCTTTCCCTCGGTCCACGTGACGGAACCGTCCTCGTTGGACACCGTGAACTCATAAACCGTGGTGTTCAAGTTGTAGCCAAACGGAGCCTGGGTCTCAACAAGCGTGTACGTACCCGGCAGCAGACCCTCGAGCGTGAACTTGCCAGGCGCGGTGTCGGTGTCTGCCCACGTGGTATCGCTCGAAGTCGACTGGTCGCTCTCCCGGTCGATCACGGTCCAGGACTGGTCGGCCGTACCATCGGCGTCCTTTTTCTTGGTGAGCTTCCACTCAGAACCAGGCAAAGGAGTGTGTTTTGTGTCGTCCTCCGCCACCTTGGTCCAAGACACCGTACCGGTGATCCTGGCGTTGGGAATGGCACCCGTGGAGTTATTCTTGAACGGAACCAGCAAGTTGTTGTTCGTCGTATCCACATAACCCTGAACATAGTTCACCTGCTCGCCGGTGTTGTTCATGGTTGCGTAGTAGATGGTGTCCGACTTCTGATAACCAGCCGGCGCCTTGACCTCGCGAATGTAGTACGTGAAGTAGTCTTTATCGTTGGGATCGCCAATTTTGGCCTTCTGATTCAAATAGTTGAACTGAAGCTCGCCATCATCCGAAGAGTAATCATTGGCACCGCCATCCGTTACCGTAACGATGGGATTCGTTTCATTCTTGGCATCATCGACAGTGCCGTATATCGTCCACGAGGAACCAGGAAGCGACGTGTTGCCGTTCGCCGCATCGACCTTGCTCCACGCAACGGCGGAGCCGTCGGGCGTATACGACCCAGACCACGGGAAGTTGTGACGCTCCTGATCCATATCGATGACGGAAGCCGAGTTACCCTCACCAAATGCTGCGGCAACCTTCGGGCTGTTCATTGAGAAATCGACGCCCACATAAACGCGGCCGTTGGTAGTCACATGGTCGTCGAAACTTCCGTTGGGAACGAGAATCGATCCGATCATAGCCGCCGCAGGATCGTCGTCAGTCCACTTGGCACCGGTGGCTGTGCCGCCGTATCCCCAGTCCGCGCGGTTTTCTCCCGCGATGCCGCCTCGAATGGTAAGGCTTTGCGTATCGACAAAGTTCCACATGATGGACTGGGAAGCCGTCGCGTATGCCTCGCCCAGCTCCTTGCCGGAATATTGAGTTTCGAAACCACGCGAAATCTCGGTACCGTTCCACCAAAAGCGCCAGCCATTGTGAAACTCAATATTCGAAGATCCGGTAACGTTCACAACAACCGAGGCGCCCTTGGGAATGCCCTCGAATGCGAAATCAACGCCGCGATAATACTCGTTGTTGTATGTATTGCTCAGCTGAGAAGCATCGATGGTGAACGCCTGCTGCATAGAGGTGTTGTCGCCCTTAAACGTGATAAGACGCTCGCTATTCTTGAATTGCTTACCATTGAGCGACGTATCGGCGCAGTCCGAATATATGGTCTTATACGACTCATCAAACACCAGGCCATAATTACAATCCGTCTTGTCGTACTTGTTGATTACGTAGTTGTTGTGATTGCTCGCGAAACCAACCTCGAGCGTGCCGGTATTTGCAAACGAGTTGAGCTGTTCCGATAGCTTCGAGAGGTACCCATCTTCACCGTTGTAGCTCGAATAATCGTTATTGTTGACATTAGTCAAATCAACAGTTTGATTGAACAGGTTGCTTTCCTGAGAGTTCTGGCCCTCGTACCAATTACCCTGCGTTGTCACCACGGATTGGCGTTCATCGTTATCGCGCCAGTATGTGATGGGGCCTGCGATCTGCGCAGTGTAGGCAAAGCCGGAAGGAGTCGCGCCCTCAGAAGATTTCTGCCGTCCGACCCAAGCGCCTTTCTTCCAAGCGCCAACGGTAGTCGTCTCCGGCGAGTCGCCGCTATAACCAACGCTCATCTTGGTGATCGCACTTTTAATTCCGGCCACCGCAAGCACGGTGCTGCCGGCGACAGGACGGAACTGGGAACCAAAACCAACGGTGCCAAAGCGGAAACCAGCACCAATTGATTTATAGGGCCAGCTCTCTTTGACTGGATTCATGGCAAGCTTGCCACGGACCAAGGTAAGGCCCTCCGCCTCAGCGGCATATGAGCCGGTGGGGGCGTTCTTCGCATCAAGATTACTAGTGTCGCTCGGCTTACCACCGATGTACATGTCGCGGCCGACGTAGGTGGCCACGCCGGGATCGGGGGTGGAGACATCGATATTCGTACCGATACCGATAGACGTGGGAACATAAATTCCCTTCTCCACGGTGGCCGTCGCTCTCGCTGAAGCCGCATTCGCACTCTGAGCCTGCTCAGCACTATTTGAAGAGCCAGCCTCGCCGCCATTGGTCTCGTCGCTATTCTGGTTTTCGGCATCCTCGCTGGTGTTATCTACAGTAGCGGACTCACTTGAGGAACCCCCCCCCATCACAGTTTCCTCGGCAGAAACCGTCTGGGCATCGTTGGCGATGGCCTGCGAGATCGGAGGCATGACGAGCGACAGTACCAGGCTCAAAACGGAGGCTCCGCACAAAACGCCTGCCAGTACACGGCGCGTCGCTTTTTTACTCTGCTTAGTTTTTTCTGAATTCGCTTTCATCGATGTCTCCTCCCCAAGAGACCGCGATCTTGCTCTTTCACTATCAAACGTATCTGCGCAATCTGTAATTGCACACGCTTGTAGTACATATTGTAACGATTGTTTGAACATCTAAGCAATAATACCGATAGTTTTGTAGCGAATTCTCAATTCTCTTGACATTTGCTCGGATTTACCTTCGTTTATTCGCTATGAAATATCTATTTCTACTGGTAATTAAGCTAGTTATCATTTTTTTAATAGCATTTTATTTATTTGCACAACATTTTGCTTAAGAGCGAACATCCTGTGAACGGTCGAAAATCGACCGTGAGCGGTAGGTCATTAACCGGGAGGAATAGACTACCAAATTGATGGGAATATCTTTAACCCATCGATACTTAGAAGCGAGATGTTCATACAACCAAATTTGAATTTAGGCGCAGATTTTAGGTATCAATTCGCCCAAATCGCCTGAGGCCACCGCAAAGGTGCCTGCTCCCCTTGTGGTGGTTCTCCCCCTGCGCTACAGCAGATGTTCCTCGATAAAGATCGCGATGCCGTCTTTGTCGTTGCTGGCGGTTACAAAGTCGGCGGCGGCACGGGTGGCGTCGCTGCCATTTGCCATGGCCACACCCACGCCGGCGTCGGCCACCATGCAGGTGTCGTTATCGGCATCGCCAAACACGCAAATGTTCTGGAGCTCCATGTCGTTGAGCTCCGCCACGCGCACAAGGCCGCGCGTCTTGGACACGCGCGGATCCATGAACTCGTAGAGCCGCTGCGTGGTTTGCAGAGCCGCCGCCTTAACAGTGTCATCGGCAAACGTCGACGCCCGCTCAATCACCCGCGGCATTACCTCGGGCGCCATGGTAAACATCACCTTGGGCTGCGGCTCGCGCAAAAACTCGGCAAAGTCGACCACCTTGTAGGGCACGCCGTCGACACGCGACAGGTGTTCGACGCACGCATTGCTCTCGGGCACATAGAGCACGCCGTCCCGAGGGCAAACGGGCGTTGCCGGCAGGCCTGCCATGTGTTTGCAGATGCGCGCGATGGTCTCGCCCGGTAGCGGATAGCTCAGCTCGTTGATGTCGTGCGCGCGGTCGATGACCTCGGCGCCGCCGCAGCCCACGAGCACGTCCACCAGGCCTTCGATGCCCCAGAGCTCGTACATGGCCTCGGTCGCGTGGGCGTCGCGCCCGGTGCACAGACCAAAGAGCACGCCGCGCTCGCGCAGGGCGCGGATCGCCGCCACGGTGCGCGGGGACACCGTGTGCTGGCTCGTGAGCAGCGTGCCGTCGATATCGCAGAACACGGCTTTGATGTGGCTGAAGGTGGTGTCCATGGGGGCCTTTCTGGGTTGTGCGGCGATGTGGAGTGTATTCGTGAACGGCGTACATGGTATACCAAGGCGCAGGCGCGGCCCGTCAAAGCAAAAACCACCACAAAGGTGCCTGGTCCCTTTGTGGTGGCCGGACCCGAAGGGTGTCCCGGCCCGGAGCGCAAACCATCACAACATTCGACGTTTTTCGGCAAAATCGCGATTTTCATCGAATGTTGTGATGGTTTTACTGCCTTGCGGCACGATCCAAGTGCCAGCGACCAAACAGCAGCAACGCCGCGGGAACCGCCGTCACGACCATGCCCGCACCAACGAGCGTCTGCTGCACGCCAAACGTCGCCGCCAGCCACGGGGCAATCGCCAGCGGCGCCACGCCGGCAAACATATTGCCAAAGCCCATGACCGAGCTGACGCGACCAAGCTGCTCGAGCGGGGCCGTCGTTTGCACGATCGTGTTGTGGAGTGGGTTGACGACGCCCCACGCCACGCCCAGGGCAATCTGGCCGACAAGGGCTACGCCCACGTACGGCGTTCCCACGTAGAGCAGGCTTCCCAGACCCACGGACATAAGCGCCACAAGCAGCGTCTTAAGGTTGACCAAGTGCGGCGGCAAGCGGAGCGCGGCCACGGCGCCCAGCACCGCGCCCACACCGCTGGCCGACGAGAGCCAGCCCATCCACTCAACGCCGACGCGTAGGACATCGCGATAGAAAAACGACTCGAGCGGATCGAAGGCCCCGTAGCCAAAGTTCGAAAGAAAAATGATGCAGAAAAGTAGCGCGAGGACGCTGTTGGTGAAGACTGTCTTGATGCTGGCTGCGAAGGTGGCGCGGGTGGATGTGCTGGGGTTGGAGCTTTGTCCCGCACGCTCCCCTTCCTCTGCCGAATCGGCATCCGCATCTCCGGCGACATGGCTGGTCTGCGGCCTAAAGCCCCAACCGGCGACGAGCGCCAGTACGGTAAAGATCATCATGAGCACGAACACCGCGCGCGACGACGCAGCAGCCGCGACAAAGCCGCCCAGCGTGGGGCCAACGATGATACTCACGTTTGAAAACATGGCGATGGCGGAGTTGATGTCTTTGAGCTCGACGGGATCATCGGTGAGGTAGGCCGGATAGGATGTGGCAATAGGCTGGGCGAATCCCATCGTAAAGCCCAGAAACACCGCGCCGAGCAGGACGACGCCGGTCGTGCTGTCAAAGGCGATGATCGCCGCGCCAGTTGCGAGAGCGCCGATGATGCTCAGCAAGAAATGGCGGCGCGGACCCCAGGCGTCGAGCGCCGCGCCACCCGCAAAGGATCCCATGATCACGAATACATTCATAAACAGGACGGCCAGCGATGTCGCGACGACCGAAGCGCCGTCCGCATAGGTGAGCGTCCCGATGACGCCGATAAAATAGCTGGTCTGAAAACCGGTGTAGATGAGAAAGCGCATTGCCACCAGGTGCTTAGCCTGCACGGACAGCGATGATTGAGGCTTTGAGAAAAGGGAGGCGAGCATGGAGACTCCTTGTTTCATACGAATGCGGACGGCGGGCATTCGCCACCGTCTGTCAAATCAATCTATCCGCATGAAACATTAAGGACGCATCAAGCCCCTTCTCTCCGTTTTTCGCCCGTCATGAACTACTTGGTAGATTGTAAGGCATATCCCACACATCTACTAAAGCAAAAACCACCACAAAGGTGCCTGTCCCCTCTGTGGTGGAAATGACGTTTGCCCAGATAAAACCTGCCAAAATAAACCTGTCCCTTTTTGGCAGGTTTTAGGCCAGATGATCTTGGATGAGGTCGCAGATGGCTCGGGCGTCGTTGATGTTGATGGCTCGGGTCGCGAAGCCGGCGTCGAAGGCCTGACGCGCCAGGGCCTCGTTGCAGGCAAGGGCCAGCGTGTGACCGTCGACCAGGTCGAGCGAGCTCTTGCCGCGCAGACGGTCAACACCAGAGCGCGCGACGACGATGTTGTCGAAGCCCTCGGTCTTGTAACCCTCGATGATCACCACGTCGACATCGTTGTAGCGCGACAGCAGCTCGCGCGCGGGCATCTCGTCCTCCTCGCGCGTGTCGGCGTACTCCGCCCAGCGCGTGGCGCAGATGAGTCCCACGTGCTTGGATCCGGCCTGGTGATGGCGCCAGGTGTCCTTAGCGGGGACATCGATATCAAAGCCGTGATGCCCATGATGCTTGAGCGAACCAACGCGCAGGCCGCGGCGGGTAAGCTCGGCGATAACCTTCTCGACGAGCGTGGTCTTGCCCGAGTTTTGGTAGCCGATAAATGCGATCGCGGGGACGGCCGGTGCCGGAACTGCGGGCGCGACGGCGACGGGTGCGTTCGCGGGCGCGGCGCCATCGGCAGCGGCCTCAACAGCAGCGGCCTGACGCTCGGCACGATCCCACACGCCCGAGCGGCCACCCTCCTTGTGCAGCAGGCGCACGTCGACGATCTCCATGCCGCGATCGACGGCCTTGCACATGTCATAGATCGTCAGACACGCGGCGCTCGCGCCGGTCAACGCCTCCATCTCGATACCCGTCTTGCCCGTCACGCCGGCCGTGACCAGTACGTGAAAGCCAACCTGCCCGTCCGCACGCGCCGGCGCCCAGCCCTCGGGCACGTCCTCGGCCGGCGTCCCCGCCGCAGCGATGGGCGCAATGTCGCACTTGCTCTTGGTAATGAGCAACGGATGGCACATGGGGATGATGTCGCTCGTGCGTTTGATGGCCATAATGCCCGCCACGCGCGCGCAGGCAAGCACGTCGCCCTTTTTAGCGCGGTCCTGCAGCACCATAGCCTGCGTCTCGGGGTGCATGAGGATGGTGCCCTCGGCGATAGCGATGCGATGGGTCTCGGCCTTGTCGGACACGTCGACCATGCGAACCTCGCCCTTGGCGTCCACGTGCGTCAGCTCGTCGCGACGGGCGTCGCGGGCGGGTTCGGTGGCAGCGCTGGCAGTCGGCTGCGCGGACGCGTCGGCGTTGCCAGCATTCGCCGCAGCCGTGACTTTGTGGGCAGACATCGCGGCCCTGCGAGCGGCCTTGGTGGCATCGGCGTACCTGCTCTTGGCCATATGATCATCCTCCGATTTGGGACATAAATCGTTGCGTGCCCTCAATTATCGCGTGTTCCTGCGGTTTGTGGGCCACGGCATCGCGCCAAATCGAAAGTACCTGCATATCATCACCACGGCGCAGCGCCTCACGCACCGAATACTCGGCATCGCTGAACAGGCACGGACGCACGTTGCCGTCTGCCGTCAGGCGCAGACGGTTGCAATTCGCGCAAAAATGGTTGGACATGGCGCTAATAAAGCCGACCGTTCCCGCCGCACCCGGAAAGTGCCAATAGCGCGCAGGGCCCGCGCCGGCAGGGGCGTCGTTGATATCGAGCGGTTCAAGCTCGCCCAGCCCCGTCGCGGCGGCCCCGGCATTGATACGCGCCCGCAGCTCGTCGCTCGGCACGGTGTCACTCGCGTCCCACAACTCGGGATTGAGCGCGGGCGCGTGAGGGTCCACGGCGCAATGCGAGCTCGTGTGCTCGTCACCGATGGGCATGTATTCGATAAAGCGCAGGTGGATGGGGCGGTCGACGGTCAGCCGTGCTAGGGCCGCCGCATCCTGGTTGAGCCGGCGCACAACAACACAGTTGACCTTAACGGGCTCAAAGCCCCAAGCCAGCGCCGCGTCGATGCCGGCCATGGTCTGCTCGAGTCGACCCAGGCGCGTGATCTTTCCAAACAGCGTAGGGTCGAGCGTGTCGAGCGAGATGTTAACGCGGTTAAGCCCGGCATCTTTGAGCTGCGGTGCCAGCTTGGGCAGCAGGGCGCCGTTGGTGGTGAGCGAGATGTCCTCGATCTGCGGAATGGCGCGGATGTCACGAATGAGCGGGACGATACGGCGGCTGACCAGCGGCTCGCCGCCCGTCAGGCGCACGCGGCGAATGCCCTCCCCCGCCACCAAGCGCACAAAGCGAGCAATTTCCTCGGCACTGAGTAGCTCGTCGTGCGCGCGGGGCGCCACGCCATCGGCCGGCATGCAATAGATGCAGCGGAAATTGCACTTGTCGGTAACGGCAATGCGCAGGTAGTTGATATCGCGGCCAAAGCCGTCATGTTGCACGTGCCCGTCCACGCAGCCCTCCCCTCACGCGGCGTTTTATTCTTCGGAAAACATAATACCCCACGCGGGAATCATGCCGACACCCGTACGACAGGACAGGTCGCTTCGAGCAAAACGGGCTTTCCAAGCCCATCCTCAGCACAGACCATCACAACATTCGATGCTTTTCCCGATTTTGGCGAAAAACGTCGAATGTTGTGATGGTTTGCCTGCCCACGGCACCCCGTAGAGGGACCAAAACGTCCCTAAAGGCCGCCGTCCCAGTGCCGAATCACGAATTCTCGCAGGTCGTTTTGACGTTTCTGGAACGCTTCGCTTCGGTCGCACTTGAGACCCATAGCGAGCGCGATGGCGTTCATCGCCCGGTGCAATTGCAGCTGGTGGGCAAACTGAGTCCCAGTGAGAACGATCATCCTAAAGCCCAGCGCGCTCAGCACGGTCATACGCTCCGCATCCGACGCGCTGCGCTGTTTATCAAGATGGTCCGAGCCGTTGTATTCAATCCCCGTACCGCTCGCAGGCGCATATACGTCAATCTCGAAATACCCAGCCTTTGCGAGATACTTGAACTCGTTGGGAACATCGACCCGATGGTTGAGCTCGATCTTGGCGTATCCCAGCCCGCCCTGGGAACGTTTTGCTACGACCATGATTGCGGTGGCCGCCTCCATGGGCGACCGCGCGCCATCGTGCACGCGCTTGAGCACGGCGGCCGCGCGTATAGCCCCCTGACGAGATCGGTTCTCATTGCAATAAGCAATCAAATCGGCAGCGGTATACCTCTGCCCCATCTCGATATAATCGCCTGTCGACAGATGATTCAAATGGTATCGGGCGCAGATTTCGTAACCGTATTCCAGCTGCTCGGGCTCGCTCATCCACGAACCCGCTTGGACAAAGCACATGGCCTCATCAACCACCAGAAGGCCCTCTGCCACCTCGATAAGATGGCCTGGAGGTACCGGCGCCCCAAACACGTGGCACCTAAATCCAGCCGGCGTCGAGCGCTCAAAATCGAAGTTGACGAGCGTGTCGATATGATCGAGCTCTTCTCGTGGAATACCAAGCGCAACCAGATAGTCGGTAACGATCCCAACTGCCGTTGAAGCCCTCAGCCCCTTGGCATCGAGTCCCAATTTGGGCAGGCTCGCGGTCGGCTCCGCCTCGTTAGCAAGCGAGTCCTCATCGTATAGGCTGCTTGCTCGCGAGAGCGGCTCGGACGGACGCGCCACGTTGTGGTACATCCAGGCAGTCTTATGGGACAGGACGATCGGCAGGTCCATGAGCCCTCCAATGGAGTCGGATAACCAACCTTATTCCCCTGCCCACGGGTCCGCACACCTTCGTGCGCAAGAAAGCGATTCCACCCGATCGAGTGGCAGAAAAACCATCACAACATTCGATGCTTTTCCCGATTTTGGCAAAAAACGTCGAATGTTGTGATGGTTTGAGGTGAGGTGAGAGGCACGGAGGGGTCAAAGCATCGTGCTCGGGGCGTGACTTTTTTCACCCCACTGCCAACACAAACCTTGACTCTACAATCGTTGTAGGGTTTTCACTACACTGGTACGTAAACAAACCCTGCCAGAAAGCCCCGCCCATGGAACACGACCTCACACGCGGCAATGTCCTTAAGACCATCGCGGTCTTTGCCCTGCCTTATATGCTCTCGTACTTTTTGCAGATGCTCTACGGCATGGCCGACCTGTACATGATGGGGCAGTTTAGCGGCGCCGCCGGCATCACCGCCGTGGCAAATGGCGCTCAGACGCTCTATATGATTACCGTGGCGCTCGTGGGACTGGCCATGGGAACCACGGTGGTCGTCGGCCACGCCGTGGGCTCGCGCCGGTTTGACCGCGCCGAGACCGCCATCGGCAACACCATTACGCTCTTTATGGGTGTCTCGGTGGTGCTGGCCGCCGTCCTGCTCGCACTGTGCCCGCAGATCGTGGCGCTCATTGGCACGCCGGCCGAGGCGGTCGAAGGCACCGCCGCCTACCTGCGTATCTGCTTTGTCGGCATTCCGTTTATCGCCGCATACAACATTCTTTCGGCCATCTTTCGCGGGCTGGGCGATTCGCGCTCGCCCATGTACGTGATCGGCGTGGCATGCATCATCAACATCGCGCTCGATTTTCTGTTTATCGGCCACATGGGGCTCGGCCCCGTGGGCGCGGCGCTCGGCACGGTAACCGCGCAGACGGCCAGCGTTGCCCTCGCGCTCGTGTGGCTCAAGAGCCGCCGCACGAACATCCACGTTAAGCGTAGCGACCTGCGCCCCCAGCCCGAGGTGCTCGGCAGCATCCTTAAAATCGGCGTGCCCGTGGCCGTGCAGGACGGCTGCATCCAGGTGGCGTTTATGTTTATCACCGTCATCGCCAACCACCGAGGGCTCGTCGACGCCGCCGCCGTGGGCCTGGTCGAAAAGATGATCAGCTTTTTGTTCATTGTGCCGAGTTCCATGGGTGCCACCGTCAGCGCGCTCACGGCGCAAAACGCCGGCGCGGGCAAGGGCGACCGCGCACGTCAGGTGCTCAAGAACGCCATGACCATCTCGGTGGTGTACGGCTGCCTGATCACGGCGCTGATGTGGCTGGTGGCGCCGGCATTTATCGGCTTTTTTGCCAAGGACGCCGCGGTGGTCGCGGCCGGCACCGGCTATATGCGCAGCTACATTTTCGACGCGATTTTTGCCGGCATCCACATTTGCTTTAGCGGCTTTTTCGCTGCATACGGCAAGAGCTACATCGGCTTTGCGCACAACGTGCTGGCCGTGGCGCTCATTCGCGTGCCGGGCGCGTGGCTGCTGTCGAACGCCTATTCCGATACGTTGTTTCCCATGGGCATCGCCTCGCCGTGCGGATCGATTTTGTCGGCAGTCATCTGTGTTATCGCGTTTACCGTGCTCAACCGGCGCGGAGCTTTTGACAAGTTGGCAGCGTAGCGGGGCAACGCGAGTCTGGCGCCCCTCCCCGACCCTATTGAAAGGAGCGGTCCCATGACCGACTCGCCAACTGAACATACCGAGGGCCTGCTCCGAATTGGCGAGGTGGCGCGCCTGTTTAACCTGAGCGTGGGGACGCTACGTCATTACGAGCAGATGGGCTTGCTGGACCCGGCGCACATCGATCCGGCGAGTGGGTACCGCTACTACGGATCGCGGCAGCTCTCCACCCTCAATACCATCAGCCACCTGCGTGTTCTCGACTTGCCGTTGGCGCAAATCCGCGAGTTTGTGACCACGCGCGATGTGGACCTCATGCAGCGGCAGCTGGCTCAGCAGCAGGAGCTCATCGAGCGAAAGCGACGCGAGCTGGAGCGCGTATCACGCAAGATTGACAACCGGCTTGCCCTGCTGCACGACGCCTTGAACACCGAGCTCGATACCATTTGCACAATCGATGCGCCCGAGCTTCGCTGCGCCGTATTGCACGAACGTGTCAAGCCTACCGACGCCTATGCGCTGGAGTGGCAGATTCGTCAACTGCAGAAGGGCCAGCACGAGACCTTTGTCTTCCTGGGCAACTTGGGCGTTGGGATTAGCGCCGAGCGCCTCGCCACCGGCGACTTTGATGGCTACGACGAGGTCTTTCTGCTGCTCGACGATACCGATGAATACCTGGGCGACGTCGAGACGCGACCCGCCGCGCGCTGCCTGACCACAAGCTTCCGTGGCACGCACGGGCAAGCAGGCCCGCGCTATGAGCAGCTACTCGGCTATATGCGCAAACACAACCTGACACCCGCCGGGCCCTCGCGCGAGATCGCCCTTATCGACGACATCATCAGCGACGACCCCGCAACCTACGTGACGCAGGTCACGGTGCCCGTTGCCCCGTCCAAATAAGAGCCGCCCGGAAGGCATCATGCGTTCCGGGCGGCTCTTCAATTTGATTATCAATGCGCTAAGCCTGGGGCACCTCACCGGTCGCAAGGATCTGCTCGAGTGCGTCCTCGTCCAGCACGGGCACACCCAGCTGCTCGGCCTTGGTGAGCTTGGAGCCCGCTTTGGGGCCGGCGACCAGATAGCTCGTCTTCTTTGAAACACTGCCCGAAACCTTGGCGCCGAGCACCTTGAGCGCCGCGCCCGCCTCGTCGCGGGTGCGGTTGACGAGCGTGCCGGTAAGCACGAAGGTCAGACCCGCAAGCGGCTGTGCGTCGGCGAGCTCGCCTGCCACGCCAGCGTCGGCTGCGGCTTGCGCGTGCGCGGCGCCCAAATCGACCTCGAGCGACAGGCCCGCTTGGCGCAGACGCTCCAGCACGACAAGGTTTTCGGGCACGGCCAGGAACTGCTTAACGCTCGCCGCAATCTTGGGACCGATTCCCTCGCACTCGGCGATGTCCTCTTCACTCGCTAAGATAAGCTTGTCAATCGACAGGAATCGCTCGGCGATGACCTCGCCCACGCTCTTGCCCACGTGGCGGATACCCAAAGCAAACAGCACGCGACCGAGCGGCTGGCTCTTGGACTTGTTGAGCTCGGCGATGATCTTTTCAGCCGTCTTGAGGCCCACCGGAATGGGGTCGCCCTTCTTGACGCCCTTTTTGCTGTTGGAGCTGGCATAGGTGCGCCCCGTGTCCAGGCCGGCGATATCGTCGACCGTGAGCTGGTAGAAGTCTGCGACGTCGTGGATCAGCCCGGCGGCAATCATCTTGTCGACGATCTCGTCGCCTAGGCCATCAACGTCCATGCAGCCGCGGCTCACCCAGTGGAGCAGGCGCTCCTTGAGCTGTGCGGGGCAGTCGATGGAGACGCAGCGGTAAGCGACCTCGCCATCCTCGTGGACCACGGGGCTGCCGCACACGGGGCAGACCTCGGGCATGTGCCAGTCGACCGAATCGGCCGGGCGCTTGTCGAGTACCGGGCCCACGACCTCGGGGATTACGTCGCCTGCCTTGTGCACGATGATAGTGTCACCCTCGCGCACGTTTTTGCGACGGATCTCGTCGATGTTGTGCAGCGTGGCGCGCGCGATGGTGGAACCGGCGACCGTCACCGGGTCGAACTCGGCGACCGGCGTGAGCACACCGGTGCGGCCCACCTGGATGCGGATTTCGCGCAGGATGGTCTGCTTTTCCTCGGGCGGAAACTTAAAGGCAATGGCCCAGCGCGGTGCGCGGGCGGTAAAGCCCAGGCCGAGCTGCTGCTGGAAGCTATCGACCTTTACGACCACGCCGTCGATGTCGTAGTCCAAGTCGCCGCGATGCTCGAGCGCCTGGGCACAGAACTCGTGGACCTCGGCGGGCGTAGCACAACGAGCCACGTTGGGGTTGACGCTAAAGCCGGCGCTACGCAGCCAATCGAGGAACTCGCGCTGGCTGTGGACGTGCAGCGGGTCGGTATCGGCGATGGCATAGATAAAGGTAGCGAGATCGCGGCGCGCCGTGACCTTGGGGTCCTTTTGGCGCAGGCTGCCGGCGGCGGCGTTGCGCGGGTTGGCGAAGGGGTCGCGGCCCTCGGCATCGGCCTCTTCATTCAGACGAACAAAGCTGCCCTTGGGCATATAGACCTCGCCGCGCACCTCGATGGTGCGCTCGCGGTCGGCGCCCATGTGGGCGAGCGCCGGTTCGGACAGGTGCATGGGCACATCCTTGATGGTACGGACGTTGAGCGACACGTCCTCGCCCGTGGTGCCATCGCCGCGCGTGGCCGCGCGCACGAAGGTGCCGTTTTGGTAGGTAAGCGCCACGCCCAGACCGTCAATCTTAAGCTCACAGGTATAGGTGACGCTGCCGGCGCCGAGCGCATCCTCGGTGCGCTGGAGCCATGCGTCGAGCTCGTCCAGATCCATGGCATCGTCCATGGAATACATGCGCGCCATGTGCGTGACCGGCGTAAACTGCTCGCTCACGTAGCCGCCCACGCGCTGGGTATAGCTGTCGGGCGTCACCAGATCGGGGTAGGTCGCCTCAATTTCCTGCAGCTCAACGAGCATTTTGTCGAATGCGGCATCCGTAATCTCGGGCGCATCGAGCATGTAGTAGCGATAGGCGTGGTAGTCGAGCTCGTGGCGCAGCTCGGCCGCGCGCGCGGCGGCTTGGGCACGGGCATCGGCGGGTGCGGCGGTGTCCGCGCTCGCGGGCGTTTCGGTATCGATGTCCACGCCGTCACCAAACAGGCTCGATTGCTCCATAGCGGCACTCCTTCGCTCGATTTCAAACGGATACAAGAGTACCACCGGTCACGATGGGGCCGAATAACCCTTTCGAACCGCACCGAATCGGCAGCCGCCAGACTGGGGTGGACAGTTAGTTCAGATACGTATAAATCCTAGAGCTGAATCAGGCACGAACACCCCTGTTTCAACTAATTTGGGCTCCTCGAGACCATGTAAACGTCCCGCTCTCCCTTCCAAACACCCATTCGAGCCCCATCCCAATCAAAAAATGGTCAAAACGCATCCCAAGCTGCCCCAGATTTATACGTATCTGAACTAACTGTCCAGACCATTACGAACCAGGCCTCTTGTCAGCCCCAAGTGATCCGTTTTCCTCCGTCCCCAAGGGATCGGTACGAAAAGAGGGGCTGCCCCGCGTTGATGGGACAGCCCCTCTGGCTTCGGCATGTGCGAAATGGCTCTTTAGTAACCCTGGCCGTAGCCCTGACCCTGGCCCTGCTGGCCTAACAGCTCCTCCAGGTACTGGCGCAGCTGCTCATCGGTAATACCGCCGTTGCCGGTGTCGGTCGAACTGTCGTCCTGCTGCTGGTTCTGCAGCTCCTCATCGGAGCCCAGCTCGACGGTGACCTTCTTCTCTTCCTTGCCGCGCATGAGCGTGATCTCGACCTTCTCGCCCACCTCGTGGCTGCGCAGTGCGATGATCAGGCCATCGGCGCTCGTAATCTCATCGTCGCCCAGTTTGGTGATGACGTCGCCCTCCTGAATGCCGGCCTTGGCGGCAGGACCGTCCTCGACGACGCTCGCCACGTACGCACCGCTATCGGTGCTCAGCTTGTTGGTGCGGGCGTTGAGCGCATTGACGCTCGAAAGCGTAGCGCCCATGTACGGATGCACCGGCGTCTTGCCGTCGATGATCTGGTCGGCAATGTTCTTGGCGTAGTTAACGGGAATGGCAAAACCCACGCCCGAGCTGGAGCCCGAGTAGCTCTCGATGAGCGAGTTGATGCCCACCAACTCACCGTTGTCGTTGACGAGCGCGCCGCCGGAGTTGCCCGGATTGATGGCGGCATCGGTCTGGATCATGTTGGCGTAGATAGTGTTGCCGCTGGTAGAGCTCATAGCCGTGGAGCGATACAGCGCCGAGACGATGCCCGTGGAGACAGACTGTTCGTTGCCGAACGGCGAGCCAATCGCCATGACCCACTCGCCCACGTTGAGCTTGGAGGAGTCACCAATCTCAATCGGCGTAAGCTTGGAGGCGTCAGCATCCTTGAGTTTGATGACGGCCAGGTCGCTCGAGGCATCGTTGCCCACGAACTCGGCCTCGCAGGTGGTGCCGTCGTCCATGGTAACCACGTACTGGTCGTAACCATCGACCACGTGGTTGTTGGTGAGGATGTGGCCCTCGGTATCGAGCACCACGCCCGAACCGACGCTGCCCGAGTTGTCCGACTCGTCGGCAGACTGCGAAAGCGAGCCATTCTGGCTGCCGCTCGAAGTGGCGGTGATGGAAACCACGGAGGGCAATGCCTTGGCAGAAACGGCCTCGGCCAGCGTGGTGTCCTCGGAATCAATCGTAATCTTTTGCGTCGATGAGCCAGATGCGCCCGCCGTCACGGCATTCTTGCCGCCACCGATATCGAGCGTGCCGCTCATAATGAGCGCAATGACCAGCAGGGCGCCGCAGGCACAGCCGGCGAGTGCCGTAATAAAGATCGGCAGCTTTTTGGTCTTGGTCTTGACCACCGTGTGCTTGTTCACGACCTGCGCACCGCCCAGCGGCTTGCCGGTCTGTGTGTCGTAGGCCTGCACGTAGGGAATGTTGCTGTCGGCAGGCGTCGACTCCACCTGCACGCGCGGCTGCTGCTGGGTCTCGCCGGCGTTGCCCGCATCCTGGGGACGCTGGGAATCGTACTCGCTCATGGCTGCGATCCTTTCGTCAAATAACCAAAGGCCCGCCAAACATGTGGCGGGCCATCATTGTTTACGTTGAGTTGTACCCCAATATGCGGGCGTACGTGTATGAGAACGCAATCTTTTAGGAATGCTTAAGTTCTGCTGCAGGCCCGAAAGGAATCCGCACCTGCGTCAAAACCACCACAAAGGTGCCTGTCCCCTTTGTGGTGGAAATCTAGTCCTTAAACAGATAGCCCACGCCGCGGACGGTGGTGATGTGCGCCGCGATCTGCGGGCCCACCTTGGAGCGGATGCGTCGAATGTGCACGTCGACGGTGCGCGTGCCGCCGCAGTACTCAAAGCCCCACACGCGGTGCAGCAGCACCTCGCGGCTGTAGGCACGGTTGGGATGCGTCGCCAAAAAGCTCAGCAGCGAGTACTCCATCAGCGTCAGGTCGATGGGCTCGTTATCGAGCGTCACCTGGTAGGTGGCCAAGTTGATCTCGAGGTTATCGATGTTGAGCACATCGTCGGCGGCGACGGTCTCCTCCTCACCCATCAGGCGCTGTGCGCGAGCCTTGAGCTCGTTAGGCGTCGCCGTGGGGCATACAAAGTCGGCATGCGCGTGATTGGGCAGACGCAGGGTGCCAAGCGCCTCGTCGTCGACGATCACCAGCATGGGGACGCCGCCACGATCGTCAAGCCACTTGGCAATCTGATCGATGCGGTCGCTGCGAATGCCATCGGAATCGAGGATCAACAGGTCAAAGTCGTGCGCCGCAGTCGGCGAATCGGGGGTTGCCAGACTCACCTCGACACCCAGGGTGGTCGTCAGGCTGCGGGCAAACTCGTGGAAGCGCGTCGTGCGCGCCATGAACAGGGCACTCTTTTCGGACATATCGGCCTCCAAAGAAATGAGCTCAATCGTACTGGAACAAGCCAGCGCGATTAGGAGTTCGCCAAGTAGTGCTTGATCTCCCACTCGGTGATCGTAGACTCAAACTTATGCCACTCGTCGCGCTTCTTTTTGAGGAAGAAGCTGTGGATGTGCTCGCCGAGGGCATCCTTCATAAACTGCGAGTCCTCAAACACGTCGAGCGCCTCTTTGAGCGAGCGCGGCAGCGGCGTGTAGCCGGCCTCGACCATCTGACGGTCGGTAAGCTTGAGCGTCTCGGCCGTTGCCTCGGGCGGGAGCTCCAGCTTGCGCTCGATGCCGTCCAGACCAGCCGCCAGCGTGACGGCGTTGACCAGATACGGGTTGGCCATGGGATCGGGACTGCGCAGCTCGATGCGCGTGGACAGCTGCTTGCCGGGCTTGTAGACCGGGATGCGAACCATACTCGCGCGGTTGCGCAGGCCCCACGTGGCGTACTGCGGTACGGAGTCGCCACCCGTGGTGATGCGCTTGTACGAGTTGACCGTGGGGTTGGTGATGGCGCTGATCTCGCGCGCGTGCGCCAAGATGCCGGCCATATAGTGCTTGGCGATATCGGAGAGATGGTACTTCTCGTCGTCCTCGCCCCAAAAGACGTTGTTGCCGTCGTGGTCGAACAGCGACTGATGCAAAAACATGGCGCTGCCGTCCTCGCCCGCCAACGGCTTGGGCATAAAGGAGGCGTGGCAACCGCTCTCGTAGGCCTGCTGCTTAATGATGAGTTTGGCCGTGGTGATGGCATCGGACATGCTCAGGGCCTCGGCGTGGCGCAGGCTCATGCCGTGCTGCGAGCGGCCGGCGGCGTGGAAGGTGTACTCCACAGGCACGGACATCTTCTCGAGCGTGAGAACCGTGTTGCGGCGCAGGTCGCGAGCGGCATCGCTCACCGAAAGATCGAAGTAGCCCACGTTGTCGAGCGGCTCGGGGGTGTGCTCGTCGGGGAAATAGTAATACTCCAGCTCGGCGCCCACGTTGAGCAGATAGCCAGCTTTCTCGGCCTTGCGGAACATGCGACGCAACGCATCGCGCGGATCGCCGGCGAAGGGCTTGCGGTCGGGGGTGCACACATCGCAGAACACGCGGGCGACGCCGTTATGGCTCGGGCGCCACGGCAGGATCTGGAAGGTCGAAGCATCGGGAAACGCCAGCATATCGGCTTCCTCGGGCGTGGCAAAGCCCTCGATGGCGGAGCCGTCAAAGCCAATACCCTCCTCAAAAGCGACCTCGAGGTCCTCGGGGCTAATGGCAAAGTTCTTGAGGCGGCCGAGAATGTCGACAAACCACAGACGCACAAAGCGGATATCACGCTGCTCTACGGAGCGGAGTACGTAATCGATGTTCTGCTGGTTCATGTCGCTCCCCTTTCTTTCGGGCGGGTTTCGACTGGTCTATATCGCAGATACTATCGCAGAAAAATGTTTCCGCAGGGTTAAAGCGTATCAAGCGCTCAAAAAACGTTCGCGTAGGCGGGTATGACCAGCAACTATCGCTCGGATTCGGAGACAATTTGCCTACAGGCTCGTTCCAGCGCAGGGAACTCCATCGTCACTGCATCCCAAACAACCGAGCGGTCGACATTGCCGTAATCATGCGCAAGATAATTTCTCATGCCGATAATTCCACACCACTCAATTTCGGGATGAAGCCTCTGCGAGCGTTCCGACAACTTGCCCGCTTCTTCCGTCACCCTAAGCGCACACATCAAAAGGGAGTCCGCCAACGCCCTCGTCCGCACGTCATTCGCATGCAGAAACTGGTCCTCGGTGATATCAAAAGCCTTGATGCGCTCGTTCGTTTCAGAGATGGCTTCCAAAACCTCTTGAGCGCGGAGACCGTCTGACTTACGCGCGATCATAAAGGATCACTCCTTCGCGCTCGATTACCGCGGCAAGATCGTCATCAAGATGGTCGCTCGAGACGAGATCAACCTGCCTCCCGGTTTCTTTGCGCACCGCCTCGCCAAATGCCGACAGCGCGAAAAGACCAAAGCCCTGCTCGCGATCGACTTCGAGACGCAAGTCAATATCACTATCGACATGCGCCTCGCCCCGGGCATACGAACCAAAAAGAATCACGGTTTTGATGGCGGGAATCGAGCTGGCCGCCTCGCAGACGGCGGACTCAATCTGGGCAGTATCCAAAATGCCCGCCGCGGCGCTTTCGCTCGCAGAGCTTTTACCAAGTGAAGGAACAAACGGCAGCGAACGCTCGCGCAGCATCTGTCTCATAAACATATTGACCGCAACAGACGAAGTCATGCCAAGTTCTTCGCACAGCTCGGCAAATGAGTCTTTAATTGACGAGTCCACTCGCACACTCAGCACAGACGCAGCCATGGATACCTCCTGTATGACATTGTCTATATATTATCATACAGACTAGCGCGAGGTCGAAGCGCGGTGTTCGATGTGGCCGGGGACCTCGATACGCTTGGGGGCGAGCTTTGCGGCCTCGCCCACGGTGGTGGTAACGACGTCGATGCGCTCGGAAAGGCGCTCGACTACGCGCTCGGCAATGGTGAGGGTGTCCTGCGCGGCCGTGGTGACGCCGCCAAAGAGCACATGGTTCCAGGGGTAGTCGTCAAACGTCGCGATCTTGAGCCCCGCCGGCAGCGAGGGACCAAGCTGCGCCAGCGCCTCGGTCAGACGCAGGAAAACCAGGCCGTTGACGGCGATAAGGCCGAGCCTTTTGCCCGCGTAGTCGCGGATGGTCTTGTCCAAACGGCCAACGCCCGTGGCGCCACCGTCGGCCAGGGTGACGACCTCGCCCGCAAGGCCGCGGCGCGAAAGCTCGTCGGCAAAGGCCTCGGCGCGCTCTCGACGCACGGGGCTATCGTCGCTTGCTTCGGTGAGCAGGCACAGGCGCTCGCTGCCAGCGGCGGCCAAGGCGTCTACCAAGCCGGCGACCAGCTCACGGTTGTTAGATGTCACTAGATCGACACCGCCGTCGGCAACGTCGCGGTCGAGCAGCACGACGGGCAGGCGTCCCGCGGCAGCGGCGATGGCCTCGTCGTTACCACCGCAGGTATTGACGACCAGGCCATCCACGCCGGCATCGATAAGCCTGGTGAGCGACTCCGCTTCCTTAGCGGGGTCGTTGCCGCTAATGGCCGTCATGAGCGAGCAGCCGCGCGCGGCGGCGCTGGCGGAAAGCCCTTCGAGCATGGCGCTGGAGAACGGGTTGGCGATGTCGGCCAGGATCACGCCAATGAGGTTGGTGCGCGAGCTGCGCAGATTGCGCGCGGCGGCACGCGGGCGATAGCCGGTGCGCTCGATAACCGCCGCGATGCGAGCACGAGTCTCCTCGGTCATTTGCCCGGGGCGGTTGTTGAGATAGCGCGAGACCGTGGCCGGGCTCACGCCCGCCTCGGCGGCAATGTCCTTGATTCTCATCTGCGCCATAACGCACCCCGTTTCCCAATTGTCGGCGATCTGAGCCATTTTAGGCATTTTTTTTAAAAATCTCGGTTGCAAAACGCTGTAGGTGAGTATACTACAACTCGAAACGAAACCGATTTCGTAAACCGATTTCGGCGAGCGTTGGCACGCAGGTGCAAAGACGCACCCTACCGTCTTGGCACCTGCGTGCCAACGCCATATCAAAGGTGTACGCACGAGTAAAAGGAGCTGCGCGACCATGGGTAAAACGGTTCTTACCTTCGGCGAGATCATGATGAGACTCTCACCCAAAGACCACCTGCGTATTGAGCAGGCAACCGAGTTTGACGTCCGCTACGGCGGCGCCGAGGCCAACACTGCGCTTTCCCTGGCCTACCAGGGCGACAAGGCCGCTTACGTCTCCGTTGTCCCGGCCAACCGTCTGGGCGAGTGCGCCCTGCGTTCGCTGAAGGCCTACGACGTCGACACCACGCGCGTCGTGCGCCAGGGCGACCGCCTTGGCTCCTATGTGTTTGAGGTCGGTGCCTCGCAGCGCGGCAACGGTTGCGTCTACGACCGCAAGTACTCTGCCATCAACATGGCCAAGCGCGACGTCTTTGACTGGGACGAGATCCTCAAGGGCATCGATGTCTTCTATTTCTCCGGCGTGACCCCCGCCGTCTCCGATGAGATGGCCGCCGCCTGCAAGGATGCGCTCGCCGCCTGCCGCGCCAAGGGCATCACCACCGTGTGTGACGTGAACTATCGCGGCAAGATGTGGTCGCCCGAGAAGTCGCAGGCCACCATGAGGGAACTCCTGCCGCTCGTCGACATCTGCATCGCCAACGACGAGGATGCGCCTGCTGGCCTCGGTATGACCTGCGTCTCTGGCTCCCTTGCCCATGGCATCGAGGAGCGCGACACCTACGTCGAGATGGCCCGCCAGATCTGCGCCGAGTACGGCTGCAAGAAGGTCGCCTCGGTCGTCCGCAACATCTCCTGCGTCGAGCGCTCCATCTGGATGGGTATGCTCTTTGACGCCGAGAGTGGCGAGCACTGGTTCTCCCCTGCTCACGACGTACACGTGCTCGAGGGCGTTGCCGCCGGCGACGCTTTCAACGCCGGCCTCGTCCATGCCCTCATCAACGACTTTGACCCGCAGGACGCCGTCAACTATGCGATTGCGGCTTCGATCCTCAAGCTCACCATCAAGGGCGATTCCAACTTGGTGACCGCAGGCGAGATCGCAGCCGTGGCATCCGCCGCCGACGGTGGCACCCGCGTCGCGCGCTAGTCCGTCTCCATTCCGCGGGCCGCAGCTTTCCAATCCCATACCCCTGCGGCCCGCTCCCCGATTCCTCCGGCCGGGCAAAACCACCAGTCCCATTCCGGTTTTGCCTGGCATTCCCTACATGACTGGTCGAGCAGCCGGTTTTGGAATTGCTTGAACCCCAAGCAGTGCCTCCGATAACCAATCCAAAATCGGCTCCTGACCAGCACATTTGGCAATCACGCGCCCATGCGCGCCACACATCGAAAGGAACATCATGTTCGATCAGTTCTACACCACGCTTGAGTCCCTGGGCATCGTGCCGGTCGTTGTGCTCGACAAGGTCGAGGACGCCGCTCCGCTCGCCCACGCCCTTATGGCAGCTGGCATGAAGTCCGCCGAGGTCACCTTCCGCACCGCCTGCGTCGCCGAGTGCATCGCCGCTATGGCCGAGGCCGAGCCCGAGATGTGCGTTGGCGCCGGCACTGTCCTGACCGTCGAGCAGGTTGAGCAGGCCCGCGCAGCCGGTGCCAAGTTCATCGTCTCCCCGGGTTACAACGAGGACGTCGTGAAGCACTGCATTGACATCGACCTGCCCGTCCTTCCCGGCACCGTGACCCCCTCCGAGGTCACCGCAGCCGAGAACCTGGGCCTCAAGGTCACCAAGTTCTTCCCCGCGTCCCAGTATGGCGGCCTGAACACCATCAAGGCCCTCGCTGCTCCGTTTGTCGGTCACCGCTTTATGCCTACCGGCGGCGTGAGCACCGCCAACGTCGAGGAGTACCTGAGCTCCTCCGCCATCATCGCCTGCGGTGGCACCTGGATGGTCAAGCCCGCCCTGTTCGCCGACGGCGACTTCTCCAAGGTCGAGCAGATCGCCCACGAGGCCATGGACGTCGTCGAGAAGGTCCGCGGCTAGGTTTAGCTCTCTATCGTGAAAGGGGGGCGTGCCCTAAACCTCGCCCCCTTTCTTTTAAAGCGGCTCGGAAGCGCGCCGTTTCCGTCACGAACAAGAACCAAAACCGTCTTGTATGCTGATAGAACGTGACGGAAGCGACACGCCTCCAAGCCGCTTTGCCTACTCGGCTGGCCGTCGCGCTCAACTAAGCCACTTCGACAAAAGCCGAGCCACCAAAACAGCTGCGGTGCCGTCTGGAGGAATGGACCCTTGCTTCCGGTCTTTTCCTCCAAGCGGTGCCGCAGCTTTGTGCCCCGGTTACGCCCCAACGCAGTTGCGGTGAAATAGGGACTGTTTGCGCCACCTAGGCCGCAAAACAGTCCCTATTTCACCGCAACTTATATGGGGATTGATTAGATGGACGAGTCTTTGGACAGCTCAAAATAGTCGGGATGCAAGGCGATAACCGGGCCCTGCTCCTCGGGCATCAGGTGCAAGTGCGTCTCTGCCAGATAGCTCGCCGCGTCGGTATCGCCCCTCTTAATGGCCTCGAGAATCCGGCGATGCTGCCGACGAATCGGCTCCCAATCCAGATCCTGCGACACCATACGCAACCAGTTATATCGCTCAAAATGCGTGTTGATGCTCTTCATCCAATCCCACAACATGTGACGACCGGCAATCTCAAAACATGTCTCATGGAACAGGTTATCCAGGTCAAAGAAACGGCGCGTTTCGCCATGGTCGAGTGACTCGGACTCGGTAAGAATCTGCTCGAGCCGCTGCTTTTGCTCGGGCGAGGCGGCCGAACAGCATTTAATTAGCACGCTTCTCTCGAGCTTCTCGCGCAAAAAGCAGGCGTTTTCGGCGCGTTCCATGCTGATCTTAGAGACGTAGGTGCCGCTTTTGGGACGCGTTTCCACCAGCTCCTGCTCACGCAGGCGCACAAAGGATTCGCGAATGGGCGTGCGCCCGATTCCCGTCTCTTTTTCCAGACCAATCGCCGAAAGGCGCGTGCCGGGCTTGAGCTCGGCGTAGATGATCTTGGAGCGCAATGCGTTGTACGCCTGGTCTTGCAGGCTCTGATAATGCTGCTGTTCCATAAAGCCCTCGGATAAGTCCTCGGTTAGTCGAATACCACCATGCAATACTATCGCATCCCCCGCCCCCTCATAAGTTGCGGTGGAATAGTTCCTGTTCAAGGCCTTCAGCAGCAAAAACAGGAACTATTCCACCGCAACTACAGCCAACGAGTTGTTGCAATTAGGTGAACGTTCACCTTTTTATTGTTTTTCTCTTCGCAAATAAAAACCCGTCGTATACTTAGGCTCAAACGAAACCGATTTCGTTGAGCGTGGGCAATATGATGCTAAGACGCACCCTACCATCTTGGCATCTTATCGCCCACGCAATGCCATTTGCTTTCTTCCCGTCTCGTTGGACCTTTAGTCCCATTCCGGCACAGCGAGACACTTCCTAGACGACTGACCGTGGGGCCGGCTTTTCTGCTTTTGCAGCAGTGCCTCCGATAACCCTCTTTTGCCGGCCCGGGTCAGCTTTTTCACACAACCGAAAGGACGGGTAGCAACATGCGACCGCTCATCATCATGCATGGCGAGAACATCGACTGGTGCCATACCGTCATCAGAATGCTGATGTATCTTGTGGGCGTTGCAGTACTGGCACTCGGTATGAGTCTCCAGACGGCATCCGGCCTGGGCGTCGCCGCGCTCACGTGCTTTGCCACAACCCTATCCATGCTCACTGGCAAGACGCTCGGCTTTTGGATCACCGCAACCTACGTCGCCTACATCGTGGCGCAATTAGCCATCTTGCGAAGCGAGTTCCAGCCGCGCATCCTGCTCGAGTTGTTCTTCTCAACGCTGATTGGCGGCTTGACCGACCTCTTCATGGCGGTCAACCCACTGCATCCCACGGCACTCCCCACACAGATTGCGACCATGCTGCTCTCCCTCGCTGTCACCGCATTTGGCGTAAGTCTCGTCGTCAACATGGGCGTTGTCCCCAACGCGCCCGACGGCTTGGTGCAAGTCATTGCCGAAAAGCTTAAACGCCGCTTTGGTGACGTAAAAGTCGTGTTTGACTGCTCACATGTCGCCGCCTCGCTCGCGTTGTCGCTGATCTTTATGTACAACCTGGGCGGCTTTGGCGTCACGACCGCCATCTCGGCACTGTTCCTGGGCCATGTCATCAACGTCGCCAACAAGCTGTTCGCCCAGCGCTTTATCCGCGCGGCATTCGGAAAATAGCACCACCGTAAGAACCCGCGAACAGCGCTATACGTTGCTATATCTCACTATACTTTGCTATATCTTGCTATACTTTGCTATATCTTGCTATATCTTGCTATATCTTGAGCAAAGGTGGCTCACATGCAAACAAACCCTTTTAAGCCCACAGCAGGTAAAACACCTCCCACGATTATCGGCCGCGAAGATGTGCTCGAAGAATTCAATGAGGGCCTCGTCAACGGGCCTGGTGCCCCGGGGCGCCTAATGCGCATAGCCGGCGTCCGTGGAACGGGCAAGACGGTCCTCCTTGACGAGTGCTCACGTTTGGCGCAAAGCCGTGGCTGGACGGTCATAAAAGAGGTCGCAACCGAGGGACTTTGCCAGCGCATTCTCGAACAGCTGCAGCCCAAATTCCAGGCCAAACACGCCAGATTTGAGCCCACCGTAGCTGGCATATCCATCGGCAGCATAGATATTGAGCGAATCGGCCCATCGCTACGCGACGCCATGAGACAGACAATATCCAAGAATGGAAATGGCCTGCTCATCACTCTCGACGAGGTTCAAGACGCAGAGCTCGATGAGGTCCGAACGCTCTCCATTGCGATTCAGCAGGTTATCGGCGAAGACCTTGATATCGCCTTTGTTTTTGCTGGGCTGCCTTCGATGATTGAAAGCATCATCAACGGAAAGACACTTACGTTTTTGCGCCGTGCCCTCCCCTTTGATCTGAAGGCTGTGGCAGTAACCGAAGTGTCGTACTCCCTCGAGGAAACCATTGAAGCGTCTGGCATGGAGTTGCAGCCAGGTATTGCCGGCCAACTTGCCGAGGCAACGCAAGGCTATCCTTTCATGATCCAACTCGTTGGATACTACGCATGGCAGTTGGCAAGACGCGCACATACAGCGATTATTGGAGAAGAAGAAGCCGAGCGTGGCATTGCAACGGCACGCGAACGCTTCTGCGCCATGGTGATTGAGCCCGCGCTGCAGCGCATTCCGCCCACGTGCATCGCTTATCTGCTGAGCATGGCGTCTTTGGGGCAGACGAGCTCGACTAGCATGGTTGCCGATGGCCTAAACAAAACGCCTCAACAGGTGAGCTCCGTCCGCAGCCGCCTGTTAAGAGAATCGATTATCGAGGCTCCCTCGTACGGCAAGGTCTCATTTGCCATCCCCTACATGCGCGACTACCTCTACGAGCACAAAGCCGAACTGGAAGTTGAACTGTAGAAACGGCAACTGCCCTGCAAGACGAAAACCGTTTTCGTACGGATTAAAGCAGACGTAAACGATTTTCGTCTTGATTTGCGTACGGAATTAAGACGTAAATTGCGCTTTCGTACGCTTATTACCAGACGCAAATTGTTTTCGTCCGGCCATGCGTCCCCAATCTAGACGAAAAGAGCCCCGAGCTCGTATTGAACTGCATCCCAATTCGTGGACGGGCGCCGATGCCCTGATCTCTGCCATGTCGAGGTGCGAGATCAAATCCTTGGCGCGCTCGCCGGAGTGGTATGCCTTGTTCGGCGCCACCTTCCTGTAGAGCTTCTTGAGCTTCGTCTTCCCCTTGTTGCCCGGCGGCATCTCCGTCTCAGGTGGCAGCCCTAGGAAGGACAGGACGCCGGGCAGGTCGCACAGCATCACGTCCTCGATGTCGGCCTTGGCCGCCAGGTCGACGACTCTCTGCGCTGTCGGCGAGATGTTCGGGGTGCTGCTACCGCCCGCTGGTTCGGAAGCTGGCGGGCAGTAGCGGGCAGTAGCGGGCAGTAGCGGCAGTAGCGGTGTGGCTCGATAGGCCCGAATATCCGTAAGGAAGGTGCTCGCTCTCATATGTGCTGATATGCCTCGCCTCGCGAACCTTGGGATGCTTCCTGAGGTAATCCCTCAATTCGAGCCACTCTTTATGCTCATAACGCTTCGAAATCGTTTCCCCGTCGACAGTTTCCTTCACATAATGGTATGTTCGAACGCCTTCGAACTTGCCGAACCCGTTCTCGATGCTGAAGTTTCTGAACCAGCGCGAAAACCCATTCAGGTCCATGAAGTTGACTTGGGGATGCCTGTCTTTCGTTCGTTCGAATGAGTGGACGAGCGGAGTGCCTTTGACTTGTTCCAGGCCGAAGGCTTCCATTTCGCGGGCCTGCTCCTTTTTCCAGAATTCGAGATACGACGTCAGCGTCTCGCTTATCGAGATCCTCCGCACGCTTTTCTTGCTTTTGGGCGAGCGAACGCTTCGATCGGCCGCGAACTGCTGCTCAATGAGGATGCTTCTGTTCTCGACGGAGACATCGGACCACGTCATCCCGAGGGCTTCTGCCCTTCTCATGTCGGTGTCGAGCATGAGCATCACGCATGTGATGTGCGCGTCCGGTTCTCGATTGAGTAGGATGTCGAGTAGGCGAGCGGCGTGATGGTTCCTTCGCGGTTGTCGTGGAACTTTTTTGCGTACGAGCCGACGGTGTCCCTCGATTTTTGGACGTAGGTGCCACTGTTGAGTTCTGCCTTGTAGGCTTCGAGTGCGGCGTCGACCTCTCGGCTTTTGGTGGTATGTATGGTCTGCCACGGCGAATAGCGGTATTTGCCCGTGACCGGATCCTTGCCGAGGCTGTGACGGTAGCGCCACGTGTATTTGTCGCGGCGTTGCTTCGTTCCTTTGCCTATGACGAGAGGTCGGTCGTTCATCGTGTTCCTTGCCTGAAGTGCCTGAGAATCGCGCTCGGTTGCGCGGAATGGCGCAAAGGGCTGGGGCGGGTGGGCATTACCCTTGGTGGTGGGCCCTGCGTGGGGTCACACCCCAAGGGTAATGCTCCGCCTGACCGCTTTCAAGCTCGTTGTGGGTCGAATTTGGGTCGAATTATTCCGCGTACTTTTCTTTCGTAAATCTATGAAAACATCAAATGACCTGGAGTTATATTGACTTCAATTTGGGTCGAAATGTCTGAATGAAACAACGTCGTAGCGACCTCATAACCCGAAGGTCGGTGGTTCAAATCCGCCCCCCGCGACCATGAAACTTCAGGTCGGAAGCATAAAAGCTCCCGACCTTTTTCTTTGTCTAGGGGTTTCGGCATCTCTCGTTCTTTGGGTACCTCGAGGCGGGCAATCAGATAGATGCTTACGAGTATCATAGGGTCTTTTTACGTCGCGGTCGTGTCTCGTACTGGTGCGCCGCTCTTTGTGGGACGTGTCACTTTGCCATAGGTTGTCCGGCGGCGGGGCGCAGGTCGTTCCCCGTGGCGTCGCTCCTTTCGACGCTACGCTGCCTGGCTACTCGTTCCACTGGTGCTTTTTCATGTCGACGCAGCCGTTGTCTCGGAAGGCGACTCCTTCCTCCGTCAGTAGTGCTCGCTGGTCGGGGAAGTTTGGCGCGAGGTGTCCCGCGTGGTTGACGACGCGGTGGCAGGGATAATCGCCGTAGCGATCCGCCTCGCTCAGCACCGCTCCGACCAGGCGAGAGTTTTTCTCCCTGCCGATGAGGCGCGCTATCTGACCGTACGAGGCGACGCATCCCGCCGGAATCTCTGCCACGACGGAGAGAATCTCATAAACCAAATCTTCGTCCAGGACTTTTCCCATCGTATCGCTCCCGTGTTCGCTTTTGCCTTCGGGGGCGCGGCGCCGATCACCCGTGCTGCGATTTTCGCAGCTCCCCTTACCGAAGCATCGAGGGAAAGCGCGTGCGTGTCAAGGTTGTCTGGTCCAGTTGCTGGCTCGATGCCTCGAGATGTTCGCCTCAAGTGCGACCTGCCCCTATTGGAAAAGGATGCCGAAGATGTATTTGGTGATGGCGGAGCGGCGGATGACCCCCACGAGTTTGCCCTCGTCATCAACCACAGGAAGCTTCTTGAACTTCTTCTTCGCCAGCAGCGCGGCGACGCGGGCGATGCTCTGCTCGGGACGGGCACACACTACCTGGCGCTTCGCGAAATCCATGACGCAGCGATCCTTCAGGTCTTCGATGCGCTGCTCAAGGCTCTGATCGTCGAAGTACAGCATGGACGCGTCGCCGCCCGTGAAGATGGTGTGAGCGCGATGCTGCGCGATGGCTCCCATGACATCGCCGTCGGAGATGAACCCGACCACCTGGTTGCGCTCATCGATTACGGGCATGCTGCTCACCTCGTTTTCGGCGAGCATGCGCACCACGTCGGAAATCGTGCAATCCTGCGTGCAGGTGAACGGCTCTTCAATCATGATGCTCGAAACGGGCGTCCCCTCGAGCTCGAGCGGGATGCGCTCGGACAGAATCTCGGACATCGCTTATGCCTCCTTCGTTTTCGGTGCGGTTTTCTTGGTGCGCACGCTGAATATGGCGCAGATAAGGGAAACGAGGCCGATTGCCGCGCACACCTTGTAAGCGACGCCCGCGCCCACGGCGGTGGCTACTTGGATGCTCGCATCGACGCCGGCCGACGCGGTGACGCTTGTCATGACCGTGATGATGAGCGCCGTGCACAAACCGCCGGCGACCTGGCGGCCGGTGTTCGCGATGGCGTTGCCGTGGGCGATCATGTCATTTTTCAAGGCATTGACACCCCATGTGTTCACCGGCATGTTCGCGAGCGACTGGCCGGCGGACTGCAGCATGCAGAACAGCGCAACCACCAAGATGGGCGTGTTTACCGTCGAAAGCGAGAGCAGGAACAGGGCGCCGGTCATGAGGGCCAGGCCGACGATCGAGATGGCACGCGGACCGAACTTGTCGAACACCACGCCGGAGATAGGGCTGATGATGATGCCCACCGCCGCGGCGGGAAGCATGGCCATGCCGGTTTCGAAGGCCGAAGCGCCAAGCGAGGTTTGCAGCAGCAACGGCAACAGCGTGTTGGTGACCAGGCATGCGGCGTTGATGAGCGTGACGATGATGGCGGCCACGCGGAACTCGCGCGTCTTGAGCGTGCCCAGTTGAAGCAGCGGGTCCTCGATTTTGCCCTGGCGTACGACGAACAGCACCAAGCACACGACACCCGCGACGATCGAGCCGAGCACCACGGGGTTGCCCCAACCCATCGACGAGGCGCTCGAGAACCCGTAGAGAAGTCCGCCGAAGGCGATGGTGGAGAGGACGACCGAGGGCAGGTCGAGCTTGGGGTTCTTCAGCTCGCCCACGTTTTTCAGCATGAACACGCCCAGCACCAGCACGAGAATTGCGAGGGGGACGATGGCGCCGATCATGGTGCGCCAGCCGTACGTGTCGATCACCGCACCGCCTACGACGGGGCCGACCGCGGGACCCGCCGACATGACGATGCCCGCCATGCCCATAGCCGTTCCTCGTTTCTCGACGGGG
Organism: uncultured Collinsella sp.; assembly: GCA_958420205.1. GTDB lineage: Bacteria > Actinomycetota > Coriobacteriia > Coriobacteriales > Coriobacteriaceae > Collinsella. The sequence goes on along the minus strand of CATZIX010000008.1, from coordinate 73,850 downwards.
AACACCAGCATGGGAACCACCGAGACAAGCGGCATGAGCACGCCTGAGCCCGCCGCTTGCAACACGCGACCGATGATGAGGAACAGGAAATCAGGGGCTGCGGCGCACAGCAGCGTGCCCAGCGCGAACACCAGCGTCGCCCCGAAGAATAGCGCGCGGGTGCTGAACTTGTCGATAAGGAACGCCGAAACGGGGACCATGATGCCGCTCACCAGCGGGTATATGGACATGATCCACTGGGCAGTCGAGGCATCGATGGCGAAATCGGACATGATGACCGGCAGCGCAGGCGACATCACCGTTTGGTTCAGTAGCGCCAAGAAGGCACCCAGGACGACGACCGCGACGATGCGGATCTGGGTACCGGTAATGCGCCCATTGGCGGGCGCGACCGTACAATTATCAGACATAAGCTTCCTTCGTATCTATTCGATTCTTCGCCGAAGGCGCGCCGGCCCACGGGCGAAATAACATGCACGTGCTATGCGTGCATCAGATACGACAGGAAGAAAGCGGCTGCTCAGAGCGCACTTGGGGAACAACAGGAGAGGCCCCGTATACCAGGGGCCGCCGAATTGCGATGTATGCTTTGGTCAAATCCTTCATAGCGGGGAGGTATTCTAGCAGCCGTCTTCGCCCCTTTCAAGGGATGTAACCCAGACGTTGATTTTCTTCACCGAGGCGCCATCGTTGACGGGTGGCGTGCTTCTCTATCGCCACACCGCGGGGCGAGGGAACGCCGCGGCGAGCTTGTACATCGGCTATGTGTGCAGCTGCGAGCGTGTCGCCGGCGCGCGCTGGGCGCCAGTCCGATCCGGCCGACTCTTGCCGACGGTCGGTCGCCGTCCTCCTCCATCTCCGCCTGCTCTGTTTTTGCTCGGCTCCCTTGTCGTATCATGGACGGACGAGAATTGAGCGAAGGCGGTACGTATGAACATCCAGATATTCGGCACGAAGAAAAGCTTCGATACTAAGAAGGCGCAGCGCTATTTCAAGGAACGTCGTGTGAAGTTCCAGTTCATCGACTAGAAGGAAAAGGGGATGAGCAAAGGCGAGCTCGAAAGCGTGGCGCGCGCCGTCGGCGGGATCGACGCTGTGATCGATCCAAAGGCGAAAGATGCCGACACGGTTGCGCTCGTACAGTATCTTGCTGCCGACCAGAAGTTCGAAAAGGTGCTCGATAACCAGCAGATTCTTCGTGAGCCCATCGTTCGCAACGGCCGCCAGGCAACCGTTGGCTACGAGCCTGACGTGTGGAAGGGCTGGGAATAAAGCGGCTGGGAATAAAGTGAAGCGCCCACGCCCGTGGTTTTATCCACGGACGCGGGCGCTTGCGTAAGACGTCTCTTGTCGTTTGAGTGGAGCGCCCCGGCGGCGCTGAACAACGCGCCCCGGTGACGTGGCTCGGGGCTCTTTGTGCCGCGCATCTATGAGAGGAGATATTTGATGCGCATGGGCGCTACTCCATGTAGCCACCCTGAATGGCAGAAACTGCATGCTCGGTAAAGAACTTGAGCGTGCCGGAGGTATAGCGATTAGCCTTGGGCTTCCAAGCGGCTCGGCGCTCGGCCAGGACGGCGTCGACCTCGGCCGGCTCCATCTCCTTACCGGCGATGCCCACGATAGACAGCGAGCGCTCGGGGATGTTGATCTGGATCAGGTCGCCCTCCTCGATCAGGGCAATCGGGCCGCCCACGGCAGCCTCGGGCGAAACGTGACCGATAGCCGGGCCCTTGGAGGCGCCGGAGAAGCGGCCGTCAGTGATCAGAGCAATGCTCGCGCCCAGCTCGGGGTCGCTGGCGATAGCCTCGGTGGTGTAGAACATCTCGGGCATGCCGGAACCCTTGGGGCCCTCGTAGCGAATGATGACGGCGTCGCCGGGCTTGACCTCGTGCGTCAGGACGGCGTGGATGGCGTCCTCCTCGCAGTCGAACGGACGTGCCTTAAGCGTAGCCTGGAACATCTCGCGCGGAACAACCGTGTGCTTGACGACAGCGCCCTCGGGGGCAAGGTTGCCGTGGAGGATGGCGATGGAACCGTCGGTGCCGAAGGCCTGGTCAAACGGACGGATGATGTCCTCGCGCTTGAGATTCCACTTCTCAAGGTAACGACCGCACTTCTCGTAGTAACCGTTGTTCTTGAGGTCCTCGAGGTTCTCGCCGAGAGTCTTGCCGGTGACGGTCATAACGCCGAGGTGGAGCATCGACTTGATCTCCTCCATGATGCGCGGCACGCCGCCCGCATAGTAGAAGAACTGCGCCGGCCACTCGCCTGCGGGGCGAACGTTGAGCAGGTAGTGGGCGCCACGGTGCAGGCGATCGAAATCGTCGGCGGACATCTCGATGCCAAACTCGCGGGCGATCGCGGGAATGTGCAGCAGCGAGTTGGTGGAACCGGAGATGGCGCCGTGGACCATGATGAGATTCTCGAAGGACTCCTTGGTCACGATGTCGCGGGGGCACAGGTTGTGCTCGGAGAGCCACACGGACTGACGGCCAGCCTCGCGCGCAAACTCACGCAGATCGGAGCTGGTTGCGGGCAGCAGAGCCGTGCCGGGGAGCATAAGGCCCAGGGCCTCGGCGGTAACCTGCATGGTCGAGGCGGTACCCATAAAGGAGCAGGCGCCGCAGCTGGGGCATGCGTTGTGCTTGGCAAACTCGAGCTCCTCGCGGGAAATCTCGCCGCGCTCATAGCGGGCCGAGATGGCGCCGAGCTGCTCCAGGGTCAGCAGGTCGGGACCGGCATCCATGACACCGCCGGTAACGACGATGGAGGGGATGTTGATGCGGCCCATGGCCATGAGGTTCGCAGGCAGACCCTTATCGCAGCTGGCGACAAAGACGCCGGCGTCGAATGGAGTGGCCTTGGCATGAATCTCGATCATGTTGGCGATCATGTCGCGGCTGGGCAGCGAGTAGTTGATGCCGTCGTGGCCCTGGGCCTCACCGTCGCAAATGTCGGTGCAGAAGTAACGAGCACCGTGACCGCCAGCCTCGGCAACGCCAGCACGGACCTCCTCGACCAGATCAAACAGGCCGGCAGAACCCGGGTGCGAGTCGCCGAACGTCGACTCGATAATGACCTGCGGCTTGTCCAGATCCTCGATGGACCAGCCAGAGCCCAGGCGCAGCGGGTCCATCTCGGGGCTGATGGTGCGGAACTTGCCAGAACGCGGCTGCAGCTTGGCAACCAGGTCGGCGGCCTCCTGCTGAATCTGTGCTTTGGTTTTCTCGTCCATGATGTTCTCCTCTTTTGGTTTGAACGGTTGTACCAATCGTTGGTTAATGAATCAGGTGAAAATGGGTACCGAGCGATGCACTCGGCGAAAGATGCTTAGCTACGCGAACTAGGCGAAGAACGAAATCACCAGGGCGCAGGCAAGACCCGAAAGGCCGATGAGCGTCTCCATAACGGTCCAGGACTTGAGGGTGGTCTTCTCGTCAATCTCCAGGAATGAGGAGCACATCCAAAAACCGGCATCGTTGACGTGCGAGAGGGCCGTGGCACCGCCGCAGATGGCAAGACAGATAGCGGCACGCATGAGCACCGAAGCACCGGCAACCGCGGGCATGGCGGCCATAATGCCCGATGCCATGGTCATAGCGACGATGGAGCTGCCGACAGAGGCACGCACCATGACGGCAATCAAAAAGGCAACGACCACCAAAGGCAGCGGTGAGGCCTCGAGCATAGGGCCGATAACCTGGCCCAAGCCGCAGTCTTGCAGCATCCAGCGAATGACGCCGCCACAGGCGATAACCAGCAAGATCATGCCGACGGGCTTAAGAGAGCGGTCGAGCAGGGCCTTGAGCTCGGCGCCGGAGTAGCCGCGCCGCGCGCCCAGCAGATACATCGCGACGAGCGTGGCGAGCGTCAAAGCGACAAACGGCTTGCCCAGGAAGGCGAGAATCGAGGCGAGCTCGGCGGGCATGGGGATATAAGAGGACAACGTGCCCAGCAAAATCAGACAAAGCGGCGTGAGCACGATGGCAAGCACCATGCCAAAGGAGGGAAGCTCCTTTTCGTCGCTCGCACCCTCGGCAGAGGTAAAGTGCTCCGGAACATCGGTAAAAATGCGACCGCCCACGTTGCGACCCCAGATGACGCCGGCGATCGCCATGGCGATGAAGGCAGTAGGGATACCGACGAGAATCATGGTGCCCAGGTCGACACCGAGCGTGCCGGCGACCAGAACCGAACCGGCCGATGGCGGCACAAACGCATAGCCAGCGGCAAGTCCTGCGAGCAGCGCGATGCCGTAGTAGAGCGTCGACTTTTTGGTCTGCGATGCCACACTAAACGCAAGCGGAATCAAAACGACCACGCCGGCCTCAAAGAACACCGTAGTGCCGATGACCAGACCGGTAATGCCCAGCGCCCAGCTGGAATGACCCTGCCCAAAGGTATCGATGAAGGTCTGGGCGATCTTCTTGGCGCCGCCGCTCTCCTCAAGAATCTGGCCAAACATCGAGCCGAGGCCAATGAGCAGGGCGATGTTTTGCAGCGTGGTTCCCACGCCCTTGGTGACAGTGTCCGCCACCAGGTCGAGCGGCATACCGGCGCCGATGCCGATCGCGAGCGCCGAGACCATCATCGAAAGCACAGGATGCAGCTTGAACTTAATGATGAGCGCAAGCAGCAGCGCGATGCCCACGATAGCGGCGATGACCAGCCTGGTGGGGTCGGCCATAAACGTTGGGTCTGACATCTTTCCTCCAATTCATCAGACCTTTTGAATTCGCCTTAGACTATAGCGTGTTCTCAATAGGTCTGATGTTTAAAAGGGAAACTTTTTCAAAATACATCTGATGTATTTCCTGAACGATCTGTTTTTGACGGTAAACGGCTACTTACAGCTCTCCATTGTCGGAGCGAACCACCGCGGCTTCTGTAAATGAGCTAGAATAGCTCTGATGAATTCTTTTGATATGAGGTGAAGCGTGGCACGAGCCGATTCGGGACTCCCCGAGCAGATAGCAGATAAAATCATTCAACTGATCCTGGATGAGCATCTTGAGCAAGGCGACCGCCTGCCCAAGGAGGCTGTGCTCGTCGAGCGCCTGGGTGCTGGCAGGAGCACCGTACGCGAAGCCATGAAGCTGCTGCAGTCGCGCAACATCGTGCGCATTAAGCAGGGCTCGGGCACCTATGTGGCATCAAACCCCGGCGTTGCCGACGACCCGCTGGGCTTTACCTTTATCGACGACAAGCAGCGTCTGGCGCGCGACCTACTCGAGGTGCGCTTTATGATCGAGCCGCAGATTGCACGCATGGCAGCCGAGCACGCAACCAACGACCAGGTCGTCTGTATCAAAGAGCTCTGCGACGAATCCGAGCGCCTGGCCGAGGCCGGTGAGGATTACTCCGCCGCCGACACCGCGTTCCACAATGCCATTGCCGAGAGCTCCGGAAACCTCGTCGTTCCCCGCCTAATGGGCGTGCTCAAGGCGTCTGTCCCCCTGTTTATTGACGTGACCGGCAAAAAGCTGGTTGAGGAGACCATCCGCACCCACCGTGGCGTGGCCGACGCCATCGCCGCGCGCAATCCCACCGCAGCGCACGACGCGATGTACCTGCATCTGGTGTACAACCGCAACATGATCGCAGAGGGAGCGCAGGAACAGAGCAAATAGACGTCCGCACGGCAAGGGCGAGACTACCGTTCGCCTTTTAAAAGTGAACGTTCACCTGATTTTAGGGAATAAGGGGTGGCTATTACGCCGCTTCTCCTATACTGACCTTGTATGAAAAGCAAGACTTATATAGATGAACGTTTCTTTTGAAAGGATCGCTATGTCTGATCTTATGGACAGCTTCCGCCTGGATGGCAAGGTCACGCTCGTAACCGGCGCCACCTATGGCATTGGCATGGCCATCGCCGAGGCGCTCGGAGAGGCCGGCGCCAAGATCGCCTTTAACGCACGTCACGCCGACAAGGTAGCCGAGGCCGAGAAGCACTACCGCGAGCTGGGCTTTGAGGCTCATGGTTACGTGGCAGACGTCACCGACGAGGCCGTCGTCGCCGAGCTCATCGCCAAGATCGAGACCGACTTTGGCACCACGCCCGACATCCTGGTCAACAACGCTGGCGTCATCCAGCGCACCCCGATGCTCGACATGAGCGCCGAGGACTTCCGCCGCGTCGTCGATATTGACCTCAACGCACCGTTTATCGTGTCCAAGGCCTGCCTGCCCGGCATGATCGCCAAGGGCCACGGCAAGATCATCAACATCTGCTCGATGATGAGCGAGCTGGGCCGCGAGACCATCGCCGGCTATGCCGCGGCCAAGGGCGGACTCAAGATGCTCACCAAGAACATCTGCTCGGAGTTTGGCGAGGCCAATATCCAGTGCAACGGCATTGGACCCGGCTACATCGCCACGCCGCAGACCGCACCGCTGCGCGAGACGCAGCCCGACGGCAGCCGCCACCCGTTTGACCAGTTCATCATTGCCAAGACGCCAGCAGCCCGTTGGGGCACGCCCGAGGACCTGAAGGGCCCCGCCGTGTTCTTGGCTTCCGATGCATCGAACTTCGTCAACGGCCACATCCTCTATGTCGACGGTGGAATCCTCGCATACATTGGAAAGCAGCCTCAATAAGCGTCGCCGCAACTGCCCATATCAGGTTTCATCCACTCGTTTTTCATTTGAGTTGCGGTGAGATAAGGATTGGTTTTGGCTTCTATCAGGCAAAACAGTCCGTATTTCACCGCAAGTTAGAAATAGAAAGGTAATTCGCAATGAAAATCGCTCTGATCAATGAGAACTCTCAGAACTCCAAGAACCCCATGATCGAGGCTGCCCTTAAGAAGGTTGTCGAGCCCATGGGGCACACCGTCTTTAACTATGGTATGTATGCCGACGCCGACTCCAAGCCCCTCACCTACGTGCAGAACGGCATCCTTGCCGCCGTGCTGCTGAACTCCGGTGCTGCCGACTACGTCGTGACCGGCTGCGGCACCGGCGAGGGCGCCATGCTCGCCTGCAACTCCTTCCCCGGCGTGCTGTGCGGCCACGTTGCCGACCCGCTCGACGCCTACACCTTTGCCCAGGTCAACGACGGCAACGCCGTTGCCATGCCCTTCGCTCTTAAGAACGGCTGGGGCCAGGAGCTCAACCTTGAGTACACCTTCGAGAAGCTCTTTGGCTTTGGTTCGGGCAACGGCTACCCCGCCGAGCGTGTTGAGCCCGAGCAGCGTAACAAGAAGATCCTCGACGGCGTCCGCGCTGTGACTATGCGTCCGCTCGTCGACGTTCTGGGCGAGATCGATCAGGACCTGGTGAAGGGCGCACTTGCCGGCGAACACTTCCAGGAGTACTTCTTTGCCAACGCAACCGACGAGGCCATCATCGCCAAGGTCAAGGAGATCCTGGGCCTCTAATCGCACGACTCATTGCAGCTAACGCAAGCGGCGGTCGTCCCATGTACGGGACGACCGCCGCTTTTTGCTATCTACCGACTGACGCCGCGGGGATAGGCCTCACATGCACCAAGGGGTTGACTAGAGCTCGCAAGCAACCTTGTAGCCATCGCCGATGGCGTCGCGGATGTTACCGCACTTGTTGGCATCGCCCAACACGTGGGTGGTAACGCCGGCTGCAGCAAGGTCGTCGGCCAACTTGGTATTGGGACGATAGCCCATGGCAAGTACCAGCGTATCGGCATCGGCGATGGTGTGGATCTCGCCGTCCTTTTCGTAGCTGATGGCATCCTCGGTAATCTCGGTCACCTTGGCCTCGGTCAGCACGTGAACGCCCTTGGAGAGCATGCGCGTGATGAGCACCGCGCGACCGGCGCCGCCCTCGTTGGCGGCGAGCGTCTTGGTCATCTCGATGACGGTGACGTCGCGATTGGCCGGCGACAGATCGTTGACCAACGGGGCCAGGTAGTCGGCCGTCTCGCAACCGACGGTGCCGCCGCCCACGATGACAATCTTCTTGCCCGGGAAAGCCTTGCCGCCCAACAGGTCGTCAGCCGTCATGACCTGCTTAAATCCCTGCATGAAGGCCGGGGCGATGGGCTCGGCGCCATAGGCCAGGACGACCTCGTAGCCGGCGTAGTCACGCTGAATGTCCTCGGCAGTAAGCTCGGTGCCAAATACGCACTTCACGCCGACCTCGGCCAGGCGACGGTACTGATACTTGATCACGCGGGTGAGTTCCTGCTTTGCCGGCGGAACGGCCGCGATGCGCATCTCGCCACCCGGCTCGTCCTGCTTATCCACGAGCACTACGTTGTGGCCGCGCTTGGCAGCAATGTAGGCTGCCTCCATGCCCGCAGGACCAGCGCCCACAACCAGCACGTTCTTAGCCTCGGCGGCAGGCTCGTAGCCGGCCTCGTCGCGCTCAACATCGGGATTGACGGTGCAGGAGATGCGCTTGCCAAACATAATGCCGTTCAGGCAGCGCAGGCAGCCGATGCAGGGGCGGATGTCGTCGGCGTTGCCGGCAGCGGCCTTATTGCAGAACTCGGCATCGCACAGATTGGCGCGGCCCATCATGCAGATGTCGGCAGCGCCGTCCTCGATCAGCTCCTCGGCGATCCAGGCCTCGTTGATACGTCCGACGGTGGCGACGGGAATGTTGACGTGCTTCTTGATCTCGCGCGAACAGGCGGCGTGCGAGGCCTGCTGGGTACCGGCGGCAGGAATCGCGGAACCGCGCTTGATGGTGGTACCGCCCGACACGTGAATCATGTCGACGCCGGCCTTCTCCAAGCGACGCGAGACATAGATCATGTCGTTGAGGGTCAGGCCGCCATCGGTGTACTCATCGCCCGAGATGCGGACGTCGATGATAAAGTCCTTGCCGCAGCGCTCGCGAATCTCGGCGATGACCTCGAGCAAAAAGCGCATGCGGGCGTCGAGCGAGCCGCCGTACTCATCGGTACGCTTGTTATAGAGCGGGGTCAAGAAACCGCCGAGCATGCCGTGGGCGTGCGCCGCATGGACCTCGACGCCATCGACACCGGCCTTCTGCATACGCACGGCAGCGTCGCCAAACTGATGCGTGAGCTCGTGAATCTCATCGACCGTAATGGGGCGCGGCGCCTCGCGGGCATAGGACGGGCCCACAAAGGACGGAGCGATCAGGCGCGGCGTACCCGGAATGTTAAAGGCCATATAGGCGGGGTGGAAGAGCTGCGGCATGATCTTGCAGCCATACTCGTGGACGGCCGCGGCGAGCTTTTCCCAGCCAGGGATAAACGTGTCGTCGTAGCAGCACATGTCACCCGGCAGATAGGTATAGGTAGGCTCGACCGTCACGACCTCGGTGATGATGAGGCCCACGCCGCCCTTGGCGCGGGCACGGTAATGATCGACCAAGTCGTCGGTCACATAGCCATGATCGGCCAGGTTGGTGGACACCGGCGGCATAAAGACGCGGTTCTTGACCTCGGTCGTACCGACCTTGATCGGACTAAAGAGCATCGGGTAGGCGGAGGACTCCATCCAGGGTTCCTTTCATTTGAGCCGCTCGGCGGCAGTTGCTGACGTACCTATCGTATCATTATCCGCCGCATTCGTACTCGCTCGCACTCCCCACTTTCAATCCCAACCCTCACAAAAAAGTTGCGGCGGAATACGGAGTAGGTGAGGCTTTTGACAGGCAAAACAGTCCGTATTTCACCGCAACTGATGGGCGGGATGGAGTTAGAGGCCCAGGTAGCTGGTCATGCCTTCGACGGCGAGCTTGGCGCCGGCTACGGCGTGAACAACCGTCAGCGGGCCGTTAACCACGTCGCCGGCGGCAAAGACGCCAGGCACGGTGGTCATACCGTTCTCATCGACCGAAAGCAGGCCACGATGGTCGGTCTCTAGGCCGCCCGTTGTAAGCACAAGCTTGTCTTTGGGCACCTGCGAAGCTGCAATCACAACTGTGTCGGCAGACGCATGGTCGAGCTCCTCCTCGTAGCCCACCACGTTGTTGTCCTCGTCAAAGATAGCCGTCTCGAACACCGGACCGTTATCGTCGATGGCGCAGATCGCCTTGCCGCACACAATCTCGGCACCGTCAAGCTCGGTCAGCTCGACCTCGTCGTCGATGGCCGAGATATGGCGCGAGCGTGCATACACAGTGACCTTGCGAGCACCCGAACGCAGCGCCGTGCGGGCCACATCCATGGCCACATTACCGGCACCGATGACCGCCACGTTCTGCCCGATCGCCACGCTCGAGGGATCGACCAGGTAATCGATACCAAACAGCACGTTGCCGCGCGACTCGCCGGGAATGCCCAGTTTGCGGGCACGCCAGGTACCGGTACCAACAAAGACCGCATCGTAGCCGTCGCGCAGCAGGTCGTCGATATGCAGCGCGCCACCGATGGTGGTCGAGGGGCGCACGCGCACGCCAAGCGAGCACATCACATGACGGTACTTTTGCACGAGCGCACGGGGCAGGCGGAACTCGGGGATACCGTATTCCAGCACACCGCCGATCTCGGGGCGCTGTTCAAATACCGTGACGGCACAGCCTAGCTGGGCCATCTTAATGGCCACGGTAATACCGGCGGGACCGGAACCGACCACAGCAACCTGTTTGCCGCACGACGGCGCAGACGTCCACTCCTTACGATCCAAATACGCTGTCGAGATATAGTTCTCGATGCTCGAGAAATGTACGGGTGTGCCCTTGCGGCCCTGGATGCACGCGCCCTCGCACTGGCCCGAATGGTTGCAAACCATGGAGCAGACCGCGCTCATGGGATTGTTCTGGAACAGCAGCTCGCCCGCCTCTTCTAGACGACGCTGTTTGAACAGGTCGATGACCTGCGGAATAGGCGTCTGAACCGGGCAGCCCTTAATCTGACAGAACGCCCTTTTACAACCTAGGCAACGATTCGCCTCTTCGACAATGTGGATAGCCACGCAACTCCCCTTTTTAATGCAATCCAATGGGGGCGACGATAAAGACCCTTCACCGCCGCCCCCATACAGGTAATCTCAATCTGCCGACACAGCAAAAGCCAATGCTATAACTCGCGATGCGAAGCCCCGCAGCGAGCGGACATGTGCTCGAGTGTCGCCAGGCAGTCAGCCGCCGTCGCCGGCACACTGTTCTCGACCACGCAGGGAATCCCAGGGCAGGCGGCAGCCGCCCAGGCCACTACGGGCTCAAAGTCATAGCGGCCCGTCTCGCCCACGCCATGACACACCAGACGTGAACCCGTACCGTCGCACCAACCGGCTTCGTCCTCGTTATCAACGACCTCAAAATCCTTGGCGTGCAGCACGCGAATCTTGCTGCCGCATAAATAGAGCATGCGCGCGGTGATTTCCTGCGCTTCGTCAACGACGCTGGGGTGCAGCAGCGACACTGGGTCATAGATCACGCCGAGCGACGGGCTCGAGACGCGCTCCAGCACCTCACGGCAGCGATCTGGCGTGTTGACTGTCTCGTTCCAACCGGGCTCAATTAGAACCTGACCGCCCACGGCCTCGGCCCGATCGCAGACGTGTGCGAGTCCGTCCATAAAAGCCTCGAGTGCCCCATCGGTCATGCGGTCGTCAGCAACGCGGTTCTGCGCATTGGGGCGACCGGTCTCGGTACCCACCGGGCATCCGCCGAGCATCTGGGCAAAGTTCAGGCATGCCTCGTACTCGGCAATGTTATCCATGAGCTGTTGGCGATCGGGCGTCGCCAAATTCTTATAGCAGCCGAGCACGGCGACCGAAACGCCCGCCTCGTCGAGCACCGCACGCAAATGGTCGGCAAGCTCGCGGGTCAGGCCGCCTCGATCGATTCCCATCGATGCGTAGAGCACCTTGCTCGGCAGCTGAATGCACGAAAAGCCCAGCTCTCCCGCCATGCGGATGCGTTCCTCGACGGTCCCCTGCGGAAGGTCGTGCAAACGCACACCCGGAGTAATAGCCCCCACGTTATTCACATCCCTTATGAGCGTTGATGCCCGGGGTGTATCCGCCAAACGGGTCCTCGATAGAGCACACACCCGAGGGAGCAAGCGGGTCATGCCTGCCAGCCAGTTTGTCGTGATGCATGGTCTCGATATAGGCAAGCACCAGCGGCGCCACGCCCTTCGCATCGTTTTTGACGATAGGCTCGCTCATGTAGTAACCAAACGTGCCCTCGCGGTGCGCGGTGTTTCCCAAGCCCGCGACCAGGCAGATGTTGTCGAGCGCCAGCTGGCCATCATGCTCGGACAGGCAGGTCTCGCAGATGCCGTCGAAGGCGCGACGGCCGTACTGGTAGTAACGCTCGCCCAGCACGCCTAGACGCACGCCCTTCATGATGGCATTGGCAAAAATCGCGCTACCAGACTCCTCCAGGTAGTTGGGGGCGATATTGGGCAGGTTGATGACCTGATGCCACATGCCGGTCTTCTCGTCCTGATACGGCAGCATGGCATCGATCAGGTCGTGGAACATCTTGCGAATCTCGTCCTTCTCGGCTGACATCGAAGGCGGCATGAGCTCCCAGGTATCGATGAGTGCCATGGCAAACCAGCCCTCGGCGCGCAGCCAGAAGTTAGCCGAAAGGCCGGTGACCGGGTCGCACCAGAACTGTTTGCGGCTCGCGTCGTAAGCGTGATAGTACAGACCGTTGAGGGGGTTGCGCATCAGGTCATGCACGACCTGGAACATATGGAAGCTGTCCGAGCAGGCACGACGGTTGTGGAAGCTCAGCTCGTACTGCATGTAGAACGGCTGGGCCATATACATGCCATCGAGCCAGATCTGGTTGGGATAGACGGCCTTGTGCCAAAACACGCCTTCTTTGGTGCGCGGCTGGGTCTCGAGCTGGCGGTAGATGGTGTCCATGGCGGCACGGTACTTGGGCTTGCCCACCAGGTCATAGAGCTTGTAGAGGGTCTTGCCCGCATTGACGTTATCGAGGTTGTACTCCTGCGGGTTGTAATGCTTGATGGTACCGTCGTCCTGGACAAAGAAATCGATGTAGTCATCGGCAAAGGTCAGGTAGCGCTGCTCACCCGTGATCTCGTACAGCTCGATGAGCGCCTTGATCATGCAGCCGTCGATATAGTTCCAGGTGTTCTCCTTGCCGGCGCGAATCTTTTCGATATTCCAAGCCGGCGCCTGCGGCGTAGAGGTTTCGATCAACTGCTCGATATAACGGTCCAGGATTTGATTGCAACCCATTGCTGTCCCCTCTGACATAAACGATAGGTGAACGTTACCCCTAGTGTAACGCGAACGGGGAATATAGGGTGAACGTTAACCCTATATTCCCCGCAAACGGCAGACTTTTAGCGGCAAACGGCGGTGAGACCCGCGGCGATGCGATGCGCCAGGCGCTCATAGCCGGCAGGACTGTAATGCAGACCGTCCGGCATATAGAGCTCGCGGTGCCCTGGCAAAAACGGGCTGATACCACTTTGCGCATACAGGTCAATCACCGGAACCGAGTAGCGGTCGCAGACTTCGAGCATCGCCCGCACGTAGGCGACCTGCGTCAACCCCAGGTGATTGAGCTCATCGCTTGCCGGGATATCCTTCTCGTGCTTACCGCTCGTCTTGCACGGCGTCATAAACACGAGCTTTGCCTGAGGTGAGCGCGCCGTGATGGTGCGGATCAGGTAATCGAGTGCACCATAGAACTCGTGCACGTCCGTGCTGCCCAGCTCTCCAAGCGGCACGTTGCGGCTAAAGTCGTTGACGCCGCCAAAGACAACATAGACATCGGCCGCATCGTCGATACCGTCAAGGCGCTCGACAAACGAATCGGTACGGTCGGCCTTGATGGCGATACGCGAACCCTTGATGCCAAAGTTCTCGACGACCGCGCCTCCCAGCAACGCGCCCAAATGCGAGGTCCACGAGATGTCGTTGCCTCCCCCACCGCAGCCGTTGTCGCCCCAGGTCGTTGAGTCGCCAAAGCAGCAAATGGTCGATTCACTCAAACTCTTCGTTTCCATAATCTTCTCCTCATCCGCCCATCGGCAGTCATACAGGAACGTACCGTTTATTCGCAGCATGCCGAGGGGCTATGCACGGGCGCATTCCGCAACGTGCGAATCGAGCCATTCGATATCCTCGACAAGATGTGCCACGCCCAGATGGTGTTCACCCGGACACACCTCGTGCCGCAGGCCATCTCTGCGACCCAGCAACTTGTAGGCATCGCGCACGATCTCGAGCTGCTCGTCAACATTTTTCAGCCCGCGCGAACCGTTCAGATGATCCTCTTCGCAGCTTTGCACCAGCAGCGGATGCGGCGCGATGAGCGAGGCAATATCGCCCATGTCGAGTAAGCGCCAAAGTCCGGGTGTGTAGTTGCAGCTGCAATTGCCATTGAGATGCAGCAGCGAATCGTCGACACCGTACAGATAGCCCGAGACAAACGCCTTGCGCACACGCGGGTCGAGTGCGGCCAGGTACAACGTCATGTAGCCGCCACCCGAAAAACCAAAGCAACCCAGGTCATCCATGGCAATGTCGCCGCGCGCCTCCAAGTAATCGATCAAGCGCATGTTGTCCCAGACGTTGAGGCCCGCGACCGTAAGACCCAGTGGCTCGGCCATACGTGCTTGATACAGACACGTACCGCGCAGGTAGCTGTTCTCGTCATCGCCCTGACCCTTCCAGTCACGACGGTATCCCCAACCGCGCGCATCAGGGCAGACGGTCACGTAACCCATGCGTGCCAAACGCAGACCGTAGTCGTAATTGAACTTACGCACGGCATCATCGACAGCCGGCACGCCCGCAACACCGGCTACGCTTGCAGCACCCGCTCCCTGATGGCCATGCGGGCAGATATAACAGCGTTTGAGTCCCCGCTCATCAAGCTTAGGATGAGACGGTTCCAACAGGTAGAACGGCATCCAAACATCGCGCTCGACCTGCAACATCGCATGGGTGCGCACGATGCCGCCGGCAACCCGCACGCGGCTGAGCTCACGAATCTCAATCGGGACGCGGTCCATAAGCGAAAGGCCCAAAACATCGTACAGACGAGTCCTGGTCGCAATCTTCCATGCCTCAAAATCTGCAGGGGTCTTGCCCGCAAATGCCGCCGAGCGCCCTTCGCGCTTCAGCCGGGCACGCAGCGCAGGCTCGTCTTCGCAGTACGTCTCGATGTGCACGGTGCGACCATTGGCAGATAGCCCAGCCGTCTCCACCGCATCACCGTCGCCGCCCTCGGGATCCCAGCCATCCACACCGGCAAGCACCTGCTCGCGAGCGTACCCGGCGGCAGCCATCACATCGAGTTCATTCGCCCACGGCACCCAGCCGGTAGTATCGCCCGCCGGCCCATACAGGATCGCGCCAGAATACTGCGCGCAGTTGTGCGCCGCCGGTTTATTCCAATCCCACCAGCCTTCGCGCTTGATATGTCGCCCTAGCCAACAATCGATCAGCGCAGTTTGCGCCCATTCGCGCCAAGGACGGCCCAGGTAGACCGAATCCGGCGCCACGCCATCCGGAGCTGTAAACGAACAACCATGAAACACAAATCCGTACGGCTCGCCTTTAGGCGTGGAGGCCGCCGTTACATACCCGTTGACATCCATATCGCGGTTGAGCGAGCGAATCTCGCACCCCTCAAAGTAGGCACGCGCGCCGCCAAAGATAAAGTCGACATCGCCCTCGATCCGGCAACGTCGAAAATACTGGCGTCCCACCCGGCGCGGCGCATACTGTTTGGGTCCTATGAACCCGCCCGGTTTGGCCTCATGCGGCGGCAGCGGACCCAAAAACAGCGTGTCTTGGTGTCCCTTAATGCAGCAGGCATCGACAACCAGACGGTCGCCATCGGCATACAGGGCAATCGCCTGACCGACCTCGCGCCCATCGCCCGCATCGTTTTCGATCGTGAGGTTCTCGAGCCGTACGTCGTCGGCATCGACCAAAACGGTATAGGTCCTAAACGTGCCGAGCGTGCCGTCGACGCCCGAGCCGTCCTCCGAAGGCATCTTGGCACCCAGGCTGCCCACGATACGCACGCTGTCGGCCGTCTCTCCCTCAATCGTCACATGCGAGCGATGAATCTCGACCCGCTCGCGATACTCGTCCGGATCGACGTGAATCATCACCGGTTGCTCGGCATCCGGATAGAGCTGATCGGCTGCCGCCAAGGCATCGGAAATCGTTGGATACGCTCCTGCCGCAGCCCTCGAAACGCGCAGCGTATAGATACTTTCGCTCATCGTCCATCACGCTCCCAGGAAGCGAACTGCTCAGGCCAGCCCTGAACCTGTGGCTGAATATGCTCGGCGCAGCCCTTAAACGCCGTTTGGGCTGTGGCGAGCGATGCCCCGTGCTTTCCATGCGGAAAGACATGTAGGCTAAAGCCAATCCCGTGGTCGGCAAGAGCCTGCGCAAGAAGGAGGCTATTTTGAACTGGCACCGATACATCCTCGGCGGTATGCCACAAGAACGTACGGGGGAAGCCCTCGCCCACCATATTCTCGATCGACAACTTTTGAGCCAAAGCGTCATCGGCACCCATTAGGTGTTCAAACGAACCACGATGAGCATAGGTGCCCGAGCTTACGACCGGATAGCCCAAGCAAAGTGCGTCAGGCCGAATCGACTCAGGCGATGCCGCAATCGACTCTGCAAGCCAGGGTTGGTCCCAAAGCGCCCCGAGCAAGCCAACCAGATGCCCACCGGCCGAAAAACCCATGACCGTAATCCGATCAGGATCGACACAGTACTCTGCCCCATGGCTTCGGACGGTATCGACCGCCCGCGCGAGTTCTTGCAATGCCAGCGGATAGACAGCCGGAGCAACCGAATAGTTCAGCACAAACGCTTGGTAGCCCATCGCCAACAAACGGAGCGCTACCGGCTCGCCTTCGCGCGGCGAAACGTGATCGTAGCCGCCTCCTGGCACGACCACAACTGCAGGCAGCGGTTTTAAAGCATAAGCATCTTCGGTCGGGGCAAAAACATAAGACGTAATCGTGGCAGACGAGCCATCGACCCCGACAGGAATCGTTTTATTGAGCATGTATTCCCTTTCACCATGATGCGTAGCGCAGCGCACACGGCCGTATCGCACAAGGGCTGCATTGCCGATTTATCCGACAATGCAGCCCTGGTCATCAACCCGAGTTAGGAACGGACAACCTTGTCGACGTTCTGGAGCTGCAGCTCCTCGCCGTCCTGGCCCTCAATAACCACATTTTGCAGGTCGAGTACCTTGACGTTTTGCGCGATGATGCCCTGGCGCACCATCGGCTCCACACCACAGGCCATGGCCGGGACAAAGGGCTCGGCATCGTCGGCAAAGGTCACGTGAACGTCTTGGAACGTCAGACGCGTCACCTTGCTCTCGGGCAGACCCATGATATAGGCCGCGGCAGCATGGCAGTTGGTGGCCTCGATATCGCAAAACGTCGTGGCACCAAAGCCGGGCGTGCGGTCGTCGACAGGCAAAGCCTCGCGAGACTGCACGTAATCGGTCTTGCCGTCCTTGTCACAGAAGTAGAAGGAGTTGACCACGAAGGGCGTGAGCACCTCGTCCATGCGAATGTGCTCAAAGGTAATGCCCTCGTTAACGGCATCCTTGCCGCGCCCGCGGCGGGTCTTGACGCGCAGGCCGCGGTCGGTGCGCTCAAAGAGGCACTTGCTCACGGTAAGGTCCTTGATGCCGCCGGCAGCCTCTGAACCCAGCACCACGGCGCCGTGACCATCGTGCATGTAGCAGTGAGAGATCAGCACGTCGTGCGTGGCGGGACGAAGCTCGGGCTCAATGCCCAGCTTGCCGCTCTTGATGGCGATGCAGTCGTCACCCACTGAGAACTGACAACCAAGGATGCGAACAAAACCGCAGCTCTCGGGATCGAAGCCGTCGGTGTTGTGGGAGTTCTTGGGACCCTCGATGGACAGGCAGAGCGCATCGACGTGCTCGCACAGGATGGGGTGGATGTTCCACGCCGGGCTGTTGCGGACGGTGAAGCCGACCAAGCTCACGTTTTGGCACTCGGACAGGAAGATCATGCGCGGACGGGCGACCTCGCGGCCCTCCTCGGGACGGAAGATGTTCTTAAAGTCCTTGTTCCACCAGTTATCCTCGGCAAAATCGGTCTGACCGTCGATGGCACCACGACCATAGATGCACACGTCGTGCACGCCCAGACCCGTAAAGGTAGAACAGTAGGTCGAGAAGCTCTCGCCCTCCCAGCGGCCCAGGGGCAGCATATCGGTACCGGCATACCCGGCGCCCTCGTTGCCCGTGACCGTGCCCGGAATGTAGGCAAGCGCGGCACGATCGTGGCGGGCCAGCAGCACCGCTCCCTCGGCGAGCTCGATGTTGATATTGCTCTTAAGGAAGAGGGACTTGATGCGATAACTACCGGCGGGGATCAGCACGCGGCCGCCCTTGGGGCAGGCCATGATGGCAGCCTGGATGTTGGTGGTGTCGTCGTGCTCGGCATCACCCTTGGCGCCACAGTCGCGAACGTTGATGGTAAAGGGCTCAGCCGGCGTGGTGACACCTACGCTCAGCTCACGCTCGCCACAAACAAAACGAACCAGGTTGCGCTTGCCGGGGGTCAGGCCGTCGACATAGGTCTCGACCGTATTCGTGGTACCAGCGGGCTCGTCGTTGACAAAGATCTCCCACGTATCGGCACAGGTAAAGTAGCCGCCGTCGTCAAGCTCGATCACGGCCGCGCGGGCGTTGCGCCAGATAACGTTCGTCTCCATGGATTTCTCCCTCAAAAAGATGCTCTAAAGGCAAATTGTACGCTGTTAAAAAAGGGCCGTGCCTGCCGGCGGAATTCCGGTGGCACGGCCCTGTGATTTGGACGATATGTCGGCCTTACTCGGCGGGGGTTACGCTACCGTCCTGGAAGCCAACGTTGTTGTGGGCAAAGCAGTCCTCGTACTTAAAGCCGGAGAGCTCCTCGCAAAGCGCCTTGACCTCGGGCTTGACGTCGGCCATCTTGCCACCCTCCTTGACGCGGTGAATCTCGTCGCAAAGGATGTCGCACTGCTCCTTGTCGATCTTGATGCCGCGGGCAAGGACGGCCGCAAGCAGGAAGAAGCCGGCGCAGCCGATGATCATATAGCCGCAGATATACAGAGGCACGGTAGCGGGCTGGGTCACGGCGTCGCTATTGCCGGCGGTCTGAATGAAGCCGGAGGCAGCAAGGACGATAGCCCACACGTTGACGGCGATAGCCTGGGCGATCTGCTGGCAGAGCTGCTGCGCGGAGCTGTAGATGCCCTCGCGACGACGCAGGGTGATGAGTTCATCGACATCGGGGATGTAGTTGAGCAGAACATCGGGCAGGTACTGGAAGCCGACGTAGAAGAACTTCCAGATGGCGAAGATGATGGGGTAGGCGATCATGGCGATGGCGACCGTGGAGGTGCCGTTGATCTGACCAAAGGCGAAGTAGTTGTAGGCGATGATGCACGCAGCGCAACCGACATTTGCGAGGTACCAAGACTTGTGGAAGCCCTTCTTGGCCATGAGGGCGACCCAGATGGCGGTGCAGACGATAGCGACGACCTTGCCAGGCATCTCCATCACGGACTCGTAGGACTTAGGAATCTGCAGGCAGTAGACAATGAAGAAGGACAGGCAGGCAGACCAGCAGGCAGCAGCAAGCTTCGTGGAGACCTGTGCATACAGGACCTTGCGGAAGGACTTGTTGCGGAAGGTGGAGATAACGTCGATGAAGAACTTCTTGATGCCCTCGCCGACGCTCTCGATCTTCTCCTGAGCGACCTCCTCGGGGGTGTGCTCCCACGTGGACAGGTACACGCAGAGCAGCGAGATTGCCATGACCGAAGCGTTGATCGTAGCGATGATGAAGTAGCTAAACGGGTTGGTCTCGCCGAAGGTGCCAAAGCCGAAGCCCACAAGTGCAGCCATCAGGAAGCCGGCGGCGTTACCAAAGAGATGCTTGTAGCCGGTGAGGTACGTACGCTCCTTGAAGTCGTCGGTCATCTCGATGGTAAGCGGCGACAGGTTGGCGGTGCAGAACGTATACGCGACGTTGTAGATCAGGTACAGCACAAAGTAGTACGGGAAGCCAAACGGCGTAGCCACGAAGATGAGCGGCTCGGCGATCATCATCGGGATGGCCAGCAAGATCCAGAAACGACGACGACCAAAGATGCGGCCAATCTTGGTGGCATAGAAGTTATCGGCCACAAAGCCCATCAGCGGGCAAAGAATAGCGTTGACATAGATGGCAAACGAGCTGATCAGTGCAGCCTCGCCTGCGGACAGGCCACACTCCGTGGACGGGAACAGCACCATGTAGCTGTGCGTAAAGGTCAGGGCACCGGAATTGAGCATACCGCCCATACCAAAGCCCAAGCGCGTCCAGAATGTGATCTTACGCTTTTTTCCAATCTTATTAGTCATCGAGCTCCCTCTCTTTTCTCGATTGTCTTGTAACAAGACATTTGAGTCCACACTGACATCTGTCTGCCCAGCATTCAGGGTGAACGTTTAGTTAGATTATGCGCGATTCCTTACGAAAGGTGAACGTTCACTTGCATATTATCCCCGAACGGTCGATTTTTACCGCTGAACGGACACAATTGAGATCCTCACACCTATTTTCTGCTGGTAAAGGTGCCATGCTGGACAGCCATGAGATAGGTGAACGTTTATCAGATTTTCTAACATATTCACTTAACCACGAAACGAAAAAGCCCCGCCGGGAACACTCCCGACGGGGCCGATGACATCGCGCTATGCTTGGGCGCACTTGCCGCTACAGGCAGACGCCGTCCTTCCAGATACTGATCTCGTGACAGCCACGGCGCTCGGCACTCGTGAGTTTACCGCTCGCCGTCTCCAGCACCAGCTGGTATAGATCGTGAGCAGCCTCGTCGAGCGTGCGCTCACCCGTGGCAATCACGCCGGCGTTAAAGTCCATCCAGTTGGCCTTGTGGTCGCACAGACGCTGATTGGTGAACACCTTGAGCGTAGGCGCCGGCGCGCCAAACGGTGTGCCGCGGCCGGTCGAGAACAGAATCACGTGGCAGCCGGCAGCCGTCAACGCCGTGGTGGATACCATGTCGTTGCCCGGACCGCACAGCATGTTCAGGCCGTGTTTAGTTGCCCGGCCGGCATACGGCAGCACGTCGACGATGGGGGCAGACCCGCCTTTTTGCACGCAGCCGCAGCTCTTGTCCTCGAGCGTGGTAATACCGCCGTCCTTGTTGCCGGGGCTCGGGTTCTCGTAGACGACCTCGCCGTGGCTAATAAAGTAGTCCTTAAAGCCATTGAGCATGTCGGAGGCGACGTTAAAGACCTGCTCGTTCTCGCAACGGTCGAGCAGGATACTCTCGGCACCAAACATCTCGGGCACCTCGGTAAGCACCGACGTGCCGCCGCGGGCGACGACCATATCGCTCACGCGACCGATCGTGGGGTTGGCGGTAATGCCCGAAAGACCGTCGGAGCCGCCGCACTTAAGACCAATAACCAGCTCGGAGGCCAAAATGGGCTCACGCTTGGCTTGCTTGGCCAGGTCTGCCAGCTCGGCCAGAATCTTGTGGCCCTCGATCTGCTCGTCGGCGACGTCCTGGCAGGTGAGGAAGCGGACGCGCTCGTGGTCGAAGTCACCGAGCTCGTCGAGCACCTGCTGGTGTGTGCAGTTCTCGCAACCGAGCGACAGGAACAGCACGCCGGCCGCATTAGGGTGACGCGAGAGCGCCACCAGCAGACGACGCGTCTGGGCATGGTCGGCGCCGGTCTGCGAGCAGCCAAAGGGATGCGGGAAGTAGTAAACACCCTCCAGCGAGCCATCGACCAGATCCTGGGCCTGCTCACACATGGCACGGGCGACTTCGTTGACACAGCCGACCGTGGGGATGATCCACAGCTCATTACGCGTCGCGGCACGACCGTCGGCGCGGCGGAACCCCATAAAGGTCTCGGGCTCAACCGGATCCACGACCGGATGTGTGGGGTTGTAGGTGTACTCGACCTCGCCCGAAAGGTTGGTCTTGACATTATGTGTATGAAGCCACTGACCGGGCTGGACATCGCCCGTCACATGGCCGATAGGAAGGCCGTACTTGATAACGTCCTCCCCCGCGGCAATCGAGCGCACGGCCATCTTATGACCCTGCGGAATATCCTCCGCGGCCACGACCTCGCCCACCCCGGGAACCGCGACGGCGGTGCCCTTGGCAAGCGGCGACAGCGCGACGATCACGTTGTCGGCCGGATTGATCTGGATAGTGTTCATTGCAAATGGTCCTAACCCTACAGGTTGAGCAGAAGTCGAGACGCGGGCACGCCGTCCCGCGCCCGCGTCTGCGCCGGAAATTTACGCCTGAGCGTTGGCGAAGGCCTGCTTGGCGCCCTCGGCACGCACGACAGCGAGCGCGCTGACGACAAACTCCTCAAGACCTGCGATCTGCGTAAGGTCCTCGCCCCACATCTGCTCGTTGGTGAGCACGTCGTGCACCAGCTGGACATCGTCGGCGCCGGCATGGGCGGCGTAGAAGTCGAGCACGAAGGCGTCGTCCTGAGCGGTGTACTCGGTGCCGTCGGAGCGACGCAGGTGCAGGCCGTCGCCCTCACGGGACACGAGCTCCTGCGTGTAGAAGGAGATGAGCGTAGCGAGGCTCGTCGCCAGGCACTTGGGCAGGTTGCCGGTCTCGGCAACGTAGTCCTTGAGCGTGGGCAGGTCACGAGCGCGCCACTTAGCCGTGGAGTTGAGGCAGATGGAGAGCAGCGCATGATCAATAAACGGGTTGTCGAAGCGGTTTTCGACGGCGGCGGCAAAGGCCTTGCAGTCCTCGACATCCAAGTCGGCGGCAAGCGTCGGAATGACCTCGTCGTAGAGCATGGTGTTCATGAAGCCGCGAATGGTCTCGTCATGCATGCAGTCGCGCACGATATCAAAGCCGGCAACCCAGGAACCCGGAACGAAGGCGGTATGGGCACCGTTGAGGATGCGGACCTTGCGCTTTTTGTACGGGGTGACGTCGGGAGTCACAAAGACACCCGGAAGACCAGCCTTCACAAAGGGAAGCTTCTCGGCAAGCGACTCGTCGCCCTGGATGCCCCACATCTGGAAGGGCTCGCGCACGGCCAGGAAGGGATCCTCGTAGCCCAGACGCTCGGCAACCGCCGCGGCCTCCTTAGGATCGCGGATGCGGCCGGGGACGATGGTGTCGACGAGCGTGGTGCAGACGGTGCAGTCGTTAGCCATCCACTGCGCAAACTCGTCCTCCCAGCCCCAGTCGCTCACATACTGGTTCATGATGCGCAGCAACTCCTCGCCGTTGTGATCGATGAGCTCGCAGGCGAGGACGATGACGCCCGGCTTACCGGCAGCCCAGCGGGTGTGGAGCACCTGGGCAAGCTTGGCGGGGAAGCTCGCAGGTGGCATGTCGTCGGCCTTGCAGGACGGGTCATAGGCGATACCGGCCTCGGTGGTGTTGGAGACGATGATCTCTAGGTCGTCGGAGACGGCGACCTCCATCATGGCGCGATAGTCATCCTCACGATACGGGTTAAGGCAGCGGCTGCAGGCGCTGATCACGCGGGACTCGTCAACCGTGTTGCCGTTCTCCTTGCCGCGCACCAGCACGGTGTACAGGTCGTCCTGGGCATTGATACCGTCGGCAAAGCCAAAGGCACCGCTGATGGGCTGCACCATGACGACCTTGCCGTTCCAGCCGGTGGCCTCGTTGCCCATGTCAAAGAAACGGTCGACGAAGGCGCGCAGGAAATTGCCCTCGCCAAACTGCAGAACCTTCTCGGGAGCATCCTTGGGCAGCAAATAGCCCTTGTAGCCGATCTTCTCGAGCGCATCGTAGCTGATGTTCTCCATCTGTGTCTCTCCTTAGATAGCTGTTAGCGTGCAAGCAAAACGGGGGCGCCGCGTGTGGCAACGGCGCTCCCGAGTTCGATGTGATTCGATGCAGGCTTATGCCTCGACGGTGTCCAAATCAAAGCCAAAGTAGCGGACCGCGTTGTTGTAGCCGATGTCGCGCACGATACTGCCCAGCAGCTCCATGTCGGCCGGGTACTTGCCCTGCTCGACCCACTCGCCGATCACGCTGCACAGCACGCGACGGAAGTACTCGTGGCGCGGATAGGACAGGAAAGAGCGGGAGTCGGTAAGCATGCCCACAAAGTTGCCCAGCACGCCCTCGTTAGCCAGAGCCGTAAGCTGCTCGCGCATGCCGACCTCGTTGTCGTTGAACCACCAGGCGGAGCCGTTCTGGATCTTACCGGCGGTCGGAGCCTCCTGGAAGCAGCCCATGACGGTATCGATCATGGTGTTATCGATGGGGTTCAGGCTGTACAGGATGGTCTTGGGCAGGCCGCAGGTCTCCTGGATGGAGTTGAGGAAATCGGCGAGCTGGTCGGACGGCGTGTAGTTGGAGATGCAGTCGTAGCCGGTGTCGGGACCGAGCTTGGCGAACATGGCGCGGTTGTTGTCGCGCTTGCAGCCAAAGTGCAGCTGCATGGCCCAGCCCAGACGGACATACTCACCGGCAACGAACTGCATAAAGGCAGTCTTGTACTTGAGGACTTCTTCCTCGGTGAGCGGCTCAGCAGCCAGGCCCTTGGCAAAGATGGCCTCGATCTCGTCGGCGGTAGCCGGGACGTACATGACGTAATCGAGTGCGTGGTCGGAGGCGCGGCAGCCCAACTCGTGAGCAACGTCGTAGCGCTTGGAAATGGCAGCCTTCATGCCCTCAAAGTCGCTGACCTCAACGCCGGCAACCTCGGAGAGGTGCTTGCAGTAGTCGGCAAACTCCTGGCCGCGCTCGATGCGCAAAGCGGCATCGGGGCGCATGGCGGGAACGACCTGAACGTCAAAGCTGTCGTCGGCGGCAATCTTCTTGTGCCACTCAAAGCTGTCGGCGGGGTCGTCGGTAGTGCAGATCATGCGGACGTTGGACTGCTTGATCAGGTTGCGGCAGGTAAAGCTAGCCTCAGCGAGCTTGGCGTTGGCAAGGTCCCAGACCTCCTGGGCAGTCTTGCCGTTGAGGACGCCCTCGTAGCCAAAGTAGCGCTTAAGCTCCAGGTGGCTCCACTCAAAGACGGGGTTGCCAACGCAGCGACCCAGGGTCTCGGCCCACTTTTGGAACTTCTCGCGAGCAGGGGCGTCGCCAGTGATAAAACGCTCGTCGACGCCGTTGGCACGCATCAGGCGCCACTTGTAGTGGTCGCCGCCCAGCCAAACCTCGGTGATGTTCTCGAAACGCTTGTCCTCCCAAATCTCCTTAGGAGAAATGTGGCAGTGATAGTCGACGATGGGCATGCCCTCGGCAAAGTTGTGGAACAGTTCCTCGCCGGTCTTAGTGCTCAGCAGGAAATCCTGATCGTCCATAAAGTTTTTCATCAAACAGCCCCTTTGCTGGCAACGCGGGCGCACGGCGCGCTCGTTATCCTTTAGGTGAACGTTCACTATACTAATCTATTGCACCTCAAAAGGTGAACGTTCACCTAACCACCACGGGGTGAACGGTAGATTTTGCCCGTTCAACGGTTGCTGGAGATGTGACTTGCATGTATTGCGGACTGGTTGGCGTCCCCGAACACCGAACTTGAGCGCTTTTGCTCAGGTGGGTCATGTCCCGACGTACATTTTTGGGAGTATTCAGCATTGGAGCGCGCCGTGCGCCATCCTCAGCGTCCTATTTGGAACGCAGATAGCGCCCGATCGGCATAAAAAGTGCCCCCGATGGCAAATTACGCCATCGGGGGCACTTAAAACAGTCGTTCTGCACCTCATTCAGGGCATGCCAATACTGAATACTCCCAAAAATGCACGTCGCAAGAGGGGGTACCTGCTCAATCGGCTAAATACCCGCAAGTTCGCAGTAGCGGTCGACATTGCTGGCAAATACCATCTCGACGGCGCCCTTCTGGACGGGCACCGTCGGGGTCCTTCCCCACAGCAGATAATCGCCCAGCGTCTTAGCGCCGCGATACGCCAGGCTCGTCGGGTCCTTATAGACAATATTGGTAAAGATACCGCGGCGCAAGGCCAGAGCACTTTCGGGAAACAGGTCGTTGCCGATCACCATGACCTGACCGGCCTTGCCGGTCGAGACGAGCGCGTCGGCAACCACTTCGGAACCAACGGCAAAAACGCTACAGATAAGTTCAGGGGCGTCCGGCGCACTCAAGCGCTTTTCGAGCTCATGCTCGAGTTGTTTGACTTGCGCATGGGCACCTGCAAGATCCTCAACCTGCCATGGAATATCACGTTCGCGCAGGTAATTGTGGAAGGCGCGGGCGGTTAGATAGTGCGAATCGGTATATGGGTCGCCTGTCAAAAGGAGCACGCGGGCGTCGGCCCCAGAAGCATGGACCAGGTTTGCCGCCTGCTCGGCCATAAGGCTGCCTGCCGTCGAATAATCGGCCAAGCTCGCACCCAAACGATTCAAATGCGGACGGTCGCCGTCGACAAGCTCAATCGTCACGCCCGCCTCGGCGATCTGCCCCAAAAGCTCAGTCGCACGATCGTCGCCCGGCGCATAGGCGAGCAAGCCATCAATCTTCTCGCCCACCTGCAGACGCTCGTCGATTTGCTCGAGTGCATCAGCGTAGCCGCCCACGCCAAATTCAACGCGCTCAACCGTAATGCCCCGGTCGATGACCTCCTGTTCAAAGCGATTGCAGCCTTCCCACAGGTAACGGAAAAAGTACGCTCCCTCGCGCGATGCGCGGGGCAGGCAAAACACCAGATTGATATCCTTGCGGCGCAGGCTTGAGGCACTTGTGTTGCGGTGATAGCCCATGGCCTCGGCCTTAGCGTTCACCTTGGCGCGCACGGATTCGCTCACGCCGGCCTTTCCCGTCAGAGCCTTGTGCACGGTATTGATGGAAACGCCAAGCTCGGCGGCTATGTCCTTCATGGTTACGCGAGCGCTCATGCGGTTACTCCGTTATAGATAAGTTGCCAATTAATAGTCCAGTTAACGATACCCCAAAAATACTCTTCGACTCGCCGTGCTCTCCCTCAAATGCACAAAGCGCCCCGCGAACGGATGCCCGCGGAGCGCTTGGATGTCCGGACCTTATTTGATACCGCGGCCCAAGTCTTCGGCGATTTTGTCCACGCCCTTAAGTGCGGCGCACGTCTTTTTGTTGGAGCAATGCCCCGTGCAAACGCCACCCTGAGCGCAGTCAGCGCAGGTGCCCTTGCGGTAGGTGCGCACGCATACCGCGACAAACGCAATACCGATAACAGCCAGTACAACAATATCGATAGGTGCCATAGCAAGCCTCCTCTAGTTAACCATCACTTACTTTACTCCATTCTCCACCTACCGAATAGGGACAGGTTTAATTTGGTCAGTTTTATCTGCGGAAACGCCACATCTTACTTCTGGAGCAAAGCAATCTGTCCCCCCATTGCGTCAAAAAGCCCGAGTGTCACTGAGACACCCGGGCTCGTGGAAAGGGGTTGATCCTTATTCGGACTTAGGCGGAAACTGCAGCGGAAGCAGTGTTGGTCTCGTCCTCGTCGGTCCAAGCGTGCTTGGGCATAGGACGGAAAATCTGGAAGAGCATCGCGACCAGCAGCACGATAGCCACAACCGTCCAGAAGCCAAACTGCCCAAGGACAAGCAGGTTATAGAACTGGTTGATGAACAGGCCGATCACCCAAGCGAAGGCGCACTCGTAGCCGAGGGCAATCGCGGTCCACTTGCCGGAATTCATCTGGTTGCGGATGGTACCCATAGCGGCAAAGCACGGAGCGCACAGCAGGTTGAACGCGCCGAAGGCAACGCAGGCGCCCATGGTGGGGAACATGCCGGCAAACGCGGTCCACAGGCTCGGGTCGGTCTCGCCCGCGTCGGCGACGGACAGCAGCGAGCCGGCGGTGGCGACAACGTTCTCCTTGGCGACGAGGCCAGAGACAGTCAGCGCGGTTGCCTGCCAGGTGCTAAAGCCGAGCGGGGCGAAGATCCAAGCGACCAGGTTGCCCAGCATGGCGAGCACGGAGTAGTCCATGAACTCCTCGGGGATGCCGTCCATCGCAGGCAGGAAGCCAAAGGAGCCGTTGTAGCTACCAAAGTTGGAGAGGAACCACACCACGACGGTAGAGGCGAAGATGATCGTGCCGGCCTTCTTGATAAAGGCCCAGCAGCGCTCCCACACGTGCAGCGCCCAGGAGCGGATCGCCGGGAAGTGGTAAGCGGGGAGCTCCATGACAAACGGGGTCGGGCGGCCGGCGAAGAGCTTGGTCTTCTTGAGCATGAGGCCCGAGGCGATGACGGCAAAGACGCCCAGGAAGTAGAAGAGCGGGCTGATCCACGCGGCGGTGGTAGAAGAATCGCCGATGATGGAACCCATGAGCAGGGCGATGATCGGCAGCTTAGCGCCACAGGGAATGAACGTGGTGGTCATGACCGTCATGCGGCGGTCCTTCTCGTTCTCGATGGTCTTGGTAGCCATGACGCCGGGGACGCCGCAGCCCGAGGACACGAGCATGGGGATGAAGGACTTACCGGACAGACCAAAGCGGCGGAACACGCGGTCCATGATGAAGGCGACGCGAGCCATATAGCCGCAGTCCTCCAGGAAGGACAGCATCACAAAGAGCAAGAACATCTGCGGCACGAAGCCGAAGATGGCACCCAGGCCGCCAACGATACCGTCACAGACGAGCGAATCGACCAGGCCACCGTCCTCGGTGCCGCCCGCCACAAGGGCGTCGTGCACCACGGTGGTGATACCCGGGACATAGGGGCCGTACTGTGCCGGGTCGACCGAGTCGGCATTGTCGCCCGCAGCCTCGACGGCCGCGTCGTAGGCGTCGCGGCCCTGACCGAGCACGTACCAACCGTCGGTACCGAAGAGCTGGTCGTTAGTGAAGTCGGTCACCGTGCCGCCCAAGGTAGAAACGGCGATGTAGTACACGCAGAACATGATGACCACAAAGATCGGCAGACCCAGGATACGGTTGGTAACCACGCGGTCGATCTTCTCGGAGGTGCTCATCTTGGCCGGAGCCTTAGTGAGGCACTCATCGATGATGTGCGCGATGACGCCATAGCGCTCACCGGTGATGATGGACTCGGCATCGTCGTCGCAGTCCTGCTCGCACTGGGCGACCAGCTCCTCCACGCGAGCAGCCTTCTCCTTAGTGAGGTTGATGAGCTTGCAGGCGTCTGCATCGCGCTCAAACAGCTTGACGGCGTAGTAGCGACGCTTGTTGGCGGGAACGCTCGCAGGCAGGTTATTCTCGATGTGGTCCAGAACGTCCTCGATGGAGGAATCGAACTTGTGCTCCGGTACCTGGCCCTTAGAAGCAGCGGACTTCTTGACCTGATCGAACAGCTCCGTGATGCCCTTGTTCTTAAGAGCCGAGATCATCATGACCGGGCAACCGAGCTTCTTGGAAAGCTTGTCCGTGTCGATCTTATCGCCGTTCTTCTCGACCAGGTCGGCCATGTTGAGGGCAACGACCACGGGCAGGCCGGTCTCGATAACCTGAAGCGCCAGGTACAGGTTACGCTCGAGGTTGGTGGCATCGACGACTTGGACGACAACATCGGGCTCGCCGCTCATGAGGTAATCGCGCGAGCACTGCTCCTCGGGGCTGTAGGGGGAAAGCGAGTAGATGCCAGGGAGGTCCGTGATGGTAACGTTCTTGTCGCTTAGGAGCTTGGCCTCCTTTTTCTCAACCGTGACGCCGGGCCAGTTGCCAACGTAGCCGTTGGCGCCGGTGATCAGGTTGAAAAGCGTGGTCTTGCCGCAGTTGGGGTTACCCGCCAGCGCGACATGGATCTGAGAATCCGCCATTCAATCCTTCTTCCTTGTGTGCCTGCGCTGCTTTCTCCGCGCAGGCTGGATAATGCGCTTCAAAGATGCTGCATTAAGTTAGAAAAACCTAACTTTATCTGCAGAAATATACGTCGCGAGTCCTTACTGGACCTCGACGACGGCTGCCTCCTCCTTGCGGATGGAAAGCTCGTAGCCGCGCACGTTGATCTCGACCGGATCACCGAGCGGTGCAACCTTCACGACCTTGAACGAAGTGCCCTTGATGAGCCCCAGGTCCATAAGGTGGCGGCGAAGCGCACCCTCACCGTGAAGCTTGACGATGGTGGAGCTCTCGCCCACCTTAACGTCACCCAACGTCTTCATCCTCTTATCCCCCTTTCGGTTTTTATGAAATGCTGCAGACTAACCGACGGTCATGATGTGCATGGCAACCTTGGAATCGATGCCAAAGCGTGCGCCCAGCACCGTGACGATGATATTGGCGCCACTCGAGCTCACCACGTGGATTTCGTTGCCCTCGACAAAGCCGAGATCCTTGAGGTGGTGCTTCATATCCTCATTGCCCTTTACACGAGACACGCGCACGGTTTCGCCCGCTTTTACCATCGAAAGCGGCATTGCCGGCATCTGCGGTCCGCAAGACATGAGTGGCTCCTAACGTCAGTTCGTCCTTCACATCGGCGCAGCAAAAGTTAGCCACGCCTATGTTCGCTTTAGTAAACTAACACGTGGTTAACTTTTTGGAAAGGGTCCCCATTCAGATTTCGAAAAAGTTTCCTATACGAAACAAAAGAAGCACCACAAAGACCATCTCTTTGCGGTGCCTTGTCATACCAATTTATGCAACAAAGGGGACTGTCCCCTTGTCACATTGATGCGCTTAGAGCGAGAGGTTTCTGATCGACGTGACACAGGAGGCCTCATCTACGCCCGAAACGCGGAAGATGATGTCCTCGCCGCACTCGCCGTAGAGAGCCATGAGTCCCATGACATCGCGGCCATCCGTGTGGCGATCGCCAATGCTGACTGACACGTCGCTACGATGCTTGGCAATGATGTCATAGAGCAGCGCAACCGGGCGGGCATGTAATCCCAACGGATCTTTAATCGTCTTTGTAAACTCGACCATGTCCCCTCCCACGACATCGCACATTCGGCCGGCAAAACCCAGCCACGTGGTAGCTATTGTACCGTTAGATGCTTCTCGAGAGCTCCTCTGAACACCTCGTGGTCAAAAAGTGGCAAATATGAGTACTGTCACCAATTTAGTAGCAGCAAAATCGAGAGCAAATTGCCTAATTTGAGCGATTTGAAGAGGTTGAAAGCCGTCAAACGCCCTTTAAAGGGGGTTAGATAAATTGATTTTGAGCCCATTTTCGCTCAGAACAGGCCGAAAAATATGACACCTCTTTTGCAACAGTACTCATATTTGGCATTTTTTGCCCACAGGGTCCAAAACCATGCTCCAAAACACAAAAGGAGGGGCCTCGTAAGGCCCCTCCTTAGGAAAGGGAATCGATTTATTCCACAGCCGTAGATTAATCCTAGCCGCTACTCCATCATGTCGAGGACGGAAGGGCGAAGCTCGTTCTCGGCGGCCTCGGGATCGGTTTCGCGCAGGCGGTTGATGTAGCGGTTGTACCACATCACGGCAAGGCCCAGGAAGACAACCACGCCGCCGACGTTGTAGACCAGCGTCAGCCACAGCGGCTGATCGAGCGGAATGGTGCCGCAGATAAGCACGAAGCAGAAGACCACAAGCAGGAATGCAGCAATGACCAGGCCAAAGGTGCGCGAACCCATGCGGAAGCCACGGGGAGCAGCGTCGAAGTTCTTGCGCAACATAAAGTAGGCAAGCAGGATCAGCAGCGGCGGGAGCAGAGCGGTGGCAGCCGTCATGTTGGTGACGATCATGAGCAGGTCGTCGAGGTTACCGGAGCCCAGGGCCGGGATGATCAGGATGGGGACGACGATGGCGAACTGCAGCCAGGCAGCGCGGGCGGGAATGCCGTGCTCGTTGAGCTCGACGATCTTGCTACCAAAGACACCCTTGGGGATCTCGGTGAAGAAAACCTTGATGGGAGCAGAGGTCCACATCATGAGGGAGCCCAGCGTGGCGGCGAGAAGGATCAAGCCGATGGCGCGCGTAGACACTTCCATGGGAATGCCAAAGTGGGCAAAGACAGCGCCGAATACGTCGAAGATACCGGTGGAGATGGCAACGCCGCCCTCGGGGATGAACAGGTTAACCAGCAGCGAAGCGCCTGCATACAGAAGGCCGATGGTCAGACCGGCGATAACGACGGTGCGCACGAAGGCCTTGACGCCACCCTTAAGGTCGTTAAGGAACACGCCGACAGACTCAGCGCCGCCAACGCCCTGGATGATCCAGGCAAGCGTACCGAAGAAGCCCCACGCAGTTGCGAAGTTGCTCATGTCGGGAGCCATGTTAGCGGGAGTAGGAGCCGTAGCGAACTCAACGCCGCCAAAGGCAGCAGCCAGGGACAGCAGGATGAACACGGCGGTCAGGCCGAGAGCCGCGGTCGAACCGAAGGAGGAAATGGAGCCGATCCACTTAGCGCCCTTGGTCGAAACCCACGTGGCGATAGCAAAGACAACGATCTCGATAATGGTGATCCACAGCTGCGAAAGCTCGGCGTTGGCACCAAAGAACACGTAGCTCGCGTAGATGATGACGTTGGGCAGGACGGACGCAAAGAAGAACAGGTTAACGAACCAGTAGCTAAATGCCGTCAGGAACGCCCAGCGACCACCCATCGAGGTCTTAACCCATGCGTACACGCCCGACTCGGAGTCCTTGTTAAGGCCGACGAACTCGGCGGTAACCAGGGTATAGGGGACAAAGTACAAAAGCGTGGCGAAGAAGAACGACGGCGCGGCTGCTAAGCCGATGGCCGCGTTGTTGTTGATGATGTTCTTGATACCGAACACGGCGGCGACCGTCATGCCCAGCAGAGCGAACGAACCAATCGTTCCTCGTTTTTCAGAGCTCATAAGCCCTCCCAATCATCTATTAAATGTCATCTAAACCCGTCCGAGCTGCAAGTGCAAACACGGACGGCGCACCTGCTAAGGGGAATGGGGAAAAGGGAGTCAACAAAGCCATCCCCCTTAACGGCGCGAAGCAAACGTCCAGGCGGACGAATACTACTTGTTGGGGAAGGAATAACCTTCGACCGTCACGTGCAGTACCACGACGCGGGGATCCGCGGCATCGGCCACGACACGGTAGGCCTCGTCAATTTCGACGACGGCAACGCCGCCGGCGGGAATCGTCACGGTCTCCCCCGCCCCCTCAAAGCGCTCGCGATCATCGATATCGCTGTAAGCGCGGGTGCAGGTGAGGCCTGCCTTGGGGGCAACCTCGACGGTCAGGTCGCCGTCGAGCGGAGCGAGCACGGCATGGTAGCGACGGTGACCGACCAGGTCGGCGGTTGCGGCCTCGCGGGCATAGACCCACCAGTACACCAGCGAGTCGCCGATGGAGTACGCCACATCGTGCTGCAGTTCAGAAACGCCGTCGAGCGCCTGGCCGGTACGCATCCACTTCTTGACGGACTTCATCTGAGCGTCGAAATCGGCGCGCGAGTTAAAGACATGCATGGCTTATGCCTCCTTAATGGGTGCCAGCGCCTGAGCCAAATCGGCAGACGTCAGCGGTCGCAGGGACACCTCAAAGCTGAAGCTCTCAAAACGGGTGCGATAGGAATCGAGCACCTCGGAACCCCAAGAGTTCGAGCCAAGGCCGAGCAGCTGGTCGTTGATGTTAACCGTGACCGTGTCGCCCGGAACAAGGTCGTAGACGTGCTTGGCATTATCAATAGCCTCGCAGCTATAGGGCCATGCCGAGAACGAGAACGGGTTGGAAGCGGCGTCGGCCGGACGAGTCACCAGCACGCCATCACCGTGGCTAGAGCGCAGGGCAACCCAGCGGGTACCCTCGCGGTTGGCACAGTCCTGAGGCATAACGTAGGGCGTGAACATGTCGTCGACCGTAGTGCGGTAATGACCGACCGGGTTGGCGCGCAGCGAGTCCGGATAGTTCTCGCCCGGGCCGTGGCCATACCACTCGACGGCACGATCACAACCGGGAACCTCGAAGGAGATGCCGATGCGCGGGATAATGTCCGAATAGTCGCCGTAGGGCTCGCCGGAAACCTTGAGGTCGACGCGGCCACTCGGAAGCACGGTATAGACGAGCTCGACGCGCATGCCGAACGCACGGACGGGAGGAGCAATGCGTTGGCTCACGGTAACGGCGACCGCATTGCCGTCCTGCTTCCAAGAAACCTTGCGGGTGGACGTCTGCATTACATCGATGAAGTTGTCCTTCCACAGGGAGTCGTACTCCTGGGCGTGGTTGTCGACGAGCGGATGCCAAAAACCAACCTGGGGGCCAGAGGCCATGACGTCGCGGCCGGATGCCTTCCACTCGCTCACGGTGCCGTTTACCTTGCTGAAGGTCAGCTCGCCGTTGAGGGAGTGAATGCGAATCTCCTGCTCGGTCTCCTCGACCGTAAGCTCAGGACGAGTGGGGGCCGCAATGGCCGGCGCCGGATGGTTT
Source organism: uncultured Collinsella sp. (assembly GCA_958420205.1). GTDB lineage: Bacteria > Actinomycetota > Coriobacteriia > Coriobacteriales > Coriobacteriaceae > Collinsella. Next base: position 39,589 of record CATZIX010000008.1, on the reverse strand, counting down.
GCGATGGCAAACTGGTTTGCGCCCAGTTGGAACATCGGCTCGCACCAGACGTGAGCGGCCATGGTGTAGGCGCGCACAGTCAGCAGGGTCTCGCCTACCGCGGCCTCGTGAATCACCAGCGGAAGCTGGACGGACTCACCGGGGGCAACCGCACCGGGCATGAGCGTCTTGCGGCAGACCACGTCGCCGTCCACCAGGGTCTCCGCCGACAGGCAAACATCCTCGAGGGTGGTAAACCAGCGCTTGTTGGTGACAGTCAGCTCGCCCGCCTCGGCGTCATAAGCCATGCGAACCGGGCAGATGACCTGGCCGTACTCGGTAAGGCCCGGGCTCGGCTGCTGCCAAGGGAACACCATGCCGTCGATGCAGAAGTTGCTGTTATTGGGGTAATCGCCGTTGTCGCCACCATACATATCGTAGGCAACGCCGTCCTCGGTCACAGCAGCCAAACCGTGGTCGCACCATTCCCAGATAAACTGGCCTTGGATGCAATCCCAGCGATCGAAGACCTCCTGGTACTCGGACAGACCTCCGGGGCCATTACCCATGGAGTGGCCATACTCGCAGTTGATGCGCGGCTTGGGGAACGGATGCTCACCAAAGTCGTTCATCTGCGACACACGGGAGTACATCGTGGAAATGACGTCGACGGTATCGGCGTTGCGGTCCTCCTCGTAGTGGACCGGACGACCATCGAGCTCGTGGGCCTTGGCGTACATCGCGCGGATGTTGCAGCCATAGCCGCTCTCGTTGCCCAGCGACCACATGATGATGCACGCGTGGTTGCGCTCCTGCATCACCAGGCGCTCAATACGGTCGACGTAGGCCGGCTCCCATGCCGGGTCGTCGGTAACCAGGGCGATGTTGCCGATATTCTCGAAGCCGTGGCTCTCCATATCGGTCTCGGCGACCAGCATGATGCCGTACTCGTCGCACAGCTCGTAGAAGCGCGGGTCATTGGCATAGTGAGAGGTGCGCACTGCGTTGATGTTGTGCTGCTTCATGAGCTCCAGGTCGCGGCGCATGCGATCGAGGCCCACGGCGCGGCCCTTGTGATCGTCGTGATCGTGGCGGTTGACGCCATGCATTTTAAAGTAAGTGCCGTTGAGGTAGATATGATTGCCCTCGACCGTCACCTCGGCAAGACCCTGGCGATGCGGGACGTACTCGCTCACCTTGTCGCCGTCGTAGACCTCAAACGTAAGATCGTAGAGGAAGGGGTCCTCGGGATTCCAGAAGTGGGCATCGGTCACGCTGCACTCGGCATGGCTGTCGACGCACTCACCCGTAGCCACCACGTTCTCGCCATCGCTGAGCGTAAACACAACGCGGGAAGCGCCCTCGGCAACCGTATCGAGCGTGATCAGAGCGGCATCGCCCTCGCGGTGCGTGCGGAACCTAAAGTCGACCAGGTGCGCGGCGGGACGCTGCATAAGGTACACATCGCGGAAGATGCCCGAGGCCCACCACATGTCCTGATCCTCGATGTAGCTGCCATCGCTGTACTGCAGGACCTTGACCGCAAACAGGTTGTCGCCCTCGACGAGCGCGTCGGTCACGTCGAACTCGGCAGACAGGCGCGAACCCTTGGTCATGCCGATATACTGACCGTTGACGTACAGCTCGCCATAGCTCTCGATGCCGTCGAAGCGAATGATCTCGCGAGCGCCGGCAGGAACGGCGGGAAGGTTGACGATGCGCTGGTAGACGCCCGTGGGGTCGTCGGAGGGAACGAACGGCTGATCAACCGGGAACGGGAAACCCTCGTCGGTGTAGGCAAGGTTGCCATAGCCGTCCACCTGCCACAGGTGCGGAACCTCCACGTGATCCCACTCGGGCTTGTACGTGGAGAGTTCCTCGTTGGAGACGGCAGCGGGGCCCTCAAAGAGGCGGAACTGCCACGAGCCGGACAGCTGGACAAACCCGCGCGACAGCTCGCGGCTGTACGTTGCAGCGAGATCGGCGGTCTCGTAACCCATAAAGTACGCATGGGGTGCCAGGCGGTTCCTGTGGGTGAGCGCTTGGTTTTCCCAATCGTTAATGGCGTCCATGGTGATGCTCCTTCATCATCGTAGTGATTCTTGTGCAACCGGTTGTCCTTATCTTACGGGCGATGTAAAAAACTGTGCAACCGGTTGTCCGCTGAACGGTCGATTTGGCCGGGTTAACGGTGCAACCGGTTGTACAATCGCAACACTTATGTCACCCTGAATATCGAAACTCAGCACAAGACATCGTTCTTAAGCTCGTAGGCAACCTCCACGCCCGCTGATATCTCACCCACACGAGACGTATTCGATTTCGGCTTGGTTGCAAAACGACACCGGTCACCGGATATCATGAACGCTGTTCAGGCACACTATAGTAAGCTGTATCCGCACTAGCCCGTATCAGTGACAACATCGACCGCATTTTCCAGGAGACGCCATGACACAACCAGTTCGCACCGCACCTACGCTTGCCGAGGTTGCCGCAGCTGCCGGCGTGTCGCGCTCCACGGCATCGCGCGCCCTCAACGATTCGCCCCGCATTAGCGAGGAAACCAAAAAGCGCGTCCGCGCGGCGGCCAAGGAAGTCAATTTTGTCCCCAACGCTCGTGGCCGAGCGCTCGCTGTCGGGCGCACGGAAATCATCGCCGTGCTCGTGACCGAGCCTCTGAGTGAACTCTTCAGCGACCCCACCTATGGCGAGTTTTTGAGCGGCATTACCGAGAAACTGTCGGAGTCGTCCTATCTGCCCGTTATCTTGCAGGCGTCTTCTACGCATGAGCGCAACCGCGCACGCAAGCACTTTGAGCGCCGCTCGTTCGACGCCGTGATCGACGTCTCTCCCTACAAAGGCAGCGAGCTGCTCGAGGTGCTGCGCGAGCTGGGCGTACCCACCGTGTTGTGCGGCCAGCTCGAGGGCCACCCCTATCGCGATGTGTTCTCGACGGTCTACTCTGACGACGAAGAGGGCGGACATTTTGCGGCACTCGCCATGAAGGATCGCGGGCGCAAAGATATCGTCGCCGTGTTGGGACCGCAAGACAACCCCGCTGTTGTCGACCGCCTGCGCGGCTACCGCGCCGTCTTGGGCGAAGACCTCCCAGACGCAAACGTTATCTATACCGGCTGGAACAGCGGAGACGGCTATCAGGCCATGCACCAGATCCTCGCGCGCGAGATTGCTTTCGATGGCGTGCTCTGCGGATCGGACCGTATCGCGGCTGGCGTCATCACCGCACTCAACGAGGCAGGCCTATCCGTTCCTGCGGACGTTTCTGTCGTCGGCTTCGACGATCACGAGATTGCGGCGCGCTGCGTCCCCGCGCTCACGACCGTCCGCCAGCCCCTGCGCGAAGAAGGACACATGGCCGCCAACATTGCGCTCGACATGATCAAGGGTGCCGAGCCCACCACCACCGTCATGCACATGCAGCTCGTTCAGAGAGACTCGCTATAAGAAACTGGGGCAGGCTTTCCGCCAAACAGTTGTTGCGGAAAGCCTGTCCCGTTTGAGCGCTCATTCTGGGGCACAGTTTCCGTTAGACAGCTCGACCGGAAAGCGCGTCCCGTTATTTGGCTGGATTCTGGGTCGCAGTTTCCAAAAGGACCCTGTTTGGGAAACTGCGACCCGTTTTGGACGCAAATTCTGGGACGCAGTTTCCGCGACGCCCAGTCAACCTATGCCCTCGCAACGCCCGCGCATAAAAAACGAGGGAAGGCACGCGTCCTTCCCTCGTTGCGGGCAATATGTAGCCGCTTGCCTACATCAGGCGCAGGCTGACGTCCTTGAGCTGGGCGCCGCTAACGGCACTCGGGGCGCCCGACATAAGGTCGGAGCCGCTGGCCGTCTTGGGAAACGCCATGACGTCGCGGATGGAGTCGGAACCGGTGAGCAGCATGCACACGCGGTCCAGGCCCAGAGCGAAACCGCCCATCGGGGGCGCACCAAACTTGAGGGCCTCCATGAGGAAGCCGAACTGAGACTCGGCGCGCTCCTCGGTAAAGCCCAGGAGCTTGAGCATGGACATCTGCATCTCGGCGTTGTGGATACGCATACCGCCACCGCCGGCCTCAAAGCCGTCCATGACAAAGTCGTAGGTGCACGAACCAGCCGCCAGCGGATCGGCCTCGATCTTGGCGATGTCGGTCTCGGTCGGCAGAGTGAACGGCTGGTGCTCGGCAGCGTAAGCCTTGCGGTCCTCATCCCAGTGGAACAGCGGGAAGTTGACGACCCACAGGAAGTCGTGGCCCTCGCGCTTGATCTCGAGTGCATTGGCCATGTGCGAACGCATGCCGCCCAGGATCTCGTCGGAGAGCAGGCGCGGGCCGGCGGCGAACATCACAAGGTCGCCGGGCTCGACGTCCATGCGCTCGCGCAGAGCGGCCATCTCCTCGTCCGAGAAGAACTTGACGATGGGGCTGTTGATGGAGCCGTCCTCGCGGAAGGCGATCCATGCCAGGCCCTTGGCGCCAAACGTGGAGGCCACGCCGGCGAGCTTATCAATCTTGGCACGTGCCCAGGCACCGGCGCCCTTGGCGTTAATGGCCTTGACGGCAGAGCCCTCCTCGTTTGCGGCAGTCGCAAAGACCTTGAACTTGGAGTTGGCAAAGATGTCGGTCAGGTCGACCAGGTGCATGCCATAGCGGGTATCGGGCTTGTCGGAGCCATAGGTGTCCATGGCCTCCCAGTAGTCCATGCGACGCAGCGGCGTGGGCATCTCGACGCCCATGCGGCCGAAGGCGTCGGCCAGGACCTCCTCGAGCGCGCTCATGACGTCATTCTGGTCCACGAAGGACATCTCGATATCGACCTGGGTGAACTCGGGCTGACGGTCGGCACGCAGGTCCTCGTCGCGGAAGCACTTGGCAACCTGGTAGTAGCGCTCGACGCCACCGACCATGAGCAGCTGCTTCAGGAGCTGCGGGGACTGCGGCAGGGCGTAGAAGTTGCCCGGCTGAATACGGCTGGGAACGATGAAATCGCGGGCACCCTCGGGCGTGGACTTAAACAGGGAGGGCGTCTCAACCTCCATGAACTCACGGTTGTGCAGCGCCTCGCGAATGGCAAAGGTAAAGTCGGAGCGCAGCTTGAGGTTGGCCATCATCTCGGGACGACGGAGGTCCAGATAGCGATAGCGCAGACGGGTGTCCTCACTGGTCTCGATGCCGTCCTCGATCTGGAACGGCGGGGTGACGGACGTGTTGAGCACCTCGGCGTGGTCGGTCAGGACCTCAATCTCGCCGGTCGCGAGCTTGGTGTTGGTGGTCTCCTCGCCACGGGAGCGCACGACGCCGTGGATCTTGATGGGCCACTCGGGACGCATGGTCTCGGCGATCTTAAAGGCGTCGCCGTCGGAGTGCTCGGGGTCGAAGGTGAGCTGCGTGATGCCCTCGCGGTCGCGAAGGTCGCAGAAAATAAGGCCGCCGTGGTCACGGCGACGGCTCACCCAACCGGTGAGGGTGACCTCTTCGCCCACGTTCTCGCGGCGAAGCTCGCCGCAGGTACGGGTGTGCATGGAATGCTCGTCGATGGGACGGGTCTGGCTCATACCAGTGATCCTCCTTTATGGATCTGTGCCGCCCCGTGTCGTTCCGGGCGGCGTCGTACAGATTTGCCCAGCCTGCGTAAACCGCGCAGCCAGACATGGCGTTCTATCTTATCGCACCCACGTCGATGTACCGCGAAAAAGTAACTCTTGCCCAAAGACTTGACGGAGACGAAACAATTGACGCACCGTGGCCGTCGCCAAGGCGCGCCACGTGCGACAATGTGCCCCAATACAACTGCACTCGGAAAGGCCCGCCATGACTGCACGCCTCATCGTTATGGATATCGACTCCACACTCATCAACCAGGAGGTCATCGACCTGTTGGGCGAGGAGGCCGGCGTAGGCGAGCAAGTGGCGAAGATCACTGAGCGTGCCATGCGCGGCGAACTGGACTTTAAGCAGGCGCTCGAGGAGCGCGTGGGGCTGCTTGCCGGCTTGGACGAGAGTGTGTTCGAGCGCACCTTTGAGCGCGTGACGTTTACCCCCGGCGCGCTGGAGCTTGTGCGCTCGGCGCACAGCAAGGGCTGGAAGGTCGGCGTCGTGAGTGGCGGCTTCCACGAGGTCGCCGACAAGATCGTGGCCGCCGCGGGCATCGATTTTTGCCTGGCCAACCGCCTGGAGGTCGTGGACGGCAAGCTCACCGGTAAGCTGGCGGCAGACATTGTGACCAAAGAGTCCAAGCTCATCCAGCTGCTGGACTGGGCAGTTGAGTGCGGTGTCGACATGGCCCATACCGTGGCAATCGGCGACGGCGCCAACGACATCCCCATGATTCAGGCTGCGGGCACGGGCATCGCGTTTTGCGCCAAGCCCAAGACGCGCGAAGCCGCCCCGTTTGCCATCGACGAGCGCAACCTGATGCTCGCCATGGACATCATCCTGCGTGACTAGCCGATCCGTCTAACAATTGAATCAGTCTGTCCTATAGTTTCCGAACAATTTTGTCTTAGTGTTCGGAAACTTGCCCTTGAGTGCTAGACTTTGCACCGTCGAAGGGAACATATATGGATAAGCGAGATCTTGAGCAATTGCTGAGCGATGTTGCCGACGGAGCAGTCGCCCCGGCAGTCGCCCTCACGCGCATCCAGACGGCGCCGACCGCCGATCTGGGTTTTGCGCAGCTCGATCTTTCGCGCGGGGTGCGCCAGGGAGCCGGCGAGGTTGTCTACGGCGCCGGCAAAACCGCCGAGCAGATTGCCGCCATTATCAAAGCATTACTCGATGCCGGCCAGGAGCGCATCCTGGTCACGCGCTTGGATGCCGAAAAAGCGGCGCACACCGCTGAGCTTCTCGGCAACGACATCGACCTGGGATATGCCCCGGACGCGCAGCTCGCCCTCGTGGGCGGCAAGCCCTCCCCCACCGGCAACGGACGCATCGTCGTCGCCTGCGCCGGCACGAGCGACCTGCCCGTCGCCGAGGAAGCCGCGTTGACGGCCGAGTTCTATGGCAACGAGGTCGACCGCCTCTACGACGTAGGCGTCGCCGGCCTGCACCGCCTACTCGCGCATGCCGAGGAACTTGCCCAGGCACAGGTGGTCATCGCCATCGCCGGCATGGAGGGCGCGTTGGCGAGCGTTATCGGCGGCCTGGTGAGCTGTCCGGTCATCGCCGTTCCCACCAGCGTGGGCTACGGCGCAAGTTTTGGTGGCGTAGCCGCACTGCTCGCCATGCTCAACTCCTGTGCCAGCGGCGTATCGGTCGTCAATATCGACAACGGCTTTGGCGCCGCTTACCAGGCAAGTCTTATCAATCATCTGAGCGCCGGCACACCCCGCGCCCGCTAAGGAGCATTCCATGTCCAATCATCAGCACACGCTTATCATCGACGGCACCTCGGGCATCAGCGGCGATATGACCGTCGCGGCCCTGCTCGACCTGGGCGCCAGCGAGGAGCACCTGCGCGAACAGCTCGCCACACTGCCGGTCGACGGCTTTACGATCGCCGTCACGCGCGTAAACAAGCATGGTATCGACGCCTGCGATTTCGACGTTCAGCTGGCAGAAGAGCTCGAGAACCACGACCACGACATGGCATGGCTCTACGGCAACGAAGCAGCTGCCGAGCACACGCACGAGCACGAGCACCACCATCATGACCATGACGAGCATGAGCACTGCCATGAGCATGATCATGAGACCCACGGCCATGGCCACGAGGGTCACCATCACGCCCACCACCATCACCACCGTTCTTTGGCGGACGTCACCGCCATCATCGACGGCTCGCAGTTAAGCGATGGCGCCAAGCGTCGTGCGCACGCCATCTTTACCGCGCTCGCCGCCTCCGAGGCCAAGGCCCACGGCAAAACGCCCGAGACCGTCATGTTCCACGAGGTGGGCGCCGTCGACTCCATCGTCGACGTCTGCTCTGTCGCCATCTGCCTCGATGACCTGGGTATTGAGGGCATCGTTGTCGAGTCGCTTTCCGAGGGCCACGGCACCATCCGCTGCGCCCACGGCCTCATGCCCATTCCCGTCCCCGCCGTTGTCAACCTATGCCAGGCGGGCAATATCGCCCTCACGCCCGCACCGGTCGCCGGCGAGCTCGTGACGCCCACGGGCGCCGCCATCGTCGCCGCGCTGCGCACGTCCGAGCACCTGCCGGCACGCTACCGCATCGAAGCCGTCGGCTACGGCGCCGGCAAGCGTCCCTACGAGGGTTGCTCCGGCACGCTCCGTTGCCTGCTTGTTCAAGTGGATGCATAACCATGGATGCCCGCAAAGAAAAAAGCCGCGCCGCTATTGTCACGGCGTTTTCCGAGCTCCTTCGCGAGGAGGACTACGGCAAGATCACTGTCGGCGACATCATCGCTCGCGCCCACGTAGGCCGCGCGACATTCTACGGCCTCTTTAAGAGCAAAGACGACCTACTGTCCGAGCTCGTGAGCGACATCTGCACCCACGCCCTCGACGACGATGGCACACCGCTCGACGACCCACTCGTGCAGGTCAAGCATATCCTCAACAACCTCTGGGAGCGCCGCCAGGGCGTTCGAGCCCTCGTAGCCGGCGCCGGCTCCCGCGTCTTCGCCGACTGTCTCCGCAAGACCATCATGTCGCGCGCAGCCGAAACCGTCCCTACCGACCCAAACGGCCCCGCCGCCACCATGGACCGCAGTTTCTTACTACACCACATAGCCTCAAGCTTCGTAGGAATGGTCCAATGGTGGGCCTGGCACAATTTCCAAGCAGATAAGGCCGAAGTAGCCAAAGACTACCTCTCAGCCATAAAACCCCTCTTCAACTAAGTAAGAAGCTCATCCCAAAGCATCGCCCCAACCCAGGCCGCCACGCATCCCAAAGCGTCACTCGCACTTCAACGCCCCTACCAGCAACAAGCCCCTCCCATCCAAATTCAGATATATATGTTGGGTTGCTTGTTCCAACGCGACTAAGATCCCACAGCTGGCCGCATGGGGTAACTCCCCAGCGCACTCCGCAGGACGAAAGAACCCCCGCCGCACGAAGTGCGCAGCGGGGGTTCTTTCATGTCCGAGGACGCGCTGGGAAGTTACCCCATGCGGCCAGCGGACAAATATGTAGCCTCGGACTAGAACATGCCCAAGAAACCATGCACAAACAGCGCGGCCAGAGCGGCACCGACAAACGGCGCGATGCCAGGAACAAGCAGGCCGTACTTCCAGTTGTTGTCAGCCTTGTTCTTGATCGGCAGCACCTGATAGGCCATGCGAGGACCAAGGTCACGAGCCTGGTTCATGGCGAAGCCGGTGATGCCGCCCATGCCCATGCCAACAGCCCAAACGATCAGACCGACGCAGATGGCGAGCATCAGGACGTTCTCGCCGGCACGGCTAGCGGTAGCCAGGATGGCGCTGATGAACACAAAGGTGCAGATAGCCTCGCAGAAGAAGTTGCGGGCATAGTTCGTACCCTCGGTGGTGGGGTTGGTCGAGAAGATATTGCGCTGGGCAATAGGGTCGACGACGCCCTCGGAAGCCTTGAACTCATCGGCATACATGAGCCATGCGATGCAGGCGCCCACAAAGCCGCCAAGCATATCGGCAATCATGAAGGGAATGCAGCTGCTCCACGGCACCAGGCCCACGATGCACTGGGCAAGCACCATGGCGGGGTTCATGCACACGGCGCCGCCAAAGATAAACAAGGCGACCGAGATGCCAAAAGACCAGGTGGTGATGGCAAACATGTGGCCGGAGCCCTGATACTTGGTGCCCTTAAGCACGGTATCGCAGTGCACGCCCACGCCAAAGATGATCATGAGGGCCGTTGCGCCGAATTCGCAGAGGAGTTTGGTAAGCATAAAACCTTATCTTTCTTGTCGGTTATAAACGATTCGTTTAGGCCGCGTACTAGTGCTGTGCGACGACAACGCCCAGGCCATCGGGAATGACGGCCACCTTGGCATCGGCACCCTTCATCTCAAAGGCGAGCTTGAGCGCCTCATCGAGGGTGTTAACCGGCGTCATGTGCATATCCTTGATCATCTGGTGATCGCACAGGTCGGTAACCATGATCACAGGGTGATGCGCCAGGATGCGGGCAAAGATCTGGCTCGTCCACTGGTCGGGCAGGGTCTCGTCCTTAGGACGGTCGATGCAGGCGCGCTCAAACTCTGCCGGATCATTGTCGGCGATGTTGTAATAGAAGCCCTCGCCACCGTGACCGTCGGCACAACCGGCGACATCGATGATCACGCCGCCCTCGGGAAGCGTAGCCTCGGCAGAGCACATGCCCTTCACGGCCTGATAGATGTTCTGGTCGAGCGGGTAGCCGCCGTTGGTGGTAATGGCAATCTCGCACTCGACGGGCTCAACGCCGGCAAGGCTCTTCACGAACTCGCAGCCAGCCTCGTGCGCCTTGTGGATGTCGCCGGCAAAGGAGCCGATGACCTCGTGCTTGCCGTTGAGCACCACGTTGAGCACAAAGGCAAGGTGAGCCATCTCGGCAGCGGCAAACATGTCCTCGCTCACGTGGTTGTGGCACAGGTTGCCAGCACGCGAATGGGAATCGTTCACAAACTGACCGTTGTGGTTGTACATGATGGTCTTGTAGCTGGCGATACCAGGCAGGACGGACTTGCGGCTACCAGAGAAACCGGCAAAGAAGTGCGGCTCAATAAAGCCCTCGGCAAGCAGCAGATCGCAATCGGCAGCAATCTTGTTGATGATGCACTCGCCGCCAGAAGGCAGGGTGCCGATCTTTTTCATCATGCTGTCATCGGTCGCGACGTGCATAACGATTTCCTCGTTGGCAACGATCTCCTCGCCGTACTTGTTGACGAGCTCCTCGTGCGTCGACGGACGATGCATACCCGTAGCAACCAGAATACGCACGCGAGCCTCGGGCGCAACAGAATGGATGTGATGCAGCAGAATAGGCATCGTCACACGCGAGGGAACGGGACGCGTATGATCGGAGCTAATAATGACAATATCCTTCTTGCCAGCACAAAGCTCCTCGAGCGACGACGAGCCATAAGGGTTGGCAAGCGACTCCTCTACCAGCTCTTCCTGCGATTTTGTAGTCTTAAACTCGCTTTGATGACCTTCCATCACACCCGCGAAGTTCTTATCCTCGAGCTCCAGATGCAACGTCTTGTGGTCAAACGGCAGTTCACATTCAAACAATGACGAGCGCCCTCTTCCTTTTCAACTGACACACTAGATAAACCGTTGGAAGGATACGCAGCTCACCGAAAAACACCACCGTCCACCGACTCATTAACACAACGTTCATATTTGACCCACAACAAAACGGCCGCGACCCCAAACGGGACCGCAGCCGCTACAGTCGTAAGGCGAGAAGCACCAGATGCATCTCGATCCCGATCGATAAGACGCGAGGCGCGAAGCGCCAAACGCGCCGCCGGGACAGACCCCATCCAAAACGCGCGAAGCGCGCCATTATCCCCCCAGCAGTAATCCGCCGAAGACCGGACATCGCAGGGCCCGCCATTAGTTTACTTTTAGGCACACTCCGCAGGACGCAAGAAGCCCTCGCCGCACGAAGTGCGCAGCGAGGGCTTCTTGCATGTCCGAGGACGTGCCTAAAAGTAAACTAATGGCGGGCCCGGACGACTACAGGGCTATCGATTACCCCGTGTTCTGCAATCCTGCCGAGACGCCGGTCACAGTCGAAAGAATCAGGCTCATGTACTCGGCCTTCTTCTCCTCGGCCATCTCGTCCTGATTCATGCGCACCTCGCGAAGGGCGCGGACCTGGGCGATGGACAGAGCGTCGACGTAGGGGTTACGCACGCGAACGGCGCAGCCGAGCACGCGACGACGCTGCAGCGGCCACTCATCACCGACGATGGCAAGGACCCACTTACGGGTGAGCTGCATCTCGGTAAAGACCTTCTTGGACAGATCATCGCGGTCGCCCAGATGCAGATACATCTTGGCGATGCGCTGATCGGTCTTAGCAATCGACATCTCGATGTTGTCGATAAAGGTGCGGAAGAACGGCCACTCCTGGTAGGCAGCCTTGAGCTGGTCAAGATCGCCAAGCTGCTCGCAGGCGGTGCCCAGACCGTACCAAGCGGCCAGGTTAATGCGCGCCTGGCTCCAGCTGAAGATCCACGGGATGGTACGCAGGTCATCGAGCGACTTGGCGCCCAGACCGCGCTTGGCGGGACGCGAGCCGATCGGCAGCAGACCGACCTCGGTCAGCGGCGTCACGGTCGAGAACCACGGTGTAAAGTCCTCGGTGTTCAGCAGGTCCAGATAGCGTTCGTGGCTTGCAGTGTTGAGCTTCTCGGCCATATCCCAGAACTTCTGCGTGGTCTCGGTGTTGGTCTTCTCGACACTCGGGGCCGACTGCAAAAGCGTTGCGGCGGCAACGGACTCAACATGGCGCTGAGCCAGCGTGCGGTTGCCGTAACGGGCAAAGATGACTTCGCCCTGCTCGGTAAGCTTAAAGAAGCAGTTGACCGAACCCTTGGGCTGCGCCAGCACGGCCTTGTTGGCCGGGCCGCCGCCACGGCCCACGGCACCGCCGCGACCGTGCATGAGCACCAGGTCGATATCGTTCTTCTCTGCCCACTTGGCGATGCGCTCCTGCGCGGAGTGCAGCGCGAGCATGGCCGTGGTAGGACCGGCATCCTTGGAAGAGTCGGAATAGCCCAGCATGACCTCCATGCGGCGGTTGGTCTGGGCAAGGCGCTTTTGCACCACGGGCAGCGTAAGCATCTGATCGAGCACGTCGACGCAGCCCTCGAGGTCCTCGAGCTGCTCGAACAACGGGATCACGTCGAGCTCGGGGACATCCTCCTCGTGTGCAAAGGACAGGTGCGCCAGCTCAAAGACGTCGGCCACATGCTGAGCGCTCTTGGTAAACGAGATGATGTAGCGGTGCGCCATCTTCTTGCCGTAGCGCTTTTGGATGGAGCCGATAGCGCGGAAGGTATCGATGACCTCGCGCGTCATGGGCTGCAGGTCGCCATGGATACCGTTCTCGTGGATATCCTTAAGGGCGCGGGCATGCACCACGGAGTGCTGACGGAACTCCATCTCGACCATATGGAAGCCGAAGGACTCGACCTGCCAGATGATGGTTTGGACCGGGCCGTAGGCAGCACGGACGGCACCGCAGGCGGCCAGCGAACGCTGGACGACGCGCAGGTCATCCAGGAACTCGTCGGCGCTGTGGTACATGGTGTCGGTGATACGACGGACGGTGGCGTTCAGGCGGTCGGCCATGACGAGCATGACGGCGCGATGCGGCTCGTGCTCGGAGATCAGCTCGGCGCGGGCCGTGTAACGAGGGCTCATCTCGACCTGATGGTTCCACAGGTTAATGAGCTCGGCCGACGGCTTGCTGTAGGTAGCCTCGAGCGTGAGGTTGCGGCCGATGTGGCGGCACTTGTCCTCGAGCTTGAGCACCATGTGCGTAAAGTACTTGGCGGCGACCTCACGGCTCACCTTGGCGGTGACGTTGGGGTTACCGTCGCGGTCGGAACCGATCCAGCTGCCGGGATGGAAGAACGCCGGGCACAGCGGCGGCACAGTACCGGCCTTGTCGCCCAGCACCCAATCGTCAAAACGACGATAGATAACGGGGATAACGTCGAACAGCGTGTTATCGAAGATGTCGATGATGGTATCGGCTTCCTCGACCGGCGTGGGCTTCTTGAGCGCGATGGGACTCGTACGCACCAGGGCGTCGATCTCCTGCAGCATATGGCGCTCGTTCTCCACCAGGTCGGAGCCGCCCAGACGCGGACGCTCCTCCAGCAGGTTGGAGATACGGCGGATCTTGCCCTCGACGGCCTTACGACGGGCCTCGGTGGGATGTGCGGTAAAGACAGGGTGGAACTCGAGCTTGTCGAGCAGCTCGTTGGCACCCTCGACACCCAGCTCATTCACCAGCTGGTGATAGGCAACGGTAAGCTCGTTGGCAGGATCGACCTCGGTATCGGTCGACGCACCGGCCTCGCGCTCGCGCAGCTGCGCCACACGGTAGTTCTCCTCCGACAGGTTTGCCAGATGGAAAAAGCTCGTAAAGGCGCGAACGATGACCTGCTGCTTATCGAGCGGCAGGCTGTCGATCAAATCGACGACCTCACGAAATGCCACGGCAGTGGGCTCGTCGGCGGTGGGCACGCCCTGCTCGTCGACGGCTTCGTCGGCAGCGCAGGTACCGGGGTTGCCGGCATTGACCACAATCTCGGCTGTCAAAATCTTGTCGAACAGGTCCGCGATCTCGGGATCATACTCGCTAAGCACACGGCGCTCCAGGCGCAAGAACAGCGCCAGATTGTCGCGCAGCTCCTCGGGGATCTCGATCTCGGCGAGACGCTCCCTGGACTCGGCATTCGAGCCGATTCGGTTAACGAGGCGGTTGACCACGGCAGCGACGCGCGCCGCGGCTTCGGGTACAGACTGGTTGCTTAGGTTCTCAGCCACGTTTCCTCCCATTCCTCCTTCTATGCACGTAACATGCGGTATTCATTATAGGCGCTTGAGAAATACTTTCGACACTGATTGCGCTTTACCACACAAAAGTATTTTCTGCATTGCAAAGGTTTTTGCCCTAAATGGTCGTATTTCTCGGTGGGCGGCATACGTAAACGGGGGCATTCCGCATAAAAGCGAAACACCCCCGTAACAATCGCTCTCCATGAGCAGGGCACGTTAGCAGGCCCGAAGCTCAAAAAGATGCGCTACAGGCGCTCGCGAACCGCCTCGACGACGTTGTCCAGATCGGCGAGCACCTCGTCATGGCTCTGCATGTCGCGCACTTTGACCTTGCCGGCGGCAAGCTCGTCGCCACCCAGGACCAAGATGAGCTTAGCGCCTACCTTATCGGCTTGCTTAAACTGGGCCTTGAGCGAACGACCCTGATAGTCGGCCTCGGTCACGATACCTGCGGCGCGAAGCTCCTGCGTAATGGCAAAGACGTTCTGACGCAGCTCCTTGCCGGCGTTGGCGACATAGACGCACGGGGCCTCATCGGCACCCAAATCGCTGCCAAAGGCCTGCAGGGCCAGCAGGGCGCGCTCAAAACCGACAGCAAAGCCGACGCCCGCCGTGGGCTTGCCACCCTCGAGCTCGACCAGGCCATCGTAGCGGCCGCCGCCGCCGATGGAGCCGACGCCGGCGCCAGGGGCCTCGACCTCAAAGACAGTACGGGTGTAGTAGTCCAGGCCGCGCACCAAGGTGGGATCCTCGACATACTCGATACCGGCGGCATCCAGATAGCGCTTGACCTGCTCGTAGTGCTCGCGGCACTCATCGCACAGGTTGTCACCCATCAGCGGAGCCTCGGCCATGATCTCGCGGCAGTGGTCGTTCTTGCAGTCGAAGGCACGCAGCGGGTTGAGCTCGGCGCGCTCGCGGCACTCATCGCACATCTCGTCGGCGTGATCGAGGATGAACTGCTTAACCTGCTCGCGATAAGCCGGACGGCACTGGGCGTCACCCATCGAGTTGATGAGCAGACGAAGCTTGGAAAGATCGAAGCCCAGGCGCTTGTAGAACTCCATGAGCATGATGATGCACTCGGCGTCTGCCGCCGGATCGGGAGCGCCGAGCCACTCGATGCCCACCTGGTGGAACTGGCGCAGGCGGCCCTTCTGGGGACGCTCGCCGCGGAACATGGCCTCGGCGTAGTAAGCCTTAAACGGCGTGGAGCCCTGGGGCACCAGATTGTTCTCGACGACGGCGCGCACCACGCCGGCCGTGCCCTCGGGGCGAAGTGCCAGGCGCTGCTTGGGCTTGAGTTTGGTGTCGGTGCCCTCGGTAAAGACGCGCTCCAGGTTGGCACCGCTGAACACGCGGAACATTTCCTTGCGCACGACGTCGGTCGACTGGCCGATACCGTGGACAAACACGTCAACCTGCTCGATCGCGGGCGTCTCGATGGGTTTAAAACCAAACGGCTCGAACACGCCGGCCGCAATCTGCTGCATCTTTTGCCAGGCGCGCATCTCGGCGCCGATAAGGTCGCGGGTTCCCTCCGCCTTCTGTGCCTGCATGGGCAAACACCTTTCTTTTGTATCGCGTCATAGGTAGTGGACATTATACGGCACAAAGCAGCAACGCGGCGGCGCGCCTGACCGAACGAGGGTATGGGGACTCGTTCGGCCAGACGCGCCGCCGCGGACGAAGCGGACAAGCGGCGATGCGCTTTGGCCTACCTACTCCCCCGCCACGCTCGCGCGCAGCTTGGCGGCGATGGGCTCGGATGCCAGCAGGAACACGAGCATGACCACGGAGCACGCCAGGCACACGATCCAGGTGCTCGCAAAGGAGCCCGAGACGGCAAAGAGCACGTAGACCTGCCACAGCTCACCGACAAAGCTCATGCCGGCAAGCACCGCCGAGGTAGCGATAACGGTGAGCGAGCCCAATACGCGGCCACTCACCTTATCGGCAACATGGCCGATAACGAGCGAACCCACGACGCTCACTACGGTGGAGATGGCATTGGAGATGTTGTACTGCGCAAGGGAAATGCCCAGGTCGCTGACGATCAGCGGCTGGAATAGGCTCATGCAGTTGACGAAAATCGTGTAGCACGTGGCCATGATCACGAAGCCGGAGGCCACCACGAGCCAGCCGGGGAAGAACTTACGCTGCTGGGGCATACTGCTCCTTTTAGACAAACGAATAGCCTGCGCCGGGCGCCGGTAGTGCCCAAGATTGCCTTGAAAGACAAGGGCATAGGCCTTACGGCCATGCCCGCAGGCTTGAAAGGCAAGGTTGGGTGCTACCGGTGGTCGGCGATATAGCCCAAAGCGACGGCGGTATAGGCCGCGGCACCGAGCGGCAGCTCGGCATCGTTAAAACGTGCCTTGGGATGGTGCTGGGCAAAGTGTTCGTCCGTGTCGGTTACGGCCGCGCCCACAGTAAAGTACGCACTTGGGATCTTGCTCGAGATAAGCGCGAAGTCCTCACTCGCCATGGCATGGAAAAGCGGCAAGAAAGCCGTCTTGGGCAGCACTGCGCCCACGTAGCCAAGCGACGCCTGAGTCATATCGCTGTCGAGTACAAGCGGCGGAACATCCGAAAGCGTCTCGATGGTCGCCGGCGTACGATAGGTCGTAGCAACGCCGTTAACGACCTCCGCGATGCGGGTCTTTAGGTGAGCCATGAGCTCAACATCAAAGCCGCGCAGCGTTCCCTCGAGCACGCAGGTGTCGGGGATGACGTTGGCCGCCAAGCCGCCGGCGAACTTACCAACGGTAAGTGCGACTTCCTTGGCCGCCGGCACCTCGCGGGAGATAAGCTCCTGGAGCGCCAGGTGCACGTGGACGCCGGCCGTGATGGGGTCGATGCAGATCTCGGGGCTGGAACCGTGGCCGCCCTTGCCCTGGAGCGTGATGCGGAAACCGTACACACCCGAGAGCGCCGGGCTGCCGTAGAGCACCAGGCCAAGCGGCGACTGGCTGTTGACATGCATGGCAAAGGCCGCCTGAGGGCGCGGGTTCTCGAGCAAGCCGTCGGCGATGGCAGCGCGTGCTCCCTCAAAGGTCTCCTCGCCCGGCTGGAACAGCAACTTGACGGTAGCGTTGGCCTCCACAAGCTCGGCCTCGCGGGCCTTGAGCAGGCGCGCCGCACCAAGCAGGGCCGTCGCGTGCATATCGTGACCGCAAGCATGCATGCAGCCGTTCGTAGAGGCGAAAGGCTCGCCTGACTCTTCGGCAACGGGCAGGGCATCCATGTCGCCACGCAGCATAACGACCGTACCGGCCTGTTCGTCCGTGCAGACACCATTGCCCTGGGCCGCGGCGGCACCGGCGCCGACAAGGCCCACAACACAGGAACCATCGACGAGCGTGGCAAATGGGATATCCATCTCGGTCAGGCGCGCTTGAATATACGCAGAGGTCTGCGGGAGGCTATTGCCCAGCTCGGGCATCTGGTGTAGATCGTGTCGCCATGCAGCGAGCTCGTCTGCAAAAGCCTGAGCTTCTGCGACAAGACCGTCACCGATAGCGGCCTGCGCCGCCGCGGTGGCCTGGGGCGCTGGTTGCGGTTGAAAATCGGACAGAGCTGATGCCATAGAAGCCCTCCAGTAACGTTTTTGCAGCACGCACTTTGATAGCGTAAAGTGCAAGGTACAACTGTAAGGGCATGACATAAAAATACCGCCCTGGGAGGGCGGCGCAACAAGTTGTTTACAATTGCGGGTGTGATTTTCGGCGCAAGAAATCGAAATGCGTCTCGCTCAAGATAATCGAAAGAAAGATGAGCGCGAAGCCGGCGAGCAGGCGCGAGGTGAGCGCCTCCCCCATCAGCAGCACCGAGAACAGCACGCCCGAAGGCGACTCCATCGAAAGGAGCAGTGAGCCCGTCGAGGCCGAGACATGCGCCAAGCCGACGTTTTGGATGAGCAGAGCCGCGCATGTGCAACCAACCGAGAGAAACGCCATCGCGCTGATAAAGCTCGGCGTCCACACGGACAGAGGCGCTTGGGTCTCGAATAGCAGCGACGTTGCCAGGCTCAGCACGCCGTTGCCCACAAACATCCAAAACGTGATGACGTTGATGTCCATTTTGCGACCGTACTTGGCAGTCACCGCCATCTGGATGGCGAAAAAGACCGCACCCGCCAGCGTAATGACATCACCGATGTTGAATTCAACGCTATCGAGCGCCACCAAGCCAATGCCCGCCAAGCACAGCAGCGCCGCGCCCAGGTTATAGCGGGTGAGTTTTTCGCCGCTCAGAAAATAGCTCGCGAACGGCACAACGATGCAATACGTGCCCGTCAAAAAAGCATTCTTGCCCGCCGTGGTGTGCGCCAGACCGACTGTCTGCAGGGCGTAGGCGGCCCACATAAGTGCGCCCATGCCAAGTCCGACGATAAGGTTGCGGGCGTTGAGGTGCGCGATGATGCGCTTGTGGAAGATGAAAAACATGACCAACGCCGCAGGCAGAAAGCGCACGTAGAGCAGTTCGAACACCGGAATGGTGTCGAGCGCGTCCTTCATGGTCGTAAAGGAGTAGCCCCAGACGACTGCCACCGAAAGCAGCAGGACTTTCCAGAACAGCGGCGAGCGAGCGCCGGCGCCGCGGGAGGTGCCGCCCGCGCCCAGGTCCTCGCGAGCAACAGGGCTATCGGGCATCATTTCGATATTGTCAGTGGCATGCTGGGCCATAGGGCATCCTCGCGCTCAATCTGGGCGTGGTGTCCGCACGCGCATGGCTGCGTGCCGCCTCATGGTCAAATAAAAGCAGGGCGCACCGGACCCCCGGCACGCCCCGCTACTGTAGCAACAACCAAGCAGCCCGTGCAATTCACTACGCTAAAGCATCGGGTTGGAAGATCTCGATGTTCCGACGGCGTTTACGTTGCTGAACTAAATCAATTTGGTTGACTCCAGTTTTTCGATGATCCAGTCGTTGGCTTTGATGACCGGGCGGCGGAAGACGACGCCCAGTGCCAGCGACGGAATCAGATAGCTCGCCAGAATGCCTAGCTCAATCCAGTACTCCATGTGGTACGCACCGGCCATGGCGGCATGCATGGCGTTGATGCCGTGGGTGAACGGCAGGAACGGATAGATCGCCTGGAACACGGGGCCGGTCATCTCGATGGGGAACGTGCCGCCCGAACCGCCGACCTGCATGACCAGCAGCACGACGGCGAGCGCCTTGCCGATATCGCCAAACGAAACCGTAAGCGTGTAGACGATATTGGAGAACACGAGACTCGCGACCCAGCCCGCCAGCACAAACTGCAGCGGGTCGTCGCACTGGATGCCAAAGAACAGGATGTCGCCCGCACACACGAGCGTTGCCTGCAGCAGGGCCAGACCGCCAAAGAACAGGTAGCGGCCCAGGTAGATCTCGTGCAGGCGCACGGGGATGAGCTCGTTGATAAGCTCATCGTCAACCGAGACCTTCATCATGGCCGCCAGCACAATCGAGCCCACCCAGAGCGACAGAATCGTGTAGAACGGTGCCATGGCCGAACCGTAGTTGCGGATCGGATAGACCGGCTTGCGATCGAGCGCGACGGGACCGGAAAGCGACACGGCCAGACCCTCGGGATCATTGCCGATCATCATCTTGATCGTAGCGAGGTCATCCGACATCAAGGCGCCGTCGAGCTCGTCCTTAAACGCACTGATCTTGTCCGACGCCTCGCCCAGCTGATCAGAAGCCTTGTTGACCAGCTTTGCAGCCTTGGAGAGGCCCTTTGCCAGCGAACCGGATGCGTCGGTCAGGCCAGCAACAGCACTATCCAGATCGTTCGAAATACCGTTCAGCGAATCCAAAACGCCCGAGATGGTCTTCTTGAGCTCCTTTGCCTTGGCCGAAAACGTAGAGTCGTAGTCAGTCTTGGCGCCCGAGATACCAGCCTTGGCATCCGCGATTGCCTGATCGACCTCGGCACGCGACTTATTAACCTCTGCCATGCTGTCAGAGAGAGACTTCGCGGTGGCCGTCAAGTCCTTGGCGTTGTTGCGATACTCCACAGCAATCCTGCTCAGCGATGTTGCCACAGACTTGAGGCTGTCCTGGAGTTTTTCGTCAGTCACCTGATCGGCAAAGCTGCGGAGCTGGTCGGCCGTGGCGTCGATATCGTCGGCACGCGTGTTGAGCGCCGCCGCGGCATCGTTGAGCTGGGACACTGTAAGGTCGACATGTTGATTCGCGGCATCAAATGCCTTCGCAAGCTCGGCGGACACGTTGTCAAACGAGCCCGCGCTTCCGTCAATCGCGGCATTGATGGCGTCGTTGGCGTCCTTCAGCGCTTCCTTGGAATCGCTAATACCGCTCTTGACATGCTCCATCAGCTGCTTCGTTGACTCATCGACCGTGCCCGTCTGCTTGAGCATGCCACTCGCCGACGTCAGCGAATCGGACGTGGAGCTCAAAATGCCCGCCAGCGACGAAGCATTTGCCCGAACGTCTCGCAGGTCCTCAATCGAATCGCCGAGCGTCGAGGACAGGTTGGCGATAAAGTTACCCACCTGGTCGGTGCTCATGTAATCGAGCAGGCTGGACACCGTCTTAAGACCGATCGTCGTAATGGTCTCGGTAAAAGTTTTGTTAACCTGGCTCTGGACGGCACTCGAGCCCTTTTCGGTCACGATCTGGGCGATGGCGTTGGCCTTCTGGTTCTCATAGAACTCGATATCGGCGTGTTTCACGTCGGTCGAGAAGAGCGTCATCATGTCGGAGCTAAAGCTCTTGGGGATTACGACGGCCGCATAGTACGCGCCCGACTTAACGCCCTCGATAGCCTTTTCGCGATTGTTGAGCACAACCCAATCGAAGCTCTCGTTGCCGCGTAGGGTGGCGGTCACGTTTTCGCCCACGTTAACCTCGACGGGGATCAAATCGCTCTCGTAACCCTCATCGGTGTTGACCACGGCGATCTTAAGATTGCCGGTGTTGCCGTACGGATCCCAGCTGCCGGCGATGTTAAACCACGCGTACAGACACGGTACGATAATGAGGCCCATCACGACAACCAAGCCGATCACGGAGCGAGACACGTTTTGGACATCGCGCTTAAACAGATGCAGGATGTTCTTCATTTATGCCTCACCTCCTTTGGAGTGCTTGCCAAGCGCGGTGGTATCTCCATCATTTGTGGCTGTGCTGTCGCTGCCCTGAGATTTATGGTGCGAGCCGATATGCGGCAAGCGGCCCGTGGACTGATCGCCGCCCTTGGCACCACGCTCGCTGGCGTTGAGGCCAAACATGTGGCGGGCGGCAGGAATGGCGGCCGTGTGTTCGCGCATCTCGCGACGCAGGTCCTCATCCGAAAGCGCCGAGATGCGCATCTGGGTATTGAGGCTCGCTCGGATATATTCGATATTGATAAGCCAGCCGCAGATGGCAATAACCGAGATGATCCAAATGACAAGCAGGATGATCTTGCCGTTATTGTCGATATCGAGAACCGTCGACAGGACAAAGAGCAGGACCTGAACGCCCACCACGGCGGCAAAACCGCCCTTGATGTAGTACGGGTAGCGATGTTCAAAGGCGACCGCATGATCGAGCAGTTCGCGACGGTACGAATCGGAATCGAGCATGACGCGCATGGCCGTGCGCAGCGAGTAGCGCTGGCGCGGCAGGTCGTTGGACTCGCAAATCATCATACCGGTCGTGGAGAGCTGTTTATCAAAGAGCAGGTTAAGGTTGAGCAGCAGCGGACGCAGCTGCAGGCCGATAAAGAGCGCCACGATCAAGAACACGCCCAGAATGCACAGGTTAAACAGGTAGTTGAACGAATACATGCCGCCGACCGTCTCGCGCAGCAGATTGATGCCGTAGGTAAAGGGCAGCAGCGGGTGCAGCCACTGGAAGAAGCCGGGCATCATCTCGATGGGGTACATGCCCGACGAACCCGGGATCTGCACGATGACGAGAATGACGCCGATAGCCTTGCCGATATGCTTAAACGTGGTGGACAGCGCATAGATGATATTGACGTAGGTGAACGAAATGGCGATGCCGCCCAGCACGAACAGCAGCGGGCTGACGCACTGCACGCCAATCACCAGATCGCCTACCGTAACGATGATGGCCTGCAACGCGCCCAGGATCACCATGAGCAACCAGCGGCCAAAGTAGCCTTGGCGCGCCGTAAAGCTGCCAACACCTTCACGGTCGACCTCGAGCTTGTAAATGGCGATGAGCACATAGCCGCCCACCCAAAGCGCCAGATTGGTGTAGAAGGGAGCGATGCCCGAGCCAAAGCTCTTGACCGGATAGATTGACTTGGACGTCAACTCAACCGGAGACGCCATGAAATCTGCCACGTCATTGACATCGACGCCCATCAGATCGGCCAGCTCGCCCATGGACTCGGAGGTCTGCAGCGCCGCGATGTCATTGGCGGCGGTTGCAAGCTTGTCCTGGACCTTGGCAAGCGAGGAATCGGTCTGGGACAGCGTGGTCTTGGCCTGGCCGAGCGTAGCGCTAAGCTGCGCCAACGTGCCGCGCGCATTTGCAAGTGTAGGTGTCATACCCGAGACGATACCGGTCAGGTCGCCCGAAACGGCAGCAAAAGAGTCGAGCGCGCTCGAGGCCTTCGGCAGCGCGTTTTGGCCCAAGTCCGTCTGGGCTTGGCCAAGGTTGGTCGCACCGGTATGAATTGCGTTATTGATAGCGTCACTGGCACCCGAAACAGCCGCTGCGTCATTCGCCATGGCGCTCGACTGCGCGGACAGACCGTCCTTGATGCTCTGAAGCTTTTCATTCTGCTCTCGAAGCAAATCGATGGTCGATACAATGCGCGCGTCAATTTCCTCGGAACCTGTCGACGTGTCATTGGCGAGAATCTCCAAGTGCCCGATAACGGCCTTATTGTGGTCGATCGTCGCTTGAAGAGACTCGAGCGAGTTGTCGATACGGGTGGTCGTAGATGTGACCGCGCCCGTCAGCTTGCCGATGGCAGCGTTCGCAGAGGCCGACGTCTTGGTGAGCGCAAGGCTGCCTTCCGAGAGCGCCTTGGAGAGCGAGGTGATGGAGTTGCCCGCCGTGGTGCGAGCTTCGCTCAGCAGGTCGTTGCTCTGGGAGATCGCCTGCGTCAGCGACGGTGCCTGGCCTTGCAAGCCGGCAAGTGCCGCATCAGCCGAGGCGATAGCGCCACTCGTCTTATCGATGGCGGCATTCATATCGCCAATCGAATCGCGCACCTCGCCCAAGGTGTCGGACGCCTCGGACACCGAACTTGCCAGCGAGTCCTGAGTCTGGGTTGCCTTGTCCTTTAAATCGACACCGGCATCCTTGGCGATACCGGCAACAGTCTTGCCTACCGTAGAGACAAATTCCGAGTTGATCTGCTCCTCGATGGTGTTTGCACCGGTATCGGTAACCTTGGGCGCAATGGCGCTCTTCTTCTCATTGACGTAGTACGTGAGCTTGGGCTGATGGTAGTTGCCGTCGAGCATCGAAACCAGGTTATCCGAGAAGTTCTTGGGAATCACGATAGCGGCATAGTACTCGCCGCTCTCGACGCCCTCCTTGGCATCGGCCGTCGAGTCGACGAACGTCCAGCCCAACTGATGATTCTCCTTGAGCTGGTCGACCACTTTGTCGCCAGCGTTGAGCTCACCCACCAAATCGTTTTGGGTGCCTCGATCGTTGTTGGCGATAGCAATCTTGATGCCTTGGGTGTTTCCATACGGATCCCAGTTTGCCACGATGTTATACCAGGCATACAGCGAGGGAATAACGCACACGCCTAGGGTAACCACCAGGGCGACGGGGTTCACAAGCAGTCGCTTAATGTCGCGCTTAAATATCGCAAAGGACACCTTTGCATTGGATAGTTTGCTGCCGAGACTCACGCTTGGACCATCCATCCTGTCGTTAAATCGAATCGTACTATCGACAACCATTGTAGTAGGCGCTTTAACGTCTCAAAGCACAATGGTGTTGAGTTTTGCGGGTAGCAATATACTACGAAGATGAGTTAACGTACAGATGTACAGTATCCTAAATTTCAGCAGGTCACAAAACCACAACCCGCACAAATTAGCAATTCAAATAGTCATCGGGGACGTTCTTAAATGACTAGTCAAACAAGAACGTCCCCAACGACTACTTAGGACCACGGCAACGTCGATGTTTTGGCAATGCCAGCGAGCGGGCGCCAGAGCGAACAAATTGGCATGAAAAGAGGACGGCATAGACCTTCTGGTCATGCCGTCCTCTTTGAATGACAAGTTGTCGCTCTGGCGCCCGCGCAGCGTCGACTGGTCCGCCGTTCGTTAGAACGGCGGAACTGAGGGCAGCGTCGGCCGGTTACGCGGTTTGGTAAAACCGCGTAACTACCTAATTACATAAGTTCGCAAATGGCCGCCGCGAAGGCAACGGGGTCCTCGGGGAGGATGCCCTCGACCAGCAGAGCCTGGTCATAGAGCAGACCGGAGTACTGCTTGATCTTGTCGGCGTCGCCTGCCTTCTGGGCAGCGACAAGCTTGTCGAAGACCGGGTGCTTGGCGTTGAGCTCGAGCACGCGCTGGCTCTTGGGCATACCGTCGGGCGCGCCCTCGGGACCCTTCTGGAGCACCTTCTCCATCTCGAGCGAAAGCGGGCCCTCGGTGGTGATGCAAGCGGGGGCATCGGTCAGGCGCGCGGAGACGGCAACTTTCTCGACCTTGTCACCGAGCGCCTCCTTCATAGCGCTGAAGAGGTCCTCGTTTTCCTTGGTGGCGTCCTCGGCCTCCTTCTTCTCGTCCTCGGTCGCCAGATCAAGATCGCCAGTCGCAACGTTCTTGAGCTCTAGATGACGATCCTCGACCTCGGGCTCGGCACCGTCGGCCACAGCCTTCTCGGCAGCCTCGCGGGCAGCATCGTCCTCGTAGACCTTGGGCATATCGGCGGCAACGTACTCACGCATGGCCTGGAAGGTGAACTCATCCACATCCTGCGTCAGCAGCAGCACGTCATAGCCGCGGTCGAGCACGCCCTTTACCACGGGCATCTTGGCCAAGCGCTCGCGCGAATCGCCGGCGGCGTAGTAGATGGCCTTCTGATCCTCGGGCATGCCCTCGGCATACTCGGCCAGGGTAATCATCTTCTGTTCCTTGGCAGACCAGAACAGCAACAGGTCGGCGAGCTCATCGGCCTTCATGCCATAGCTCGAGTAGATGCCGTACTTAAGGCCGCGGCCAAAGTTCTCAAAGAACTTCTCGTAGGCCTCGCGGTCGTTGTCACGCATATCCTCAAGATCGGCAGTAATCTTCTTCTCCACGCGCTTGGCGATGGCCTTGAGCTGACGGTTCTGCTGCAGCGTCTCACGCGAGATGTTGAGCGACACGTCGGCGGAATCCACGACGCCGCGGACAAAGTTGTAGTAGTCGGGCAGCAGGTCGTCGCACTTCTCCATGATCAGGACATTGGAGCTGTAGAGCGCCAGACCCTTCTCGTAATCCTTGCTGTACAGATCGAACGGCGCGCGGCCCGGCACAAACAGCAGGGCGTCGTACTCGAGCGTGCCCTCGGCGTGGAAGCTGATGGTGCGTGCCGGATCGTCAAAGTCGTGGAACGTGGACTTGTAGAACTCGTCGTAGTCCTTCTGCTCGACATCGGAGCTGCGCTTCTTCCAGATCGGTGTCATGGAGTTGACGGTTTCGAGCTCCTGGTAGTCCTCGTACTCGGGCTTGTAATCGTCGCCAGCATCCTCGGGCTTGGGCTTCTGGCGGCTCTTGGACACCATCATCTGGATCGGGTAACGCACATAGTTGCTGTACTGCTGAATCAGGCTCTTGAGGCCCCACTCGGTCAGGAAGCGATCGTAGGTCTCGGCCTCGCCGTCGGCATCGAGCTTCTCGTTCTCGCGCAGCGTCAGGATGACATCGGTACCGTGCTCGGCACGCTCGCCGTCCTCGATGGTGTAGCCCTCAAGACCGTCGGATTCCCACACATGGGCGACATCCTCGCCATAGGCGCGGCTGACGACCTTCACATGGCTGGCGACCATAAAGGCCGAGTAGAAGCCCACGCCAAACTGGCCGATGATGTCGACATCCGAACCCTGCTGCTCGGCGTTCTCGGTCTTAAACTCCTCGGAGCCGGAATGGGCGATGGTGCCCAGATTGCGCTCGAGCTCCTCGGCGGTCATGCCAATGCCGTTATCCGAAATCGTGATGGTGCGGGCGTCCTTATCAAAGGAGACGCGAATGGCCAGGTCGCCCTGGTCGATCTTAACGCTCGGGTCCTGCAGGCTCTTAAAGTTGAGCTTGTCGACGGCGTCGCTCGCGTTAGAGATAAGCTCGCGCAGGAAGATTTCCTTATTGGTGTAGATGGAGTTGATCATGAGGTCGAGCAGTTTTTTGCTCTCGGTCTTAAATTGACGCATGTGCAGTCCTTTCGCGCTACCCCCGCCCGCAAAAACGGCCCGGTCGCCCGAGCCGCATCGCAGACCTGCTATGTTCAGACTTAGATTTTATAACCCATTAGCGCGCATATATACATACGGAATCGAAAAACTGTATGTCAGAGCGCTCTGATGCGCCAATTGCCAAGGAGTGTCCCAAACTGCCGGCAGGAAAGGAACGTCCCTATCTGCCATCTACGCGCTTGGCCATCCAAGCATGGGGCTGGCCCTCGTCTTCGTAGTCCACCGGGGCAATCTGCGTGTAGCCCGCCTTGGCATAGAGCGGCAGCACGTATTCCTGAGCATGCAGCTTAATGAGCTTGGCGCCGGCATCACGCGCGCACGTATCACTGGCCTCGACAATCTTGCTCGCCAAACCGCGACGGCGCATGCTCGGCAGCACGGCCACGCGCCCCATAATGTAGGTCTCCCCCGCCGCGACGCCTTCGTCCAAGTCGCACGCCGGCGACACCGGAGCCTCTGCGTCAGCCGCGCGCTCAAGCTCTTCGGGAAACACGCGCGAGCAACCGGCAAGCTCGCCGTCTACATAGAGCGTCACATGAATGCAGTTCGGATCCTCGTCGATGGCGTCGAACTCATTCTCGTAGCCCTGCTCGTCCATAAAAACGACGCGGCGCACCAACGCCGCGTCATCAAAGCATCCCGTCTTAAGTTGGATATCCATGGCTGCCCTTTCATTCAATGCGAACGTTAGGGACAGATATTAGCGAAAATGAGCTCCGCGCACACTAAACTTCGCGCGAGCCTTCGCCAGGCAGTCGTAATGACCCACGTTATGGGCATCGCTCGCGATGAAGCTGTACAGGTTCTGATCGAACAGGCGCTGTGCCGGCTTTTTCTCGCGACCAAAGCGACCGCCGGCAATAAAGTCCGCCGAAGCCTGCAGCTTGCAGCCCATATCGACCAGGCGCTCCGCCACGCTTACATCCTTTTGAACCGCACGATAGCGCTCAGGATGAGCGATAATCACCTGGTAACCACGGCACTGCAAATCGTAAATCGTGTTCTCGTACTCTCTAAACGCATACGCATCGGCATGCGTCGAAAGCTCGAGCAGAAACTCGTTGGTCCCATCGAAATGCAAGTGCTCCGCGGCATCGATACCAAGCTCAACGAGCTTTCGATGGTTGACCTCGAAGCCCATCTGGAGCGGAAAACCGTCAGCGTTATCACGCAGCAGCTCAAAGGCATCCCACATCTTGTCGTAATCAAAATAGGGATCACGGCAGTGAGGAGTGCAAACGATTCTGGTTACACCGGCCCGCTTGGCAGCCTCGAGCATCGCCAAGCTCTCATCGAGATCGGCGGCGCCGTCGTCTACACCCGGCAAGATATGGCAATGAATGTCACGCATAGGTCAGCCTTAATCAACTAAACGTTTGCTCGGTTGGTGAAGATGCCCTTTTTGGAAGTCCCCTGATCGTCGGAGCCCTTCTTCACCTTCTTACCGTCCTTGGTGTAGTAGGAGTAGTAGTACTCGCTGGTCTCGGTCTCGCAGTAGTTCATAACGGTACCGATGAGCTTGACCTTCTCGGACTTCTTAAGCTGACCGATGGCGTTGAGCGCCTCCTCGCGCTTGGTGAAATCCTCACGCACGACAAAAAGCGCACCGTCGGTCAGACTTGCGATCTCGGCAGCATCGATGAAGGTGCCGACCGGGGGAGCATCAAAGATGACGTACTGGAACTTGGCGGACAGTGCCTTTACCAGCTTGGCAAAGCGGTGAGAGACGATGATGTCGGCAGGATTGGGAATATGCGGCTCGGCATCGAGGAAGTAGAAGTTCTTCTGACCCGTCTCGACAATCGCCTGGTCAATAGAAACCTGCTCGGAAAGGACTGCATAGAGTCCGCCGCGGGAGCGGACACCGAGCATATCGGCAAGGGACCTGCGACGCATATCAGCCTCGACCAGCAGGACGCTCTTGCCGCTGGTGGCGATAGCCTGGGCAAGGTTGATGGAAACCGTAGACTTGCCCTCGTTGGGAATCGAGGAGGTAACGGTGATGGTGCGAATGGGGTCGTCCACGCTCGCAAAGCGGATGTTGGCCAGAAGGGTCTTGGCGGCATTCTGTACAACGAGCTTGTCAGTGTTCTTTGCCTTAGCCATGCCTATTTACCACCTTTCATAGCCGGAATTCGGCCAACAACGGGAATGCCCAGGAGCTCTTCTGCCTCTTCGGCACCGCGGATGCGGGTATTGAGCATGTCTGCCAAAACGACATAGGCAACTGCGATAAAGATGCCCGCGAGGAACGCGACAGCAACGTACAGCATACGCTTGGGACCGCTGGGGGCTTCGGGGGTCTTAGCCTCGTCGATAACGTTGATGCTCTGGGCAGCGCCGACGTTCTGAGCGACCGTACTCACCGAGCTGGCTATGGCCTTTGCGACCTTAGCCGTCTCCTTGGCATCGGTGCCGGTAACCGAAAGCGTAATGACACGCGTGGTGGTCTCGGAGGAAACAGACACCTTGTAGTCATCCAGATCGGTGAGGCCCAGTTCATTGGCTGCGCCGCTCTTAACGCTATCGCTATCCAGCAGCGTGGCGATATCGTTGGAAAGCATCTGGCTCGCCGAGAGATCGTTGTAGCTCATCTGACCGCTATCGTCGGTCTTGGCGAGAATGTACATGCTCGTCGTCGCGGTGTAGGTGTTGTCCATCGCAACAAAGGACACGATGCCCATGGCGATCGCGCAGACCACCGGAAGGGTAATGACCAGCTGAAGGTGCTTTTTGAGCAGCTGGAACAGTTCGAGAAGGGTCATGCAGCTTGCCTTTCATTTCCCCAGTTCGGATTGACAAAACTGTCCGTATGTTATCGCATCTTTTTACCGAGACCAAACTCTATACATAAGAAACAGGCTCTCCTGTAAAAATGTCGGAAGCAATCGTAAAATTGCACAACAACGCCGCACCCGAAAGTCAAATGCGGCGTCTACATCAATATCTATGTTGTATCGCTATGCGAATGGCTCGTCCTGCTGTATGGGAAACGTCACCGTAATGGTGGTTCCCACGCCCAACTCGCTCGACAGATCGAGCGTGGCGTGATGATACAGGGCCGCATGCTTGACAATGGCAAGCCCCAGACCGGTTCCGCCGCGTGCCTTGGACCTACTCTTGTCCACGCGATAGAACCGCTCAAATACCTTGCCCTGTTCTTCAGGCGCGATACCGATTCCCGTGTCGGCGACCGCGAGGAACGGATGGCCTTCGTCGTTGGTACCGCACTGCAGCGTAACCGTACCGCCGGGTCGATTGTAGCGGATGGCGTTGCTTGCCAGATTATAGATGAGCTCGTCGATCAAGCGCGACACGCCCTCGATGACCACAGGCTTGGTCTCATGACTTATCGTCACATTCGCCTGACGGGCGACCTGTTCAAGACGCTGCTCAACCGCGTAGACGGCACGCGAGAGCTCAATAGGCTCCGTGGATCCAATGGGCACCGCCTCGCCCTCAGTTGCACGCTCGGCCTCGTCCAAGTTAGACAGCGTAAGGATGTCGTTGACAAGCGCTGCCAAGCGGCCCGCCTCACGATAAATGCGGCCGCCAAAGTTGCGCAGGTCGTCCTCACCCTCGACCATGCCGTTTGCGATGAGCTCGGCATAGCCCGAAATCGCCGTAAGCGGCGTCTTGAGCTCATGGGTGATATTCGCCGTGAACTCGCGGCGCATACGGTCGTTGTCCGCTAGCACCGCCATTTGGCGCTTGAGTTCCTGGCGCTGCGACTCGATACGCTCAAGCATGGGGACCATCTCGGCATAGGCATGCTCATAGCTACGGCGTGGGTGGTCCAAATCCACCTCTTGCAACGGCGCGATGATGGCACGGGACTCGCGGCGCGCCATAAAAAACGAGAGTACCGCACCCGCCGCTGCGATAAGCAGCATCGGCGCCACCATCGACAGCAAAATCGCCGCAACGCCAGGCTGGGCCTGCGCCAAGCGGACAACCTGGCCGTTATCAAGGGCGACGGCGCGATACAGCATAATCTCGTCGAGCGTAGAGCTTGCGCGCTCCGCGGAACCCAAACCACTCTCAAAGGCCTCGATGACCTCAGGGCGATCGCCATGGTTGGGCAGTGTGGAAGGCGACGCCTCGTTGTCGTAGGCAACCGATCCATCCTTGTTAATCAGCGTGATGCGCAAGTCCTCGCGATCGAGGCTACGCAAGAACGGGATGGGCTCCTGCTGCTCGTCGAGGGCGGCAGCAATGAGCTCGGTTTCCTGCGCCAGGTTGGCACTCGTGGCATCCGCCAAGGTGTTTTGCACAAAGAACGCACCCAGCACCGTAAACGCCACGATAACCGCCATGGCGCAGACAAAGATCGTCACAAAAACGCGGTGCGACAGCGTATGTTTTCCCTGGGGGGCGAAGACCACGGGTTACTCCTCCGATGCGGTGGACGCGGTGTCGTCACCTTCGGCACCATCACCGGCAGAAGGCTCGGCCAAGCGGTAGCCCACGCCGCGCACGGTCTCGATGGCACCGGCATGCTCGCCCAGTTTTTGGCGAAGCGTCTGCACATGCACGTCAACGGTGCGCGAACCGCCGTCGAAGTCCCAGCCCCACACGCTCTGCAGCAACGACTCGCGGGTAAAGACCACGCCGGGCTTGCGCATGAGGTACTCGAGCAGGTCGAACTCGCGCAGGGTGAGCTTAAGCGGCTCGCCGGCAACGGTCACCTCGCGATGGCTGGGCGAGAGCACGATGTCGCCCACGCTGAGCACATCGCTCGCCTGCTTGACCATGCCGCCGCGACGCAGCAGTGCGCGGCAGCGGCTCGCAAGCTCCATGAGCGAGAAGGGTTTAGTCAGGTAATCGTCGGCACCGCCATCGAGCGCCATGACCTTATCGAGCTCGGTGTCCTTGGCGGTAAGCATCATGATGGGCACCGTCGCCGTCAGGCGGTCGGCGCGCAGGCGACGCATAATCGCCAAACCATCGGTATCGGGCAGCATGATATCGAGCAGGACGGCATCGGGTACCCGTCGCGCCACGGCGGCCTTAAACTCGCCGTCGCACGAAAAGCCTTCGGCCTCGATCCCCTGCTTGCGCAGTGCATAGACCGTCAAATCCCTGATGTTGTCATCGTCCTCGACGTAATAGATCATGTTGAACCCCTTTGCGGCCGGCATGACCGCATCTTAACCCTAAAGGTACCTTTACTAGATGGTATCAGCCAAAACGTCCCGTCAAATAATCCGCCGTACGCGGGTCGGTAGGATTTTTGAAGAGTTGCGCGGTGGGCGCGTGCTCCACCAACTCACCCAGCAAGAAAAACGCGACCGAGTCGGAGATACGCGCCGCCTGCTGCATATTGTGCGTAACGACCACGAGCGTACAGGCCTCCTTGAGCTCGCAGGCCAGCTGCTCCACCACGAGCGTCGACACGGGGTCGAGCGCCGAGGTCGACTCGTCCATCAGCAGAATGTCGGGCTGCACGGCAAGTGCGCGGGCGATGCACAGGCGCTGCTGCTGTCCACCCGAAAGACCCAGGCCCGACTCTTTGAGCTTATCCTTGACCTCATCCCATAGCGCAGCGCGACGAAGGGAGTCCTCGACCAGCTCATCCAGCACAGCGCGATCGCGCACGCCCATGCCGCGCGGACCGTACGCGACGTTGTCGTAGATGCTCATGGGAAACGGGTTAGGGCGCTGGAACACCATGCCCACGCGCTGGCGAAGGCGGCAGACGTCGTAGTCGCCCAGGATATCTTGGCCGTCGAGCACAATCTTGCCCTCGATGCGGCAGTCCTTGATGCCGTCGTTCATGCGGTTAAAACAGCGCAGCAACGTGGACTTTCCGCAGCCCGAAGGCCCGATGAACGAGGTGATCTGCTTGTCGCGGATCTTGATATTCACGTCCTTGAGCGCATGATGGTCGCCATAGAACAGGTCGAGGCCCTCGACATCGATGCGCGTCGGCGAGGCCGCAAGATCCTCTGCCGTGGGGCGAGTCGCATCCCCAACCTCGCGCTCGCGCGCGGCCTCGGCCTGCGCTTTCATGAGTTCTTCAAGCTCCGTGGGCTCCACAGCCGCAGCAGCCGTCATACCGCATACCTCCACATCGATATCAATTCAGCAGTATCGATAGTAGGAATCGCGGCTCATATGCACGTGAGCGCATTGTCAAGTGTTTGTAAGGGCACGCTGGCTATGCGGCGGGCAGCTCGATGGTGAATATCGTGTGTTCGGGCGTCGATTCACATGCAACGGTACCGCCGTGTGCCGCGATGATCTCCTTGGCAATAGCAAGGCCCAGACCGGCACCACCGCGATTGGTCGCACGCGCCGCATCCAAGCGATAGAACTTCTCAAAGATCACCTTGAGCTTAGCCGCAGGGATAGGATCGCCCTGATTGATAAAGCGCACGCGCACGCCGCCATCGTCTTGGCGCCCGGCCTCAATCGTGATAGTCGAGCCCTCATAGCTATAGGCGACGGCGTTTTTCATGATGTTGTTGAACACGCGGGCCATCTTGTCGCCATCCACGAGCACCGTCAGGTCCTCGCGAATATCAACTTGGACTTCCTTATGCTGCTCGTTGAGGATGGGATAGAACTCGTCAGTCACCTGAGCCAGCAGCAACCCCAAATCAACATAGCCGCGCGTGAGCACGATATCGTGGAAGTCAAAGCGCGTGATATCGAAGAACTCTTCGATGAGCGCATCGAGCCGGTGCGCCTTGTCGAGAGCCACGCCCGTAAAGTGCGCACGCTGCTCAACCGGCAGCTCAGGAGCCTCTTGCAGCAGCGAAAGATAACCCACCACGCTGGCAAGCGGGGTGCGTAGGTCATGTGCCAAGTACGTGACCAGATCGTCCTTGCGATGCGACTCGTCACGCAGAGCTTGCTGCACCTTGCGCTCACGGTCACGCACGCGGTTAAGGGCGCCCTCGACCTCCAAGAAGTCGCCGTCGATGTTGTCCCAGGTGTCGGGGTGATCGATCAGGCGATCTTGAATACGAGCGGCCAGCACACAATCGGCATGCTGCTCGCCCTGTTCGTAGCCCTGGTAGTACAGGGCGCGACCACACAAGAACGGCACGCACACGGCAAGCGCCAGCACAAAGCCAAGCATGTTGAATACAAAGCCGGCATCGAACAGCACCGGCCCTTCGATGCCGCCGAGCGCCATGGCGCCAATCGCCAACGTCATGGCCCACGCGGCGCCGCCAATCACCATGCAGCGGCGCGCGATCTCAAATCGATCGATCAGCAAAAAGCCGACAAGCAGCACCGCCAAGATTCCGACGATGTTGTCGATGCCAATCAGCAGCAGGCTCAGCAAAAAGAGCAGCACCGTTGCAAGCGCGCGATTGTCGACGACCGACCTCACGTATTCAAAGAGTCGATCGGGCACCTCGAACGCTTGTCTATCGTCTTTTGTCATATCAAGATCCTCACAAGCGAAAAGCGTTATTCGATGATGTAGCCGACGCCCCAGACGTTTTTGATAAAGCGCGGCTTTTGTGCGTCGTCGCCGATCTTTTCGCGCAAGTGGCGAATGTGCACCATCACCGTATTGTTGGAGCCGGGCATAAAGTCCTCGTTCCACACCGCGCGGAACAGGTCCTCCACGGCCACCACGCTGCCGCGATGCTCGACCAGATACAGCAAGATTGAATACTCGGTGGGTGTGAGGCGAACCGGTGAACCGTCCACCGTCACGGAACGAGCGTCGCGGTTGATCTCCAAGCCGTCGAGCTGAATGGTCGGCGATTCGGCCGCCTGTGCACGGCTACCGTAGCTGGTGTAGCGGCGAAGCTGAGCGTGCACACGCGCGATGAGCTCCAGCGGACGGAACGGCTTAACCACGTAATCGTCCGCGCCAAGCGAAAGGCCCCCGATCTTGTCTTGCTGGGCATCGCGCGCCGTCAGCATGATCACGGGATAGGTATGGCTGGAACGGATCGTACGCAGCAGCTCAAACCCATCGATATCGGGCAGCATGACATCCAGCAGCGCCAAATCAAACTCCTGCTCCAAAATCGCCTTGGCAGCATCGGCCCCGCTATAGGCAATCTGGACATCAAAGCCCTCTTTTGTAAGGTAGATGCCAACCAAGTCGGCGATGGCCTTCTCGTCATCAACTACCAAAATGCGCTCGTTCATGCGTGCTCCTCTCGCGCTCCATTATGCCCGAGGCGACGCACGCCACACACAACAAGCGTGGGTGATTAAGTCGGCCTTAAGCACCCTTGTGCCCGTTCGGGTGCGGATGTGGGCCACGCGCGCACGCGATGATCGCCGACGCCGGCAAACGATATACTCTAGTTCCAGAAGAGACCATCCCGTCGAAAGCGAAATCCGTGAAGTCCCTCACCTCTTTTGCAAAGCGCTCAGCCCAGCTTGCCGCCGGCTTTGTCTGCGCTATCGCCCTTGCCGCTGGCGTGCCCACCGTCGCCGGCGCCCAAGTGCTCACGACCGACAATGTTTGCGGCAAAACCGCCGATGCGCGCGGCATCACGGCCGAAAACCTGCCCGATATCGATGCGACCAATGCCCTCGTCATGGGCAAAGACGGCACCGTCTACTATGGGCGCGGCGCCGATGAGCAGGTCAAGATTGCCTCGATCACCAAGGTCATGACCGCAATCCTAACCGTCGAGAATTGCAAGATGGACGAGAAGGTCACGGTGAGCAACGCCGCAGCCACCGTAGGTAATTCGACCGCCGGCTTGCTCGAAGGCGACGAGCTTACCGTGGAGCAGGCACTGCGCGGCCTGATGATTCCCTCGGGCAACGACGCCGCCATCGTGCTCGCCGAATATGTGGGCAAGAAGATCGACCCTAAGACCAAAGACGCCGAGGCCACATTTGTGAAGGCCATGAACGAGCGTGCCAAGAAACTCGGCTGCACCGGTACGCTTTTTGAAAACCCGCATGGTCTGGACTTTGATGAGTGGGCTGGCGATATGCACTCAACCGCACACGACGTAGCGCTGATGATGCAGGAGGCCATGAAAAACGACACGATCCGCGAGGTCGTAGCGAGCGAGGATTCCTGGATCGAGGTCACGGGCGCCGACGGCACCGACCATTCGCATTCCATGGACATGCATAACTATTTGCTGGGCCAAGATGGCAACATCGGTGGCAAGACCGGCACCACCGACGATGCAGGCTATTGCTTTACGGGTGCCTACAACCGCGATGGCGACGAGATCTACACCGTCGTTTTGAACTCCACCACCACCGACCAGCGCTTTACCGATACCGCAACCCTTGCCAATTGGTACTACGGTCACAAGGTGACGGTCGCAATCGCCAACACGCAGGAAAAGACCGCCAACGGCAACCCGCTTATGGCACGCATTAGCCAGACAGATTGGACGGATAAGACAATCGACGCCACGCTCGCCGATCCCACGGCGCAAGCGATCGTGTTTTCCCTTGCCGGCGAGGTGACCGAAAAGGTTAGCTACGACGATCTTTCGGGCACGGTGCATGCGGGCGACAAGGTGGGCAGCGTTACGCTCAAGCAGGACGGCACCAAGATCGCCGTCATGGACCTGGTTGCCGACGAGGAAGGCTCGGGACCCAATCCCATCGAGTGGCTCCTTGTGAAGCTCGACCGCCTGGGCCGCCGCATCGACAACCGCCCGCTCACGGCAGAGAGCGAGACCGTAGCCAAGGCGCCCGAGGTGTAGGGCCGGAGCGATATCACATCGAACCAAATGAGGCGTCCAACGGGGCGCCTCTTTTTGAATACCTCTTAAACGGGATGCATCAGAATCACCAAAGCGACATTGCTAGCCGTTTACCTTCGCTGTGTCTTTTCGGACCTTGAAAACGGGTCCACCGGGCATGCTAGTAGATCCTTTCGACCTCCTTGGTCAAGGCCCTGAAAAGATCCCCAGCTGAGGGGTCTGCCCCAGGACACAGCGATTGCCAGGCACCCGTTTCTCCGATGGTGCCCGCACTCGTCATAACAAGATCGTCGCTCCGCCTGCGAATGGAGACACTAACGGAACGGCCATTATGGAACCCATGGATATCGACTTTATTTATGCGCCCATCAGCTAGATAACTAATCATGACATTGATGCTGTCACCATACTCCGGCAATTCGAAGCCGTGGGAATCCATCAATAGCTTCACGTCCTGATGGTAAATACGGGCCTCGACGACATTCTTGGGCATTTTCCCCGTCTTTGTTGGAGAGCAAAAGCTGATGCTTGGCTCCTCTTCGCTCATGCCTCGGTCAAACCTAAGCATGCACGGGCATACCGACTCAATGGTTCGCAAGGCGTCCGCCGCAACCTTTTCCTCGGTAAACATCTCCACGTCGATGCCGTTTTCTTCCATATAGGCACGGTTTTTACGTTGAAGCTCTAGCCGAGCCGCAGCCTCCCCATCTCCACGCTGTTCCCAATTTTCGGAGTCGGCGACATTTCGATCGAATGTAGAATCAACGGAACATGGCGCTTGCTGTTGAGTCGGATCACTGTCGCCGAGACGCCTTAGCTCGGAGCGTCTCATCAGTAGTGTCACAATATCAAACAGCCAACCAAATCCAAAAAGGCCAAAGGTAAAGAGATATAGAAAGAAGCTACCCCACATCCGAGCATACGCCCTATGAGCGCCCGACCACCCAAGAAGGAAGCATAGCAAAAGCGCCTTGTTTGCCCTGTCAACCGACGTAATCTCTCGAGTGAGAGATTTCTGTTCAGGCTTCGCCAAAGGTGTAATTTCATGCGATGAAACAGTAATTGAGGACGTCCTTGACGCCGAGCTCCGAGCGCCTGATTTAGCAACGGCGCGAGCGACATCCCCAACTCCGACGGTCGTTCTGCTGTATACGGCATTGTAAGCAGCCTTCTTCGGATTTTTGATCCACCCCATGCCCTTCTTACCATAGCCGGGGATTATCGCCCGCTTTACCGCGCGCTTCGCTCTGCCGGTCGTTCTTGCCTTGAGTGATGTCTTTAGATTCGGCTTACGCAGCCCGACCTTTACCATATTTCTACTCCATCCCCTCGGAACCCCACACCGGGGTGCACGAGCACGCCTGGGTCTCCCCGTTTTCAAGCGCCCCGTGTTTGCCTAATGTTCACGCCCTTTCGGACTCTAATCTCCAGCCGCCATTCTTGATAATAAAAAAGGGCCCCAAATGGGACCCTTCTTCAAAGTCATACTGGCGGAGAGCTGGGGATTCGAACCCCAGATGCCCTTTTGGGGCATACTCGCTTAGCAGGCGAGCACCTTCGGCCTCTCGGTCAGCTCTCCGTAACAGCCGTTCTATAGTAACCAAACAGCCGAAGTTGGGCAAGGGGAATTTTGAGGCGTTTCCTCTTTTACCTCTCTTTTACCAGTAAACGTCTCAGTCAATCATCTCAACCTGTAACATCTTCAGGCCGTAATCCCCTCCAGATGTTACAGATTGAGACAAAGATACAAGGACGGCCCCAGCGACAGCGCGGACAGCCCATTCTTTATTAGTCCTCTCGAACGGTCTCCAACAGATAATCGCGCATGTATGGAATTGCAAACGAAACACAGCCATAGCCCGCGGGCTCAATCAACCCCGCATCGATCAGACGCTTGCGATATGACCCAACTTTGTTCGCCATCAAACCCATCTTCTTGGCGATATCGCCGTTGGCGATATCGACGCCCTCGCATTGAGCCATCGCCGCGAGATACTGAAACTGCCGTTCCGACACCCTGCGCAGCGCTGGGGCAATCACCATAGCATTAAAGCTATCAAGAGCCGCCTGGATACCCTTACGAGCCGCCTCTTCGCTCACGCTCTCCGCCCCACTGCGCGCAGCAACCTGCCAAGCGTAATATCCGACCAGCTGGACCATAAAGGGATAGCCTGCCGAAGCTTTTGTTAATAGCTCAGCGGCACCTTTGTCGAGCTCCTTGCCCGCTCGTCTCATCGTATCCTCAAACGATCCGCCAACTTCAAAATCGGAAAGCCGAGTAAGTTCAACATGTTTGGCTCGCTGAAGGAACGTCAACGTATCATCCACCACCACGCCATCTACCGATGTCGGCAGCCCGGCGAAAGCGAAAGCGACATTCGCTCCTTGGCGGATCAAGAGCTGCATCTCATTGCCTAGCTCGCGCATTTCCTCAGTTGAGGCATCCTGGATCTCGTCGAGCGTAATGAGCAGACCACCGCGCTTCGCAGCATCGTACATCGCCTCGCCCAGATGAGAGGCCGACTTCGACATCTCCATGGAGCCAAGGCTGACCCCTAAAATCGATGGGGAAATCGAGATTGATTCAAGACGAACGTTTCGCTGCAGAGCCTCGAGGATTCTATTGCAAAAACCAGCATTGGAGGCAACGTCAACGACCTCGAATCCTTTTTTGCGTGCAAGGTCACCCAATGCATTAAGGAGCACCGTTTTACCTGTGCCTCGGACGCCCGAGATGCGCATGAGTCGATCGGGGGCACCAGGACCATTCTCAAGAGCCTCGGCAAAGTCATCCAAAACAGTGTCCCGTCCGATAAGCTCAGGCGGATTCATGCCCGCCGTTGGCTTAAAGGGGTTAACAGCTTTCGTCATTCTGCCCTCCTCTGCTAGTTTTAACAACTTTAACAAAGTTTAGCAACTTTAGCAGAGTTTAACAGTTTTAGCAGGCTCGGCGGCTTTATGCCTTACCGATCCTGCCGGGTCCTCCCGCCCGCGCCGATACAAATAGCGCGGTGCGGCCCCTCTATATCGCCCCTACCCCAGCGAGCGGTTGAGGGAGCCGAGCTCGTCGTTGCCCATGGTGCGCCA
>CATZIX010000007.1:0-138430 GCA_958420205.1 uncultured Collinsella sp. | reverse complement strand
TACGCGACCGACGATTGAACGTCAGATTGCCGCTTAGGGGCGTTTGCAGCGTCGACCGGTCCGCCGTTCGTTAGAACGGCGGAACCAAAGGCGCAGCGTCGAGCCGTTGCGCGGTTTGGAAAACCGCGCAACTAGAGCTACATGACCATAACGTAGCGCGATCCCACGTAGTACTGCTTACCCATCAGGACCGGCTCGCCATTGGGACCCGTGAAGCCGGCACGCAGGTTGAGCAGCGGATCGTGCGGAGCAATGCCCAGCTCGGCCGCCTGCTCGGTATTGGCACGAACGGCCTCGACCGTGCGGTAGCCAACCGAAACAATCGGCGTTCCGCCAACACGCTCGACCTCGGCAAAAATCGACTTGTCCTCAAGATCGGCCGTCAACAGCTCACGGTAGGCATCAAACGGCACAAAGATGTTCTCCTCAAAGATGAGCTCGCCGTCGGCCGTACGCACGCGCTTGATATGCAGCAGCAGCGCATCCTTCTGCAGGCCAAAGAACTCCATCTCGTTTTGGCGCGCCGGAACGATCTGGCGATTGATCACGTGCGCACCGGCCTTCATGCCGTTGCCGGCACACAGCGCGGTAAACGTCTGCAGCGTCGAGGCGTGAAACTGGCGATTGATGTGCGGCGTGGAGACAAAGGTGCCACGGCCCTGCTGCTTAACCAGGTAGCCATCGGAGCACAGCTCCTCGACGGCGCGGCGCACCGTAATGCGGCTCACGTCGTACTGCTCGGCTAGCTCAAGCTCGGACGGAATACGCTCCTTGGGTGCATAAACACCTTTCTCGATCGCATCCTTGATTTCGTCGTAAATCTGCTGGTAAAGCGGTGCATTTTTGGGTGCAGGCATATCTAATCACTCTTATCGAAATATCGAAATAACTAATACGTATATAACGTCTAGTTTCATATTACCTCATAATGATAAAACGATACACCCTCCCTACCAAAAAGCGACAGCTTCATTTTGGTAGGTTTTATCTGGGCAAACGAGAGCCTCTCGAAAGCAACGGGGCTTTCGGGGGGCTCGTTCGGATGGGTTGCGCAGGACCGGCAAAATGCCAATACCCTACTTGCCGTCGTCCTGCTGCAGGCTGTCCTGCTCACTAAGGCGCGCCTGTCTGCTGGCCATGCGCGCGGGCTTGTCGGGATCGGGCACGGCCGTGGGCATGGGCTCGTCGACATGACCGCCCCACCAGCCGCCCACAAAGTTGAGCGTGTGGAACACATTGATCACGGCGCCGGGATCAATGTCGCACACCAGCTTGATAATGTCCTGACTCTCGTAGGTCGAGACAACGGCATGCAGCAGGTACATCTTTTCGCGGCTGTATCCGCCGATGACCTCGGCGCAGCTAATGCCATGCTGAAAATGGTCAACATAGGCGGTCATGACCTCGTTTGCCTTGCGCGTCGTGATCTGCAGCGTCACGCGGTCGTAGCGACGATAGAAACTGTCGATGGTCTTGGTCGAAATAAACTGGAACACGATGGAGTACGCCGCCTTGTCCCAGCCAAACATAAAGCCAAAGATCGCCAGGATAAAGCAGTTAAAACCAAAGATGACGCCCCAGATAGTCTTGCCCGTGTGGTTGGAGACCCACAGCGCGATAAAGTCGGTGCCGCCGGTGGATGCGCCGGACTTGAGCGCGATGGCAGCACCCAGACCCGAGACCACGCCGCCAAAAATGATGAGCATGATCTTGTCGCCCAAAAACGGAGCGAAGTGAAAGATGTTGAGGAACAGCGACGAGAGCACGACCTGCATCATCGAGAAGATGACAAAGCGCTTGCTGATGCCGCTCCAACATAGGAGCGCCACGGGGATGTTGAGCGCGAGCATGCCGAGCGAGATGTCGATGTGAACGCCGCCGAGCGAGGTAACGCGATCGAGTAGGACCGCGACGCCGGTAAGACCGCTCGGAAGCAGGTCGGCGGGCCGAATGAACGCCTGGATCAGGAATGTCTGGAGAACGGCGGAAATGGTGACCGCCACGGCGGTGATGGCGCGGCGAACGATGGTAAGGCGGCCAAGCACGAGCACGCGGTCCGTGAGCTGATCGATGGCGTTCGCCACGCAGGCTCCTTTCGAAGGCAGATGTAGTTGTGGGGTATGTCCGCGATTGTAGCATGGAGCGTGCGGGGGCGCTTCAATTCACCCTCTCTCGACAACCAAAGCGGGACCAGCAACCCCACGACCAAAGGCCCAAATTACAAGTGAGTAGACTTTACGCGACCTGCAGAGCACACCCAAAACCGCCACCCCTGTGACCTGCGGTTTTACTAGAGCAGATGCGCTTTGTGCTCGTCCTGCACCAAAAAGTCTACTCACTTAATCCGAATCGAAGCCAAACGGATCCAAATAGATGACAAATTAAGCCAATCCGCAGCAAAAGACGCGTGAATCAGTGCTTCTCGCGGCGGATTGACGCTACAAAGCGGCCAAAATGTCGGTCAGATTATCGATAACGGCATCGGCTCGCGATTGATCGAGGTTGACACCCTCGTGCGGACGCAGCGCCAGGACGCGGGCGCCGGAGCGCTTACCAGCCTCGATGCCCAAAGGCGAATCCTCGATAACCAGGCACTCGGCAGGCTCCACCCCCAGCGCCTCCATGGCACGCAGGTAGATCTCGGGGTCGGGCTTAAACGCACTGCACTCGTGACCGCTGATGGTGTAGTCCAGCACGTCGGCGATACCGGCAATCTCCACCAGCTCGTCGATCAACTCGCGATAGGACGAGCTCGCGATGGCACACTTCACGCCGCGCTCGTGCAGCTTGCGCATCACCGGCTCCGTCTGCTCGTTGAGCAGCTCGGCATACGGAACGGGGTGGTCCGGGCTGTAGACCTGCTTGTACTCCACGCGCAGGCGCTCGCGCAGCTCAACATCGTCGGGCACCAGCGCCTCCCAAATGGCCGGCTCGTTAGACCCCGAAAGATCGGGAATCTCGTCAAAGTGGAACCCCTTCTCTTCCATAAACGCCACGCGGCGACGGTTGTAGAACCACTCGGTATCGACCAGCACGCCGTCCATGTC
The DNA here is from genome assembly GCA_958420205.1 of uncultured Collinsella sp. Taxonomy (GTDB): domain Bacteria; phylum Actinomycetota; class Coriobacteriia; order Coriobacteriales; family Coriobacteriaceae; genus Collinsella. The sequence continues at coordinate 135,383 of CATZIX010000007.1, read as the reverse complement.
AAACAGCACCGCCTTAATCATACGCATCTCCTCCCACCTGCCAAAAAGGGACAGGTTTATTTTGGTAGGTTTTATCTGGGATTTGCGACGCGACAGACACGCCCTCCCCAGAGCAAAAAAGGGGACGGGGCGCAAACCCCATCCCCTCTCAATCAACCCGTAAGGTCTACTTACTTGTGATTAGTAGGAAAGCTTCCACATGTAGCGACGCATGGTCAGCGGGTGCTGACGGGCCTCGGCGATCTGGTTGCCGTACTCGCGCATAACGGCGAGGTGCAGCAGCGGGTTGAAGTAGGTGACGACGCTCGCGGGCACGGCGTCAGCCAGGCCGTAGTCCTTGGAGTCGATCAGAGCGACCTTGGCGCCCATGCGCTTAAGGAAGGTGAGGGCGCGGGCGTCCATCGGACGGGTAGCGCCATCGGACATGAAGAAGACGTAGGGCTTACCCTCGGTGGAAACCTCGAACGGGCCATGGAAGTACTCGCCGGTGTTGTAGGCGGCGGCGTCGATCCACTGCATCTCGGTGAACAGGAAGGCAGCGTGAGAATAAGCCATCTTCTCGGAGGCACCGGAAGCCATGAAGTAGATCATCTTGTCGTCCTTGAAGTCCTCGGCGAACTTCTTGGCGAGTTTCTTGCAGGACTGAGCGGCGTTCTCGCAGAGCTCGAAGACGTTGGTGAGGCCGGTGATCATGTCCTCGTAGTGGTCATAGCCCTCGGTCTGCTGAAGGATCTCGACAGCAAGAGCGATGGCGTAGCCGGGCTTCTCGCACTTGGCAGCGAAGTTGGCGTGGAAGCCATGAACGATGACGTAGTCAGCGTCGACGGTCAGGGCGGAGCCAGCCTTGTTGGTGAGGGAGACGACCGGGCAGTTGTGCTTCTTGGCGGTCTTGTTAGCCTCGACGGTCTCGGGCGTGGAGCCACCGAGGGAGCAGGTGATCACGAAGGTGTGCTCGTTGACCCAGGAAGGCGTGTCATAGTTGAACTCGTTAGCGGTGAAAATCTGAACGTTCAGCTTGTCCGTGTTGTTGGCCAGGAAGTACTTGGCGGGGTAAAGGTCGGACATGGAAGCACCGCAGCCGACGAAGGCGACGCTGTGGATCTCGTGGTTGGACAGGACGTCAGCGACGATCTGCTTAGGGAGGTTAAGGTCGATCTCGTACATCTGACACATTCCTTTCGATTTTTGCGGCGCCACATTGCCGGGCGCACGCAGGGTTACCGTGATTTGGACCGAGTCGCCGGCCCGTTGAGGATGTGTCAAAGGAACTGTCCCTTTGACACATTTTGGGGATGGGAGCCTGCCTGGGGTATGGGATGCCAGGCAGGCCCCCGGGGAAAGCGGTTAGGCGCTTAGTCGCGACTAGGCCAGGATGCCGGCCGCGGAGAGGGCAATGCCGCCCACGATGGCGATCACGAGAAGCCAACCGGTGTTGACGTTCTTCTTGATGAGCCAGTACATAAGGCCGGTGAGGCCAAGGGAGATCATCTGGGGCATCATGCCGTCTAGGATGTCCTGGATAACGACGGTACCCTCAGCGAACTGCAGCGGGGTGGTAGCGCCGATCAGCGTAGCGATCATGCCGCCCACGGACATAAGACCCACGATGCCGCAGACATACATGAGCTTCTCCATGAGGTCGCCGCCCTGAAGCTTGCTCAGGTACTCGTGGCCGCCCTGATAGCCCATCTTGGCTGCGAACCAAGTGATCAGCACAGAGGGGACGATGGAGATGAGCATGGCCAGGATCGGGCCCATGATGGAGCCCTGCTGAGCCAGCTGAACGCCCAGGCCAAAGGCGATAACGCGGATGGTGCCCTGGAAGAAGGAGTCACCGATACCGGAAAGCGGACCCATGAGGGAGGTCTTGACCGCGTTGATCGAATCGGGATCGAAGTTCTCGGGATCCTTGGCGTACTCCTCCTCCATGGAGGCGGAGAGGCCCAGAATGAAAGCGCTCGTCTGCGGGGTGCAGTTGTAGAACGCCATGTGACGGTGGTAAGCCTCTTTCTTAGCAGCGAGCTGCTTGGGGTCGGACTCATCCGGATAGAGGCGATCGAGCGTGGGAACCATGCCGTAGAGGAAGCCCATGTTCATCTGACGCTCGTAGTTCCAAGAGGCCTGGATGGCCCAGGAGCGCCAGAAGAACTGGCTGACCTTCTTGTTCAGGGACACGTCCTTGGTTGCGGTTGCCATAGTGTGTTCCTCCTTAGTCTTCGTCGTCTTCGAGCGGATCGTAGTCGGAATCGACACCGGCGGCTGCATGGGAACCGTTGAACTTGAAGCCCATGAAGACGACAGCCAGGCACACACCGATCAGAGCGACCGCGATGACGGACAGGTTGAGGTAAGCGGCGAGCAGGAAACCGATGAACAGGAACGGAGTCATACCCTTCTTGATCATCATGGTGAGCAGCAGGGCCAAGCCGTAGGCGGTCATGATCTTGGTCGAAACGTTAAGACCAGTGGACAGCCACTCGGGAACCATGTTGACGATGGCCTGAACCAGGTCGGTGCCAACAAAGACGGCGAGGAAGATCGGCAGGAAGTACATGACGGCGTACAGACCGGAGCCGGCGCAGATGTGCATGCGGTAGGCGGTCTTGAACTTTCCGTTATCGATCGCGCTATCTGCCACATGGGTGAGGGCGGCGAGGATGGAACGGAACACGATGCCGAGGAGCTGACCCAGGACGGCGACCGGGATGGCGATCGTCATGGCGGTCTCGGCGGAAGCATCGGTCAGGCACGCAAAGGCAGCGGCCACGATGCCGCCCAGGACCATATCGGGCGGAACGGCGGCGCCGACCTGCACCAGGCCCATGGACACGAGCTCGACGGCGGCACCGACGGCAAGGCCGGTGGGCACATCGCCCAGCAGCAGACCGACGAGCGTAGCGCCAACGAGGGGCTGCTCGAAGTTAAGACGACCGAGCAGGCGGGAGTCCCACATGCAGAACACGCCGACGAGGCCGACGAGCACCGCACTGATGAACGTATTCATACCCTTCTCCTTTCAGTCAGGCAAAAGCCTGGTTGATTACAGCTTGGCGTCGATGTCGACGCTCTGATACGTAGGGGTCTGCTGGACGTAGAGCTTGATGCCCATGTCGAGCAGTTGGTTGACGTCGGCCTTCTGGTTGGCGTCGAGGAAGACGGAGCTGTCCTTGCCGCCGACCTGATCGGCACCGTCGTGGTTGGCGGTGGCGCCCAGGTTGATGGCGTCGAGCTTGTAGCCCTGGCAGAACTGCAGCATCTCGGCAGTGTTGCCAAAGACGAACATGACGCGCTCGCCGAGGGTGTTGAGCTTGTCCATCTTGGCGAGGGCACGCTCGACGGTGAAGACGTTCAGGCGCACGCCCTGGGGCTTGGCCAGCTTAAGAGCGCCCTTCTTGATGTCATCGTTGGCGGCGGCGTTGTCGACGACGATGATGCGCTCGGCCTGAACCTTGGTGGTCCAGGTAAAGACGACCTGGCCGTGCAGCAGACGGTAGTCAAGACGTGCGAGGACGATCTTGGCGGGACCGGAGCTGTGACGGGACGCCTTGGCCTTCTTGGCGGGAGCCGCGGCAGCCTCGACCGGTGCGTTGGGGTTGGTCAGACCGGTGCGGGCCTCGTTGATGAGGGCTGCGAGCTCGGCACCCTTGACGGGGACGGGGCTCATAGCGAGCGTGAGCGCCAGCGGGATGTTGAAACCGCTGACAACCGTGAACTTCGTGCCGTTCTTGGAAAGCTCGACCATGTTGTTGTTGACCGAGCTGCCGAGCATATCGGTCAGAACATAGACGGTGTCGTCCGCGTTGAACGTGGCGATCATAGCCTCAACCTTATTGGTGATGGGCTCCTTGTCGTCACGAGCAAGCGACACGACGTGGACGTTCGACACGTCGCCGAGAACCATCTCGAGCGTGTCTTTGGCGCCTGCGGCCAGGCCGCCATGAGATGCGAGAATGATCTGATTCATCTTGCCTCCTCCTTTTCGTTATGGTCATTATAACGTCTTATACGTTGCTTATATTGCTAATTAGTATAAAGACCGTTCGCGGGTGAAAATCGACCGTTGACGGGTTTAACGTACTCGAAACGTTTGGCTAGGTAGGCCGGCGCTAGCTGGATAACCCCAGGTCAGACCCTGCACGCAATCCCCTATCGCACGAAGTACCAGGGGCTTTCCTGTACGGTGGGTTCCAGCGCAATGCCGGTGCGTTCCTTAAACAGATCCATGTCCTGAGATTTTTCGGTCCACCACGCGTTGGGCTTAAAGGTCATGCTCTCAATGACATGACCGACAAACACACTGTTGCGCAGCTTGGAGAAGTCGGTATTCATAATCAGGATGGACGCGAGCACCAGCACGATGCCCAGGACTTTAATCGCGCCGGCGGGCTCGGCGTAGACACCAATGCCCACCAGTACGGTGACGACCGTCTCGAATGACATTACGACGGGAACTTTCGACGTCTCGAGCCCCATGGACAGACCCTGCATATATAAGACATAGGCCACGGCTGTGGGGATGAGTCCAAAACCAAAGAACAGCAGCAGCAGCTGTGGCGACATTGCCGCGGCGACATCTGGCCACGGAGCCGCGATAGCCGCCATAACCGCACCGCCAAAAACAAGGCCCCAAAACGTGACAGCCAGCGGGTGGACCGTCTTGGTTGCTATCCGGCTAAACACCGCGAGCGACGCGCCGCAAAAGCCCGCGATCACGCCCGACGTGACGCCCCAAACCGAAAAATGGAAACCGGAAAGGTCGCCATTGGTCACTGCAAGTACACAGCCACCGATATTAAAAGCGATGGCAACGAGCTTGTTGGGAGTCACATCCTCGCGATAAAGCACGCGGCCGAGCATGACGCCAAACACCGGCGAGGTGTAGAGCAGCACCGAGGCCGTGGACATGCCCACCTCGCCCATGCACTCGTAATAAAGCGTGTTAGCGGTGGCGAGGCCGATAATGCCAAGAAGCGCACAGGGAACAAGCTCTTTAGGACTTGCCTTGAACAGTGCCAGGGGACCCGATGCTTTTCCCTCACGATCGCCTCCCTGGCAACCCATGAACGCCAAGACCGGAGCCATTAAGACGGCACCCGACAACAGGCGAAAGGCCGCCATGCTCTGAGACGAAACACCCATAGCCGAGATGCCGTTTACAAAGATTCCGATGCTGCCCCACATAAGCGCGGCGATCAGCACCAGCACATAGCCCAGATTGCTTTTCTTCAACGCAGCCTCCTCGGTATTGTTTCCAATATGTTTCGTACTACGTTATAGTCGTTATATACATTTTTCAAGACACAAATCGGCAGACGGGAAAATCTGCTCTACCGCTACAACCCATTGGTGCAAAGGGGTCAGGTTCATATGCGCCAACTTGGTGCAAAGTAACCTGTCCCCAATGACTAGGACTGTCCCCAAGTGCCGAACGTCTCCAAGTGCCGCATCTGGGCCAAGGCGACGCCGATGCTTTGGCAACGCCAGCGAAAACCCACCTGAGCGAGCAAGGTGCCTTGAAGCGAAGCGGCATTGACCTTCTGGTCATGCCGCTGAAGCTGAAAGGCAGATTGCCGCTCAGGTGGGTTTGCAGCGTCGAGCCGTTACGGCGTTTGGTAAAACGCCGTAACTAATAATCCAGCTTCCACATGTAGCGGCGCGTCATGTAGTCCTTGTGGGTGACGGCGGAGAGCGCGCGCATATACACGTTGTTGAGGATCGGGGCAAAGATCAGGTGGTTGAAGTACTCGCTCACGCTGTCCTTGATGTCGTTGAGGCCGAGCTCCTTGGCGTCGAGCTGATAGACGCGCTCGCCACCGTACTGGTTGACGAAGCGGATGCCGCGCTCGTCGTTGCAGCGGCTGCGGCCGACGCTGATGAGCTGGAACAGCGAGGTGCGCTTGTCCAGGATCTCGAAGGGGCCGTGGAAGAAGTCGCAGGTGTTGATGGTGCAAGAGTCGATCTGCAGCATCTCCTGCACGTTGCAGATGCTAAAGACGTAGGCGGCACCAAAGAGCGGGCCCTGGGCCATGACGTTGATGCAGGGCTTGTCGGCGTTCTGCTCGGCCCACTTGGCAGCGAGCGGACGGGTGTACTCGACGGCCTTGCGATAGATGGGGTCGACCAAGTCGAAGGCGGCCATGGCGGTCTCGTACTCGGCATAGCCCTCGGTCTGCTGCGTGAGCTCCATGGCGATCATGGTCACGACGGCGGAGTTGGTGCGGCCCATGCAGGACTCGTCGACGGCCAGGCTGTCGTACTGGATCTTGTAGTCGCAGACCTCGGTGAGACCGGACTCGTCAACATAGACGGCGATGGTGCTGGCGCCGTGGTCCTTGGCGACCTGGGCGGCAACGATGGTCTCCTTGGTGCCGCGCATGGACACGACGACGGCCAGGGTGTTCTCGTTGACGTAGGCCGGGGTGGCGTGCACGAACTCGTTGCTGGTGTAGCTGGAGCTCACGACCTGCGTGGCCTCGTGCTCCATAAAGTACTGGGCAGGATAGTTGCCGCCGTTGGATCCGCCAGCGCCAATCCACACGACGCGCTTGATGCCGCCCTTGTCTGCCTTGTCAGCCAAAACCTGGGAGACGACATCCTTAACCTGTTCCTGAGTAGTCATCGTGCATCAGCCTTTCTTCTCGTTTGATGCTCTTGATGGCATACAAGTTACATACATGTTTTGGTTATGTCGACTAGTTGTATGCTATATTTGACTTAGATATTTTGCCGCTGTGGTTTTCGATTACTCGTTACCAGCGGTTTTATTGTTGTGTTGAATACATGATTGCTTAGTTAAGCATACAAGTTAGATATAGGTTGGCAATATGAGCGTCTCATCTAAAAAGAAACTGAGCCAATACGAGCGCTTGGCGGGCATGCTGCGTGACCGCATCGCCGCCGGCGTCTACGCACGCGGAGACAAGCTGCCGTCCGAGATGGAGCTCATGGACGAATCGGGGCTGTCGCGCAGCACCGTGCGCCATGCCCTTAAGGTGCTCGTTGACGAGGGCCTGGTTCGCACCGAGCGCGGACGTGGTGCCTTTGTGGCCGACACGCCGGCACTCCACGAGAACAACCTGGTGTTTTCGAGCTATACGGCACAGGTCGAAGGCCAGGGCATGAAGCCCACCACGCGCACCGTGGACTCGGGCTTTGCCAAGGCGGCCGGCAGCATAGCTAAGTTCTTTGACGCCGCCGTGGGCAGCAAGCTCGTCAAACTTGTCCGCCTGCGCTACCTGGACGACGCGCCGCTGTGCTTGGAGACCACCTACCTGCCGCCAAGCTTCGAGACGCTCATCGATCGCGATATCAACGGTTCGCTCTACGCCACGCTGCGACAGGAGTTCCATCGCGCGCCGGCACAGGGACACAAGACCTTTGAGGTGTGCTATGCCTCGCAAAACGAGGCGTTTTTGCTCAACGTTGAGCGCGGGCAGGCGTTGATCCTAATCACCGACTACGTCTACGACACCGACGGTCGCCCGCTCCACGTCTCCAAGCGCATCCAACGCACCGACCGCGCCAAATACACCGAGCCCATCGGCTAACCAACACCAAAACCACCGCAAAGGGGACAGGCACCTTTGTGGTGGTTTTAGGCGAGGAGATCGGGGAACCAGGTTGGTTTGGGTTGGTTGGGCGTGCGCTCGGCCAGGACCAACTCCATCCAGCACATGTCGTACCAGCGGCCGAACTTTTGGGCACAGCGATCGAAGGCGCCCACCAAGCGATATCCCATATGGGCATGGAAGTCCTGGCTATTGTGCGTTAGATACTCGTCGTCCTTGTCGTGCGGCACGGCGATGAGCGCGCACATATTGGTGATGCCCATCGCGATCAGGCACTGCTTGAGCGCATCGTGCAGCTTGCGGCCCAGCCCGCCATGGCGCACATCGCGTGCCAGGTAGATCGACGTCTCGACCGACCAGTCGTATGCCTCGCGGCTGTTAAGCGGACTCACGTAGGCATAGCCTACCGGACGCCCGTCCAACTCCATCACCAAATACGGATAGCGCTTGAGCGTACGCTCAATACGCCCGGCGAACTCCTCAACGCTCGGCACCTCGTATTCGCAGGTAATCGCCGTCTGGCGCACATACGGCTCATAGATGGCAAGCAACGCCGGCGCATCATCGGGCGTCGCCAGGCGAATCGTCGGCTCGGACATCTCGGTCATACAACCCTTCCCCCTCAAAAACAGAGGCCGCCTTGCGCCAAACCCAGCGCAAGGCGGCCCCCCGTCATTACATCAGGCTACAGGACAGCCGCCAACGCGTCGATATCCTCCTGCGTCGTGGCCCAGCTGGTGCAAAAGCGCACCACCGTGTGGGTCTCGTCGTACTTTTCCCAGTACTCGATCGCCGCATGCTCGCGAATGCGCGCCATGTCCTCGTTGGGCAGAATCACGAACTGCTGGTTAGTCGGCGTCTCCAAGAAGAACCGGTAGCCGTGCTCGTGCAGCACGCGACGAAGCGCCTGCGCGGTTTCGATCGCCTGACGGCCAATCTCAAAATACAGGCCGTCGGTAAAGAGCGCCTCAAACTGCACGCCCGTCAGGCGGCCCTTGGCCAACAGCGCGCCGTGCTGCTTAATACGCGGAATGGGATGCGCCGGGGCGCGCATGCCGCAGAACACCACAGCCTCGCCGCAGAGCGCGCCGCACTTGGTGCCGCCGATGTAGAGCACGTCGCACAGCTGCGCCAGCTCGGGCAGGGTAATGTCGCACTCATCGGCCGCCAGCGCATAGGCCAGGCGGGCGCCATCCACAAACAGCGGAATCTCGCGCTTCTGGCACACTGCGTGAATCGCCGCGAGCTCGGCCTTGGAGTACAGCGTGCCGTACTCGGTCGATAGGCTCACGTACACGGCACCCGGGAACACCGTGTGCTCGTAGCTCTCGTTTTCGTAGAACACCTGGATATAGTTCTCGAGGTCCTCGGCGTGCATCTTGCCCTCGTAGCCGGGGATGGTGAGCACCTTGTGGCCGCCAAACTCGATGGCGCCCGCCTCGTGGCAGGCAACGTGGCCAGTCTCGGCAGCAACGACGCCCTCGTACGGCGCAAGCAGCATGTCGATCACCGTCGCGTTAGCCTGCGTGCCGCCCACCAGGAAAAACACGTCGGCGTCAGGCGCCTGGCAGGCCTCGCGAATAAGTTGCTTGGCACGCTCGGTATGTGCATCGGTACCGTAGCCGGGCTGCGGCTCCATATTGGTGTCGACGAGCGCCTGCAGCACCGCTGGGTGTGCGCCGTGGGAATAGTCGTTGTTGAACGCGAGCATGGCAATCCTCTCTTACCGGGTATCGGCCAGATGATTCAAACGGAGCTATTGTACGCCGCTGGGATAGGCAATGCGCGCGGCAAGGCACTCAAGTGCCAATACCAGAGCAAAACCGCAGCTCACGTCACTCAAAAAGTGTGCTCCAATCACGATGCGGCCAAACGCGACGAGCGCCGCGACCACAGCCGCCGTCCAAAAGACCACACGACGGCGCGACGGCTTTTCCTTAAAGGCCGTCGCGGGAAGCCCCGCGAGCATGAGGCCGATTGCCGCGTGCGCCGTGTGTCCGCTCGCAAACGACTTAAAGCCGTCCTTGATCACGCCGGCGGCAATATAGGCCCACTTGTCGGGGTTGCCGATCACCCACCACGGCTGAAACTCGAGTCCCTGCGTCACCTCGATCACGCGCATGCGTGGGCGCGACCACAGCGGCTTGACAATCACGTTGAGGATGATGGCCTGAGCGACCCACACGACAAGCACCATCAATGCCCAGCGCGTGAGCTCGTCGGGCTCGGTCGTGCGCGTGAGGCGATAGACGACAAGGTTAGCGGCGATGACCAGCACAAACGTCAGCACCAACTGAACCGCGATGAGTTTGCCGCCAACCCGCAGGGACGAAACGATCTCGTAGCCGGCCAGGCCAATGTTGACGAGGATGCCGAGCACGGCGAGCCATTTGCTCCCCCTGGAGTCGGGACGCACCGCGCGCACGAGCATAACGCCCGCGATGCTCGCCGTCAGCTCGAACGGCAGCTCGCCGGCGGCCTCGATAAAGCGACCGTACATGCTGCCGATATTGAACAGCGCGCTCGAGATCTGATAATCGAAGAAACTGCCCGCGCCCAGACAAAGACACAGGACAACCGCGATAATGGCGACATCTTTCTTATAGATGTATCCGAACATGCTTTCCTTTCGATGGGCCTGGAATCAACCTGCAACATGGCGGGACAAAGATGACTTCGTCCCGCCACGTCCCCTACTCGTTAGTCATCATCACTAGCACCCAGCTGTTGCAGCAGCATGAGCGCCGCCGTCACCGGGCCGGTGCCGTCGTTGGCGTCGAGGCCGCGACCCAGGCCGCTGCCCGCACCGGCGCCCGCCTTGTAGGGCACCGACAGCTTGCGGCTCTTGGGGAAGTTCACCGCGCCATAGCGGGTCTTAAGTTCAAAGGCCACCTTCTTGGGCACGTCGACGCCCAAAAACGTGATGCGGCCGCCGCTGAGCGTGACGCTCTCGAGCCCCAGGCGCTCGCCGCGAATGCGGATTCGTGCGCGATTGAACAGGTTGAGTCCCGCCAGCGGCAGCTCGCCATGCGCAGCCTCGGTCTCCTCCTGCACCTCATCGATGCTCTCTAGGTCCTCGGCCGCTGCGAGCTTACGGTACACGAGCACGCGCTGATCCACCGCCGGCAGGTACTCCTCGGACAAGAAGTAGTCGGCCGGCAGGTTAATACCCACGCTCGCCGCCTCCACGCCGGCGTCGTCATCGCCGCGCGCCTCAGCCACGGCCTGGCCCAGCATCTGCGTAAACAGGTCAAAGCCCACGCTCGACAGGTTGCCGTGCTGCTCGGCTCCCATAAGCGAGCCGGCACCGCGAATCTCCAGGTCGCGCATGGCGATGCGCATGCCGCTGCCCAGGTCCTGGAACTCGGAAAGTGCGGTCAGGCGCGCCGTCGCCTCCTCGGTGAGCGGCAGCTCGCCCGGGAACATAAAGTACGCGTAGGCCTGCGTGGCAGAGCGGCCCACACGGCCCTTGAGCTGGTAGAGCTGTGCCAGACCCAGGCGCTGCGAGTCCTCGATGATGAGCGTGTTGGCGGTCGCGTTGTCGATGCCGCTCTCCACGATGGTCGTGGCGATGAGCACGTCGATCTTTTTGGTCGCGAACTCGATCATCACATCCTCGACCTCGCGCGGGCTCATCTTGCCGTGCGCCACGCCCACGCGCGCCTCGGGCGCGGCCTCGTGCACGCGCGCCACGGCGTCGTCGATGGTCTTGACGCGGTTGGACACGTAGTACACCTGACCGCCGCGGCCCACCTCCAGGCGAATCGCCGCGCTCACCACGTCGGGGTCGTACTCTCCCACGTGCACGATTACGGGGCGGCGCCCGGTCGGCGGCGTCGTGATCAGGCTCATGTCGCGCACGCCGCTCGTTGCCATCTGCATGGTTCGCGGAATCGGCGTGGCCGAAAGCGTGAGCACGTCGATCTGCTCGCGCAGGTTTTTGAGCTGTTCCTTGTGTTGCACGCCAAAGCGCTGCTCCTCGTCGATGATCACCATGCCCAGGTTCTTGGGGTTCACATCGGCAGAAAGCAGACGGTGCGTGCCGATGAGCACATCAATCGTGCCCTCGGCAAACGCCTTAAGCGCACGCTTTTGCTGCGCCGGGGTACGGAAGCGGCTGAGCACCTCGACCTCCAGGCCAAACGGGGCAAAGCGCTCAAAGAAAGTCTCGTAGTGCTGTTGGGCCAGAATGGTCGTGGGACAGAGCACCATGACCTGGCGGCCGGAGTCCACGCACTTAAACGCCGCGCGCAGGGCGACCTCGGTCTTGCCAAAGCCCACGTCGCCGCACAGCAGGCGGTCCATGGGCTTGGGCGCCTCCATGTCGGCCTTGATGTCGGCGATTGCCTCCAGCTGGTCGCGCGTCTCGTCGTAGGGGAAGCTCTCCTCCATCTCAATCTGCTCGGGCGTATCGGGCGGACAGGCGATACCGGTAATCGACGAGCGGCGCGTATACAGGTCGACCAGGTCAAACGCCAGCTTTTTGGCATTCTTGCGCGCCTTGTTGGTAGCCCGCGTCCAGTCGGCGGTGTTGAGTCTGGTCAGACGCGGTTTATCGCCGTCGGGACCAACGTAGCGCGTAATGCGGTCGACCTGCTCCAACGGCACGTAGAGCTTGTCGCCATCGGCGTATTCCAGCAAAAAGTAGTCGCGTTCCTTGCCGCCCACTTCCTGGCGCGCGATCTCGCTAAAGAGCGCGATGCCGTGGGTAGCGTGCACCACGTAGTCGCCCGGCTTAAACGGGAAGGTGATCTGCGTAATGTCAACCTTGCGGCGGCTGCGCGCGCGGTTGGCATCCATGCGGGCGTTGAGGTCGGCGATCGAGAACACGGCCAAATTGGCGTCGGGCACGACCACGCCCTGCGGCAGGGCCGCGTCCACAAAGGTCACACGCCCGCGCGAGATGGTGGGCACGGCGGCGCCGGCGGCAGCCTGCGCGGCGCCCGCCTCGAGCGAGCGGGCGTTGAGCGCATCTGCCTTACGCTCGCGAATGGAAGCACGGGCTTCCTGGCGTGCGGCACGGTCGGCGGAATCCGCCGCCGCCACGCGCACGCGGTCGCCGATAGCGCCGGCATTTTCGGGCGCCGCGGTCAGCGATTCCTCAAAGGTAATGCCCTCGTCACCAAAGGTGAGCTCCATCGACTCGCGCGCACCACGGTCGGGGATGGCAAACACGCAGGCATAGCGCTTGCCCACGACCTCCTGGATGCGCGTCATGAAACGGTTGTCCGAGCCTGCGATGGCAGGCTGCTCAATCTTGAGCTCGGCCGTCACCGCACCGCCGGCACGGATGAGGCTCACATAGTTCAGGCGTTGCTGGGAACCAAAGTCGAGCTGCTGAGCACGTACATATAGGCCATCCAGTCGGTCAATCCCCGCCTCGCCGGCACGGGCCTCGATATCCTCGTAGGCGCGCAGACAGTCGTCGAACAGCGAGCGCGGCTCGGACAGAACCACGAGCGCCTTGCCGCTCACGTGCGCCAGCGGGCTCACGGTCTGGCCGTACATCACCGGCAAAAAGCGGTCGAGTTCGGGCGTGACGATGCGCGCATCCACCATCTCGAGCAGCGCCGCCAACTTGCTGTCGTCCTGGCTGGCGCGGTAGAGCGCCACATGCATGTTGTGGACGGCCTCGTCGGTAAGCGCCAGCTCACGGCACGGGAAAATCTCGATACTGTCCTCGTTGCCGATGGTCTGCCCCGTTGAGCTCACCATGCGGCGGATGCGATCGATCTCGTCGCCGAAAAACTCAATGCGCACGGGCGCTTTCTCTTGTGCGGGAAACACCTCGACGGTGTCGCCGTGAACGCGGAACAGACCGGGCGCATCGGCGGCACCGGCATTGGTGTAGCCCATGCCCACCAGGCGCTGCGGCACCTCGTCAAAGGGAATCTCCTCGCCCACCGCAAAGGTCGTGGACTCCCAATAGTGGCTCTCGACCGGCGGCACGCAACGCAGCAGCGCGCGAGCCGAGGCGACCATGATGCAATTGTCTCCGCGCACGATGCGTCCCAGTGCCTCGCAGCGCTGCGCCACCACGGCATCGTCGGGCGCCTGCTCGCGCCACGGATAGTCCTTGCGCTCGGGAAAACGGCACACGTGCGCTAGGCCCACGTAGGCGGCAAGGCTGCGCGCGGCGCGATCGGCCGCATCCTCGCCACTCACAATGTAGACCGTGGGACGCGGGCGGCGCGCAAACTGGGCGGCCGCCATAAGCGTGCGGCCCGACTGCGACACAGCCAGCGTCACATCCTCGCCGGCATCGAGGCCGGCCTCGACGGTCTGCAGCGCCTCGGCAGTGTAGAGCTGCGCGGCTATACGGTGAATGAGCATGCTGTTCCTCCGGCATTGCAACGCCAAAAGCCCGCCGGGGCAAGCTCGGCGGGTCGTACGTCAAATACATTGTCTGTCATGGTAGCGCATGGAGAGGACTCCGGCTCAAGGGCAGACCCAGCCCCGCAAAAAACGCCAGACGAAGATGTGTTCCGCCCTACCCCGCTACGCGCACGCTGGGGCACAAATCTGCCAGCGGACACTCGTCACACTTGGGTTTGCGGGCGTCGCAGATCTCGCGACCGAAGGTGATCCACTGATGGTTGACCGACTCCCAATACTCGTGCGGCAAAATCTTGAGCAGATCCTGCTCGGTCTTGAGCGGCTCCTTGGCATGCATCTTGGGACTCAGCATCAGGCGGTGCGCAATGCGGTTGACGTGCGTGTCCACCGCAATGCCCTCCACGATGCCATACCCCACGTTGAGCACGATGTTCGCCGTCTTGCGTCCCACGCCCGGCAGCTTCACGAGTTCCTTCATGTCGGCCGGCACCTCGCCGCCATAGTCGGCGACGATCATCTGCGCGGCCTCCACGGCATGCTTGGCCTTGCTCTTGTAGAAGCCGAGTGACTTGATGGTGTCTGCCACGTCAGCCACGCTCGCCCCGGCCATGGCCTCGGGCGTGGGCCACTGGGCAAACAGCCTCGGCGTCACCTTGTTGACCTGCGCGTCGGTCGTTTGCGCCGAGAGCAGCACCGCGATCAGCAGGCGGAAGGGATTCTCGTGATCCAGAAAACACTCGACCGGGCCATAGCGACGGTTGAGACGCTCGCACACCTCGATGGCGCGCTCGCGCTTGGCGGCATTGGTCTCGCGTGGCATAACGACTCCTCGGCTCGACGGCACAATAAACTTATGGGCACAATTGTCCCACGTCCGAGACGCTTACGCCTCCAAGAATGCGCCGGTCTGACGGCTCCACAGGCTCGCGTACTCGCCACCCGCCTCGACGAGCTGCGCATGCGTGCCGTCCTCGACGATCTCGCCATCGGCCAGCACCACAATGCGGTCGAGCGCCGCCACGGTGGACAGGCGGTGCGCCACCACAATGGAGGTGCGTCCACGCATCAGATTTTCGAGCGCCTCCTGCACCAGCGCCTCGGACTCGCTGTCGAGGGCAGAGGTCGCCTCGTCGAGCACTAGAATCGGCGCGTCGGTTAGGATGGCACGGGCGATAGCCACGCGCTGACGCTGGCCGCCCGAGAGCTTGACGCCGCGCTCGCCCACCATGGTGTCAAAACCACGGGGCAAGCGGTCGATAAACTCCAGGGCGTTGGCCAGGCGCGCGGCCTCGCGAATCTGCTCATCAGTGGCGTTGGGACGACCGTAGGCAATGTTTTCGCGAATGGAGCGGTGGAACAGCAGCGCCTCCTGCGGCACGTAAGCAACCTGGCGGCGCAGGCTCTGCTGTGTGCAGCGCGAGACATCCTGACCGTCCACGAGCACGCGGCCGCCCTGAACATCGTCCAGGCGCAGCAGCAGCTTGGTGAGCGTCGTCTTACCCGAGCCCGATTTGCCCACCAGGCCCACGCGCTGGCCCGCCGCCACATGAAGCGTCAGGTCATCGAACACGCTCTCGCCCACCGCAGCGTCACGGTACGCAAAGCTCAGGTGCTCAAAATCAATCGCGCCCTCGGTCACTTTGAGCTCAGGGGCGTCCGGGTCGTCTGCCACCAAACGTGGCTCGTCCAGCACGCGCGTCATCTCGGCCGCATCGCCCAAAGCGCGGTTGATGCGCTGCATCATGGAGCTTACGTAGTTCAGGCGCATGGTGAGGTTATAGGTATAGGTAAAGATCATGACGAGCGAGCCGGCCGAGATGCCAAACCACGCGTTGCCGCCCGCCACGAACACACTCACCACGGCCATGGTGATGACGATAAGACCCGAGGTCGTAAAGTTGCGCTGCATCATGGCGTGCATCGAGACCGTTTCGGCGTCGCGCGCGGCACGATCGGCGGCGTCGAACAGATCGCGCTCAAAGTCCTCGCGCCCACAGGTCTTGACGGCCAGGATATTCGTGACCGCGTCGGAGAGCACGCCCGAGAGCTTGTTCTGCGCGGCGGACGTCGCGGCCGAAAGCGGCATGATGCGCTTGTACATAAGCCAGACAAACGCGATGTAGACGGCCATGATGCACACCAGGATCACGGTAAACGTCGGCACCACCGGGGCGAGCGCCGCCACCGTGCAGATGACCGAGGTGATGGTGGGGATAAGCGAATACACCGTCACGTCGACCAGCCCCGTATAGCCGCTCATAAAACGGCTCGTCTGGCTCACGAGCGATCCGCCAAAGCGGCTGGTGTGAAATGTCATGGATTGGTTGGAAAGCGTGTCGAAGCATAGACGCGCCAGGTGATAGTTGCCTGCGATCTCGAGCTTGTAGACGGTGTAGTCCTGTAGCTTGGAGAGGATCTGACCCACCAGGTTAACGAGTACGAGCGCCAGGATATAGGGGCCGAAGACCTCAAACACCTGGTCACCCACCACGGGACCGGCTTGAACGCGGTCGACAATGAGGGCCATCACATAGGTATTGGCAAACGTCAGCAAAAAGATGTAGCCCGCCGACGAGAACACCGAGAGAAAGACAATCAGCGGCTGCGTGCGCGTGACACCCCAAAACCGCTGCAGCGTGCGGCGCACGGTGGAGCGGCTGAGCGGGCTGGTGCTTCTCTGAGACATGGGCTTCCTTTCGCATCTGATAGGGCGAAACGCCATTGTTGCACATTGGAGCACGCTCCAGACAAGTGCGATACGAAAGGCGGTAGGGCGCCCGCGTTTGCACCGGTGCCCCGCCGTCTTGTTGCAATTAGTCCTCGTCTTCTTGGTCTGTGGGAAGGCCCGCGGGCGTGAGTCCCAAGATCTCATCGACTTGGTCGGTGTCTTCCAGTGCGTCGATGTCCTTGAGCTTGCGCTCCATTACGTTGGTGCGCGTGGTAATGATGCCCTCGACCGTTTTGCCCGCGGTCTCGATCTGCTGCTGGGCGCGGCGCAGCGCCTTTTGATAGCGCGGCAGCTCGGCCTTGACGGCGGAAAGCACGCGCAGTACGTCGTCGGTACGTTTTTGCAGCCTAAACGTCTGGTAGCTCATCTGCAGGCTGTTGAGAATGGCGGCCATAGTGCTGGGACCGGCAACGTTGACATGATAGTCGCGGCCCAGGGTTTCGATGAGCCCGGGTCGGCTGACGACCTCGGCGTACAGCCCCTCAAACGGCACGAACATGATGCCAAAGTTGGTCGTTGCCGGCACACTCAGGTACTTTTCGCAGATGTCCTTTGCCTCGCGTTTCACCATGGTGTCGAGCGTCTTACGCGCAGCCGCCACGGTCTCCGCATCGCCCGACTCCTGCGCGTCGAGCAGGTGCTCGTACGCGTCGCCCGGAAACTTGGAGTCAATCGGCAGCAGCACGGGGTCGCCCTCGTCCACCGGCAGCTTGACGGCAAACTCAACGCGCTCCGAGGCGCCGGGCTTGGTGGCGACGTTTTCCAGATACTGGTCGGGTGTAAGGATGTCCGCCAGAATTGCACCCAGCTGCACCTCGCCCAAAATGCCACGCGCCTTCACATTGCCCAGTACGCGCTTAAGATCGCCCACGCCGGTGGCGATGGATTGCATATCGCCCAGGCCCTTGTAGACGGCTTCGAGCTGGTCGCTCACCTGCTTAAACGATGCCGACAGGCGATCGTTGAGCGTGCGGGAGAGCTTCTCGTCCACCGTTGCGCGCATCTGATCGAGTTGCACGTTGTTGTCTTTGCGGATAGCACCCAGCTGGGCATCGACCGTCTCGCGCACCTTGTCCAGGCGGCGCTCGATGCCCTCGCGGTTGGCACCGAGCTGTTGGGCCGTCTCGCGGCGCAGGTCATCCATCCGGTCACCAGCTTGCGAGAACTCGCGTGCGATGGCCAGGTAACGTTGCTGCTCCACGGCCGCATCGGTCGTCTGCTGCTGCGCGATGGCATTGGCCGTGCGGCGGGTTTCGGCCAGCGCGGCGTTCAGGGCATCGAGCGCGTTGTTGGCCTGCTCGAGTGCTGCCAGCGTTTCCGTGCTACTGTCGCCACGCTCCCGCAACTCGGCACGCAGGCTCTTAAGCTGGAGGGCGCAAGCCACAGCAACTCCCACCGCCACCAAGGCGATCACAACAAGCACAATATCAATAGCAGACATAAACTCCGCCCAACAAACCCAATCGAGCACCAATCAAAACCGCGATCAATCTTACCCCGCCACACGCACGGATCACCCACTGCCTTGCAGACAAATTTCTCTTAGAGCCGCGGACGCTAAAACGCTAGCTCTCCCAGCCGGTGCGAATGGTTGTCATGACGTCGCCTAGGCGCTGGCCGAGGGCTGACAGATGTTGGAGCACCTCGTTGGGCGATGCGCCGTTGAGGATGCACGTGAGGGCATACGACGCCAGAAAGATGGCCACAAGCCCTAACGGGATGAGCACGATCATCGTCAAGGTGCGCAGGCGCTGGCCCACGCGGCGACGACGCGCACGACGCTTGTCGAACGCGAGCTCCTGCGCATATGAATCTTGCTGTACGGAATAGGCCTCTGGTGCCGATTCGCCCGCAGGCGAAACCACAGGCGTGGCATTTTGCGCAGGGGGCTGGGCTGCCGCCCCCTGCATTTGCATCTCCATGAGTCGTTGCTGCTGACGCAGCATGCGCTCAGCTTGTTGCTGCGGAGTCTCAAGAAACAGATCCATGCTGGCCTCCAAAATCGGAGCATTCGACGCTTACGACCAGCATCCCGCACCGCCATGACCGCGACAACGCAATCGCCGGCAATAGCCACAAAGTTTCTTTTGCTCAAAAGCTGTCGAAAAGCTCAACAACTCCCCTACCAGCACTTTCTCTGAGCTTTTTTCGTCAGCAATCTTTTGGCCTTCCACCCTTACGCCAACTGACCAAAATCTAACCAAAAGCTTGACGGAAATTGTGAAGACAGGGACCCCATACAAAAACGTGCCGCCCCAAAAGGGGCGGCACGCTAACTTCTTATCAGTTTTTCAGTAGCAAGCACGCGACGACCCGAAGCCGGAGCACAGGGTAGGGAAACACCTTTACCTCGCGCGACCTGCGCAGCCGTGAGCGAGAGGGAAAGGTGTTTCCCCGCCCCGTGCTCCGCAGTCGGTGGAGGCAGCTTTAGATGCCCGCGAGACCTCGGGTGGCGGTGGCGCACATAAACGCCAAGGCTAGAATCACGAGCGAGCCCGCGATGTCTGCCAGCACGCCCATTGCACGGCGTTCAAACAACCAGCTCTCAAAGTGCGGGGCGACGTTGCGCCAAACACGCCACAGCAAGATGCCCATACCGATGACGCCCGGGATATTGAGCAGTAGGATCTCGGAGCACAAAAGACCGATCAGGTTACCGGCGGCAAAGCCCGCATCACCCTCGCAGTATTTGCGGTAGACCATATACAGCATGTACGCCACAAACGGCTGCAAGCACGCAGAAATAAACGAGACCACCATCGAGGGGTCCTGCGAAAAGACCTCGGTGAGTTTATCGACACTCGTGGCGTCCTTCGAAGCCAAGAATAAACCGATAACCACAAGGGGCACCACGCCCAAAATTTCCTCGACCAGAGTAAACAACTTGGCAGTCAAATCCTCACTAGCCGAATTCAAATGAGGCGCCCACTCAGGATGAGCATGCGCGCCGACTTTCTTGTCCTTCTCGGCACGATCGGCCTTTTTACCCTCGGCAACCCGACGACCAGGATCCTTGCGAGTTCCCGCCGCAGCAACCCGAGCCCGAGGCTTCTTACCCATTACCAACACCTCACAAGAGGAAACGAATAGCCAACGCTACCCAGTGTACCCTCTAAGCAACGTCACCGCCCCAACCGGCCCCCACAAAAACGTGCCGCCCCAAAAGGGGCGGCACACAAACTTCTAATCAGCTTTTCTGTAGCGAGCACGCGACGACCCAAAGCGGGCCGGGAGGGCGGGATTACCTTCCCTCAACGCGACCCTGCGGAGCCGTGAGCGGGGAGGGAAGGTAATCCCGCCCTCCCGGCCCAGCTCATGCCAGCGCCACGCGCTAGTAGTTCACCACCTGCTCCTCAAAGTACGCCTTCGGGTGGTTACACACCGGGCACACCTCAGGCGCCTCGGCACCAACGTGCAGGTGCCCGCAGTTCAGGCACTTCCATACCTTCACGCCCTCACGCTCAAACACCTCGCCCGACTCGATGCGCTCGACGAGTTTGTTGTAGCGCTCCTCGTGGGCCTTCTCGACGGCGGCGACACCACGGAACTTCTCGGCGATCTCGGCAAAGCCCTCCTCCTCGGCGGTCTTGGCGAACTCGTCGTACATCGTGGTCCACTCGTAGTTCTCGCCCGCGGCGGCGTCGCGCAGGTTGTCCAGAGTGCCCGGAACGGCGCCGTCGTGCAGATACTTAAACCACAGCTTGGCGTGCTCGGACTCGTTGCCCGCCGTCTCGGCAAAGATATTCGAAATCTGAACGTAGCCATCCTTCTTGGCCTTAGATGCGTAGTAGCGATACTTGGTGTGTGCCTGGGACTCACCGGCAAAAGCGGTCTCGAGGTTCTTCTTGGTTTGGGAATTCTCAAAATCCATAGGTGTACTTCCCTTCAACACGTGCCGCCCATAGGCTTTGAGCGACCTTGTCTTTAGGATGCCCTCAAGCCGCGAATTTAAACCTTACAATCCCGTTCTTCAGATTTGAGCGGGCTACACACTCAACCAACGATCGTCCTCGGCTCGGCAAAAGCCCTCGCGCTCCAGGTCAGCTAGAATGCCCGCGATCAAGTCGCACTCGACCGGCCCGCGACCGGCTGCCGCTTCCATCTCGTTAACGCCCACCACGGCATCAGCAAGCGTAATCCCCGCCGGCTGCCCATCGCGCGCTGCCAACAACATACGCACGATATGCGCGCGCTTTTGGCGGCGCGAGCCCTCAAACTTGGACTGACGACTATAGCCCGCCGACCGCCTGGACGGATTGGGCAGTGTCTTTTTAAGATACGCGCCGTAATCCAGCAATGCGTAATACCACGCGCGCGGCGTGTCGGCATCGTCTTGAGGCGCGGCAAAGGGCGCGATCTCGTCCGCCGCCGCACCGGGGACCGCCGGACAGGCAGCTTGGATCAGCGGCACCAGTTCGCGATCGGGAACGGCCGGCACATCGGGAAAGAAATGATGCAAAAAGACCGTGCGCACATTGGTCTCCAAATACACGCCCGGAAGATCAAACGCAAACGAACGGATACCCTGCGCCGTTGCCGGGCCAATACCAGGCAGAGCGACCAAGTCACGCGTCTCACGCGGAAACTCCCCGTCCCAGTCCTCTACAACGCGCTGAGCGGCCCCGTGAAGCGCCAGAGCGCGTCGGTTGTAGCCCATGCCCTGCCAAGCGTCCAAAACATCGGAAGGCGCGGCCTGGGCAAGCGCCTGCACAGTCGGAAAACGATCGAGCCACACCGGCATGCGCGCCTCCACACGCGGCACCTGTGTTTGCTGCAGCATGACCTCAGAAAGCCAAATGATGTACGGATCGCGTGTGCGGCGCCACGGAAGGTCGCGATAACGCAGGACCCCTTCCGAACGAATCATCGAACGAAAGGGGTCCTGAATCATGGCTATGCTCCTTATGCGGCGCTATTCCTCCCGGTAAGCGCACGCGCAGGTGGCGTACTCGGGAAACGCTTCGCGGTCGGCGAACTTGGGATCGACGGCCGGGAACTGGCGGTGAGCGACGATGTCGCCGAGCGAAACGGAATCGAGGTAGTCGCGCATCAACGCCTGAGCTCCGGCCCACAGGGGATGATAGCAGCACGCGCCCATGCGCGCACAGTCACCATCGGGCGCGGTGCAATCGTTCATAACCATAGGACCCTGAACGGCCTCGACGACCTGGCGGATAGTGACGTCGTCCGGACTGACCTTGAGACGCATGCCACCGTGGACGCCACGCAGGCTCTCCACAATACCGGCCTGGACCAAACCGTGCTGAATCGAGCGGGCAAACGAATACGGAACATTGACCTCTTCGGCAGCGGTGCGAACAGAAAGCAAGCACTCCGGATCCTCGGCAAGCATCGCCAGCATACGAAGGGCGTAATCAGTCTTCCTCGATATGTCCATTTTTCCCCTTTCAAGGAATACGAACAGCTCGAACGAGCTCCGGGGCCGAGCTTGTGTCGAGACGCTAAATGACCGCCAGGACATCCAAATGGTAAATCGGATATCCACTGAGTGCCGCGCTTGGAGCGAAATGCATCAGATGCGACGCACAGTGCAATTTAGTATAACCTAACCCCCTGTCTCGTAGAACAGGTGTTGCGCAACAAAGCTGTTGTTCAGACAGATATACTCATTAGATTTTACTTGCGTTCCCGAAGGCGCGGGGGTTCTGGGCGAAGATGCACCAGGGCGATCGTTCTATCAAAACAAAGTGCATCAAACGCAAAAAGCCACGTCCGAAGACGTGGCTTTAATTGCGTTGGCGGGAAGTACGGGGCTCGAACCCGCGACCTCCGACGTGACAGGCCGGCGCTCTAACCAAACTGAGCTAACTCCCCAGGCAGACGTTCGCGTTTGTTTCCGCTCGCGTGTGCTGCGGGGATTAGTATACACAGAAGTCTGTCCGGCGCGCAACAACTTTTTTGAAAAAATTTTTCGGGGCCATCCGGGAGGGTCTCCGGGGCTGAGGGCGGGGGTTAAGTTTGCTGCTCTACAGTCCTGCGCAAGACGGAAAGCACATTAAGTGCTTTCCTTTGCGTGCGGAACTCGCGACAAACTTAACCCCCGCCCTCAGCCCCGGAGACCCTCCCTGCCGTCACATTATTCAACCAGTTTTGCGGGCGTGCGCCGCTGCGCGGCTAGCCCGCGTGCTCTTCGGCGGGGTTGGTCTGATGGATCTTGTTGAACTTCGGCCTTTGGCTTAAAGAAAAACGGGGGACGCATTGTGCATCCCCCGTTTTTGTTGCGGTTAGTCTAGGTCAATAAACTTGGTACTTATGATCTTGCCGTCTTTTACTAGCATTCTGGCCATGGTGGGGCCTCGGGTGCCTCTGGGGTAGCTGGCGCTGCCCGGGTTGAGGACTAAGCAACGGCCCACTTGGGCTTCTTTGGTTACGTGGGTGTGGCCGTTGATGGCTACGTCTACGGATCCCACCGGAAGGTCTTCGCGGTAGTGGGCTACGGCGAATTTGAGGCCTTCGTAGGTAAAGAGTGCAAGACGGTCTACATCGGGGCCGTAGTCACGGTAGTAATCGTTGTTGCCCAGTACGGCCCGCACGGGGGCGATGGTGCATAGGTGCTCGTAGTCCATCTCTGACGTAAGGTCGCCGGCGTGGATAATCAGATCCGCGCCCTCAAGCTCGTCCAGGAGCGCAGGCGATAAATAGCCGTGGGTGTCCGAGATGATGTCGATGCGCTTGGCGCTTGCACTGTTCATGGGATCCCTTCCGCAAAAAAACGATTCGGCAGATACATACAAAAAAGGCCCCACGGCTCCGCAGACGATGGGTCTACAGGGCTGCGGGGCCAGTGTGCTAGAGACTCAGGGCCTTCTTGAGCGGCACGACGCGGCGGCGCGAAACCGGCACGCGTTCGTCGACGCCCGTAATGCCCAGCTGGATGGCACCCGAGGGCACCGTCTCGACATCCGTGACGCACGCCAAGTTGACGATATAGCGGCGGTGAACACGGAAGAAGCCAAAGTCGCAGAGCTTGGCCTCAAACTGCGCCAGCGAGGTCGTCGACAAAAAGCGATCATCGACGGTATAGATGCAGGAGTAATCGTCCTTGGCCATGATAAAGCGAATGTCGTCCACGGGAATGAGCACCTTGCGGCCGCCCTTTTCCACCGGGATACGCTCGATGGTCACCTTGCTGTCCGTAACCGGCTTGGTGCGTTGCATGACCTTCTCGATCGCGCGATCCAAGCGAGCTTCCTCGACCGGCTTCATCAGATAATCGACGGCATCCACGTCGAATGCCTCGACCGCATGGTCACTATACGCAGTCACAAACACGATCGCCGGCGGATTTTTGAGCTTATGCAGCGCCTCGGCAAGTTGCAGGCCCGAGGCACCGGGCATCGAGATATCGAGAAACACGACATCCACGCGACTTTCCATAAGCATCTCGATGGCGGAGCGGACGCTCGACGCCTCCGTGATCGTGCCGATCTTGCCCGTTTGCTCGAGCAGGAAGCGAAGCTCCGAGCGAGCCGGCGCCTCATCATCCACAATCATCGCACGCAGCATAGGGATAAAACCTTTCGTCAACTAACTACGCCGGGCATCCGTCGCATGACGTTGAGCCCGTAGCCTTTTATTTTACTCTTGAATGTCAAAGATGCTCTCTGACAAATCAAGATGAAGGAGCACTTTGGTGCCCTTGCCCGGCGCCGATTCGACACGCGTATAGGAGTGCGGCCCATAAAAGCGATGGATGCGCTCCGAAATATTGTGCATGGCCACACCGGCGCCGCCACCCTGGGGAGAGCTGGCGTCGGGACGGGCAGAACGCTCGTCAAACAGTCTGGCGGCGGTACCCTCATCCATGCCCACGCCATTATCGGCCACGGCAATCAAGATTGCATCCTCGCCGTCTTGGTGAACGGTCACGTCGATCCTCAGGGCGTCGTCATCGCCCATACCATGACGTACGGCGTTCTCGACAATCGGCTGGATCACGAACGCCGGCACCAGCGTATCTTCCACGTCCTCGGACACATCGAACGTCGCAAGCACGCGGTCCTCGCCAAAGCGGGCCTTCTCAAAGGTAAGGTAGCGCTTGGTCTGTGCAACCTCGCGCGAGACCGGAATAAGCGATCCCGAGTTGTCGAGCGTGGCACGATAGAACGATGAGAACTCACGAAGCAGTTCGCGGGCCCGCAGCGGGTCGGTGCGCGTAAACGATGCAATGGTGTTCAGCGTGTTGAACAGGAAGTGCGGGTTAATCTGCGCTTGCAGCGCACGCACCTCGGCGCGCGCCGTGAGTTCCTTTTGCACCTCGAGCTCGTGGATGGCGAGCTGCGTGGACAAGATCTCGGCAAAGCCCGAGGCAAGCGCGTACTGGGTACGGTCGACGGCGCGCGGGGTCTTGTAGTAGAACTTGAGCGTGCCGACGGTACGATCGCCCACCTTGATGGGGGCGATAATGCCGGCGGGGACTTGGTTGTGCGAGCCATCCGAGCCCACGACATCCACCATACGGTTGAACGACTGCACGATGCCATGTTCGATAACGTAGCGTGTGGCAAGCGTGTGGATGGGAGAATCTGGCAGTAGTTTTTCCTCAAACTCGCCTGCGCAGGCCAACACGTTGCCCTCGTCGGTGATGGCCACCGTCATGGCGCGCGTCTCGGGCAAAATGCGCCGGCACACCAAACGCGCCGACTCCTGCGTCAGACCGCCCTTAATGTCCTCAAGCATGGCCGAGGCCACCGAGAGCGTCTCCTCGGTGTACTGGGAGCGCACCGAATCGGGATTGAGCGTCAAAAAGATAAAGATGTACAGAAAGATGCACAGCAGCGCGCAGGCAATCACCGTGGCGATCGGCTCGATACCGGTCACCAAGGCAAAAATAAAGTACACCAGCACGCAAATGGCGCAGGCAACGGCAATGATGCGAAAGATTGATATTGAACTATCGCGCTGGGCGCGGCGGTCGATCATTCGGCCCCCTCCAGGATACTGATCAGTTGTGCGTCACGCCAAAGCCCGTCCATGATCTTGGGCCAAAAGCTCTGGAAACGCAGGTAGCTTGCAGCGTTTTGGCGCGCATAGGCCTTTGCCTCGTCGATACCATGGCGCCAGATGCGCAGGTAGCCCTCATGCTCGCGGGTAAACACGCTGCGGACCATAGCGGTCTTGTGCACGCGGTCGTCGAGCTCGCGCGAAATCCACGGGCCCGGGTAGGGCATGAGCGATGCCGCCGTAACGGGAATGAGCTCCTTTTGATGCGCGGCGAATGTCAACTTTGCCCGTTCGTAGTACCAACGGTATACATCCTGCATAAAGCGCGGTGAGCGCTTTTCGGACTCCGGAGGCAGATGACGCACGGTCCACTCGTTATCGAACCACACGTCGTAGCCAAACATGCGCATGTTAAAGAGGTAATCCAAGTCCTCGCCGCGGGTGATAAACGGGTCAAAGGCTACACGCGTAAAGGCGCGGGCGTGCAGGGCCATCAGGCCGCCGCACACGTAGTTGGAGCGCGAGATGCGGGTGCCCGAGAGCGCCTTTTTCATCCAACGGTTGAACTCGATGCGCTTGGTCCACCAACGATGGCAGATGCCCGCCTTGTCCGTGGGAGCCAGCGGCGAGCCGTCGCGATCGTAGAAATAGCCGCTCTTGACCAAGATCGGCAAGCCCTGACGTGTCTGCTGCCCCAACGCATAGGTCGCGCGCTTCATAAAGTCGGCGTCGATGACAGTCTCATCGTCATCCAAAAAGATAACCGCGTCATGCCCCAGCACAGCGGCACAGGCTAGCCCCATGTTGCGGATGGCACCGTAGCCTCGCAGGCTCACGCACTCGCCCGAACCCTTGGGCGCGATCTGAGCAACCCGGTCTGCAATGCGCGAGGCCTGGGTGTTGGTGACAACGGTGACCTTGAGCGTGGGATGCGCGTCGACAATCTCGCGCACGCGCAGCGACACATCGGCTGTGGCAGAAACGGGACAGACCACCAAAAGGATGATGCGCGGGATGTCACGCACCTGCTCAAGCGAGGCCAGGCAGCGGTCGAGTTCGGGATTGTCGGCGTTGAGTCGCGTCGAATGGTCATAGGTGCCAGGGGCGTTTGCGCAAGCGTCATCGCCCGCCCAATACGTTGGAATCACGACTGTGGCGTTCATGCCTTACCCTCCCTGCAACACAAAAACGGGACGCCGCCAAACACAGGCGACGCCCCGCGACCTAGCTGATTCCATCATACCCACTTGGGCAAATCATTGCTCGCAAGTCGCAATGTTTATTGCGGATAACCCCAAAAGAGTACCGTGGACAGGCACAATAGCCGCTCGCTCCTATGCGGCATGCTCTGCCGCCCGAGTCATGCGGGACAGGCGGACCAGCAGCATAAAGCCAACGACCAGCAGCACGCCAATGGAAAGGACGCCCAGCGACGGGTTGCCGGTCAGCGAGGTGACGACCGACACCAGGAAGGTGCCCATAACGCTTGCATAACGACCAAAGATGTCAAAGAAGCCGTAGTACTCGTTGGACTTTTCCTTGGGGATAATGCGGCCAAAGTAGCTACGGCTGAGCGCCTGCACGCCGCCCTGGAACAGGCCGACCATAATGGCAAGCACCCAAAACTCAAAGGCGGTCTTTAGGAAGAACGCGGCGAACAGCACAATGCCCATGTAGGCGGCGACTGCCACCAAGATCATGTTGAGCGTGCCCACGCGGCCGGCGAGCTTGCCGTAGATGATGGCGGACGGAAAGGCCACGAACTGCGTGACGAGCAGCGCCAGGACCAACTGGGTCGAATCGATGCCCAAGGCCGATCCGTAGCTGGTTGCCATGGAAATGACCGTGTGCACACCGTCGATATAGAAGAAGAACGCGATCATGTAGACCAGCACGGTCTTGTTGTGGGCGATCTCGCGCATGGTGTGTCCGACCTCGGAGAACACACCGCCCACGATGTGGCCGATGGTGTCCTCGGGACCGCGCTCGCGACCGTACTTTTGCTTATAGGTGCGAATGAGCGGCAGAGTAAAGATGAGCCACCAGGCACCAGTGATGATAAACGACAGACGCGTTGCCAGCATGGTGGGGACGCCAAGAGCGGGGCCGCCCATGATGAGCGCCAGGCAGATGACGAACGGCACGGTGGAACCGATGTAGCCCCAGGCATAGCCCGAGCTGGACACGGCGTCCATGCGCTCGTCGGTGGTAATGTCGGGCAGCATGGCGTCGTAGAACGTCATAGAAGAGTTAAGGCCGATGGTGCACAGCACGTACACGGTCAAAAATGCCATGGCGGACATTGGGATAGCCTGCGCCAGGCAAAGCACCAGGCCCGTGAGGAAGAAGCCCAAGAAGAACTTGATCTTGTTGCCGGCGTAGTCGGCAAGCGCGCCCAGAATGGGCATGAGCATGGCGATGACCAGCGAGGCAATCGTCTGCGCATTGCCCCAGGCGACCACCAGGTCGGCCGAAGAAGCGCCGGTATTGATGGCGTTAAAGTAAATGGGCACCACCGAGGTATTGAGCAGCACGAGGGCCGAATTGCCCACATCATACATAACCCAGTTACGCTCGAGCTTGGTGTATTTCATGGACAGGGACCCTTCGTATTCGCCCGATATGCAGTTAGTTCATCGTACCCCAATTGTCCAGAACCGCCGGTAAGGATTCGGCAAAGGGGCACGCACGGGCCCTATTCCTCGCGGTCGAACTCCTCATCGGCATTGAGCACGCGACCGCTGTAGTTGACGTGACTGGTCACGGCATCCATGTCACCGGTCTCGATAAAACGTGCGACCGTGCACTCGTAATCGACCAGCGCGCGATCAAAGACCTCGGGGAAACTCTCGTTCGAGACCTCGTCGGTAAAGGGATTCTTCCATGTCAGATGGCCCAGGTTACCGGTGCGCTCGGGCAGCTCCGTCGTCACGCGATGGGCAAGGCCGTCGAGCAGCGAGTAGTCGTGCACCAAGCCCTCAACCAGCGAGATCGCGCGCGTCTTTGCGGAGCCGGCCGGCTCAATCGCGTGGTAAAGTCGCTGCATATTGGCAACGGCAGCACCGTACTCCCCCGCCGGAATGTCAATGCCGTACACGCGTCCGGCAACATAGCTCATCAGCACGCCGGCCACGCGATTGATGCGATCGGTAGTGACGATCTCGCCCGCCGGCGGGTAATCGTCGACCGTAGCGCCATCGCGTTTAAGCTGCAGCATCAGTACATCCAGGTCGCTCTCGATCACGGCATGGACCTGACTGCTCGAATCCTCAAGCTCTGAATCGGACTCCACGATGCCAAACTGCTGCTCATAGACAAAGGGATGGGCGTTGCGGTCGAGCACGTAATGAGACAGCAGGCCCAGCGCAAAGGCGCGACCCAAGCTGGCGTCGCGCGGCAGCAGATGCGACACGCCGTCGCGCAGGCACGCGAACTGGCGAGACATACGCGACCGATGCATGACCTGCGCCAGCAGCGTGCAGTCGGAAACACGCGGTGTCAGAATGTGAAAGAAAAACGGGTCGGGGCCTTGGTTGCCCAAGATAAAGGCAATGCGCTCTTCATCGGACGTGATGACGCCCTGCGGAAGACGGTCGATGCTTTCCTCGCCAAACAGATGATGGGTGATAAGCGCGGGCATAATGATCCTTTCGATTTCATTCGATGCCACCCATTATGCCCACCGCGCGCCCATGCCAAACCTGCGATGGTAAACGACGGCACGCAAGCCTCTTACGCAAGCCCCAGGTGCGACTTGACCTCGGCGGCACGACGACGGGACACCGGTACCGTCGAGTTCACGCGGTCGAGCCTGAGCTCCATCAACCCCGTGGAGCCAATCTCAACATTGTGCACGTCTTCCAAATTGACCAGATAGCTGCGATGAACGCGAATAAAGCCCTCGGAGTCCAAGCGACGCTCGAGCGAAGAGATCGACTCATTGATCAGGTACGTTCCCTCGGCGCAGATGGCGTTGCAAAAATCGGCGCGCGCCTCAAAGTAGCAGACGTCTGCGGCGGGAATGAACACCTTTTTGCCCCCGCGGTCCACCGTCAGACGCAAAGGCTGGCGCGGAGCATGGATAACACGACGGGCACCCAAGGCCGCCTCGATCTTGTCGAGCGCCTTTGACAGGCGTGCGTCCTCGACCGGCTTGACGACATAATCGACGGCATCGAGGTTATAGGCATCAGCCGCATACTCGGCAAATGCCGTCACAAACACAACCACCGGCGGCGTCTTTAGGTTCTGCAGCGTCTCGGCAAGCTCAATTCCCGAGCGACCGGGCATGGTAATGTCTAAAAACAACACGTCGGGCTTGTTCGACAGAATCGACTCCACGGCTTCGGTGACATTGCCCGCCTCGGCAATCTGACCCACGCGCGTATCCTTTTCCAACAGATAGCGTAACTCAGCCCTAATGGGAGGCTCGTCATCAACCACCAAGATGTTCCAGCCTTCGGACATATGTGCTTCCCCTCTTTTTCTCTCAATCCAACCGCGTGCTACGCCGTCAACGGCGCCGGCTCATGCGGCTCGCCGTTCAGCTCGACGATGACCTGCGTTCCCACGCCCTCCTGGGACTTCACGCGCATGCCGGAATCTTCTCCGTAAAAGAAATGGATGCGCTGAAGCACGTTGAAGAGCGCCAGGCCGCAACCTCGCTTGACGGAGCCGTCGGCGGTAATGTTCTCGGGCTCCTCCAAGCGATGCTGCTCAAACAGATGCGCGCAGACCTCTTCGCTCATACCGATGCCATCGTCCTCGACGATGATCTCCAAACCGTCATCGGTCTCGAAAGCCCTAACATGAATAGAAAGCGGCTCGGTCTCGCGCTGCGCGTGCTTGATGCAGTTTTCGAGCAACGGCTGCAAGATAAACGGCGGCACCATGCAATCGCGCACCTCAAAGTCGATATCGACCGAGACGCGCAGACGGCCGTCGCCATACCGGGCCTGCATAAGATTGATATAACGAGTACCCTGTTCCACCTCGTGCTCGAGCGTGGTGAGCGTATCGGAATCAGAAAGCGTCTGACGATAGTAGTTGGAGAAGTCGATCAGCAGCGATCGCGCCTTGTCGGGCTCGGTTCGAACGAGCGACACGATGGTGCTGATGGTGTTAAACAGAAAATGAGGATCGACCTGCGATTGCAAGGCGCGCAGCTCCACGTGGGCCGTAAGCTCGTCCTGGCGCTCGAGCTCAAAGCTCGCAAGCTGCGTGGAAATGAGGTCGGCAAAGCCCGAGGCAAGCGCCGTCTGGCGCATATCGATGCTGCTCAGACGGGGATAATACAGCTCGAGCGTGCCCACGCAATGCCCGCGCACGGTAAGCGGCGCGACAATACCGGCGCGCAGGCGCGGAAAGTAGCCACCTGTCTCGGTCGAGGCATCGCGCGAGAACACGCTTTGCTCGCCGCTGTTGATCACGTTGAGCGTAGTCCGCAGCACCACCGGGGTGCCCGCGGGGCATTTTGCCGAGTCCTCGCCCCAGCTTGCCAACACCTGCTTGCCGTCGGTAAAGCAGATGGCAGAGGCGATAGTTTCGGACAGGATGATCTTAGAGGCGCCCAGGGCAGCTTCGGGCGTAAGGCCGCGCGACGTGTAGGCGAATATTTTTGAAGCGATGGCGAGCGTGCGGTCGGTTGCGCTCGATGTGAGGTCGTCGGGAACGACAAAGACGTACGAGAAGAAGAAGCACAGCATGACCAAGCCGGCAATGACGACAACGGCCGGAACGGGATTGGGATTATCGGTTAGATCCCAGATGAGCAGCAGGATAAGCAGCGGAACGACAATACCGAGCAAGATGGCTTGAACCACATGCTGAGCGGTACGAAAGACCTTGGTAGAGTTGTAGCTCTTGCCCAGAATCAGCCTATTGAGATCCACCGTCATCTCCTTCTTACTGACGCACCCCATAGCAATAAAGAGGGCCGCAAGCGACCCTCTCCATTGCATTATGCAATCAAATACTGTGTTTTACATCAAGCCATCGATGAACGGTAGCTTAGGCGCTGTACCTGTTTGCCTCGCCGAAGGTGCCGCCCTCGACAATCCAGCCGTCCTTCATAATGACGTCCATGTTGTCGGTGTTGAGCACGTGGATGTCGGCGGCGACGTCACCGTTGACGACCAGCAGGTCGGCGCACTTGCCGGCCTCGATGGAACCGGTCTCGTCCTCGATGTGGCACATCTTGGCACCGTTGAGAGTGGCACAGGTGATGGTCTCGACCGGGGTGAAGCCGATCTTGTCGACGAACTCGTACATCTCCTCGATGGAGCAGGTACCGTACGGGGTGACGAAGGAGAAGGAGTCGGAGCCAATCGTCATGATGACGCCGCGCTTCTTGGCCTCGCGCAGGCAGTCGTAGTTGCGCTGCAGCTCCTTCTCGACCAGGGTGCCCTCGTACTTGTCGTGCAGCTCGGGGACGTAGACGGGCGGATAGGTGGCGTACCAGGTGGGCAGGAAGGCAATCGTCGGGGTGAAGAAGGTGCCCTGCTCGGCCATGAGGTCCATGGTGCGCTCATCGATATCGAAGCCGTGAATCAGCTGCTCGCAGCCAAAGCGGACGGAGTCGTAGGCAGCGGCGTGGTTGTTGTAGCAGTGGCTCCACACGGGGATGCCGACCATCTTGGCCTCTTCGACCACGGCCTGAATCTCCTCGGAGCAGTAGTGCTGGTCGCGACCGGAATCCCAGCGCCAGATGCCGCCACCGGTAGCCCAAATCTTGATGGCATCGGGGTTCTCGCGCAGGCGACGACGGACGGCCTTGCGCAGATCCCAAGGACCATCGACCTGGTCGCCCCAGGGGTGGGATTCCTTGTTGAGCTCCTGGCTGCAGTGGTGGGAGTCGCCGTGGCCGGCAACGCGGCAGAAGCCAAGGCCGGTGGCCAGAACGCGCGGGCCCTTGAAGACGCCCTTGTCGATGCAGTCACGGATCTGGATACCAAAGCGGCCGATCTCGCAGACGGTGGTGAGGCCGTGGGTGAGGCAGTCGTAGGCCTGCTTGACGGCGACGGCCTGCTTCTCGAGGAGCGGCTGCATGACCCAGTCGGTGTCATCATCGGTCAAGTTGCCCGAGAAGTGCAGGTGGGTGTCGATCAGGCCGGGAAGGACGGTCTTGCCGGCGGCGTCGATGACCTCAACGCCCTCGGGAAGGTCCTGCATGGCGCCGGCGTACTCGATCTTGCCGTTGTTGTCGACGAGAACGAGGGAGTTCTCGACCGGCTCGGCACCGGTACCGTCGATGAGCTTGCCGCCAACGATTGCATACTTAGTGGACATGGTTCCTCCTTATGGATCCATATAGTGGGCGAGGCCGTGTTGGGTTAAGGCCTCACAAAGCTACCCAAGTGGCGCCGGGTTCGGTGCGCGGAAGAGAGGGTCCCGCGCACCTGATCCGCCCCGGCTCGGCGTTACTTTTTGCGGGAATTGGTGAAGGCCATGAGAGCCAGGCCGACGGCCAGCCAGCCGATCACGATGCTCCACTCCACCATGTTGAGGGAGGCGGGAGAGAACGGAATCACGAGCAGGCCGATGATGATGGCGCAGGCAGCGATAGCGAGGCCGATGCCAAACTTGCCGCCGGGCACCTCGTAGGGACGAGGCAGGTCGGGCTCGGTGAAGCGCATGCGCAGGCAAGCGAGGGCGACCATGCCACAGGAGAAGATGAAGGCGAGAGCCGACACGTTGGTCAGAGGGATGAGCATGTTCTTGCCCAGGAACGGACCGACGACGGTGATGACGCCCAGAACGACGCAGGCGAGCTTGGGAGCGCCGGAGCCGGGATCGACCTCGGCGAACTTCTCGGGCAGCTGGCCCTTGCGGCCCATGGCGAGCATGATGCGGCTCGTGGCGCCGTAGAAGGAGTTCATCGGGCCCATGGGTCCAAGCGTGGCGATGACAAGCATGGCCAGGTACAGGAGCATGTTGATGCCCTTGAGGCAGGCAAGCGCGGGAACCGGGCTCTTAACAAACTCATGCCAGTCGAGGATGGTGCCGAACGAGTAGATGCAGACCATGTAGAAGCCGCCGGCGGCCAGCAGGGCCAGGGAGATGATCTTGCCGAACTTGTTCCAGTTAAGGCCCTCGGCTGCTTCCTCAGCCTGCTGAGGAATGGTGTCGAAGCCGGCGTAGAAGAACGGAGTCAGAACCAGGACCGACACGATACCGGCGAACAGGCTGGTGCCCTCGGTGGCGGCCTTACCGCCGCCAGCACCGGCGACCTGGGAGAACACAGGCATGGCGTTGTTCGGCGAGCCGGTGAACAGCGAGACGCCCATGGCGAGCAGCATGCCGCAGAGCAGGGCCTTGGTCAGGAAGGCTTGGAGCTTGGCGGCCGAGCTGGCACCGCGGAAATTGAGGAAGATGACGTAGGCTGCAAAGCCGAGCGCGATCAGCGTCGGGAACAGGTAGACGTCAGCGCCCAGGATGGTGTAGAGCTTGACGGCGCGCAGCCACTCAAGGCCGGGCAGGCTGCCGAACATCTCGGACACGAGGGTCGAAATGGCGATGGCCTCCCACGGGCACAGGATGCCGTTGCCCAGGGCCAAAAGCCATCCGGTGATGTAGCTCAGCGTACGGCCAAAGCTACGATCGACATACTCGACGATGCCGCCCGAGATGGGGATAGCAGCCGTGAGCTCACCGAAAACAGCTCCGACGGGCACGAGGAAGATTGCACCCAAGAGGAATGCGATCATAGCGGGAACGGGACCGCCGCCCACGACCATCCAGTCGCCGACCTGCAGAACCCAACCGGTACCGATGATGGCACCAAAGCCGATGGTGAAGAAGTTCCAGAGCGAAAGCGTTTTCTTCATGCCGCCGTTATCCTCGACTGCAACTTCTGCGTTCTTGTCCGCCATTGTTCCCCTCCTTTCCTATTTGACGCCCTTGGCGTCACCCCTTGCGCGGTCCGTTTTGCCGCGCGCTTTTATTCCATGGCTTTAAGATACGGCCTTGGCGCAGCAGCGCCGCTCGCAGCTCGACCGAAGGCAGAACTGCAAAACGAGCGGCACCGTTTTTGGGACGAACGGCGGGAGACGTCATTCGTCTTGGGCGCTTTCATCTTTTCTGCTTTTGAATACCTGTTGCCGTGACGCTTGACGCGCGGCGCGGCAACGTTCATACCATTTGTCAGGCTTTTGGCGCACATACCCATGTGTCGTGCATCTTTTTATGTAGGATAGACAAGTTACACATGAGACAAGGTGATTCGAATGGCATACGGATACAATGACGGCGACCAACGGCCACAAAGCGTGCGCCTTGCCGGCCGCACCATGCCAACGCCCAGAAGCACCTCCGACAACGACAACCCGCAGCGCCCCCAAGAGCAGCTCGGGGCTTCTTCGCGGCAACAAAGCCGTACCGTGCAGCAGTCAGACCGCGTGAGCACGAGCACACGCCAACGCCAGACCGACACATCGCAGCCACGCCGCTACGATCGCCGTACGACCGACTACTACGTTAAGCGCTCCTTTTCGCGACCTCAACGCGATCGCGGCAATTCCGCCCCTCACCCCGCGTCGCACACCACAAGCCACGCGCTTCCGGCCCGCCGCCTACGCCTTGCGCTTTGCTCCATCGCCGCCTGCCTCGTCTTTGTGTTTTTGGGATCCTGTATCTCCCACGGATCAGCCGGTCTTGAGCCCACTGCCGAGGACAAGCTGCTTAAAGCTCCCGTCGCGCCCGGCTACTCCTTTGCGTTCTCGACCCCACGCTCGCAATGGCAGGCCGGCACCATGCCCCACATCTACCAAATTGACCCCGCATGGTCGGAGCTGCCCTATGCCGGTGGCACTATTCGCGAAAACGCTTGCGGTCCTACCTGCCTCACCATGGTCTATATCTTTAAGACCGGCCATACCGATAAGACGCCGGTCGATATATGCGCACTGGCCGAAGCCGGCAACTACGCCCCCACCGGTGCCACCGAGTGGTCGTTTATGACAGGCGGTGCGTGGCAGCTGGGGCTCAACGGAACACAGCTCTATAACGATCGCGAATCGATTACCCAAGCACTTCGCTCGGGTGCGCCCGTCATCGCCGCAGTGCGCCCCGGTACGTTTACCAACGTAGGCCACTACATCGTGCTCTACGGCATCGACGATGCCAACCAAATTGGCGTCTACGACCCCAACTCGGCCAGCCGCAGCGCCCGCCGCTGGGGCGTCGTAGAGGTCCTCAACGAAGTCGAAGCCATGTGGGCCTACTACTAGTCATTGGGGACAGACTTAAATGAGTGGTCATTGGGGACGCTCTTGTTTGACTAGTCATTTAAGAACGTCCCCAATGACTAGGTGAATAGCAAAAGCCCCGCAGTCGGAGCGGACTGCGGGGCTCATGAAGAGAGGCTAGTTTGTGGGCGCTTTACCTGGCGCCCACGAGAGAGGCAACAGAGTAGAGACTACTCGTGAATGCGGGTACCGGAGAGGCCAGCCATGGTCTCGGCGGCCTTGTCCAGAGCGCCGATGATGCAGGTGCGGCCCTTGCGGGAACGGGCGAACTTGATGGCAGCGCGAACCTTGGGCTCCATGGAACCCTTGCCGAACTGACCCTCGTCTGCCAGGCGCTCGGCCTCGTCGGCGGTGAGGTCCTCGAGCTCCTCCTGGTTGGGCTTGCCAAAGTTGATGGCAACATGCTCAACGGCGGTCAGCAGGAACAGAACGTCAGCATCGCAGTCCTCGGCCAGCAGCTCGCCGCCCAGGTCCTTGTCGATGACGGCGGGAACGCCCTTGTAGCAGCCCTTGTTCTCGTAGTCGCGGACGACGGGAATGCCGCCGCCACCGCAGGCGATGACGATGAACTCGTTGTCGAGCAGGTTGAGGATGGAGTCAGCCTCGACGATCTTCTTGGGATCGGGGGAAGCGACGACGCGACGCCAGCCGCGGCCGGAATCCTCGACGAAGACCTTGGAGGGATCCTCGGCCATGAACTCCTTGGCCTGCTCCTCGGTGTAGAAGGGGCCGATCGGCTTGGTCGGGTTCTTGAACGCGGGATCATCCGGGTCGCACTCGATCTGGGTGACGACGGTGGCGGCGTGCCAACGCTTATAGCGCTTGTGCATCTCGCGGCCGATGCCCTGCTGCAGGTGATAACCAATGTAGCCCTGGGACATGGCGCCGCACTCGGGCAGCGGCATCTCGGGGGTACCGATGGCATCGTGGGCAGCGGCGAAGGCGTTCTGGATCATGCCGACCTGCGGGCCGTTGCCGTGGGTGATGATGATCTCGTTGCCCTGCTCGATGAGGCCGAGGAGGGCATGGGCGGTGTTGCTCACGGCCTCGATCTGCTCGACGGGGTTGTTGCCGAGGGCGTTGCCGCCAAGGGCGACGACAATACGATCGGGCTTGCCAAGAGGCTTAGACATTGCTGGAATCCTTTCTGTAAAAGGCCTACAACCCATTAATAACCCGCGTCCGTGCGATACGCGAGTTTATTAAGGTTTATATTCTCTTTATCGCTCATTTTATTCATTTTGAAAATAGCGGAACGGTGAACGGTCGTTTTTATCCGCTCAGCGTACAGAACTCCAGCTAAGACATATCTACGTAATTTACGTGCGACTTTATTTAAATGAAGCGAGGATTATGTCGGATTATGCAAACTATATCTTTGCTAAACACAAAACAGACAGCGCAATATCTTACTCGCACTATACGAGATTCTATGCACATATAAGTCGAGTATGCACCCCTGCAAAAACAAGGGGCTTTTCATCCAACAAAAGGAATAAAGAAGAGCTCCGAAAAAGCGGCAACGGCCAAGTCCCCCATCCATCCCCAAAGTGGCGCGAGGTTTCGCGGCAAAGCCGCGAAACAGCGAAGGGGACAAAAGCCCCCCACAACCACGTCCTTCATCCGCCATCACATCCGAGGACGTAGTCGTAGCAGGATCTGAGGGCTAACCTTCGCGGACACTCCGCAGGACGAAAGAACCCCCGCCGCACGTAGTGCGCAGCGGGGGTTCTTTCATGTCCGAGGACGTCCGCGAAGGTCAGTCCTCAGATCCTGCGGTGGGAGACCTAGGCCTCGTTGTACACCGTCTTGAGCTTCAGCAGGTGCTGATAGCGGTCCATAGCGGCCTGCTCATTCTCCTTGAAGAGCTCCTCGGCGCGCTCGGGGAAGGAACGCGTCAGCGAAGCGTAACGGGCCTCGTTCATCAGGAACTCCTGATAACCGCCCGCGGGCTCCTTGGAATCGAGCGAGAACTTCTTGCCGGCAGCAGCCTCGGGGTTGAAGCGGAAGAGGTTCCAGTAACCGCACTCGACAGCCTTCTTCATCTCGGCCTGGCAGTTCTGCATGCCGCCCTTCTTGATGGAGTGCATCTCGCAGGGGCTGTAGCCGATGATGAGGGACGGGCCGTCGTAGGCCTCGGCCTCGTGAATGGCCTTGAGGGTCTGAGCCGGGTTGGCGCCCATAGCGACCTGCGCCACGTAGACGTAGCCGTAGCTCATGGCGATCTCGGCCAGGGACTTCTTCTTGGTCACCTTACCGGCAGCGGCGAACTGAGCGACCTGGCCCAGGTTCGAGGCCTTGGAGGCCTGACCACCAGTGTTGGAGTAGACCTCGGTGTCGAAGACGAAGACGTTGACGTTGTGGCCGGAAGCCAGGACGTGGTCCAAGCCACCGAAGCCGATGTCGTAGGCCCAGCCGTCGCCGCCGAAGATCCAGAAGGACTTCTTGGTGAGGTAAGCCTTGTCGGCGAGGATCGCCTTGGAAGCGTCGCAGCCGCACTTCTCGAGCTCGGCAACGTAGGCAGCAGCAGCGGTCTTGGAGGCCTCGGCGTCGTTGACGGAGTCGATCCAAGCCTGGCCGGCAGCCTTGAGCTCATCGGACGGACCATCGGCAGCGATGATGTCCTGGGTAGCGGCGATCAGCTTCTTCTGGACGGCCTCGTAACCGACGGCCATGCCCAGACCGTGCTCGGCATTGTCCTCGAACAGGGAGTTGTTCCACGCCGGGCCGTGACCGTCCTTGTCCTTGCAGTAAGGAGCGGTGGCAGCGGGGTTGCCCCAAATGGAGGAGCAGCCGGTGGCGTTGGAGATAAACATGCGGTCGCCGGCAACCTGGGTCACCAGACGTGCATAGGCGGTCTCGGCGCAGCCGGCGCAGGAGCCGGAGAACTCCAGGTAGGGCTGCTTAAACTGGCTGCCCTTGACGTTGGCCGCGATGAGCTCCTTCTTCTCGGAGACGTTCTCGACCATGTAGTCCCAAACGGGCTGCTGGTCCATCTCCTGCTCGGTGGGAACCATCTCGAGGGCGCCCTTGGGGCAGACCTTGACGCAGTTGGTGCAACCCATGCAGTCGAGCGGGGACACAGCCATAGTGAACTTCATGCCCTTGGCCTTGGGGCCCATGGCGTCGAGCGTGCGGGTAGCCTCGGGCGCGGCGGCAGCCTCGTCCTCGGTCATCGCAAACGGACGGATGGTGGCATGCGGGCACACGTAGGCGCACTGGTTGCACTGGATGCACTTGGTCTCGTCCCAGTGGGGAACGACCACGGCGACGCCGCGCTTCTCGTATGCGGAGGCGCCCAGCTCAAACTGGCCGTCGGCGCAATCGACGAAGGCGGAAACGGGCAGGCTGTCGCCGTCCATGCGATCGATGGGCTCGAGCAGGTTCTTGACCTGCTGGGCGATAGCGGACTTGGTCTCCTCGGAGAGCTCGACGGGGGCGGCGTCCTCGGCGGTAGCCCAGTCGGCCGGAACCTCGAACTTACGGAAAGCGGTAGCGCCGGCATCGATGGCCTTGTGGTTGGCGTCGACGATGGCCTGGCCCTTCTTCATGTAGGACTTGGTAGCCGCGTCCTTCATGTACTGCAGGGCGTCCTCGGCGGGCAGGACCTTGGCCAGCGCGAAGAAGGCGGACTGGAGCACCGTGTTGGTGCGCTTGCCCATGCCGACCTTAGCGGCCAGGTCGATAGCGTCGATCAGATAGACGTTGACGTTGTTGTTCGCGATGTAGCGCTTGGCCACGGCGGGCATGTGCTCGGCGAACTCCTCGTCGCTCCACTGGCAGTTGACCAGGAAAGTGCCGCCCGGCTTGACGTCGCGGACCATCTTAAAGCCCTTAACGATGTAGCTGGGGTTATGGCAGGCGACAAAGTCGGCCTTGGTCACGTAGTACGGCGAACGGATCGGGGAATCACCAAAGCGCAGGTGCGAGACGGTGACGCCGCCAGTCTTCTTGGAGTCGTACTGGAAGTAGGCCTGGACGTACTTGTCGGTGTGGTCGCCGATAATCTTGATCGAGTTCTTGTTGGCGCCGACGGTACCGTCGCCACCCAGACCCCAGAACTTGCACTCGATGGTGCCGGGGGCTGCGGTGTTGGGCGCATCCTCGACCTCGGGCAGGCTCAGGTTGGTCACGTCATCGACAATGCCGATGGTGAACTCGCGCTTGGGCTCGTCCTTCTTGAGCTCCTCGAAGACAGCGAACGCGGACGCGGGAGGCGTATCCTTGCTGCCCAGGCCATAACGGCCGCCGACGACCTTGATGCCCGTCTTGCCAGCCTCGTAGAGAGCGGAGACGACGTCCTGGTAGAGCGGCTCGCCGATGGAACCCGGCTCCTTGGTACGGTCCATGACGGCGATCTTCTGGACGGTCTCGGGGAGAACGTCGACGAAGTGCTTGATGGAGAACGGGCGGAACAGGCGAACCTTGACCAGGCCGACCTTCTCGCCGTGAGCGTTGAGGTAGTCGATGACTTCCTCGAGCACGTCGCAGAAGGAGCCCATGCACACGACGACGCGATCGGCATCGGGAGCGCCGTAGTAGTTGAACAGGCCGTAATCGGTGCCGAGCTTCTCGTTGATCTTCTTCATGTAGCCCTCGACGACGGCAGGGAGCTCGTCGTAGACCTTGTTGCAGGCCTCGCGGTTCTGGAAGAAGATGTCGCCGTTCTCGTGGCTGCCGCGGGTGTGCGGGTGCTCAGGGTTGAGCGCGTGATCGCGGAAAGCCTGGACGGCGTCCATGTCGCACATCTCGGCCAGATCCTTGTAGTCCCACATGGCGACCTTCTGGATCTCGTGGCTGGTGCGGAAGCCGTCGAAGAAGTTAAGGAACGGGGTCTTACCCTCGATGGCGGCAAGGTGAGCCACCGGCGAGAGGTCCATGACCTCCTGGACGTTGCCCTCGGCGAGCATGGCGAAGCCGGTCTGACGACAGGCCATGACGTCGGAGTGATCGCCAAAAATGTTCAGGGCGTGGGAAGCGACGCAACGCGCGGAGACGTGGAAGACGCCCGGGAGCTGCTCGCCCGCGATCTTGTACATGTTCGGGATCATCAGGAGCAGGCCCTGAGAAGCCGTGTAGGTGGTGGTCAGAGCACCGGCGCCCAGCGAACCGTGAACGGTACCGGCTGCACCTGCCTCGGACTCCATCTCGACGACCTTGACCGGGGTGCCGAAGATGTTCTTGCGACCCTGGGCCGCCCACTGGTCGACATGGTCGGCCATCGGGCTGGACGGCGTAATGGGATAGATTCCCGCTACCTCGGTGTACGCATACGAAACATATGCGGCCGCCTCGTTGCCGTCCATAGACTTAAACTTACGCGCCATATACCCCTCTCCTCTCATATAGGTATACAGGCCCCGGCGATCGCCGGGATGTTGGCGTGATGGGATTTACGCTGTTGCTTCCAATCATCTGGCAGGCAGGCTCAGCAGCAGGTACGTGGCGTGGAGAGAAGACATGCCGAGGCGAGGAGCAGCTGATGCGCCCCACAGACCCGACCGCCCGTCTTGCACATGACCGAGCGCCGCAAAGGCCGCATGCCGGATGCTCCCGGGCACGCCCCGGCGATGGGAAGCGCCCGCAACGGAAATCCGCATGCGGGCTTATTGTACCCCGCCGTCAAGTGTAATTTCGGCAAATATAGGCGGGCGGTAAAGGTTTACCTTGGGTGACTGCCAAGGGCCAAAATGGCCCCTCCATCCCTGGGCGACCGGCCCTGGTGCGCCAAGAAGTGTCCCCAAGTGCCGGCAGAAAAGGAACGTCCCTATCTGCCGGCTAGAGGGCACCGAAGAGGATGGCGTAGGTAGTGGATTCGCCGAGCTTGAGCTCGTCGCCGGGATTGAGTTGGGCGGAACGGCCGGGCTCGACCTGAATGCAGACGCGCGTGGCCCCGTTTACCACCACGGTTCCGTTGGTGGACGACAAGTCCTCGACGTGCCAGATATTTTGAGCATCGCACCAGATATGGGCATGGCGGGCCGAGACGTCGTCGGTGATGCCGCCCTCCCCCGTTGCCAGCGCGCCGATCTCAACGCCTTCCTCACTCGGCTGAATCCAGCGCGGGACGCTCACCACGTAGCCGTTTTGCACGCACAGCAGTCCCAGCGGATGCGCCGGCGCGACCTCGTGCTCGCCCGCGACCGAAGATGTGCTCAGCGAGCGCGGCGTCGACGTGTCGCCGCCACGGGTCGCATGAGCGCGGCGGCTCGCCCGACTTGGAACTAAGGCGGGCGTGAGAGCAAACGGCATAGGGAACGAATCTTGCGGATGTACTCCTCGACGTCAGGCAGGTAAGCCCCACGAAGTCACCGGGGAGGCCCAAGCGGCCCGGCACCACTTCCAGATTCTGACCAGGGCGAGTCGTTCGCCGGTGGCTGAAGGCTCGCTCCCACCCAAAAGGGGAGATTCGCGTTGTTCCCCAATCGCTCTCGCATCTTTCATTTTGCTCGAGGTGGGCTATGAAAACTTTCCTGGTGAAAGGCGGCGATTGGTTTCCTTTCTTTCTAGAGGAGCGCGCCTGTAATCTGTTTTCATCCTAAATCAAGTTAAGATCGGACCTTCCAGAGGCAAGTCGACTCAAACTGCGAGGCTCCATGTTGGAATAAAGAGCGCTGTCGAAGTGCCAACAACACAAAGCTTGCCAGTCTCAAATAGAACCTTTTGGGAGTCCGATTGGGCCGCACACCGAATCCCCGCTGGTGGTTTTTTATAGCTGCGCGACAATAAACAAGGTTAGTGCCAGTCCAGCATGAAATTGAGGAACGTATGCATTTTTTCTCAGTAAGTGATCGTCGTTACTGCTTCGATGAGGTCACTCGCAATTGCTTTCAGGTTGACCAAGCATCAGAAGATGCGCTTCGCATATTTGAAGCATCGGGAAGAACGGTCAACTCGAAGTTGCTAACAAAGTCACTTGCTGCGAAAGGCTACGACCAAACGACCATAGCAGAACTTGAAGACGACATTGATGAGTATCAACGATTGTCTGAGCGGACTTTCTTAACAAAAGACACGCCTCGAAAACTTAGATCCATCGAACTCCACGTTTCACATGCATGCAACCTTGGTTGTAGTTACTGTTTTGCCGGTAAAGGAGATTATGGAACGTCTCCTCTGCTGATGACAGACGAGATAGCCTTCAAGGCGGTCGACTACCTCGTCGCAAGTTCATCGGAAAACGAAACGCTTGCGATCGTCTTTTTTGGTGGGGAACCCATGATTAACGAGCCGCTGATATGGAAAACGGTCGACTATTCAAAAAGAATATACCCCAATAGAAACTTTACCTATTCTATTACGACCAACGGAACGCTTTTGAATGACACTGCTGTGAATTCTTTCAAGGAGCACGGGTTTTCTGTTCTGATTAGTCTCGATGGTACAGGATGCAAGCACGATGCATCGCGCCCGTACAAGACGGGAGGCGGCTCTTTCTCCGATATCGACAAAAACGTTCGTCGTTTTTCCGAGTCGTTCCCCTTCGGCGCAAGAGCGACCTTAACAAATAATAACTGTAACCTTGTTGAAGACTATCTTCAGTTTAAAGAGATGGGCTTCAGAAGGATTTACTTCTCGCCCGTGAGCTCATTCGATGAGAATATCAAACTCGACGAACACTCATTAAACAAAATCAGGGCGGGCCTAATAGATTTGGCGGATCAATATCTCAAACAGATTGATCAAGGGGAAAAGCCCTTGTTTAGAACATTGAAAACTGCAGTTGATTTGATTATGAGCAACAGGATCGCCTTTGTCGGATGCGGGGCTGGCAGGCGTTTTATTTCCGTGACTCCCGAAGGGGACGTATACCCCTGTCACAGGTTTGTCGGGATGATGCGATTCAAAATGGGCAACATCGTCACCGGAATTGACGAAACTAGGTATATTGAAAACTGGAGTCAGGGTGTCGAAAAAAGAATTGACTGTACGGACTGTTGGGCTCGGTCTTTCTGTGGTGGGGGCTGTAGCTGGGAGGCTGCAGACGAGCACGGCTACTTGCCCAAGAGTCTACACCCTGCATCATGTGAATATA
This sequence comes from uncultured Collinsella sp., assembly GCA_958420205.1. Classification (GTDB taxonomy): domain Bacteria; phylum Actinomycetota; class Coriobacteriia; order Coriobacteriales; family Coriobacteriaceae; genus Collinsella. The sequence goes on along the minus strand of CATZIX010000007.1, from coordinate 91,508 downwards.
GAAAAATGTGCTACGAGATGGCTTTTGACCTTATTTCCCGCCACTCATCTTCGCAGGAGAAAAATCAACGAGAAGCTACTGTATCGGAATAAGCGGTTCAGCGCATTGCTGTCACCATTGTGGAGGTGTTCGTTCTTCTGATTACCGTCTGCGAAGCTTATTGCTACATTCGCCGAAACCATTCTAGAAATATGGTGAACTAGACATCTTGGTTTGTTATACACAATATTGAGGTTTTTCTGCACTCAAAGGGAGGTAGTCGTGAAGCATATTCATCCGATTAATCCAGGAAGTGGCGACGAGGCAGGCGTGAAGCCGATGTCTTTTGACTGCCTCTTGGGCATTACTGACATCTGTACTGTTTATGATAAAGCAGATGGCTGTGGTGCATACGATTACTGCGACTATGACATGGATGGCGGCAGCATCTGCGTTGTAGATCACTGTGGCATTGATCAAACGTAGTCTCTAATTGGATTAAGGTGAGGAGCTGTTATGAAGCATATCCATCCTGTTGGTTCAAATGAACATCCTCCCGTTGAGCCTTGTTGTCTTGGAGTTGATATATGCAATTTTTACGACATCGCCGAGTGCCCTGTTGCGGATTGGTGCTATGTCGATAAAGAATCAAGCTGTGTTTTGCCAGCAGATTGGTGCGATCCAGTTGACGAGTAGTTTTGTGGCTAGGAACTATTTGGTCCAATTCAGAATAAGATGGGAACAAATACCAAAATCTCGTGTCTGGGAGGAGTTATGCCATTATTGCAAGGTCTCGTTGGATTAGCCTTTATACTTGCGTTATATCTGGCACCTTTTTTAATTCTATTCTTCATTATCCGACTCTTTCTTCGGAGAAAATAGGAGTGTCACGCAAACATTAGCGTAGCTTTCTTCCAATATGAGCCGAGCATTGGCAAGTGGAATAAGAAGCCCGACCGTTCGCCACATGAAAGTGATCGGACGGGCTTCTCTATTTAACCCGGGCCGCCACCCATAGCGGCTTTCCAAGCGTATTCTCAGTGCAAAGCAATCGTCAGTTTAATCCTATGCGCTGATACCGCATTTCATTTGTTCGGCTCGAATTCTACGGCCTGGCAACCCTCGCACTCTCCGGCAAATGGATTGAACGCGAAGGCAGAGATGATGTGTGCGCGGACATCGAGGCTGCTGTAGGCAACATACTGGGACATGGACCCCCGCTGCGCGTGGTATGCGGCCCGGCATATTCATTGCCGTCCAACCCCGTGTAGTTGCAGCAAAGGGTGGAACCTCAATGCTCAGCTCATGTTGTCCGTGGGACACGAGAATCGTAAGTACACTTTGGTGCGATTCTCACGCTGATACTGAGCCACCTGGAATAAGATACGTCGCGACAACACTTCGCTTCACCTCTGTCTCGACAAGATGACGTAGACTAAAGTTTCCTTTAGTAAGAGAACGAGAACTATATCTGAAAGCGTTGCGATGGCGTGAAGGCACCGAGTCCGAACCGCCTGAATGCTACGTGCATCTGCATCGCCTTTTTGTTATCTCTGCCAGTTGGGTAGCACTACACTTGTCATCATTTACCCTGGTACATGCTGCCTAAATCCACTACCCCTTCTACCGCGCCGACCATCTCGTCATCGTGAGAGACAACGATGATCAGCTGGCTTTGCTTGTTGCGCTTAACATAGGCCGCAAGCTCGGCGCGGCTTACAGCGTCTAACCCAGTCGTGGGCTCGTCGAGTACCAAAACTGACGACTTGCGTGAAATCGCCGACCATAAGTACACTCGGCGCAGCTCACCGCCCGAAAGCGCGGAGCAACGTTTCCCGAGCAACTCCTTCACGCTGTTTTCCAGCGAAAGTAGGCCATCTACACCCCGGTGATAGGAAGAAAAGGGCGTGTCGAAATACTCTAACAGCTCTTTCACCGTTTCGTCCGGCGCGAAGCACGACTGTGGGCAGCACGATATCTCTCTCGCACGTATGTAATCCAAGTCGCATTCTTCGATTGGCACGCCGTTGTATTTTACTTTGCCTTTCGATGAGTATAGCCCGAGCATCAAGTAAAGAAGTGATGTCTTGCCTCTTCCGTTTTCCCCAACTATGCAATATGTACCAGGACCGGAAAACTTGAAAGAAAACCCGCCGAGGACCTCTCGGACAGATCCGTCTGGAAGGGCAACCGAGAATTCCAAATCAGATACCGAAATGTCATTTATTTCATCGAGTTTAGCTAAATCGGTCCGATTCCACCCCGATCTCTCCTTTTCTCTCGTCGCGATAGCCGTCCTATCCCATGATGCTTTGGCATCTTGATAGGATTTGAACAATGACATCATACTTTTCAAAGTCTTAAAGAGAACCGCGAAGTATGTACCGATGATAGTGTACTCGCCTATTGACATAGTTCCGTTAATGATTCGTACTCCGGAAACAACAAGTATCACCGCTTGAAACAACGCTGCGAAAAGACCATCGAGCGATGTCAGAGAATATGATAGCTTTCCGGAGCGCAAAACTTTGGGAAAATAGCTCTTAAACCCAGCGTCGAGCGCTTGTTCGCTCTTGCCGTACGAAGATGCCAGTTGAATGTTGAGAATCTGATTAAGCTGCGATGCAATTGCGGCGTAAAAGGCGCTGTCCGCCTCTTTCTTCTCATACGTGACCCTATACAAAAGTTTCCTCAACCCAGTAATTACACAGAAATACACGATGAGGAGAATGATGGAAAACACCGCGAGAGTTGAATCAATTGACCATATGATAAGCAATACGATGGGAATAGCTACAATGGACAGCGGCGCACTGATGAAATTCGCCAAAACGAAGGATGAGACCACGCTGGAGTCGGAAATAATCCGTTGCGTTGTATAGGCTGGATCGATGGTCCGACTCACCAAGTAATCGTCTCTTTCAAAACGCAAGACGGCCTCCCTGAGAAGATCAAAGGAAAGTCTCGTGCTTATGCGAATGGAAAGTGTTCCTGCAAAATAAGTAAAGAGGGTGGAGAAAACTCCTATTGACGCAACCAGGAGTGCGAAGAGTGCGGCGTCTCTTTCGCTGCGGTTACCGAGAAGAAAATCTAAAAATTTTCCGTTCACGTATGGCATGGCATAGGAGAGAGCGGTTCCAATCACCGTGATAGCAATGAAGACGAAAGCCCCTTTTGCTCTGATGAACCTCGAGAGAACGCATCGAATCAAGGAAGGCCCCAATCTACCCGCCACAAAACATCAATCACTGATACCTTACACCTCAACACAACAGGAGCGAAGATTTGCCAATGAGACTGCTTTAAGATTGCCTTGGGCCAATACGGTCTCAAGCTCTTCCTACAAGAGAGTCGGAATCGGACATCTCCTCCGACGAATCTGGCAATCGGGCGATTGAAATATCTTTTTCAACCGCCCGATTGCCACAATAGATTGGAGCGTCCGCCCGCAAACGACCTCGTTTTACACCCACCAAATCCTTTGCCTTTTGTCGCCTAGGCTAGAAAAATCGCTCATAATAACGCAACCAGCCTGCTCGCTTGAAGAAACCTAAGCCCGTAATGTAGATGTGCAAACTTCCGGACGCCTTGCGCGGCATAGCGCGTATAAACTTCGTCAACCGCCTCAGAAATACCTGAGTATCGCGCCAGGGCAAAAGCATACGACGTCGCCGCCATACCCCGCACCCATTCGGAACGCGGACTAATTGAATAGCTGCACAGTATCATCATACATGCATCTAGACCTGATTCCCCAAGTAGCCGACGTATTGATGCGAGCATCGTGGGTCGCCCCTACGCCATCGTCGTCACCCCTATTAGCAGTATTTAGTGTTTTCCTCTAAATGCGTATCGCCACCCTTAAGAATATGAAGTGTTATATCCAGACCCGATTGTCCCCCATCCCCAACGAAGGGATAAGGAATCTCATCCGGAATCGGCAGTAACGGAGGATTCACAACGACAAGCGAAAAACATGAGTCATCTCACAGAGGGGAGTAAAGGCTCCCCTCAAGCACCCTAGTTTCGTCATCCAAAGAGTTGATGGCAGTGTTCTTCTTACAAAGGTCGACAACAAAAGGGTTGATTTCTACAGATGTTACATCCATGCCACAGTTGGTAAGTATCAGGCCCTGTATTCTGGGGCCAGAACACAAATCGAGAGCCTTCCGTGCGCTCTGCGGTGTAAGGCGCCAATCTCAGCAAATCTGTCCCACAATACTGCGCTGAAGAACAAGACGGAACCCCTGAGCCAAACTCCCCTATACCTTTTTAAGGCTAAGACAGGCAAGTTCACGCACCCGGCATATTCCAGAATAACATCCTATTGTTTTAGATGCTCTACAAGCATGAACAGCCGCGAATCGGAAAGATCTTCTAGTTTCGCCCCGACTGACCGCCAAGGGCCAAAATGGCCTCTCCATCCCCAGGCGACCGGCTCTGGCGCGCAGAGAAGTGCCCCCAAGTGCCGGCAGAAAAGGAACGCCCCTAACTGCCGGCTAGAGGGCGCCGAGCAGGATGGCGTAGGTAGTGGATTCGCCGAGCTTGAGCTCGTCGCCGGGATTGAGTTGGGCGGAACGGCCGGGCTCGACCTGAATGCAGACGCGCGTGGCCCCGTTTACCACCACGGTTCCGTTGGTGGACGACAAGTCCTCGACGCGCCAGATATTTTGAGCATCGCACCAGATATGGGCATGGCGGGCCGAGACATCGTCGCCGACGTCGGTAATATCGCCCTCACCAGTGGCCAGCGCGCCAATCTCAACACCCTGCTCACTCGGCTGAATCCAGCGCGGAGCGCTCACGACAAAACTGTTTTGCACGCGCAGCAAGCCCAAGGGGTGCGCCGGGGCGGGTTCGCGCTCGCCCGCGGTCATCGACATGCCAAGCGAACGCGGCGTGGAGGTGCCTCCGCCACAGGTCGCGTGCGCGTAGTCGATGGCATAGTTCACCGAGGACCGCACATCCGCCGAACAACCGACAGCGACAAACAGCACCAGCACGGCCTCGGCGCGCTCGGCGGGCATGAGTTCCGCCGCCTGGGACAGGCGATCGAGCGCGTTGCGATAGAGATTCGTGTCCTGGTGGCACTCTTCGAGCGCGCGTACCATCGGTTCACCTGCAGGACCGCACACCATATTGATCACAGCCGTGGAGTCCATGGGATTTCGCTGGCGCAGGGCCAGTTGCGACATAATGCGCGCAGCCGAGGTACCGTATTCGGCAAAGTAGCGCTGCTGAAGCGTGCCGACCGGCGCGCGAACGATAAAGCGGGAAACCCAAGAGCGATCGGCGGCTCGGCTCTGCGGGCTGCGGCCGTCGGCGAGCGGACGGGACGAAAGCACCAAGCCGCACAGCTCGATATGGCTCAGATGCGCCGCGCGCTTAAAGATGTCAAACATGGCCCCGCATGGGGTGAGCTCAACTTGAGATGCCATGACCTAGGCCTCCTTAGTCGTAGAAATAGAATCGGACGATACTTCGACAGGTCCGCCAAAAGTACGGGCAGCTGCGGCTCCACCGGCAAGCGGAGTCGCCATCTGGGCTTTTGTGCGTCGCGGTGCCGAAACGGGAAGTTCAAAGGCAAAGCCCATCGCAAGCAAAAACCACGTAAGCGTATAGGTTGCAACCAGAGCGGCAACAAGGCCGCCCATCACGGCGCGTTGGGAAAATACGCTACATGCAGCCACAACCAGCACCGGAACCTCGCAGGCAGAAAGCGCAAGCACACCCTGCAGGAAGCCCGAGCGCCGATCGCGCGCAAGCGCCCCCGCGGCAACGCCGGCTATGCCTGGCAGCGCCAACGCCAGTGCGGCAATAATACCCGGTAGCGACCCAGACCACACGAGCGATCCCAAAGTCGCCGTCACGCGAGCGCCCGACGCCAGCAGCGCGGCCGAAACCACGATCACAGCCCAAACCACGCCACAGACGACCGTCGCGCCGACCATCAGCGCGCGACGAACCGCGCGGCCAGACGCATCCATGGGGCACGGCGTGAGCGGCTCGCCGCGGAGCGAACGGCCGACATTTTGCGCATAGTGGTCACAAAACGCTGAGAGCGCCGCCTCGACCGCCGCCGGCTCGGGACGATCTTTTTGATGGCTGGACAGACAGGCCATCACCACGTCGAACAGCTGGGCATCGACAAACGCCAGCGCATCGCGTAGCTCTTCGGAATCCGGCTCAAGCCCTAGCTGCTGGGCCTGCTCGGCCGCGGCGAGCGCCACATCGGGCTCACGACGAAGCAGCTGAGTCAAATCACAACCGGGCGCATGGGCACCAATGGGATAGTCGGGCCGCGTGTCCATCTTAAGACGGTAGGGGCTCGCGATGTCGCGCGTCCTTTTGCGCGAACCCGAGGCGCCCGAAGTGCTCGGCGCGGCTTCGTATGGCGTGACGCCGGCAATGAGCTCGTAAACCGTGCTTGCCGCGGCATAGACGTCAATCGCCGGTGACATACGCAAAGCGCGCAGGTCGGGAATATCGTCGGTGAGCATCTCGGGCGGGGCATAGGCAACCGTCGCGCGACGCAGCGTGGCATAACGCTCCGTAAACGACGCCTTGCCGCCGGTACCGGCCACGGCCGACGCAGGCTCAAGCGCCAGCGATGAGCCAAAGTCGATCAGGCACAGGTCAAATGTGCCCTCGGCAAGCTGCCGGTCAAGCGGTAGACGCGCCGTGCGCACCATAATATTAGCGGGCGAGATATCGCGATGGACAAAGCCCTCGCCCACCAGGCTCATACGGCAGAGCAAATCGAACAGGTCGCGACCCAGACGCGCCGCCACGAGCGGCGACAGACGTCCGGCATCGTCCACGGCGAGTCGCGAACGCAAGCGGGCAAGCGTCTCGCCCTCGACCCATTCCATGACAATTGCAGGCACACCGTCGACCTCGCCCCAGCCATAGAGGCGGGGAAAGCCCTTAAGGCCCGAAAGGGCGCGATGGCATTCGTATTCCTCGCGAAACGCCGCCTTGAACTTGGCGACCAGCGCCTCGTGAGCGGCATCGTCGTCAAACTCATCGCGCGTCGGCAAGATGAGCTGCTTGAGTGCCACGGCCTCGCCTTGGGCGTTGACGGCACGCGTCACGCGGCCGATACCGCCACGGCGCATGGTGGCATCGTCGGCAAACAGCATCGTAAAACGACGCAAATAGGCAGGCAGTTCGTCCTGACCGAGCGCAATGGCCGGCTCAAACCCGTCGACACGCGCCAGGCGCAGGCCGACCATGGAATCGCGACCGAGCGATTGTGGTGTGGTGGATGCAAGATCGGTCATCATAGGGCAAGCGCCGCCACGTTATTGTTGAAGTTACCGAGCGCGACGTCATCATCGCCGTAATGGCCGACCCATTGACATAGGTTGGTGTAACAGCCCCACAGATTGGCATACTGCTGATACCACTTTGACCGGGGCGAGAATGTCTGACGACCGAACTCGGCTCGAATGACAAACATCTCCCCGACCAGGCTGTCGCACGGTCTGGGATCTCCCGTAGAGTTATAGGTCGAGACCACGTCATTGGCACGAGAAACATAGCCGTCGAGCATGTTGTACTTGGTCACAAGCCAACTGTGAATGCTCTCTTCTTCAGCAGCGGAAAGGCCACCGGAGTTTGCATCGTTGTCAGTGTTGCCGCCCGTCGAGCCGCCGTTTCCAGACCCTCCGGTAGAGGAACCCGACCCAGAGCCGCCGCCCGAACTCGATGAATCCGAGCCGGAGCCAGAAGTATCCGAGCTACCGGGCTTTCCGGACTGCTGGGCGTCCTGCTCCTTCTGCTGCTCGACCTTTTTCACCGTTGCCGCCACGCTATTGTTGGACAACCGATCGATGATCTTGGTGTTGGTGAGCACGATGGTTTTGCCATTGGCAAGCGTGACTTCGTTGTCCGGGGCCTCGGCGCCGTCCGCATCGTCGGTGCCAAACACAATATGCGCGACCACACTTGCCCAAGCATATCCAGTCGTGGTACCCAGATCACTTTTGACCTCATGCCCCACGCGCGGTTCGCGTGCGGTATGCGCCTGCATCATGGACGGCACGGTCATGCCATAGGCAGAAACGCCAGCCATGACCAGCACCAGCGAGCACGACAGCAGCACGTACGCCCGCGGCGCCAAGCCCAGTCGGCGTCGCATGCGCACCGCGGCGCCGCGCTTTGTCTGAGTGCCACCGGGCCGCATGCGTTCTCCTCCAAGAAAAACACGCCGCTCAGAAGCGGCGCATTCATTCAAATCCATATTTGAGTGTATCAGCGAACCTAAAAGGTTGCGCAACGAATGGGCAAATTAAGGATGCAAGCGGAAGCATCCATGCGATAAGCGGATACGAAGCATCTTTGTTGCACAACAAACTCACAGTCGCACGGGGAAATTATGACTACCCCGTGCATCGCGAGGAAAACATACGGCAGGAGCAGGCTCGCCACCTAAATCGCGCGACGGGCCTCGATGGCGCGGCCAAGCGTAAGCTCGTCGGCATACTCCAGGTCGCCGCCCACGGGAAGGCCGCTTGCCAGACGCGACACCTCGACGCCTAGTGGCTTGATGGTGCGAGCTAGGTAGCTCGCCGTGGTCTCGCCCTCGATATTGGGGTTGGTGGCGATAATGACCTCGTGGATGTCCTCGTGGCCCAGGCGCGCCAGCAGCTCGCGGATATGCAGCTGCTCGGGACCGATCTTGTCCATGGGGCTAATCACGCCGCCCAGCACATGGTACAGGCCGTGGTAGCTGCCCGTGCGCTCGATCGCCTGGACGTCGCGCGGCTCGCCCACCACGCAAATACGAGTGGTATCGCGCATCGGGTCCTGGCAGATGGAGCACTCGTCGGCCGTGGCGTAGTTAAAGCAACGGCTGCAAAAGTGGACCTCCTGCTTGACCTCCAGGATGGCCTCGGCCAGGCGGCGGGCCTCCTCGGCATCGGCCTCGAGCAGGTAATAGGCGATGCGCTGGGCCGACTTGGGACCAATGCCCGGCAGACGACCCAGTTCATCGAGCAGTTTTTGCAGACTGTGATTCGCACTCATATATATGCGTGTCTTAGAACGGCATGCCCGGGATGTTGAGGCCGCCGGTGATGGCGCCCATCTGCTTGTTGGCGAGCTCGTTGACGCCGCGGACGGCCTCGTTGACGGCAGCCATGATCATATCCTGCAGCATATCGACGTCCTCGGGATCGAGGGCATCGGGATCGATGGTGAGGTTGACGAGCTCCATCTCGCCGTTAACGGTCACCTTGACCATGCCGCCGCCGGCAGAGGCGTCGACGGTCTGGGACTTGAGATTCTCCTGCGCGGCGGCAAGCTGCTCCTGCATCTTGCGAGCCTGCTTCATCATCTGCTGCATGTTCATACCGGCCATGATGGCTCCTTTACGTGCGGCCGCGCGACAAGCTGCAAGGGCAGCCGGAGCACGGCGGGACTTTCAAACTCAAAAATCGTACCACGGCGCGAGGCCAGCGAGCGGGGCGGACACGCTACCTCAGTCGATATACATGTCCTGGAGTGCAAGCCGCACCCAAAGATTATGCGAAGTTGAATAATTCGCATCTGCATAATATTGAAAGCTAAATCTTGTAGAGCCGGAATCCGACATTTTCTGCATCCAGCTAGATAACAAAATGCCGAACCGCTGCTCGAGGCGGCGCTCATGATGGCAAGGTATAATTTGATTGTCACAGACAGCAATTTGGAGGTGCCCCCATGAATGCCCCCGACGCGCTCCAAAACATCCGCTCAAAACACCCCGTTGCATATGTGGTTCTCTATCTCTTTGTCGGCTGGGCATTACTGGTTGTCATCACCCATGCTATAGCCTTTGGAGCAGAACTACTGATAGCCAGCTCGGACCAGCCCGTCGTCAAATGGGAAGCGACCGATGAGTGCACCGACGGAAGTCGAACCATTTACTACAACAGCCCGTCCCTCTACCAAGAGTTCAAGGTCAAGATAAAGGACTCCAAGATTGTCGATGCCGAACTAGGCTCTTTATTGACAATCGGAGCAACCGTCAACGCCGAGCAAGCCGAATACACGGACAGCCATGCGACGTATCGTATCGACCTCAGCATCCTAGGCCGACCGTCACGCACCTGTCTGCTCGAATGCGATATACGCGGCACCACACTACACATGTCCGAAATACAGATGCGCCCGGACAAAGAGATCTCTTCTTGAGCAGTATACCCGCCCGTACAGCTACTCCACCGGCTTGAAGATGGTGGACTGGCCGAAGACGCTGCGGATGAGGTCTTTGGCCTCGTCCTCGGTCTGCGGGATGCTCGGGGCTGCGCCCTGATGGCCGAAGGGGCTGCCGGCGCCGGGGTTGGACTCCCAGGGAGCTGCAGGAGCGTCCTCCTCTTTGGGGGCAGATGCAGCGGACTTGGGCGCGGGCGTCGCACCCGGCACGTCGAACGGAGGCAGATCGTCCCCGCTCGCATCGCCGGCGAAGCCGCCGACCATAGCGTCGTCGTAGGGCACCTGCTCGGATTCCCACGGCGCGACAGGCTGAGCCTTGGGAGCGGACGCGCGCTCGGGCGCTCGGGGCGCGGGCTCGGTCGGGAGCTTACCCGTGGCAGGAGCGCCGGCGGGGTTGTCGGAGCGTAGCCAGGGGGCTTTGCCCAGGTCAGACGACTTGGGCGCGGGTGTCGGAGCAGCCGGTTTGGGCGCCGCGGGCTTAGGCGCCGACGGGGTCGATGCCGCTACCGGCGCCGCTTGCTGCTGCGGCGCGCTGGCGCTCGAGGATACAGGGGCCGCCGAGGACACGGGTTGCGGGTCCGCAGATGCCGCAGCCCGTGCAGATGGAGAATGCTCCTCATGTTGAGGAGCCGGCGTGCCACCCCCATCCAGGATATAGTCGACGGTACGACGACCGAAGACCGCGCAGACCGTCGGCAGGACCACCGACTGCGTATCGGCGCGACCGAGCATCTTAATGGCAAAAGTCGAACCCGCGGGGAACGAGACCGTGAGCTTGGAGCCGTCGTCGGCCGTGGCGCGGGCGTTGAGCAAAAGCCCTGCGTAGGAAGCCTGACGCGCCTTGACACGCTCGACAACCTCGGCCCATTTGCGCTGCAGCTCTCCGGCATCCTCGACCGCGGGCGTCTCGGCAGCACCGGCGGCGGCAACCTGGGCGGCATTGTTGGACTGGGGCTTAGGTGCCGGAGCGATGGCAGGCGCGGGGGCCGCAACGGGCTGAGGCGTCGGAGCCGGCGCAGGCTGAGGTGCAGGCGCTGCAGGCTTGGAAGCTGACACGGACGCAGAACGGGGCGAAGGCTGGGCAACCGGAACAGCAGCACCACGGTCCCAAGGCATACCGCCCTGGCGCGCGGACGTAGCAGCGGGGGCAGCGGATGCCGCCGGGGCGGCAGCGCGGGCGCCCGAAATGAGCGTCGGCTGTTGGGCAGCAGCGGGTACGGATGCTGCAGGCGCGGCGGCCTGAGCAGCAGCCACGCTCGCCGGCACGGCGGCGTTGGCAACCATGGCCTCCAGGCGTGCCACGCGCTCGGCCAATGCCTCAATCGTTAAATCAGCCTCGGGACGCGCCAGACGCGTGCAGGCAATCTCGAGCACCAGGCGCACGTCGCTCGCGCCCCTCATCTCCAGTGCGGCATCGTCGAGCACTGTCAGCACACGAGCCAGGCGGTCGGCAGGATGCTCGCCAAAGGCAGCGGCCTCGGCAGCAAGCGCCTCGGCCTGCTCGGAGCCGCCCTCAAACAACTCGGCACGGGCACCGGCAACGCAGGCAACATACACGTCGCGCACGTGCGCCACCAGGTCGCGCGTCAGCTCCAGCAGATCGTTACCTTCCTCGACCTGCGCGCGAATAAGCCCATACAGCTCGGCAACATCGCGATCGGCAATGGCGCGGGAAAACTCGCCCAGAATCTGGTCCGAAACCTCGCCTAAAAGCGAGCGGGCGTCGTCCGCATGCACAGAACCGTTGCCAAAGACGCTCAGCTGCTCCAGCGTGGACAACGCGTCGCGCATGCCGCCCTTTGCATGGCGCGCCACGATAGCCAGCGCCTCGTCGTCGTAATCGAAGCCCTCCTGCTCGCACACGTATGCCAGGCGATGCTCGATATCCTCGTTGCCGATGCGGTGGAAATCGAAGCGCTGGCAGCGCGAGAGGATGGTCTCCAGAATCTTTTGCGGGTCGGTGGTGCACAGCACAAAGATCACGTGCGCCGGCGGCTCTTCGAGCGTCTTGAGCAGCGCGTTGAACGCCGCCGTCGTGAGCATGTGGACCTCGTCGATGATATAGATCTTGTACTTGCCGCGCACCGGGGCAAAGTTGACGGAGTTGATGATCTCCTCGCGCACGTTGTCCACGCCGGTACGGCTTGCAGCATCGAGCTCGTAGACATCGGGGTGGTTGCCCTCGGCGATGAGCTCGCACTCCTCGCAAGTACCGTCGGGCATGCAGCCGCTTGCACCCTCGGCGCGCGCCGCCTCGGCATTGCGGCACAGTAGCGCCTTGGCCAGAATGCGCGCCATGGTGGTCTTGCCCGTGCCGCGCGGTCCGCAGAACAGGTAGGCGTGGGACAGGCGCCCCTCGGTGATGGCGTGCTCGAGCGTCGAGACGATATGCTGCTGGCCCACCACAGAGTCGAAGGTGAGCGGGCGATACTTTCGGTACAACGATTCCATGGGTGCTCCCCCGGGTATACTGAGTCTTGTTGCCGCGACGGCCAAGCGGTCGCACGGCATACTGCATTCATAATAACCCGTACGGCGAGCCCGCCGCGATAGGAGTCCAAAGAGCATGGCAGACGCAGAGAGCAACCTCGTTCCCTCCGAAGCAGCCGACCAGGTCGAGGTCGCGCTCGAGAAGCAGGCCGCAGCCGACGACGGCATCCTGTACCTCAACGAGTACCAGTACGAAAACGACCTGGTCACCGACTTCGCCCGTCTGGTCGCCTCGCCCAGGCGTCGCGGCTCGCTGTATGTCGCCGCGGCAATTGCCGCGCTCATCGGCATCGGCATGCTGGTGGCCGGCGGCAACTGGATCAAGTTTGGCATCGTCCTGATCGTATTCGGCGCCTTTTTGGCCTGGTGGAGCAAAAACCTGCACCACACCCTCGCCCGCGACTTTATCGACGCCGTTGAGGCCGACGAGTCAATGGGTGGCCGCTATCGCCGCGTCGCCGCCAACGAGGACGGCCTGATGGTTTGGGGCAAGAGCGGCAAGTCACAGTTCTTCCCGTTTGACAAGCTCGACCACGTACTCGACGGCGAGCGCATCTTTGTGGCCATGTTCGCCGACCAGGGCGTGACGATCCCCAAGGACACCTTCGTCCGTGGCGATGCCGAGCAGTTCGGCCCCTTCCTCAAGGCCCGCATCAACAAAAAACTCCGCATCGAGACCAAGCGCAAGAAGATGAAGGCAGAAAAGGCCGCTGCCGAAGCCAAACAGGGCGACAAGCCCCAGGAGACCAAGCGCAAGCAGAAAAAGAACAAGAAGAAGCGCTAAGGCCAAGCCAGACAGGCAGCCTCGCATCCCGTTATCCTCGCCATCTGCCCGAGCGTGCTACACTAGCAGCATCTATGCCACCGCGAACGGCTCGGCTCCGCGCCCGCCGCTCGCAAACGAACTTTAAACGCACGAGGGTTGGCCATGCCGCTTTTCTCGCAACATACCGCCCGGTTCTCGCCGGACGTTCCTTTGGAGGGCACCAGCTCTCGCGAGCTGCTCAAGCGGTACCAGCCGCTCGAGACACTTGCGACCGGCGGTTTTGGCTCCATCGAGATCTGCCGCGACACGCACCTGCGCCGCCGCGTCGCCATTAAACGCATCCCCCTTATCAACGGTGCCGGCATGCCCGCCAGCGACATCATGGATGTCCTGCGCGAGGCGCACACCGCCGCTATGCTTCAACATCCCAATATCGTGCAGGTTATCGACTTTACGCACGACACAGCCTATGCCTACCTGGTTATGGAATATGTCGATGGCATGTCGCTGGCCGAGTTTTTGCACCGCGTGGACGGCCACTCACTTACCTTTGACGAGGCCGCAGCCATTGCCGATGCCCTGGGCCAGGCGCTCACCTTCGCCCATAGTAATGGCGTACTCCACCTGGACATTAAGCCCGCCAACGTGCTCATCGACCACTCGGGCAATGTAAAGCTCACCGACTTTGGCATGGCGCGACTGTCGTCCGCCGGTGGCTTTGGCGGCTCGCGAGGCGGCACCATCGGCTACATGCCGCCCGAGCAGCTCGATATCGAGACCGGCACGGTCGACGAACGCGCCGATGTCTTTGCCCTCGCCTGTGTGATCTACGAGGGCCTGTGCGGCAGCGCTCCCTTTATGGCGGCCACGCCCGCCGACTCGCTCAACCGCATCATCGGCGGCGCCACCTATCCCAGCGAGCTGATACCACACTTTCCCCCGGGAGCCGAGGCCGCGCTCATGAGCGCGCTCTCCCCCATGCCGCAGGACCGCCCCAACAGCATCGAGGCATTTTGCGACCAGCTCCTTGCCGGTCTGGGCAGCGTGCGCGAGGGCCGTCGCAGCCTGGAGCAAATGGTTGGCGAGCTTTCGGATGACGAGCAGGAGCTCGGCGGTATCGAGCCGTCGCACTACGAGGACGACGCCATCGAGGTCGACCCCGCACTCGGCTGGGCGGGCACGCGCTGGAGCCATGCGCGCGACTACACCATGCGCATTATCTCGGCGCTAACGTGCGGCACCTTTAGCTTTTTGCTGATGCAAACGGCCGGGGTCGCGGCGCTTCCCGGCCTGGTCATTGCGGCCATCGCGATCGGCGCGGCGGCTGGCCTGGCCCCCCAGATTGGCTCGGCCATCTCGGCTGTGGGCTTTTTGGTGCTCATGGCCAACGCCACCATGCAGGCACAGGGCATCCTGTCGATGTTGCCGGTCGCGGTGATCTTTGCCGCCGCCATGTCCGGTTGGTGGGTCGCCTGGGGTCGTACCGAGGCTGCCGCGAGCGCCGCGCTCACCTGTGCGCTCGCGCTTGGCTGTCTGACCGGCAATACCTTCCTGGCAGCTGGGGTCGCCGCCAGCGTCGCGTCATTTTGGCTCGGCCCGGCAAGCGCCGCCGCGGCAACGGGCATGGGCGCGCTTTTTGCCCGTCTGGCCACGGTCGCGCTTTCAGCCGGAGGCGTGCTGGGGCTCGGTAACGTTGCCGCAGCGCTGGGAGATCCGCTCCTTTGGACTGCCTTTGTGCTGGTCGCGGCAACTGCCGCAGCATCATCCGCGCTGCTCAATGCCCATGTCAAGCGTGCCGACCAGGGCTCAAACCTTGCCGCAATCGCCGCCATCGCTGTCACCGGTATCGGCTGCGCAGCGGCGTCCTGTCTTGCACACCATATGGAAATTGCCAGCCTTGCAGCCGCGGTCGTCGCCAAGGCGGCGGTTGCGGGAACCCTATCCTCTATAATCGTTGGAATATGCCTATATTTGCTCGGATACCAAAGAACCTATACGGAGAGTGATCTTTCGTGAACTTCCTGAACATCTTCGAGGACCACGTGGCCGGCATCTTCGGTGCCACCCGTGCCCCGTTCTCCTTTAAGAAGCTTGCCAAGCAGGCCGCTCGCGACATGGAGGATCAGACTCTGGTGATCAACGGCGTCAACACGGCGCCGGCACTCTATACCATCCTTATCGCCGCCGACGACGATCCCATGCTCGCCCCGTTCTACCCCGAGCTTTCGCGCGAGGTCCGCGAGTTTGTGAAGGCACAGGCCGAAAAGCGCCGCTATGTCTTTGTCGGCGAGCCCCTCGTGCGCTTTATGATCGATCCGCAGCTGCGCGCCGGCAAGTTCTCGGTCTTTGCCGAGAACGTCGATGCCCCCACGCTCGGCCGTCTGTACGAAGAAGAGCGCGCCTATCAAAACGGCCTGGGCCAGAACAACTCCGCGGCAAGCCGTGCCGCCAGCGCCCCGCGCGCCGGCCAGCAGCAGTTTGCTGCCCCGCAGCAGCAGCGCCCCGCCGCCATGCCCCAGCAGCAGCCGACGCCTCGCGCCGCCGCTCCCGACCCGCTTGCCGTGGCAGACCCCTTCGCGCCTAGCGTCCCCGACCCCGCCGCCGCACCCATCCCAGTGCCGCAGACCGTCTCGCGCGACGCGCTTGCCGGCATGGGCGGAGCCGCCGCGACCGGTGCCGCCGTGGGCCTAGGCGCCGCAGCCGGCATCGCCTCCAACATGGCGAACACTCGCGCCCCGCAGCGCCCGCTCGCCCAGCTCGTCGACGTCGTGAGCGGCGAGAGCCATAGCATCACCTCCGCACAGGTGACCATCGGTCGCGAGCGCTCAGTTTCCGACATTGCCCTGCGCGACCCCAACGTGTCGCGCCGCCACGCCCAGCTCACCTTTACGGGCTCGGATTGGTCGATCGAGGACCTCAATTCCACCAACGGCACGCTCGTCAACAACCGCCGCATTACGCGCTGCCCGCTGCGCAACGGCGATCTGCTGACGTTTGGCCTGAGTACCTTTGAATTTAGGGGATAGTCGCTTATGAACATCGATATCGTCCTTTTTGCAGGCCGCATCGTCCTGGTCGCCCTGCTCTATATCTTCCTGTTCGCCGTCATGAAGACCGGCGTGGGACTTGTGCGCGGGCAGCGCCGCGACTCGGCTATCTGGACGATTGATGTGGACAAGGGTCCGCGCGGTATCCGCGGCATCCACGTAGACATGCTCGGCCCCGTCATCGTCGGTCGCTCGCCATCTTCGGACATCTGCATCAACGAGCCGTTTGTCTCGGCCTCGCATGCGCGCTTTTCGCTGCAGGGCCCGGCGCTCATCATCGAGGACCTCAACTCGCTTAACGGCACGCTCGTCAACGGCCGCCAGCTCGTGGAGCCCGCGACGCTGCGTGAGGGCGACGAAGTCCAGATTGGCGACGTGGTCATGAAGGTGAACCGTCGATGATCGACGAGGAGAACAAGTCCGCAACCATGACCGAGGCACCGGCTGCCGCCGCAGCTGCACCGGCCCACGCCGCTCCGGCGGGCTCCGCACCCGTGGAACCCGAGGACACCGTGTTCTCCCTGCCTCTTTCGCATGTAACGCATGATATTTCGGATCTCGCCGATAACGAGGACGAAGAGGATGCCGCAGCGGCGCCCATCGGCGCACATGCTGCGGAACAGCCCACAGCGCCCGAAGCAGCCCCGGCGCCGGCTCACTTTGCAGAGCCCGTCGCCGCGGCAATCAACGAGAGCGCTGCGGTGTTTGCGGCACCCGAGCCCGCCGCGCCGGCGTTTCCCATAGCCCCGGCATCCGAGGTTGCGCCCGCGTCTACGCCGGCGCCCGAGCCTATAGACGTCAGCCTGCAAGACGACGAGTCGACCGCCCGCGTTTCCGAGGAGCCCGACTCCCCGGACACCGGTGATTCCGAATCAAACGCCGAGACCGACACCGTCTCTCCCGGTGACACAGCCGAAATCGACGTTGCCGCCGTTGAGGCCAAGCTCAAAGACCCCGGCTCGACCATGAGCTTTGAGCCCCTGACCGAGGAGCGCATCGAGACCGACTCGACCTATGATGCCGGCACCACCACGCAACTCATGTGGGGCGCCCGCTCCGACGTTGGCTGCGTGCGCCCGCACAATGAGGATTCCTACCTGGTGCAGTCGCCGCTCTTTTGCGTATGCGACGGCATGGGTGGTCACGCCGCCGGCGAGGTAGCCTCTTCTATCGCTGTCGAGACTATAGCCAAGACGGCCCCACAGTCCGCCGACGCAGCACGCCTGGCCGCAGCCGTCGAGGCAGCCAACGCCGCCGTAATCGAGGCGGCCCTGAACGGCCTGGGCAAGCCCGGCATGGGCTGCACAGCCACTTGCGCCTATATCGAAAACGACACGCTCGCCATCGCCCACGTGGGCGACTCGCGCGCCTACCTGCTCCACGAGGGCACGCTCATCCGCGTGACCCGCGACCACTCCTATGTGGAAGAACTCGTGGACGCCGGCGAGATTACGGCAGACGAGGCTCGCGTCCACCCCAACCGTTCGGTCATCACCCGTGCGCTGGGCTCGGACCCCGCCATGTATGCCGACCACTTCACTCTGCATATCGAGGAAGGCGACCGTCTGATCCTGTGCTCTGACGGCCTTTCGAGCATGATTCCCGATAGCGATATCGAGAACATCGCCACGCAGTCCTCAACCGCGCAAATCTGCGTCGACAACCTAGTGGACGCGGCGCTTGCCGCCGGCGGCCACGACAACGTGACCGTAGTAGTCGTTGACCTGGTTGACGATGGCGTCATGCGCGAGGCGCAACGCGTGCGTCGCCGCAACGTTACTATCGCCGCCATCCTGGCCCTCGTCTTTGTGCTGGCAGCTGGCATCTGGGCCTACACGGGTGTCACCGGCTCGTACTACCTGGGTACCTACCAGGGCAATGTCGCCGTCTGGCGCGGCCTGCCCGGCGAGCCACTCGGACTCAAGCTCCACTGGCTCGAAAGCGAAACCAGCATCAAGCTGTCCGACCTGCCCGAAGACACGCAAAACCGCCTCAAGGCGGGCATTCCGCAAACAAGTGTCGACGATGCGCAGGACACGATATCCAAGTACCGCCACCAGATCGACGAGGAGCAGACCCGCCAGGTGATCGACGCGCAAACGATTCGCGACAACACCAATCAGGGATCGACCTCCGAATCAGATTCCGAGAAAACCGCCGAACAGTCCGCCGAGGCCGAAGCCTCCGATAAGAATTAGAAAGGGAGTGCCGCTTATGAGTCGCCGCAACACCGAGCTGCTCTTGCTCATCGCCTCGGCGTTCCCCGTCATCCTGCTGTATGCGATGTACGTCCTCACCGCGGGCGCTGCCATCTCCTTTGAGACGCTCGCCGTACCGATCGGCCTCTTTGCCGCCTTTGCCGCGGCCCACATTGCCGTGCGCATCTTGGCGCCCGGTGCCGACCCCGCCATCCTGCCCATCGTATTTATACTTTCGGGCATCGGCATCACGTTCGTGACGCGTCTCGCCCCCGCTCTCGCCATCTCACAGCTCATCATCCTGTTTGTCTCGGTGGCGCTCATGGTGGGAACGCTTGCACTAGTCAAAAACCTCGACGTGGTCATGCGCTACAAGTACACCTTTGGCATTATCGGCATCATCCTGCTGATGCTGCCTATCTTTATCGGCACCACGATCTCGGGCTCCAAGCTGTGGATTCGCATCGCGGGCTTTACCATCCAGCCCGGCGAGTTCGCCAAGGTCTTTATCGTCCTGTTCCTGGCCGGCTACCTAGCCGAGAACCGCGAGTTGCTCTCCATCTCCAACCGCAAGATCCTGGGCTTTAAGATCCCTCGTCTGCGACTGCTGCTGCCGCTGTTTGCCGTGTGGGGTGTGTGCCTGCTCGTCGTCGTCTTCGAACGCGATCTGGGTTCGGCCGTGCTGTTCTACACCATCTTCTTGCTGATGCTCTACGTTGCCACGGGGCGCTTTTCGTATGTCGTCATCGGCCTTGCGCTCTTAGCTGTCGGAGCCGTGGGCGCCTACAAGTTCCTATCGCACGTTCAGGTGCGTTTCCAGGTTTGGGTCGATCCGTTTAAGGACGCCCAGGGCCAGGGCTACCAGATCGTCCAGTCGCTCTTCTCGCTTGCCGATGGCGGTCTGGTCGGTGTTGGCATCGGCAATGGCATGGCCAACAACATCCCTGTCGTCGAGTCCGACTTTATCTTCTCGGCTATCGGCGAGGAGATGGGCCTTTTGGGCGGCGGCGCCGTGCTCATCCTGTTTATGCTCTTTGCCGTGCGTGGCCTCACCACGGCTGCCCGCGCTAAATCCGACCTCGCCGCCTTTAGCGCCACCGGTCTTACGGCAGCCATCAGCTTCCAGGCCTTTTTGATCGTTGGCGGCGTAACCCGCCTGATCCCGCTGACCGGCGTCACCCTGCCCTTTATGAGCCAGGGCGGCTCCTCGCTGCTGGCGAGCTTCATCATCGTCGCGCTCCTGCTGCGCGCCGGTGACGAGGCGACCGGACGCGAGGCCGAGCTTACCGGCACCGGCACCATGGCCGCCATCACCGATGATCAGGTCGCATCTTCCGCCGCCCCGACGGGCACGCGCTTTGCCACCTCGTCTTCCTACGGCAGCGGCAGCCATTCCGTCGGCTCGCGCATGCGCCGTCGCCTGCTCGACACGCCTGAATCCGGTGTGCTCGGCCGCGTTGCGCTCGCCAACCGTCTAACCCGTGCGGTGCTCGCCTTTACGGCGCTGTTCGCCATCCTTATCGGCAACCTCACCTATGTCCAGGTCATTAAGGCCAAGGACTATCAGGACATGCCGACCAACAACCACACCATCGCCCGCTCCAAGTACATCCAGCGCGGCTCCATCATCACGTCCGACGGCGTGACGCTGGCCGAGTCGCTGCAGCAGGAGGACGGCACCTACGTACGCTCCTACCCCAACGGTAACCTGGCAGCGCACGTGGTTGGCTACGTGAGCCAGCAGTATGGCACCACCGCCATCGAGAGCGTCATGAACGACACGCTCACCGGTTCTAAGGACTACTCCAGCTGGAACAACGCCATCGCGTCGCTCGCGGGCCAGACCCAGCCGGGCAACACCGCCAAGCTCACCATCGACTCGCGCATCCAGACGGCGGCCGAGCAGGCACTCAAGGGCTTTAAGGGCGCTGTAGTGGTCATCGACCCGCGTACCGGCGCGGTGCTCGCATGTGCCAGCTCGCCCACCTACGACAACACCAACATCGATGCCCTGCTGCAGACGGGCGGCGGCGAGGACGGCTCCATGTACAATCGCGCCATGGACGCGCTGTACACGCCGGGCTCAACGTTTAAGGTCGTTACGCTTTCCGCGGCACTCGAGACCGGTACCGCCAGCCTTACCAGCACCTACCAGGCGCCCGGCTCCATGGACATCGGCAACGCACCGGTCACCAACTATGCCAACGAGAGCTACGGCACCATCAGCCTGCAGCAGGCCTTTGCCGTGTCCTCCAACGTCGTCTTTGGCCAGGTGGCAAACGAAGTTGGCGCAAACACGCTCGTACAGTTTGCCAACGCCTTTGGCTACGGCCAAAAGCTCGGCCAGGACCTGACCTCCGCGGCCTCCATCATGGCCGACCCGTCACTCATGACCGAGTGGGAGACCGCCTGGGCCGGCGCCGGCCAGCCTGTCGGCATGGACCACACGCCCGGACCGCAGACCACCGTCATGCAAAACGCCGTGATTGCCGCCGCCATCGCCAACAGTGGCGTGGTCATGGACCCGTACTTTGTAGCCCAGGTACTTGCCCCGGACGGAACCGTGGTCAAGACCACGCAGTCCCGCTCGCTGGGGCAGGCCGTCAGCTCCGCCACGGCCGACCAGGTCAAGCAGGCCATGCTTGCCGTCGTCCAGTCCGGCACCGGCACCGATGCCCAGATCCCCGGCGTCAAGGTCGCCGGCAAGACCGGCTCGGCCGAGACCGGCGGCACCAACGTCAACTCTATGTTCGTTGGCTTTGCACCTTACGATTCACCCACGGTCGCCATCTCGGTGGCCTTGGAGGATTTCGACAAGCATGACGTCAAGGCCGCCAAGATCGCCGGTATCGTCCTGACCGCGGCGCTTGCCGCACAGGGAGCGTGATGCCCATGATCGAATCGGACACCCGAGGCGCGCCGCGGCCGAAGAGTTAGCGGCAACGCGCCACACGGCCCCAGCGGCCACATCGTAGGTACTACACACATCGTTGAGCGAATAGTTATGTTAGGAGCAGGAATGGAACAGAGGGTCCTCGGGGGAAGATACCTCCTCAAGGATAAGGTGGGAACGGGCGGCATGGCGACCGTCTACCGTGCACAGGACCAGGTCCTCGACCGCACGGTCGCCGTCAAGATCATGCTGCCGCAGTATGCCGGCGACGCAACCTTCGCCGCACGCTTTAAGCAGGAGGCCCAGGCAGCAGCCGGTCTCTCCTCCCCCTATATCGTGGGCGTCTACGATTGGGGCAAGGACGGCGACACCTATTACATCGTCATGGAGTACCTGCGCGGCACCGACCTTAAGAGCGGCATCAAGAGCCACGGCGCCCTCGACCCCAAGAAGGTCGCCCAGATCGGCTCGCAGATCAGCTCTGCGCTTTCGGTCGCCCACAAGCACGAGATCATCCACCGCGACATTAAGCCGCAGAACATCATGGTGCTGCCCGACGGCAACATCAAGGTGATGGACTTTGGCATCGCGCGTGCCAAGAACAGCCACCTCACGCAAGACAACAACGTGCTGGGAACCGCCCACTACGTCAGCCCCGAGCAGACCCGCGGTCAGGACCTCGGCCCCACCTCGGATATCTACTCGCTGGGCGTCGTGATGTACGAGTGCGCCACCGGCCGCGTTCCCTTTGACGGTGACGACGCCATCTCGGTCGCACTCAAGCAGGTCAACGAGCTGCCTATTCCGCCGAGCCAGATCAACTCCGGTGTCGACGCCGACCTTGAGCGCATCATCCTCAAGTGCATGGAGAAAGACCCGGCAAACCGCTTCCAGACCGCCGACGAGCTGCGTCAGGTGCTCAACAGCTACCTGTCGGGCCGTGCCGTCAACGTCTCGGAGCCCACGCGCATCATCGGTGCCCCCGGTGAGCTGGGCGCCACCAAGACTCGCGAGCTTTCCGATCAGACGCGCGCCATGGTGCGTCCCGTCTCGGGCGTGAGCGGCCAGAATACCACCCGTAGCTCGGTTTCGGGCTCCACCGGCTCCTACGAGGTCGAAAAGCCCAAATCCAACAAGAACAAGATCATCGCCGCCGTGGTGGCAGCCGTTGCCGTCATCTGCATCGTGGTGGCCTTTGCCACAGGACTCTTTGGCGGCGAGCAGGTCACCGTGCCCGATGTGCTGGGCAAGGACCAGCAGACTGCCGTCGAGCTGATCAAGGAAGCCGGCCTCGAGGTCGGCACCATCGACCAAAGCTACAACGACGATGTCGACGAGGGCAAGGTCGCCGAGCAGACGCCCAACGGCAACACCAAGAAGGCCAAGGGCACCAAGGTGAACCTGGTAATCTCCAAGGGTCCCAAGCCCTCCGAGAAGGTTGAGGTTCCCCATCTTGTCGGCCTGACCAAGGACCAGGCCGAGGCCGCGCTGGCAAGCGTTGGCCTGAAGGGCAACGCCTCCGAGGAGGCCAACGAGGCTGATGAGGGCCAGGTCTTTGAGCAGGGCACCGAAGCCGGTAAGGAAGTCGCGAAGGGCACGACCATCTCGTACAAGGTCTCGAGCGGCCCGGATACCACGTCCGTCCCCGACCTGACCGACATGACCGAGGCCCAGGCGCGCAACGCCCTCGATATGGCAGGCTTTGGCGTCGACGTGAGCTACCAGGAGAACGACTCGGTTACCGAGGGCACCGTGATCAGCTGGAACCCCAGCGGCAAGCAGAAGCCCGGCGCCACGATTACCGTCGTCATTGCCAAGAAGTCCGGCAAGGCCACCGTCCCGGGCAACCTGTACGGCAAGAGCATCTCCGCCGCCGTTACCGCGCTCAACAACGCCGGTTTCTATAACATTGGCTTCTGTGACCAGAACGGCAATCCCGTAAGCGGTAACGAGGATGCCACCGTTACGGGCGTCTCCCCCACTGGAAAGCAGTCCACCGACAGCACGATTACGCTGACGGTCGCACTTTCTGGTTCGGGCTCGGGCTCGGGCACGAGCACGGGCGACGATTCCGGTACGACCAACTAGTCGCCACCCCACCGCTCATCACGGCTTTCGCCGCAAACATATTCGCTCACAGGCGCCCGCTTGCTCCCCCAGCAAGCGGGCGCTTTCTTTATCTGAAGCAGCGAATACTACGGCATGCCTTAAACCAAAAGAGCCCGGCACCGTAACGGTACCGGGCTCGATATTCCTCTGGTGCCCCCGGGCGGATTCGAAAACTCCCCCCCGCGGGGAAATGAGTGACGCGGGTGTCGACGGTCCGAATCCGGCCTTTAGACCAGAAGAGCCCGGCACCGTAGTGGTACCGGGCTCGGCAAATTTCTGGTGCCCCCGGGCGGATTCGAACCGTCGACACCCGCTTTAGGAGGTCATGGTCATTTACCTTACCTGGGCAAATGCAATTTTGCCCTATTTTATATATTCGCAGGTAGATTAGCTATTTTTGAGTTTCTGCTGGTTCTTATTAGAATTCTATTTCACCTCTTTTTCACCCCTAGCAGTTGCGTTTACGGCTTGCAGGGGTGAAAAGTTTACGTTAGGCTCGGGGCCGAGGCCCTCAAAGCCCCGGCCCCGAGCCTAACGTAATCCCCTTGGAGGACACTTTTGGAAACCAGAATCAAACCAACCGCAAAGGGAACATCTGAACCCATCAAGGGAAAGCCCGGCTCATTCAAGATTTACTTCTCTCTTGGGAGAGACCCGAACTCCGGAAAGAACGGCAGCAAAGTTAAGTATCTCAAAACACCCAAGAGGACCATCCATTGCAAGAGCAAGAACCCGAAGAACTGGCCTAGCGAAGTCGCAAACGCTCTCAACGAGTACCGCGAGGAACTTGAGAGCTATGAACCATCTAGGGATGCTCCGAGCACCGTAGCGGCATATGCCGAATCCTTCCACGTGCTCCGAGAGAGCTCATTCGGCTCCCCTCTCTCATATGAGCGAGAGGGATACGACGTGCGACACATACGCGAACTGTTCGAAGACGTGCCCCTAGCCGACCTGAGGCCCGACGATGTTAAACGCGCCTACGCTGAGGCCCGTTCAAATGGAAGGTTCACCGACGCCGAGATTCGTCGCATTCACGTCAAGCTTAAGCAGGTCATGCAAGATGCCCTTGAGAACGAACTGATTGGCCGCAATCCTTGCATCGGCATAAAGCTGCCGAAACCGGACCTGCGAGCACGAAACTTTCTCCCTCCCGATGAGCTCCCAAGATTCACTGAGTGCTTGCTTTCCGAGCCGATGGGGCCCATGACCGTCTGCACCATGCTTATATTTCACCTTGGGCTAAGGAAGGGCGAGGCTTTAGGGCTCAGCTGGCTCGATTACGACCCCGAAGCCATGGAGCTCCGAATCGTCCGGCAGTACACCAGCGACAAGACCTTGAGGCCCCCGAAATCGGAGATGAGCAGGCGCATTCTCTCCATAGACAAAGCTCTGGCCGAGTATTTAGACAAGTGGAAGACTATGCAGCGCGACATATTCAGACGTCGCGGGTTGGAACAAAAGGATACCGACCCCATCGTCCACGCATTCAGCGTTGGAAAGGATGCCGACGGTTTCCGCAGCATAAGCGTCACCAGACCAAGCGGGCACAACTACTCTCGATGGTTTAGGGACTTCTGCGTCGATAACGGCTATGGGACTTATAGCGATGTGACAAAGCAGTTCATGCGAGACGGCAAGCTTCATACGCGCGGCACTGGTTACTCAGGACTTGTTCCCCATGGCCTCCGTCACACCGCCGCGACCGCTCTCGTGGCGAGCAACGTCGATTTAAAGACCGTTCAGGCGCGAATGGGCCATGCCTCCGCAAGCACAACGGCTAATTTCTACACCCATGCAATCAGGGCCAATGACCGAAACGCAGCAGAAGTCTTTGAATTGCTGTCATCTAAGTAATAGCTAGTTTACCTCGATTTTCACTATCTCTTCATACGGTGGGCTACTACTAGGGCTACATGCGCCGTCTGATGGTACGATGATTGCAGACAAACGATTGGAGGTGAATAAAATGGTCTATAAGAAGAAGGCCGAGAAGCGTATCCGCATACCCGAAAACCTCAAGACCCCCTTCTCACAGATGGTCTCCGACGAGGCTTACCTTCGAGCGACCGATGAGTCAAAAGCCATTATCGGCCTTGTCTTTGACGAGGTGCTTCCCTCCCCGGCATTTCCGAGGGACAGGATGCTCGACGTCTACAGCGGTAGTGGTCTGTTTGCGAGCGTCTCGGACGTTCTGCGTTCGAACGTCACTGGCGCGACGGGAACCGTCGCCCACGGCGGCTATAAGTCCATTGTCGAGTTCGGTTTCGAGCTAATCCACGAGAGGCGTTGTGGGACCGCGCTCTTTACCGGCGCGATGGACATGCCGCACCTTCGCCGCTGCTTTGATTCCGTCATTGACTTTATGGAGCACAAGGTTCCGCGCGATCCCTCAGACCCCTTTGTCGATTACGAGACCGACAGGGCGGTGAAGTACGGCCGCACCCTGATGGACGAGGCGTCCACCAACTATAACCGCGCCCCCGTTGTGGCGCTCGTGCGCTTCGCCATCGAGTATTTTGACGAAATCGGCCAGCTGAACGCGACATGCGCCTATCTCGCCGACGCCTTCTCCGCGCTCGAAGAGAGCGTCACGACCTCTGCCGCAGACTGCGGCAACCAGCACGTACTCCCGGATACCCCGGAGTTGCGTCGCAAATGGAGCAGTCTTCTTGAAGAAGTTTGTTCCGACTGGTAATAAAAAACGGCACCCGACTCCCCTCTCTTAGTCGCCAAACCTCGAAGAGGAGCCGAGCACCCCAAACAAGGAGTTTATCATGCATCTTGCAGATGACCCCAAGGTTGACGCCATTTCCGCAGGCATCAACCTTCGCCGCACTGGCACCAAGCGTATCTTGAGCCGTCTTGATGTTCAGATTCTCATCGGCATTGGCCAGTCAAGTGCCATCCGGCTCATGAAGTCGACTCATCATTGCTTCCGCATCGCCAACCAGTATTTTGTCATGGAGGAAGACCTCTACGACTACTTCAAAAAGCTCGCTGAAGAGGCGAGCGAGTGATGCAGTGCCCGACCTCCAACCTCCTCGTTTTCGAATCCGATAAGCTCGACGAGCATCTAAGCGCCCTTGAGGGCGACCAGCCCGTCGCCCACTTTGGCCTCAAGGCCCTCAACGACGTTCTCGGTGGCGTTTACCCCGGACTGAATTACGCCATCGGCACCGCACCCGGCAAGGGCAAGACGACCCTGGCCTTGCAGGAGGCCGACAAGCTCGCGGACGACGGGCACCCGGTCGTCTACGTCTCCGCCGAGCTCCCCGCGCACAAGCTCCTGGAAAAGAGCCTTACGCGGCTCAGCGGCACCGAGCTTGCCCTCTCCGAGGTCGCAGATGCGGCGGCGGAGAGCCACCCCAAGCACGTGGCCTTCGAAAACGCACTCGGCATGTACCGCGACCGCATCGCCCCCAATCTCTGCATCACCGGTCCGCTGAACACCGTCGAGCTCTCGAACCTCGTCGGCCTGGTGGCACGCGAGCGCAACGAGGCCCCTATCGTCTTCGTGGATTACCTGCAGCTCCTGGCCTGCGGCACCACGGCAGACCAGCAGTTCATCGACGAGCGCCTGGCAATCACCGCATGCGTAAAGGGTTTGCGCGAAATTTCGAACCTCTATGGCTCGCCCGTCATCGCCCTGAGCTCGACCACGCGCAAGTCCTACGAGTCTGGAAAGTCGACCAAGCCAAGCCTCGGCATGTTCGGCGGTTCCTCCGCCGTCGAATACGGCTTCGACTCTGTGCTCTACCTCGCCGATGACAACGGTAAGCCCAGCTTTCCCTATGAGCCTCCCGCAAGCGGAACTCCGCTCAAGCTCATTGCCCTCAAGAACCGTTACGGAATGTTGGCCGAGGCGCGGCTCGATTTCGACGGAGCCCATGCCACCTTCCTCGATAGGGATTAGGCGATGCGCGGCAATAGCAGGACCGCACATATAAACGTCAGGATGACCGATGAGGAGCGGGTCGCAATCGTGGCCCGCTCCTCCTCTTTCGGCATGCCCCCATCGACGTTCATGCGCGAGGCCGCGCTCAATCTCGGAGAGAAACCGGTCAAGATCGCCGACGAGTCGACCCTCCGGCAGATGCTCACCGAGATGAAGCGGCAGGGAAACAACCTTAACCAAGCCCAACGGGCCATTAACAAATACGGGGTCGACGGACAGACGGCACATCGGCTCTCGGAGGCCTTAAACCTCATAGCCCGCACGACCTCTCAACTCTCGGACCTTCTGTCAAAAACAAAGGAACAACCATGAAGACAAAGATACTCACGGCGCTCGTCACCTCAATTGTCCTCGCCGCGCTCGCCTGCCCGGTGCTCGCCTCCCCCATAGACCGCCTCGTCGCGGGGCTCCCGCTCGACGCGTCGTTCCTCCCCTCGGCGCTCGACGCAGCCACGGTTCTCGGCTGGTGGCTCTCGGGCTCATTCACCGTCTGCCCGGCGGGCACCGCCCTCACCCTCCTCCTCTCGCTCTGCGCATGCTCGCTCATCGCCTACTCAAGCGCCCTCAACGCGAGGGGCGAGGACGGCGGCGTGCTCGGGGACGCGCATGTGAAGACGGGCCGAGAGGTCGTGAGGGGCTCCGTCACATGGAATGGCTCGGCCAACCCCTCGTCGCGCGGGTTCGTCTACGGGTTCACCAAGCGGCGCGGCAAGCCCTGTTATCTCTTCGAGCCCAAGAAGATGATTTTCGTTTCCGGGGCCACTGGGTCAGGCAAGAGCCGCTTCCTCTACCTTCCCTCTATCGATTTGTTCTCGTACGGCGACGGCTCAAACGGCTCCGAGCCCGCGACCCTCGTCGTCTCCGACGTGAAGAACGAGCTCGTAGAGCTCACGGGCGACGAGCTGGCCCGTCGCGGCTACCGCGTCCTCCTGCTCGACACGCAGCATCCCTATCGCGGCCAGAGGTTCAACCCGCTCAGGCAGGTGCTCGACCTCCACGCCGAGGGCCGGGACCAGGAGGCCGAGCAGGCGGCAGACGCCATCGCTGAGCTCGTGGTACAGGACGACGAGAAGGGCAAGGGCTCGCACTGGACCGCGTCCGCGCGGGGGCTCCTGTCCGCCCTCGTCCTGCTGGTCTCCATGTCCGACGAGTGCCCCGAGGAGTCCAAGCACCTGGCGACCGTCTGCGAGGTGCTGGACCGTGGCACCGAGGCCGAGGGCGACGACCCGGCCGAACCATTGAAGTCCGTCTTTCGCGCCCTGCCGAGCGGGCACCCCGCGAAGAACAGGGCCTCGCAGTTCGTCTCCTCGGGCGGCAACGAGCTCAGGAGTATCCTCTCGACGCTCAAGGTGGCGCTCCGCCCGTTCTCGTCAGCCCCGGTCGCATGGATGACGTCCGGGTCCGACATCGACCCGCGTTCGGTCCTTGAGAACAAGAGCGCCGTGTTCCTCCACGTGCTCGACGAGGGCTCGCCCTACAACTGCATAGCGGCGATATTCCTCTCGCAGCTCTGGGCGTCCGTCCAGGCCACCGCCGACTCCAACGGCGGCAGGCTCCCCCGCCCCGTGCAGATACTCGGCGACGAGTGGGGCAACCTCCCCCGCGTCGAGTGCCTGCCCGCCCTCCTTTCACTTGGAAGGTCGTTCCAGATTTACTGGACGGGGGCAACGCAGGGTATATCCCAGCTTAATAAATACGGTGAGCGAGACGGGCGCAGGAAGATTCTCGCGAACTGCGGCGTCAAGGTCGCCATGAAGCTCGCCGAGGAGGAGGACCGCCGGTACTTCACCGAGCTCATAGGCAAGACCACCCGCCACACGCAGGGCACGAGCAGCAGCAAGGCGGCGTCGGGCTCGTCGGCCTCGACCTCCTACAGCGAGAGCGCCGACGATGTGGTGCACGCATGGGAGTGGCGCGACATGGCCCCGGACCGAGACGGGATAGTCGTCGTGAAACACGCGGACAACGGCATGCCCACCGAGCGAGCCGGGGTCTTCCGCTCACCCGTCACCGATTGCACTAAGACACCCACGAAGGAGCACTTCGACCTCGGGACTCCGGAGCACGAGACGGAGAAGCGCCGCGCTTATCAGAGGCGGCTGGACGAGGCCGCAGCCGGGAAGATGGGCGAGCGCGTCATCCCCTGGTGCCTCGAATGGCCCGAGCCGAAGAAGAAGGCGAAGGCCGAGCCGACCAGCAAGTTCAGCGGTCTCTCGCTCGACTAGGGAGGGCCCATGACGGCAATCAAGCAGACGAGCGTTTGCAGCGAGGGGCACCTCTCCCGGCTCAGGGACTACCTCTCATGGGACAGGGACAAGGCGCTCGCGCACGACACCCAGAACATCATCGACGAAGACCGCTGGTTCCAGGAAATGACAGACACGAGGAGGGCCATGGGCCACGACAGGCCAGGGAAGGCGGGGGCCAAGTGCACCTACATGCAGCACCAAATACTCGGTTTCCTCCCCGACGAGTGCGACCTCAACGGCGGAAAGATGACGCCTGAAATGTGCATGAAATACGCTCGGGCCTATGTGGCCGAGCGCTATCCGAACCAGGAGGTCGTGATGGTGCTTCACCGCGAGCGCTGCCGCGCGGACGGCACCGACCGCTATGCCGTGCACCTCGGCATCAACCGCAGCGACCTTGAGACGGGCAGGAGGCTCGACGAGGGTCCCGCACGCAAGGCCGCAACCGCGAGGGTGAAGACCGTCCGCGCCTTGGACGAGAAGTATGGGCTCAGGCAGCTTGAGCGCGGCAAGGCCAACTCGCGCGTCCACGCGAGACAGCCGGGCAGGGAGGAACGCGACATGGCCCGCAAGGGGCAGGCCGAGCGCTCCGAGAACGCCCGCGTCCGCGTGGCGGTCGCCCGTCGCGTCGAGGAGGTCGGACGAATGAGGGACTGCCCCGACCGCATGGCCGAGCTCGACCGGCGGCTCAGGCGAGACGGCATCGAGCTCGCGAGGTCGAAGGGCGGGAGCCTCCAGTACCGCTTCTTCTCGAAGGCTCTCGGGGCTGTGCGGAAGGTCAACGGCGGCAGGCTCGGCTTCGCGGTCGACCGCTCAACCGGCCTCGTCGTCCGCTTTACGCTGCGCGGGATAGCGACGGCGATGAGGGCGTTCTGGGAACTTGAGCGCAAGTCGCGGGAGAACCAGAACGGGCGAGGGGACTGAGCGCTTGGGCCGGGACGCAACAAGAGTCCCAGCTTATTATTGGCGGGAGCGACCTCGGAGCGGTTCGCCGCCCCGCCGCAGGCGGGCAAGATGATTCCGTGCAACGGAATCCATATCTTGCCTGCACGGAGCGAGCCGGTTGCCCAGGCAACGCGAGCCCGAGCAGGTGAGCGACGGTTGAGCCGACGCCGAGGAGACGCGACCCATGGGGAGCGTCGCACGACGGTGCTCGGCGACCCGGCGCGAGAGGCCCCGCCCGGCGACCACGGCGGAGCGATGGCGACTACTGGAAGCCATCGAGCGCAGCCGTTCGGCGGGCGGGACCGGCGTGAGCGGAGGCGGACGAAACGCGACCCTAGGGAGCGTTGCCAGGGAGCCGCAGCGAGAGCGACGCCGTGCGTCGCGGGGGTCCCGCCCATAAGCGGGACCCATCGGCCGCAAGGCCGATCAATGAGCATTAGAAAAAGCCCCGGCCATTTGGTCGGGGCTTTCCTTGTCTGAAACAGACGATTGTTTTTTCTTTCAAGTTACTTCGTGGCACCGCAGGAAGAGCACTTATATCCAGTGGTCACGGTTTCGTCCCAAGCCGCACTTACCTGAACCTGTTCGTCGTAGGCATCGGAAACCTTTACCTGTTCGTCATAAGCCGCTTGCACGGTACGAGACTCTTCGTGACAAGAACCACAGTTACCACCATTAAGCAACGAGTTCTTAAAATGAGCAGCTTCGTTTCCGGTAATATCTGTACCGCAGTTATTGCAAATGCTGACATACTTCACAACCGCATCGTGGTGAACGGTCTTGTACTGCGCGTCGTGATGGACGGTCTTGTACTGCGCGTCGTGATGGACGGTCTTGGTCTGGGCAACCCACTTGTGCTGGTGCGCCGTGGTGTCATCCTTCTTTGATGAGCCGCCCGAGATTGAACCGGAGCCGGAGTTTCCGCTACCTTCGCTCGGCTTGCTGTCCGACTTATTTCCAGAGCCGTTGTTTCCGCTATCGTTCTTGGAACCGGAATCGTTCTTCTTGTTGTCGGAGGTCTCCGGTGTCTTCGCATCGGACTTGTCCTCCTTGGCGGTCTCCTCGGCCTTCCCGGTCTCCTTCTCGACGGCATCCGTATCGGCGTTCGGATTGCTGCTGATATTGGTCTGGAAGATGTTAACCACCTTCACGCCGCGCTCTCCGGTCAGGGTGGAATCGCCCTTCTTCACGGCTGCTGCAACGTCCTTGGCGATGGCGGTCAGGTCATCCTTCGTCACCTTGTCCGCATCCACCTTTTCGAGCGTGATGACGGTAGCGTTCGTTTTCTTGTCATCTTTCCCGGCCTTGACCTTACTGGACGCTGCCTTATAGGTAGAGCCGTCCGCGTTCACCGGCGGGATGAGGGTGACGCTGTAGGTGCCGGACTTGCCGACCTTCACGGTCACCTGCTTGTTCGCGGCGATGGCGGTGTAGAAGTCCACCTCCCCGTCCGCATCCTCTATATGGGCGATAACAGGCGTGGAAGTGTCCGCATCCCAGCCGTCAGCCTTTACCTCAAGGGTAAGTACCATGTCCTGCTTCTCATCGTCCTTTGACTGGGACACCGCAGGGGCATTGGAATCTCCCGTCCAACTGGCATGTGAGATGGCGTAAGCCCCGCCGCCGATGAGAAGCGCCGCACAGAGGATTCCCGCACCAGCCACGCAGACCTGCTTACGGGAGAACTCGCGCCCGAAGAGCACGAGCGGCTTCTTAGCATTCTCCTCCTCCGTCGAATCCAGCTCCGGTGATTTCCGAGAATCGTTCCCATCCATCTCATTGCTCCAATTCAATTCTCATGTAATTAAGCTACAAGCATTGTATTGCAAATTGTCACTTATATAGGTGTGACTTAAATAGGGCTAACCCGAATTATTGGCACCACTGACCAGGAGGTGCCAATGACTCAGTTAGATACAAAGATGAGGGTCGGGCTGAGAATAAAAGAGTTGAGAAACGCACTCGGCTATAGCCAGGAAACCCTTGCGTACTCTATCGAAATGTCCCGAACATACTTCGCTGAGGTAGAAACCGGCAAGCGGAACATATCAATTGAAAATATCGACCGGATTGCACAAGGGCTTGGCGTTTCCCTGAAGGAGTTCTTCAACTCTGACCTCTTTGTCAAATAAGGCAGAGCGCAAATCGAATTAGAACGAAAGGACAGACTTCCAACGTCGTCTAATGTCCAACGGGACTTCAATAGCAATCAAAAGATATCAAAGGCTGCCGGAAACAGGCTCGCCCTACGGCAACGACAACCTAGGTTTTCAACGCTTTCCATAGCCGGAGGGTCCTACATCCAACCCGTAGGCTGTGGGAAGAGTTGAAAACCAGCCCTGAGGGTGAAACTCTGGGGTGAAATATGAAGTCGCGATGTTTTCGCCATAGAATGAACTTTCACCCCTTTTTCACCCCTCAAGGGAGTTTTACACCTATCCATACAGAAACAGGTCAGACGATTTATACCGTCTGACCTGCTATTTCTCTGGTGCCCCCGGGCGGATTCGAACCGTCGACACCCGCTTTAGGAGAGCGGTGCTCTATCCCCTGAGCTACGGAGGCATGTCGTACTAGTGTAGCAGATTTACTGCATCGCAATACGTCGCATGACTAGACTTCGAAGTTGCGGTGGAATAGTTCCTGTCTGAAGCATCTAAAGCCGTATTTAGGAACTATTTCACCGCAACTTATGAGGAGCTAGTTGCCTTTGTGGAAGAGGTTTTTGATAACGGAGGGAATGCTCTTGGCGCCCTTGGCCGTCACATCGATAAAGTCGGGCGAACGCACGAGCTTATCCTCGTCAACGTACTTGCGGACCGCGCGCAACGTCTCTTTGTCGTCGCGCGTCGAAAACGTAAAGTGACCGTTGTCCTTGGTGAAGATGGCAAAACGCGTGATCTTCTTGGTGCCACGCAAAACCTCGGCGGCAATATAGTCGACCTCGTCCCACGGGATTTGAATATAATCCTCGGGATTGCGCTCGTTGTAATACTCGAACGCCTTATTGCCCACCATCACGTTACCGTGGCTGGTAAGCCCCATCAGGCAGGTTGCCGGCGTTGCCAGATCGACCGTGCTGTTCTGAGATTGCGCCATGCGCGCCTCGCCCTCCAAATAAAACAATCGGACCGCATCCAGTGTACCCACCGGGTGCGGTCCGTTTCAATGGCTCAAAAGCCCTTGCCTAGCAATTCTCGGTCTTAAGCCGAAACGTGCTTACATGAAGCCGCAGACGCGACCGATGATGCCGATGGCGAAGAGAGCCAGGATGATGACGATCGGGCTGACCTTCTTCTTGAGGAGCTTGCAGACCAGCAGGGTCAGGCACACGGCGGCAAGGCCGGGGATGAGCTGATCGAGGTTGGCCTGAAGCGTGGTGACCTTCACCTGATCAAGGGCGTTAGCACCGATGGAGTTGTACATCGTCAGTGCTTCCTTGACACCCTCAGAACCGGAGGGCAGGTTAGCCCAGTCGATAAAGGCGCCAGCAGACTGCGTGACCTTGGAGACGACCGGGGTGAAGGAGATGGACACCCAGCGCTCGACCAGGGCGCCGATGATGAACATGCCCAGGATGGAAGCGCCCTCGGTGACCTTGCCCATCAGACCGCCGGAGAGGTCCTTGGCGATGGAGGAGCCGACCTTGTAGCCAAACTCCTGCGTGTACCACAGGAAGGCGTAACGGATGATGTTCCACGCGAAGAAGAACAGCAGCGGACCGGCGATGCTGCCGGACAGGGCCAGGGAAGCGCCCAGAGCGCCCAGAATCGGGCGAAGGGTGAACCAGAAGGCGGGGTCGCCGACGCCGGCGAGCGGGCCCATCATACCGACCTTGACGCCCTGAATGGCAACGTCGTCAATCGGAGCACCGTTGGCGCGCTCCTCCTCGAGAGCGAGGGTGACGCCAATGACGGGGGCGGAAACATAGGGATGGGTGTTATAGAACTCCAGGTGGCGCTTAAGAGCGGCAATCTGGTCATCCTTGTTGGTGTAGAGCTTCTTGATCGCAGGGATCATTGCGAAGCACCAGCCGCCGTTCTGCATACGCTCGTAGTTCCACGAGCCCTGAAGGAACTGATGACGGAAGCAAACCTTCTTGCGGTCAGCCTTGGTGAGCTGAATCTTGTTCTCTGCCATATGTATCACTCCCCTCCTACTCGTAATCGTTCAGAATGTCGCCGAGCGGGTCACCGGAGCCGCCGCCCATGCCGCCACCCTGCTTGGCCAGATCCTTAAGGCCAAGGTAGATGAGGGCAAGGGAGATGCCGATGAGGCCAAGGGCGATCAGCGTGAGCTGAGGGATGGCAGCAAGGACAAAGCCGAGGATGAAGAACGGCCAGGTCTCCTTGGTGGCCATCATGTTGATGACCATGGCGTAACCGACGGAAGCGACCATGCCGCCGCCGACAGCCATACCGCCGGACAGCCAGTCGGGCATAGCGTTAAGCGCGTTGGTAACAGCCTCAGCCGGGATGATGCACAGAAGTACTGCCGGGATGGCGATACGAAGGCCCTGCATGAGGATGGCAGCGTACTGCCAGCGCTCGATGCCGGAGAAGTCGCCCTTCTCGGCGCAACCGTCCATGGCGTGAGCGATAGCGGTGGCCAGGGTACGGCAGATCATGGTCAGGAACAGACCAGCGACCGACAGCGGGACGGCGACGGCGATAGCGGCGGTAACGGCCTTGGCCGAGTCGGTGGCGCCACCGTTGAGGGCGAGCACCATGATGATCGAAGAAGCGACCGAGGCCAGAGCGGCGTCAGGCGCGACGGCGGCGCCGACGTTAGCCCAGCCAAGGGCCATCATCTGGAGCGAACCGCCCAGGAGGATGCCCTCCTGAAGGTGACCGGTTACGAGACCGATAAGCGTGCATGCCACGAGCGGCTGATGGAACTGGAACTCATCCAGAATGCCTTCCATACCGGCAAGCAACGCGACAATCGCAACAAGCAGAATAGTGATTGCAGACATGTATCGGACCCTCCTTTACTATGCTTGAGCGGCCAGTTCGGCCTTAGCTTTCTTCAACATGGCGTCGAGATCCTCGGAGGAATCAGAAGGAACCTTGCGGACCTCGAACTTGACGCCCTTGGCCTTAAGGGCCTCGAGAGTCTTGACGTCGTCATCGCCCATAGCGACGGCATTGGTGACGACGACCTTGCCCTTGGAGTGAGCCATGGAACCGATGTTGACTTCCTTGATGTCGACGCCGGCCTCGATGGCCTTGAGCAGATCCTGCGGATTCTCAAAGAGCAGCATGGCCTTGGTGTCACCAAAGCGCGTGTCCTTGACGACCTCGGCCATCTTCTTGATGGGCACGACGTTGGCATGGACTCCCGGAGGGGCAGCCTGCTCGATCATGGTCTTGCGGAGCTCGTCGTGAGCAACGCCGTCGGAAACCACGATGATGCGGTTGGGGTTGATCTGCTTGGTCCACGTGGTGGCCACCTGGCCATGAAGCAGACGGGTGTCGATACGGACGTGGGCGATCTTGATGTGCCCATCGCCGATGACCGTTCCCGGAGGGATGGCGCCTGCAGGAGCAGCGGCGGCCGCAGCCGGCTTCTTCTCCTCGGGCTCCAGAGACTCGGGCTTGACACGCACGCCAGCCTTAGCCTCAGTCACGAGATGTTTTGCGATCGCATGTGCAGTGTTCTTTGCGTCAAAGCGCTGCGAATATGCCTCGATGAGCATAGGCAGGTTGACACCGGTGACGATAGCCCAGGAATCGTGGCCCTCGATGAGCCCGCTGATCTGGTTGAACGGCGTGCCGCCCCACAGATCAACGAGGAAGAGCACCTGCTCCTGGTCTTCGAAGGAAGCGATTGCTTCCTCGACCTTGGCACGGAAGTCGTCGGGGCCCATGCTCGGCTCGAGCGAGACCACGGCAACAGACGGCTGATCGCCAAAGACCATCGAGCCCGTCTGCTTGATTCCAGCTGCCAAGTCCCCGTGGCTAGCAAGAACAATACTTACCATCACATAACCTCCTTTTTGTCTACGTATTTCCTACATGACATGAAAGGAGTATACCTGTTTGGATTGTGGAATTATAGCTAAATTCGCAAATGGTTGGATTATTTGTTTAAACGTCTAAATTTGTTACAAATTGATTACGTTGCCGGTTTACAGCTTATTGCCTGCTAAAACATGATTTGCTGATTGCTTTCAAAGACATATAAAGGTGCACTGTTCGTTAAGACCTCTTTTAGGTGGATCCCAATGCGTCTGCGTGCCACCATTTTGTTTAAACAGACATGACTTGACTAACCGAAGCAAATATGTTTAGAACTCTAGCCCATGTAGTCATTGGATGTTAGGCGATGTGGAGAGGGTTGGCGGCGTCGACGGCATCGGGGGCGTCGGAGAGGCCGTCAGGAGCAGCGTCTGCCGGGTCCTCGTCGGGGGTCTCGATCTGTTTGATCATTACCTCTTGGCCCTGCAGCAAATAGGTCTCGCCGCTACCGCACTGGGGACAGGTCTTGCCGTGCTCGACCGTCGCGTAGTCGCAGCCGCACGCCTCGCAATGTGTCACGGCCTCGACGGGCTCCACGATAAGCTCCGCGTCCTCGGTGACAGGCTTTTTATCTGCTGCCCAGCGCCAAGCGTCGAGCAGCAAGTCGGGAACGACGCCCGAGACCTCGCCCAGCAGTAGCGTCACGCTCGAAACGCGACGCACGCCATGAGCGCGCGCCACATTCTCGACATCGCGAATAATGTGATAGACGATTCCAAGCTCGTGCACTTTTAATTCCTTCCGCCGTTCTACCGAACGGCGGTCGGCTTGACGCTGCGCGAGCCCCAGACGGGCGATCTACCTTTCAATCGTCGGACATGGGCAAAAGCCCTATGCCCTCCTCTTTCAAGGCACCTCGCCACGTCTGGGACCCGCTCGCTGTCCAACCGCCCTCTGCGCCGTTCACTTACTTGTTAGGTCTCTTACTTCTTCCCAAATTTGACCTTAATTGCGCGCTTTAGAGCATACTTGCCAAGGCTCGGGAGCTTTTGCTCGTATTTGACCATCGTGGAGCACTCGGGGCGGTCGCGATCCAGATGGATGGCGTCAAACGCGCACTTGGTGGTGCACAGGCCGCAGCCAATGCACTTGTTGGGGTCGACGATCGAGGCGCCGCAGCCCAGGCAGCGGGCGGTCTCGGCGCGCACCTGCTCCTCGGTAAAGGTCTCAACATACTCGCTAAACGGCGCAGCCTTCTCGCGTTCGCGGTCCACATGCGCAACCTCGCGGCTCGCGTTGTCGTAGCTCTCGAGCACAACGTCGTTGCGGTCGAGAGCGGTGTAGCGGCGCTGGTTGCGGCCGATGGTGAGCGTGGAGCCCGGCTGCACAAAGCGATGGATGGACACGGCGGCCTCGTGACCGGCGGCGATGGCATCGATGGCAAAGCTCGGACCGGTATAGACGTCGCCGCCCACAAAGATGTCGGGTTCGGCGGTCTGGTAGGTCTGGGGATCGGCAAGGGCGCCCTGACCACGGCCAAGCTCCACCTTGGAGCCAGCCAGCAGGTCGCCCCACACGACGGACTGGCCAATCGACATGACCACGCGGTCGGCATCGACGCGGCGCAGGTCGTTCTCGTCGTACTCGGGCGCAAAACGGCCCTCGTCATCGTAGACGCGCGTGCAGCGCTTAAAGGTGATGCCGCACACACGGCCGGCCTCGTCCAGATGGACCTCCTTGGGGCCCCAACCGCAACTGATGTGCGCGCCGTCCTCAACGGCCTCGCGACGCTCCTCCTCGCTGGCGGGCATCTGCGCCTCGCTCTCCAGGCAGAACATCTCAACGTGCTCGGAACCCAGACGGCAGGCGTTGCGGGCAACGTCGATGGCCACGTTGCCGCCGCCCACCACAATGGTGCGGCCGGACAGGGAATCGATCTTGCCGCTGTTAACCTCGCGAAGGAAGTCGACGGCCACGGTCACGTCCTCGGCTTCCTCACCCGGAATGCCGGCAAGGCGGCCGCCCTGGCAGCCAATGGCAACGTAGAAGGCCTTGAAGCCCTGCGCGCGCAGCTCGTCGAGCGTCACGTCTCGACCGACTTCCACGCCATAGCGGAACTCGGCACCCATCAGGCGAATAACCTCGACCTCAGCCTCGATGACGTCCTTCTGCAGCTTAAAGCTGGGAATGCCGTAGGTGAGCATGCCGCCCGGGCGCTCGTTTTTCTCGAACACGACGGGCTTGTAGCCCTTCTCGGCCAGATAAAAAGCGCAGGACAGGCCGGCCGGACCGGCACCGATGATGGCAATCTTCTGATCGAAGCCGCCGGCACGCGTCGGGGTCACCACAGGTGGGACATAGCGGGTCGCGGCGTCCAGATCGCGCTGGGCGATGAACTTCTTGACCTCGTCGATAGCCACGGCGGTGTCCACACGGCCGCGGGTGCAGGCATCCTCACAGCGGCGGTTGCACACACGGCCGCAGATAGCTGGCAGCGGGTTCTCGCGCTTAATGAGTGCCAGGGCCTCGTCATAGCGACCCTGAGCCGCGAGCTTCAAATAGCCCTGAACGGCAACGTGCGCGGGGCAGGCCGTCTTGCAGGGAGCGGTGCCGGACTCATGCGTCTCGATGCGGTTGTCGTTGCGGTAGTTGGGCGACCACTTGGTGTGGTCCCACTTGGTGGCATCGGGCAGCTCCTGGCGCGGATACTCGGGCGCCTGTCCGCCGGCCTTTTTGCTGCAGAGCTTCTGGCCTAGCTTGGCGGCGCCGGCCGGGCACACCTCAACGCAGCGACCGCAGGCAACGCACTTGTCCTTCTCGACCTTGGCGACATAGGCCGAGCGCGACAGGTTGGGCGTGTTGAACAGCTGCGAGGTGCGCAGGGCGTAGCACACGTTGACGTTGCAGTTGCAGATGGCGAAGATCTTGTTCTCGCCGTCGATATTGGTGATCTGGTGCACAAAGCCGTTGTCCTCGGCCTGGCGCAAAATGTCGTAGACCTCCTCGCGCGTCACATAGTGGCCGCGGTCGGTCTCGACCACATAGTCGGCCATATCGCCCACGGCAATGCACCAATCGGCCGGGTCGTCGGCGCAGCCCTCACCCATCACGCGACGGCTCGCGCGGCAGCTGCAGGTGCTGGCGGCATATTTGCCATCGTATTTGTCGAGCCAATGCTCGATATGCTCGATCGGCACCGAGGTGCTCGCGGCGTCAATGGCCTTCTCGACCGGAATGACGTGCATGCCGATACCGGCGCCTCCGGGCGGCACCATCGGCGTAGCCTTGGACAGCGGCCCCTTGGATGCCTGCTCAAAGAACTTGGCATAGACCGGATGCTCCTCGAGCTGGCTCACGCGCATGTTGAGGAACTCGGCGGAGCCCGGCACCAGCATGGGCAGCACCCACTGCTTGGCGCGCTCGGGGTTTTCCCAGTTGTACTCGAGCAGACCCGTGTAGCTCATGTCGTCGAGCATCTTCTCGATATCGGCCTCGGGCATGCCGCTGAGCTTGACCATCTCGGGCAGCGTATAGGGACGGCGCATCTTCATCTTGCAGAGCACTTCGGCTTGCTCGTCGGTTGCGGCCTCGGCAAACGACCAGTACTCGTAGCCCAGCAGCTCGTCGCGATGCAGCAGGCGGTTGGTGCAGTGCTCGCACAGCTTGACGATTGCCTCGCGCGGATGCTCCGGCAGCGGCGGCACGAACTCCGAACCGATGTCGGGCTCGGTGTAGCTAATTCCCGGTCCGTTGAGAATCATGGTTGTCCCTTCTCTTGCCGCAGCCTTGCAGGCACGCAGCGCCCCTCTTTTTTGCAGGCCGGGCATGCCCCCATGCCGTTCACCCGCCATTGTTGACATTGTGTCAAAAATAGTATTGACGAACCGTCAACAATATTCAAGACTGTTAGGCGAACGGTCAGGCAAAAGAGGATGAAAGGCGGCAAAACATGGGCAACAACGCAGCAGATACCTCTGTGGTCGATGCCGTCCCCGCATCCGATAGCGCGGCAAAGCGCCTGACGGGCGACGAACGCCGTCGCGAGATCCTCGATGCCGTACGCACCGTAAGCTCCGAGCTGGGCGTGTCCCACCTATCGGTATCGGCCGTGACCAAGCGAGCCGGCTGCACGCGTTCATTGTTCTACCACTACTTCGCCGACATGGACGCCGCCGTCACCGCCGTCATGGACGAGGCAATCGACGGTTTTATCTCCGAGCTCGAGCAGTGGAATGCCAACCGCACCGTCGGCGATATCGAGGGCGCGCTCGACACCGTCGCCCCGCTCTTTAAGCGCCTGGTCGCCAGCGGCCACGAGCTGCCGAGCACGCTCACCTCGAGCAGCGGCGCGCTCTACGGCGGCTTTTTGCACAACGTGGTCCAGCGTGTGGCGCAGTATATCTGCGACACCACCGTGGTGGATTTTGTCGCCCACCACGAGCTGCGCATCGACCATGTCTACGAAACGTTCTACACCCTCATCATGGGGTTGTTGATGTATATCCGCACGCACCCCGATGTGCCCGACGAGACGGTCAAGGAAATCATCGCCTCGACGCTCCACATCGAGGGCTATACCGCCAAGTATCCGGAGCGCAAGCCCCAGAACTGACGACATTTGGCCAAACTGCCCGCGATCAGAAGAGGGGCCGCGGGCGTGTGAAAGGAGAGCAGCATGCTGTTCGATGTTTGGGGTAGCGATACCCTTATCCACTGGGCCGGCTGGGCCATGGTCTTTATTGGCCTGATCGTGCTCAACGAGGTCGGCCGCCGCACCAAGCTGGGCGCGGCAATCATCTTTGGCGTGGCTCCGCTGGCCATGACCATCTACTGCGTCGCCATCGCCGTCGGTGTTTCGCAGGGTGCCGAGTGGGCGCTCACCAACCCCACCCATGTGTACCAGAACAGCTGGTTCCACTACGCCAAGGTATACGCGGCGCTGGCCGGTTGCTGGGGCTTCATTGCCATTAAGTACCAGTGGGGCAAGATCGGCAAGGCGCATTGGTTCCGCGCATGGCCGTTTGTGATCGTCGCCATCAACATCATGATCGCCGTCGTGTCCGACTTTGAGAGCGCCTATCACTTCTTTGTCCTGGGCGAGTCCACCTGGGTCACCTCCGAAGGTGCCACGCAGCTGGCCGGCTGGAACAACGTGTTCAACGGCATCGCCGGTATCATCAACATCTTCTGCATGACCGGTTGGTGGAGCGTCTACGCCTCCGAGGATCAGACCGACATGCTGTGGCCCGATATGACCTGGGTCTACATCATCGCCTACGATATCTGGAACTTCTGCTACACCTACA
Organism: uncultured Collinsella sp.; assembly: GCA_958420205.1. Classification (GTDB taxonomy): domain Bacteria; phylum Actinomycetota; class Coriobacteriia; order Coriobacteriales; family Coriobacteriaceae; genus Collinsella. Next base: position 49,408 of record CATZIX010000007.1, on the reverse strand, counting down.
ACTGCCTGCCCACCCACTCCTGGTTCTGCGGCTTTGCGCTGCTGTTGGCGCCCACCGTCGCCGCCTTTATCTGGAACAAGGGCGGCTGGATTCAGAACCGCGCCTTTACGCTGGCTATTTGGTGCATGTTTGCCCAGGTATTCCCGTATTTCCAGGAGGAGTCCATCTTTGTGACCCACTCCACGCTCGACCCCGGCGCCGCTACCGCGGTCTCGATCGCCGCACTGGTCGCCAACGTCGCCGCGATCATCTACATCGCCTACCGCGCCAAGAAGCTCGGCCGCAATCCCTACAAGCAGGATGTCTTTGAGGGCACCAGCGATTGGGAGAAGGCTACCGCTCGCCGCGCCAAGGTTGATTACGCGCACGCCGAGTAACGCGCTGGTCGCTGTTGGCACTTGGGCATAGGCCCGCCTGCCAGATTTTCAATCGGTTGCCTCGCAGAGCCCCCGAAAAGCGTTTCGCTCGCTTTTCGGGGGCTTTTGTCGTTGCGCCTTATTCATCTATTCAAAAACATGCGCATATATAAAATCGGATTTCAAATCATGCGGCGGCTCTATGGGGTCCCGTTTTTGGGTACATTGTTGTCCCGATATTGAGCTTGGGGGATGTATGAATGATGAGACGATGGGCCAAGAGGATGCGGCCCAAGATGCAGAAGCTTGCGCTGAGGCCTTGGAGAGCTTAGACCGGATTTCACTCGATGAGATTGCGTTTGACGATTCGGGCGTTGATGTGCAGGATGAGCCAGAAACCGAGGCGCAGTCCGATGATCAGGATGCAGGCGACGTTGAGCCTGCCGAGGATGAGGCAGATCACGAAGACGCCGAAAGCGAGGCCGGCAACCAGCCCGAATCCGACACGGGCGAGGAAACCGTCTTGCTCGACAGCTTACCGGCCGAGGATTCGCTGACTCGCGAGCTTCCTGGCCTGGGTTCCGCACCAGCCGTGGATGAGACCATCGCCATGGGCGATATTCCCCTGCCGTCCGTTCCCTCGGCACACGAAGCCGAGGTCCGCCATCGCAAGATGTCGCCCAAGCGCCGCAATCTGATGGTCGCCGGCATCGTGGCCGTCGCGCTCGTCGCCGGCGGTGCAGGCTATGCTGCCTGGAACGGATATCAGCAAGAGCAGGCTGCCGCTGTCGCCGCCAATGCCCACACGATGATGTCAGTGCAGATTGGCGTGCATGCCGCGGGCCTCGACTGTTCCACCGGCTCCAAGATTCCCGTACAGGTGAGCGGTCAGGACGCTGATGGCTCCTCCGTGAGCGAAACGCTCTATGTTGACGAGCACGGCCGCGGCATCAAACTGCTGCCCGGCGATTACGCGCTCTCCATCGCTGCCTCCCCCATCGCGGCCGACGGCACCATCTATACCGTCCCGACCACCAAGACGCAGGTCACCGTTAAGAGCGATGGACAGGATTTAAGTGCCCAGGCTACCTTTAAGCTCAAGGTGCCTTCGGCCGACGCGGTGACTGACGACCAGATCGATGCCGCCGCCAAATATGCCGAGGAGGGAGGCGCGAGCTCCGCCGCCACCGCCAAGGTGCTCCAGCAGGCGGCAACCGCGCGGCGCGACGCCGCCGTCAATGCCGTGAGCGCGCAAAAGGCACAGGTGGCCCGTGATGCCGACGCCCGTCACAAGGCAACCGACCTTTACCAGCTCGATATCCCCGTCGAGTGGTACGGCAAGGTCGAGACTTGGCAGAATGGCAGCACGCTATGCATCTATCTTGCCGGCGACAGCAATACGCCGATCGTGACGCTCGTCGCGGTGCGCGAGGGCGAGAGCTTTACGCCCGATGAGGGCGATGCGGTTTTGGGTGCGGCCAACCTAGGCAACGGTTATACCGTCTACGCCAGCGGCCCCGTCTATCCGTACGTGGTGCCCCAGACCATCAACGGACGGACGCAGAATCCCGTGTCGACCTACCCCATGGACACGGCCATTGAGCTTGTCGAGCTCACGACTGGCAACCGCTACACCTATAGCCAAATCAAGAACGTACTGGTCGGTAAAGACGGCAAGGCCGACGCTGCGACCAAGCTCGAGACCGACTACCTCGCGCAGATCCTGCTGCCGAGCATCAAAGCCCAGGACTAGCCGGGCCGAAGACGGCCACCCAACACCCACATCCCTAACGCAGTTGCGGTGAAATAGGGACTGTTTTTGCTGGTCAAACCGCAAAACAGTCCCTATTTCACCGCAACTTATTGGTGGCCTTTTGGGTGGCACTCAGCGCCACGGGTCGGCTTCGAACATTGGCTCGCGCTCGGGGCGACGGTCGCTGTAGGGATCGTAACCGTCATCGTCCTCGTTCTCGGCGCGAATGTAGGGGTCGCGCGGCTTGGGCGCCGGTTTGGACGTGGGCTTGGGCGCCGGCGCACTTGTTTTGATCTCGTCTTTCATCTGCATATCTCCTTGCCATGTACTCATGCTCAACATCAACGATTGTCGCACGAAAAAGGGCGGCGGACCCAATTGGATCCGCCGCCCTTGGCATTTAGAGACGGCTGGCAGATTTTAAGGCATGGCCCAAAATCTACTTGGCGTCGGGAACCTCGTAGGTGGCCGCCGGCGTGTTGTCGCACACAACGGTAAAGCCGCCGTCCTTGTCGACATCGACCGTCACCTGATCGCCCTCGCGCACCGTGCCGTCGATGATGGCGGCGGCGATGGCATCCACGACCTCGCGCTGCACCAAACGCTTGAGCGGACGGGCGCCAAAGACCGGGTCCAGGCCGCCCACAGCAAGCATCTGCTTGGCCGCCGGGGTAATGGCAAGCGTCATGCGCTCCTTAGCCAGACGCGCGCGGACATCGGCGAGCTGAATATCGACGATCTTTTCGATCTGCGCCATGCCGAGCGGATGGAACACCACGATATCGTCGATACGGTTGAGAAACTCGGGACGGAAGGTCTGAGCCATGGCCGCGTCGACCTGATGACGCATCTCCTCCTCGTCCTTGCCCGAAAGCTCGGCGATAGCCTTAGAGCCCACGTTGCTCGTCATGATGATGATCGTGTTCTTGAAGGACACCTGGCGACCCTGGCCGTCGGTCAGACGGCCGTCATCGAGCACCTGCAACAGCACGTTGAATACATCCGGGTGAGCCTTCTCCATCTCGTCGAGCAAGATCACGGAATACGGACGACGGCGCACGGCCTCGGTAAGCTGGCCGCCCTCGTCGTATCCCACGTATCCCGGAGGCGCACCGATCAGACGCTGGACGCTGAACTTCTCCATGTACTCGGACATGTCGATACGCACGAGCGCACGCTCATCATCGAACAGGCACTCGGCCAGCGCCTTGGCGAGCTCGGTCTTGCCCACGCCGGTGGGGCCCAGGAAGAAGAAGCTGCCGATGGGCTTGTCCGGATCGGAGAGGCCCGCACGGCTGCGGCGCACGGCCGCGGCGACAGCGGAGACCGCCTCGTCCTGGCCGATGACGCGCTTATGCAGCTCGCCCTCCAAGCCCTTCAGCTTGTCGAGCTCGCCCTGCATCATCTTGGACACGGGCACGCCGGTCCAAGCGCTCACGACCTCAGCGATCTCATCGGAGGTCACCTGCTCATTGAGGCCCTCGTCGTCCTGCTGCTTTTGCGCCTCGAGCGCGGCCTCGGAATCCTGAATCTGCTGCTGCAGGCCCGGAATCACGGAGTAGCGCAACTCGGACGCACGACCCAGATCGCCGTTGCGCGTCGCACGCTCCTCCTCGCTCTTGGCCTCGTCGAGCTTGCCCTTGAGCTCCTGCACATGGTCGATGGCGTTCTTCTGGTTGAGCCAACCGGCCTTTTGCACGTTAAGCTTTTCCTGGACCTCGGCAATCTCCTGGCGCAGGGCCTCCAGACGCTCCTTGGAGGCGTCATCGGTCTCTTTCATGAGCGCCTGCTCCTCGATCTGCAGCTGGGTGAGCTGACGCGTGGTGGCGTCGATCTCGACCGGCATGCTGTCGAGTTCCATGCGCAGGCGGCTTGCGGCCTCATCGACCAGGTCGATGGCCTTGTCGGGCAGGAAGCGGTCGGCGATGTAGCGATCGGAAAGGTCGGCGGCGGCCACGAGCGCGCTATCGGTGATGTGTACGCCGTGGAAGATCTCGTACTTCTCCTTGAGGCCACGCAGGATCGAGATGGTGTCCTCGACGGTAGGCTCGCTGACCATCACGGTCTGGAAACGACGTGCGAGCGCCGCATCCTTCTCGATGTACTTGCGGTACTCGTCGAGCGTGGTCGCGCCAATCGCGTGCAGGTCGCCACGGGCGAGCGCCGGCTTCAGGATGTTGCCGGCGTCCATGGAGCCCTCGGTGGCACCCGCGCCCACGATGGTATGGAGCTCATCGATGAACAGGATGACCTTGCCTTCGGACTTTTGGACTTCCTTGAGCACGGCCTTCAAGCGGTCCTCGAACTCGCCGCGGTACTTGGCGCCGGCGACCAGCGCGCTCATGTCGAGCTCGATGAGATCGCGGTCGCGCAGGGTGCTCGGCACGTCGCCGGCCACGATACGCTGGGCGATGCCCTCGACGATGGCCGTCTTGCCGACGCCCGGCTCGCCGATGAGCACAGGGTTATTCTTGGTGCGGCGGGACAGGACCTGAATGGTACGGCGGATCTCGTCGGTACGGCCGATGACCGGGTCGAGCTTGCCGGCGCGGGCAAGGTCGCAGATGTTGCGGCCGTACTGCTCCAGCGCCTCAAACTGCGTCTTGTCCTCGGCAGACGTCACGCGGTCATCGCCGCGCAGCTCTTCGTAGACCCGCTCGATGCGCTCCTTGGTCACGCCGGCGTCACGCAGCACGCGGCCCGCCTCGCCCTTGTCCTCGGCAAGCGCCATCAGCAGATGCTCGGTCACCACAAAGCTGTCGCCCATCTTGGTGGCCTTCTTCTCGGCCTTCTCGATGACGCGGACGAGCTCATTGGACAGGCCCATCTGCTGGCCCTCGCCCGAAACCTTGGGCGCGTGGTCGATGGCATCCTGTGTGGATCGTGCAAGCTGAGCCGGGTCGGCACCGATGCGCTCAATGATCACGGAGATATTGCGCTCGCCGGCACCGAGCAGGGCAGACAGCAGGTGAATCGGCTCCACCGCGCCGGCCTGCGCGTCAGCAGCCGTGCTCATGGCGGTCTGCAGTGCCTCGCGCGACGTCATTGCTAGCTTATCGATTCTCATGGAATCACCTCTCTTGGGGCGGCCGCCCTACGGGGCGGCTTCACGTTGTTCGAGAAGTATTGTTGCCAGCTTTGCGCGATCTTATACACAAATCTAAGTCTCTATATATAAGATTTTCTGAGTGATTGATGGATAGGGTACTGAGGTGTCAGCCCGCCGCCGCCCAAGCGCACTACCGTCTCGATCTGTAACATCTACTCGGCAAATTAGGGTCTAACTGTTACAGATCGAGACAAACAGAAGACACCCGAATCGAAAATCTAAATCTGTAACACCAAGCCCACTTTTAGCGGCCAAGATGTTACAGATTAAGACGAATCGAGCCGCCACAAAGATGCCTGTCCCCAATGTGGTGGTTTTCGACAAAAAAGAAGCCGCCCCGATAACAGAGGCGGCATCAAGCAAGTCTATTTATTAGCGTCCCTCAAGACCCAACGAGAACGCAGAAATGTAGCCCAGGGCTTACCCTTTCCCGAACGCGACCCTCGCGAAGCGCGTGAGCGGGCGGGAAAGGGTAAGCCCCGGGCGGACAATTAAGTGCGTTACTCGGCAGCGGCCTTGAACTTGTTGTAGTTGATCAGGCAGCCGGCCTTGACGATGGCACGCTCCTCTGCCGTCATATTGGCAATGTAGAGCTCAATCTGCTCGACCGTGCCGTCGGCGCGCACCACGTAGGCGGCGATGTCCTTCAGGTCGCCGTCGAGCGCGGCACGGATACCCGGCACAAAGACATAGTCGCCCACCTCAAAGTTGGGCTCTGCCTCCATCTGGAAGGGCACCATGCCCCAGTTCATCACGTTGGAGCGATAGCGCTTAGTGGCGTACTCGTGGACGATGTTTGCCAGACCGCCAATTACGCGCTGGCAGCTCGCGGCCTGCTCGCGGGCAGAACCGTCGCCGGGCTTCTTGGCGTAGAGCATAGAGCCGTACTCGGTCGCCTTGGCATCGGCCGCGACACCGGCGCCGGCCAGTGCCTCAAACACGCCGGCAAGCTCGGCATCGAGTACCGCCAGGTCGCCTGCAGCCTCGCCGGCCACGCGGCGCTTCTCCACGGCGTCGACCTCCTTGGAGCGGCCCACGTAGGCCGGATCGCGGCGGCTGAGCGTAAACTCGGCCAGGCCCAGCGGGTTGGAGCGGAAGGAGCTCGTCTCGCCCGAAGGAATGAGCTCGTCGGTCGTGGTGACCGGATCCATGATCTTGGAGCACACCTTGAGCAGGATGTCGTCGCCGAGAGGCTCCATCGCGGGCCACGGCTTGATGTTGGGGCCCTCGACCAGCTCGTCGGCCGGCTCAGCCTTGCCAAAGCCCCAGTACACGCGCTTTTTGTACGGCGCGTCGTCAAAGGTGTACTCGCAGGCCTCGTCCCAGGTCTCCTCGGGCAGGTCGGTCGCCGGCGTCAGGATGCCGCCGTTGGCCGCCGTCGCCGCAATGGAGCGGGCGTCCATCAGGGCCACGGCGCTCAGCTGGCCGTTGCCCGGCTTGGAACCCTCGCGATTGGGGAAGTTGCGCGTGGTGTGGCGGATCGAAAGGCCGTTGTTGGCAGGCGTGTCGCCGGCACCAAAGCACGGGCCGCAGAATGCCGTGCGCACGATCGCGCCGGCCTCCATGAGGTCGTAGATGTAGCCGCGGCGTGTAAGCTCGAGCGCCACGGGCTGGCTCGTGGGATAGACCGACAGCGAAAACTCGCCGCAGCCGGTGTTGGCGCCCTTAAGCACGCGGGCAGCCTGGACCACGGAGTCGTAGTTGCCGCCCGAGCAGCCGGCGATGACGCCCTGCTGCACGTGCAGCTTGCCGTCGACGATCTTGTCGAGCAGGCTAAAGTGCGTCTTACCCTCGCCGATCTTGGCGGCCTCGAGCTCGACCTCATGCAGGATGTCCTCGAGATTCTCGTTGAGCTCGTCAATCTCAAAGCCGTTGGAAGGATGGAACGGCAGCGCGATCATGGGCTTGATGCTCGACAGGTCGACCTCGACGCAGCCGTCGTAGTAGGCGACATCGGCGGGCTTGAGCTCGCGGTAGTCGTCGCCGCGGCCGTGCATGGTCAGGAACGCGTGCGTGTCCTCGTCGGTTGCCCAAATGGAGGAAAGGCAGGTGGTCTCGGTGGTCATGACGTCGACGCCGTTGCGGTAGTCGGTCGTCATGCTCGCGATGCCCGGGCCCACAAACTCCATGACCTTGTTCTTGACGTAGCCCTTGGCAAAGACCGCCTTGATGATGGCGAGCGCCACGTCGTGCGGGCCGACGCCGGGACGCGGGGCGCCTGTGAGGTAGATGGCAACGACGCCGGGATAGGCAACGTCGTAGGTGTCGCGCAGCAGCTGCTTTGCCAGCTCGCCGCCACCCTCGCCCACAGCCATGGTGCCCAGAGCGCCGTAGCGGGTGTGCGAGTCGGAACCCAAGATCATCTTGCCGCAACCGGCGAAGTTCTCGCGCATAAAGGAGTGGATGACGGCGATGTGCGGCGGGACGAAGATGCCGCCGTACTTTTTGGCAGCCGAGAGGCCAAAGACGTGGTCATCCTCGTTGATGGTGCCGCCCACGGCACACAGCGAGTTATGGCAGTTGGTAAGCACGTAAGGCAACGGGAACTGCTCCATGCCCGAGGCACGCGCCGTCTGGATGATGCCGACAAAGGTGATGTCGTGGCTCGCCATGGCGTCGAAGCGAATCTTAAGCGCCTCGGGGTTGCCAGACGTATTGTGTGCCTGAAGGATCGAATACGCGATGGTGCCGCGCTTGGCATCCTCGGGCGTCTGCGTAATACCGCGCTCGGCAGCCTCGGCCACAGGCACAACCTCGCTGCCGTTACGCAGGTAGATGCCGTCCTCGTACAGCTTGACCATACTGTCTCCCACTCTGCCCAAAAGATTTGGGCGCATAGCATACATTCGTTCAATATCGTGCCATAGAACGGTCGCAAGTGGGTTACGAATCTGCACGTTCACTTTATCTAGGTAAAGTAAAGGACGAGCCCGACGAAGGCCGGCAGATTTAGTGCAAGAGTGTCCCTTTCGACTAGTCATTTAAGAACGTCCCCAATGACTACCCGGAGCAAGGCAACGCCGCAGGTAGAGGACGGACAGCGAGCGACGTCCAGAGCGAACAAGTTGGCATGAAAAAGGCAAGGCATAGACCTTCTGGTCATGCCTTGCCTTTTGAATGACAAATTGTCGCTCTGGGCGGCGCGCAGCGTCGAGCCGTTACGCGGTTTGGCAAAACCGCGTAACTACAAATCCCCGCCGGCGCCCAAAAGCTTGCGCATGACCTGTTCGGGGTTAACCGAGCCGTCGCGCGGAGCCAGGGCGGTGATCTTCTTCTGCATCTTGTACTCGTGCAGCTCGTCCTCGAGCTGGCGCACGCGAGCACGGAGCTTTTCGTTCTCGCGCTCGCGCTCCTCGGCACGCTCCTTCATATCGAGGATGCGCACCACGCCGGCAAGGTTGATACCCTCGTCGGTCAGCTGGTTGATGAGCTCCAGGCGCTCGATATCGGCACGCGAATACAGGCGCGTGTTACCGCCCGAGCGCTGGGGGTTCACCAGGCCCTTGGACTCGTAGACGCGCAGGGTCTGCGGATGCATGCCGGTCAGCTCGGCCGCCACGCTGATCATGTACAGCGGTTTGTTCCTATTGTCCTCGGCCATGCTACCTGACCCCTTTCCGTCTCGTTATCGTCCATCATAAGCCCGCGGGCGCGGGCGTACGCCACAACCAGACTAGTACGTCGCCTTGTAACGGTTGACCTTCTCGCGATAATCGCGCGTGTCGGCCTCGCGCAGCTTGGTCATGGCATCGCGCTCGTCATCGGATAGGTTCGTGGGAACCTGCACCTTGATCTCGACGAGCAGCGCGCCCGTACGGCCACGGTGTTTAACGTCGGGCGCGCCCATCTCCTTAAAGCGGAACTTCTTGCCCGTCTGGGTGCCAGCGGGCACCTTCAGACGGACCGTCGCGCCGCCGGGCGTGGGCACGTCCACCGTGCAGCCGAGTGCCGCCTCGTAGACCGAGACCGGTACCTCCATGGTCACGTCGGCGCCTTTGCGCTTAAACAGCGGGTGCTCCTCCACGTGCGTGGTCACGACCAGGTCGCCGCGCTCGCCGCCGGCAACGCCGTACTCGCCGCGACGCTTGTAGCGTAGCTTACCTCCGTCGACCGCGCCCGCGGGCACCGAGACCGTAATGGTCTGCTGCTCGCCCGTCGAGGGAATGCGATAGGTGACTTTGTGCGTCACGCCGCGAAACGCGTCCTCGGCCGTCACATCGACGGTCAGCGACAGGTCGCCGCCCTTGCGAGCGCGGCTGCGGCCAGCGCCGGCACCGGCAGCGCCCGCAGCCCCGGCAAAGCCCGAACCCCAATCGCTGCCCCAGGCGCCGTTGCCGCTAAAGATGCTGTCGAAGATGTCGCCCCAGCCGCTGGCACCCGCGCCGGCACCGTAGCCGCCGCCATACGCGCCGCCCGCGCCCGGCATGCCGCCAAACATGAGCATCTGGTCGTACTCTTTGCGCTTCTTCTCGTCCGAAAGCGTCTCGTAGGCCTCGCTGATCTCCTTGAACTTGGCCTCGTCTCCGCCGGCATCGGGGTGATATTTTTGCGCGAGCTTGCGAAACGCGCTCTTGATCTCTTTGTCGGAGGCGCTCTTGGATACGCCCAGGATGTCATAGAAGGTTTTGCCTGCAGCCATCGTAGCTCCTCTCCTGTTTCATCCGCCGCCCAGCGGGCGGCGGCTCATGCTTTCATATGGCACTAGGCCAGAAAGGGCCCCGGGTGTTGCCCCGGGGCCCTTCTCAATTACTCCTCGGTGCTCTCGGCTGTATCGGCCGCAGCATCCTCGGGCGCCGCTTCGGGCTCCGGTGCGGGGCGCTTCTCGCCACCGTAGGTCACCGTCACCATCGCGGAACGCAGGATGCGATCCGCCATGCGGTAGCCTTTCTGGTACACATCGTTGACGGTCTCGTCGTACTGCGATGCGTCCTCGACGCGACCCACAGCCTGATGCTCGAGCGGATCGAACGCCTCGCCCTTGGGATCGATGGGCTCAACGCCCTCGTGCGCAAACACATCGAGCAGCTTGGCATGCACCGCGTCGACGCCGTCGACGAACTGCTTAAAGTCATCGGCAAGCTCCTGGCTGCGGGCATGGTCGATCGCACGCTCGATATCGTCGACCACCGGCAGCAGCGCAGTGACGAGCTTCTCGGTCGCGCGCTCGCGCTCGGCGATACGCTCATTGGCGGTGCGGCGACGGAAGTTCTCCCAGTCGGCCTGCAGACGGGCGGTACGCTCCGTGGCGTCCTTTGCCTTGTCCTCGGCGGCCTTCTGGGCCTCTGCCGCAGCATCGAGCTCGCTGCGCACGTCGGCGAGCTCCTTTTGGGCCTGCTCGAACTTGAGCTTAAAGTCGTTGTCGGCGGCTTCTTCACCGGCGCGGATAGCGGCTTCCACCATCTCGTCCTCGGTCATCGTCGCCTCCTTGTTGGAATCCTCTACTTGGTTCTCGGCAGCCTCGGCGGCCGGGGCCTCGTTGGCCTCGGTAACGTCTGCGGCCTCTACGGGAATCTTCACGTCCTTCTCCTCAGAGTCAACGGGGGCGGCGCCAGCGGCGGCCGCCTCCGTGCGAGCTTTACGGGCGGACATGATTATTTGTCCTCGTCGTCCACAACCTCGTAGTCGGCGTCGACAACGTCATCGTCGGCAGGCTGGGCACCAGCGGCACCGTCGGTCTGCTGCTGAGCGTCGGCGTAGACAACCTGGGCCAGCTCGTAGGCCACGGACTGCAGGGACTCGCCGGCGGCCTTGATAGCCTCGACGTCAGAGCCCTCGAGCGCCTTCTTGGCGTCGGCGATAGCGGTCTCGGCCTTGGACTTCACGTCGGCGGAAACCTTGTCGCCCAGCTCGTTGAGGGTCTGCTCGGTGGAGTAGCACAGGCTGTCGGTCTGGTTGCGGACCTCGACCTCTTCCTTCTGCTTCTTGTCCTCCTCGGCATGAGCCTCGGCGTCCTTGACCATACGATCGACTTCGTCGTCGGAAAGCGCGGTGGAGCCGGAAATGGTGATCTGCTGCTCCTTGCCGGTGCCCTTGTCCTTAGCGGAGACCTTGACGATGCCGTTGGCGTCGATGTCGAAGGTAACCTCGATCTGCGGCACGCCGCGGCGGGCAGCCGGGATGCCGGTCAGCTGGAACTTACCGAGCGACTTGTTGTCGCGAGCAAGCTCGCGCTCGCCCTGGAGCACGTTGATCTCGACGCTGGTCTGGTTGTCGGCAGCGGTGGAGTAGACCTCGGTCTTGGAGGTCGGGATCGTGGTGTTGCGGTCGATCATCTTGGTCATGATGCCGCCCATGGTCTCGACGCCCAGCGACAGCGGGGTAACGTCGAGCAGCAGGATGCCCTCGACGTCGCCGGTAAGCACGCCGCCCTGGACGGCAGCGCCATCGGCAACGACCTCGTCGGGGTTCACGGACATGTTGGGCTGCTTGCCGGTCATGGTCTTGACGAGCTCTTGGACGGCGGGCATACGGGTGGAACCGCCGACGAGGATGACCTCGGTCAGATCGGAGAGCTTAAGCTTGGCGTCGCGCAGGGCGTTGGTGACAGGCTGCTTGCAGCGCTCGAGCAGGTCGCGGGTGATCTTCTCGAACTCGGCGCGGGTCAGCGTGTAGTTGAGGTGCAGCGGGCCGGACTGGTTCATGGTGATGAACGGTAGGTTGATGGTGGTCTGCTGGGCGGCGGAGAGCTCCTTCTTGGCGTTCTCGGCGGCCTCCTTCAGACGCTGCAGGGCCATGGGGTCCTGACGCAGGTCGACACCGTTCTCCTGCTGGAACTTATCGGCCATCCAGTCGATGACGCGCTGATCCCAGTCGTCGCCGCCCAGGTGGTTATCGCCCGAGGTGGACAGAACCTCAAACACGCCGTCGGCGAGGTCGAGGATGGAGACGTCGAAGGTGCCGCCGCCCAGGTCGAAGACCAGGATGCGCTGGTCGGTGCCCTGCTTGTCCAGGCCATAGGCAAGAGCAGCAGCGGTCGGCTCGTTGACGATACGCTTGACGTTGAGGCCAGCGATCTTGCCGGCGTCCTTGGTGGCCTGACGCTGGGCGTCGTTGAAGTAGGCCGGGACGGTGATGACGGCGTCGGTGACGGTCTCGCCCAGATACTTCTCGGCGTCGGCCTTCATCTTCGCGAGCGTCATGGCGCTCACCTGCTCGGCGGTGTAATCCTTGCCCTCGATGTCGACGACGGCACGGCCACCCTGGCCCTCCTTGACCTCATACGGCACGGTCTTGATCTCGGAGGTGCACTCGGAGTACTTGCGGCCCATGAAGCGCTTGATGGAGAACACGGTGTTCTTGGGGTTGGTGACAGCCTGGTTCTTAGCGGCCTTACCAACGACGCGGTCGCCGTCGGCACGGAAGCCCACGACGGACGGGGTGGTGCGGTCGCCCTCGGCGTTCACGATAATGGTCGGAGAACCGCCCTCGAGAACGGCCATAGCGGAGTTAGTAGTACCAAGGTCGATACCAAGAATCTTACTCATTAGAAATTCCCTCTCTCTTGTGCGTTTACACCGACTCGGCGGTCTGCCAAGCGGTGTTTCGGCTTGTCTTTCAGGATGTAGTGTATCCCCTTATGGGCCGGAATATACAAAATCTAAGTCAATTCATATAAGATTTCTTATTGCTGAGAGTTTAGGTTCTTAAATGCGCAGGTAGACGCACTGTTTGAGTTCTCGGCAAATCTATCGAGATCTATGTAGAGATGGCTGAGGTTTGCGTCCGGGGGTGCCTGGGGGCCGTCTTGCGGAAAGCTCATCCCGGTTTGAGCGTGGATTCCGGGTCGCAGTTTCCGTCTGAAGGCTCAACCGGAAACCGTATCCCGTTTTGAGAGCTGATACCGGCTCGCATTTTCCGCTAGCGGGCCTAACCGGAAACTGCAACCCGTTTTTCGACAAAATAATGGGATGCGGTTTCCGCAAGCACGCTCAATCGCCCTATATTTCAAGTCACCTTTAGCTAACATTTATGCAGCTCAACGGCCCCACCTGCGCGTTTTTTAGTAAACCTTGGCATACTCGGCGAACGGTATGAAGATGCCGGCCAGAGGGTATTGCAAACGGTCGCTCCCGTGGTATGTTTTTGCCCGAATCAAACCGGCGCGCATCGCCTGTAGCGTCGGTCAACAGAGAGGAAACTACCATGGCTCATCCCGTAATTGATGCCGACGAGTGCATCGCTTGTGGCGTTTGCGTCGACTCCTGCCCCGCTGGCGTTCTGGAGCTCCAGGACGTCGCTACCGTCGCTGACGAGGACTCCTGCGTCGCCTGTGGCGCTTGCCAGGACGCTTGCCCCGCTGGCGCGATCACCGAGATCGTCGAGGAGTAACAACTCCCCCACCTGCACACTCAAAAGTACACCGTGCACAAAAAAGGAGGCTTCCGCATCGCCGCGGAGGCCTCCTTTTGCATATGTGGGCAGCTAATTTGGAGCGGGACCCTTGGCAGTTGCGGTGGAATAGTTCCTGTTTTATGTCTTGGATGCCGATTTTAGGAACTATTTCACCGCAACTTATAGATGCGGCGTCGACTAGGACAAATCGTCTTCGTAGGGCATCAGGTCTGCTAGGTAGCCTTTTTCCTTGAGCATGGCCTCGATCTCGTCGAGGGTTTGCTCATCCTCCGCGGCGATGCGATGGAAGTGGTAGCCGCTGGTCACCGTTAGCAGCGGAAAGCTCTTGCCGCTCTCGATATCGTGCAGGTAGCGCTCAACATCTCGACGATTGCGAATGTCCAGGTCGGCCGTGATCTTACCGTACACGCGGTGATTGACGATCACGTTGAGCACGGCGCCGCCGGCGTCGACGATACTCGTGAGCTCATCGCCTGCCTGCTCCACGCTGTGGCGAACCTTGACCAAGCGCGTGGGCACGGCGGGGCTGCTGGGGGCCTCCTGCAGCACATAACCACGGTTGGTTGCCACGACATCGTGCCCATCGGCACGCAGCAGGGCAATATCCTGAACCACGATCTGACGGCTCACGCCAACCTCGCGGGCAAGTGCGCTGCCCGAAACGGGCTCCTTGGCCACCTCGAGCACGTCCATGATGGCACGGCGACGCTCGCGGGCGTTCATTATTTACCGTCCAGCAGACGCAGGTGCTTAAGCGAGAGGTCGAGAATCGGGGCGGAGTGTGTCAGCGCGCCCGAGCTAATAAAGTCGACGCCCAGATCGGCCAGGGCGCGGATATTGCTGGCATCCACATTGCCCGAGCACTCGGTCTTGGCGCGGCCGGCGATAAGCTCAATCGCGGCAGCCATATCGTCGTGGGTCATGTTGTCGAACATGATGATATCGGCACCGGCCTCCACGGCTTCGCGTACCATGTCCAGGTTCTCGCACTCAATCTCGACCGTCGTGGTAAACGACGCGTGGGCGCGCGCCATCTCGATCGCGCGCGTCACGCCACCGGCGGCATCGATGTGGTTGTCCTTGAGCATGACGGCCGTCGACAGGTTGTAGCGGTGGTTGCTGCCGCCGCCAATCTCAACCGCCGCCTTCTCAAACACGCGCATGCCCGGCGTGGTCTTGCGCGTGTCGACGAGCACGGTCTTGGTTCCCTCGAGCGCCGCGGCCATGCTGTGCGTGTAGGTAGCGATGCCGCTCATGCGCTGCAGGTAGTTGAGCGCCACGCGCTCACCCGAAAGCAGCACGCGCGCATCGCCGCGCACCTGACCCACATGGTCGCCGGCATGCACCTCGTCGCCATCGGCAACGTCGAGCAGCACCGAGCTCTGCGAATCCAGCAGCTCAAAGGTGCGGGCAAACACATCCAAGCCGGCGATAATGCCGTCGGCCTTGGCGATAAGCTCCACCGTGGCGGGACGCGCCGTGGGGCACACGCTCGCCGTGCTCACGTCCTCAAACGTAATGTCCTCGCGCAGAGCTTGCAAAATCAGATCATCGACGACGAGCTTCATGGTAATGGGATTCATGGTCTACTCCTCCACGGCCTGCGTGCCGGCGGCACGGGCCAAATCATCGATTGCCAGAGGGTCGGCGCCCAGGGCGCGATGACGGCCATCGAGCGCGGGATCGCCCGCCTGATCCACTGCGAGCGACTCGCCGGTGCGCATGTACCACGCGGCGCGACGACCCCAGACCAGCGCCTCGAGCAGGCTGTTGGAAGCCAGGCGATTCTTGCCGTGAACGCCGTTGCAGGCCGTCTCGCCGGCGGCGTAGAGCTCGGGCATCGAGGTGCGGCCGTCTTTGTCGACCCACACGCCGCCCATAAAGTAGTGCTGCGTGGGCGTAACGGGGATGGGCTCGTCCAAGATGTCGCGGCCGTCCTCCAGGCAGCGCGCGCGGATATTGGCAAAGTGCCCGGTCACCACGTCGCGCTCGACGGGGGCAAAGCTCAGCCACTCGTGCTCGGTACCGTCCTGCTTCATCTGCTCGCGAATAGCGGCGGCGACCACATCGCGCGGCTGAAGCTCGTCGGTAAAGCGCTCACCGGCGGCGTTGAGCAAAATCGCGCCCTCGCCGCGGCAGCTCTCGCTGATCAGGAAGGTGCGGCCCGGCTGTGGCGAGAACAGTCCCGTGGGGTGGATCTGCACGTAGTCCAGATGCTCCATCTTAATGCCATGCTCCTGAGCGATGTAGCAGGCATCGCCCGTGAGCTGCGGGTAGTTAGTCGAATGGTCGTATACGCCGCCGATACCGCCCGTCGCCCACAGCGTGTGGCGGGCATGGATCTTAAACGGCTCGCCGGCATGCACGCCCTCGGCGGCATTTACCAGCTCGTCGGCGGGGCGAACCGAGTTGTCCTCGTCCACGGGAACGGCGACGACGCCGGTACACACCGTGGCGCCATCGCGCTCGCCCGTTAGGATGTCGGTCATGGCCACGTGCTCCAAAATCTGCACGTTGTCCAGCTTGCGGACGGCCTGGAGCAGCTTAGTCGTGATCTCCTTGCCGGTGATGTCGGCATGGAAGGCGATGCGCGGACGGCTATGCGCGCCCTCGCGGGTAAAGTCGAGGCTGCCGTCAGCCCTGCGCTCAAAATCCACGCCCATGGCCAGCAGGTCGTTGATGACCGAGCGGCTCGAGCGAATCATGATGTCGACGCTCTCGCGGCGGTTCTCGTAGTGGCCGGCGTGCATGGTGTCCTCAAAGAAGGCATCGTAGTCCGAGCCTTCGGGCAGCACGCAGATGCCGCCCTGCGCGAGCATCGAATCGCACTCATCGACCGCGCCCTTGGAGAGCATGATCACGCGCGTGCTCGTCGGCAGATTGAGGGCCGCGTACAGACCCGCTACGCCGCAGCCGGCAATGACGACGTCGCACTCCATATCGGGGTATTGCTTGGTTTCCACAGGAATCCTCTCCCTTGAATGTGACATAAGGGACCGTCCCTCATGCAACATTGTTCTAGCGTGCTGCGTACTCGAGCATACGGTCGAGCGTGAGCTTGGCCTGGTCGGCAGCCTCGTCCGACACGCCGATCTGCACCTCGCCCTCACCCGTCTCCAGGCAGCGCACGAGCTTCTCGAGCGTGATGAGATCCATGTTGACGCAGGTGGGCTGCACCGCGGGGAAGTAGAACTTCTTGCCGGTGCCCTGGCAGCGGCGCTCGAGCTCGTAGAGCACGCCGCGGACCGTCACGATGATGAATTCGCTCGCGCCGGACTCCTCGGCATACTTGATGATGCCGGCGGTGGAGCCGATGTAGTCGGCCTCGGCCAGGACGTCGGCCTTGCACTCGGGGTGCGCCAGCACGAGCGCGTCGGGGTGGGCCTCCGTCGCGTCGACGATCTGCTCGACGGTGATGATGTGATGGCGTGGGCAGTAGCCGTTGTTGAGGATGACGTGCTTTTGCGGCACCTGCTCGGCTACGAAGCGTCCCAGGTTTTGGTCGGGAATGAACAGAATATGCTGCTGCGGCAGCTCGGAGACGATCTTGACGGCGTTGGAGCTGGTGACGCACACGTCGCTCCAGCTCTTGATCTCGACTGTGGAGTTGACGTAGCAGACGACAGCTAGGTCGTCGCCGTACTCGGCGCGCGCCGCGTCGACCGTCTCGCGCTTGACCATGTGCGCCATGGGACAGTCCGCGCAGGGCTCGGGCAGCAGCACGGTCTTAGTGGGATTGAGCAGCTTGGCGCTCTCGCCCATAAACTCCACGCCGCACAACACGATGGTCTGCTGCGGCAGGCTTTTGGCGAGCTTTGCCAGGTAGAAGCTATCGCCGACGTAATCGGCAACGGCTTGGACCTCGGGCGCCACGTAATAGTGCGCCAGGATCACCGCGTCACGTTGGGTTTTTAGTTGCTGAATGGCCTCGACGAGCTCTGCGGGCACCAGTGCCGCACGCTCCGTTGCCGTCGTTGCCGATGCCAGGCCGGCCGCGATATCGCGTGCAAGCTCCGACGCATCCATGTTCGCGCTCTGTGCCATCAAGGCCCCTCTCTTTTGGCGAATCTTGGGGCTTTAGTATGACACCTAGGTTTACAGCTGACAAGACAGCTGTAAACCTAGGTGTAAAGTTGAAATAAAGATTCAATCATGTGGCAGGTCCATTTTCGAACTGGCAAGCTGAGGATAGCTGAGCTCTCGATGGCGCAGGAGGCATCTTTCGCCACCGCAATACCGCTTGGCGCGAGTTGCACGCCGTGGGGCGCAAACGGTCCGCACCTCCGCAAGCGGCGCGTGCCCGATGTGGCAAAATCGAACTACTTAAGGGGGCCGAATGCTCAAGATTATTGCCTGCGACGATGATGTCGCTTTTCTAGATAGACTGCACCGGATGATCGACCGTTGGTCGACCGAGACGAGCACGGCGGTCGATGTTGCGCTCGTCACGCGCGGCGAGGACCTGCTGGCCCGCCATGCCGCATCGCGCGCCGACATCATTCTGCTCGACATGATCATGCCGCTCGTCAACGGCATGGACACCGCACGCGAACTGCGCCAGGCCGACACCGCCGTGCGCCTGGTGTTCCTCACCTCGTCGCCCGAGTTCGCGCTGGAATCCTACGAGGTCCGCGCCTTCGACTACCTGCTCAAGCCCGTGACTTACGAACGCCTGGCGCAGTTACTCGACGAGCTTTCGAGCATGCGCCCGGCGGCAACCGACGAGCTCGTGATCAAAACTTCCTTTGGCTACCACGCCCTGCGCCTGTCCGACATCGAATATGCCGAAGCGCGCAACAAGCACGTGGTCTTCCACCTGCGCGACGGACGCGATATCGAGGCACTCGAGTCATTCCGCAGCGTCGAGGACCGTTTGGTGCAAAATGCCACCTTCTTTAAATGCCACCGCAGCTACCAGGTCAACCTGCGCAATATCGATCACTTTGACCGCACGGACATCGTCATGCGCTCGGGCGCGTGCATCCCGCTTTCGCGCAGCTGCAAGCAGGGATTCCAAGACGCCTACTTTGCGGCGCGCTTTGAGGGTGGGAGACACTGATGGTCTCCTCGGTCGAAATGGTCCTTTGGGCAATCCACCACGCCACGACGCTGCTCTTTGGCGTCTTTGCCTCGGCGGCGCTGTGCGGTGTCGAGATCAACCGGCGTCATGCGCTTGAACTGGTGTTGGTCGGCATCGTGACCGGCGCTGCCTTTTCGATCGCCAATGTCGTTGGCGGCGAACTATTTGCCCGACAGGTTTATCCACTTGCCGTGCACCTGCCGCTTATCGTCTACCTGTGTGCGCGCTACCGCCTGAGCCCGCTGCTTGCCGCGCTCGGCATTACGAGTGCTTATCTGAGCTGCCAGTTCAGCAATTGGATGGGCATCGCCGCCTTTGCCGCAACCGATTCGCAGATCGCGTACTATCTGGCGCGCATCGCGACCACACTCGCCGTCTTTGCCGTCCTGTTGCATTGGGCCGGCGACATCGGTCCACGCTTGGCGATTAAAAGCACCACCGAGCTGGGCATCCTTTTAATCCTGCCGCTCGTCTATTACGTCTTTGACTATGCCACCAACGTCTACACCACGCTGTTCCACTCGGGCTCGGTGGTAACGGTTGAGTTTTTGGCATTTGCGCTCTGTGCCTTCTATCTTATGTTTCTTGCCGTTTACCTGCGCGAATACGAAGAAAAGGAAACCGCCGAGCGAGAGCGCTGGATGCTCGAAACCCGCGACAGCGCCGCCATCAAAGAGCTCGAGGCTTGGCGTCAATCTGGGCGCGAGCTGTCGATTCTTCGCCACGATATGCGCCACTTCCTACGCGGCCTGGCCGCTTTAATTGAGGAGGGCCACACCGACGAGGCGCTCAAACGCATCGATGAACTCTGCGAAGCCGGCGATCGCACCGCCGTACGCCGCTTCTGCGCCAACGAGACCGTAAACATCGCGCTTTCGTCATTTAACTCGGATATCAATAGAAACGGCATTACCGCCAACCTGCGCGCCGCCGTACCCGAAACCATCCACGTAGGTGACGCCGACCTGTTTAGCGTGCTCTCAAATGCCTTGGAAAACGCTATCACCGCCGCGAGCGCCGCGCCCCAGGGAAAGCGATTCGTCGACTTTGACCTGCGATTAGAGGACGGCCAGCTGCTGCTGTTAGTTTCCAACACGTTTGACCGCGCGCCGCGCATGGTCGACGGCATGCCCGTGACCCGGCATGCGGGCCACGGCTTTGGCACCAAGAGCATCAAACTTGCCGTGGAGCGCATGAACGGCAACTGTCAGTTCCGCATTAACGGCGATCGGTTTGAGCTGCGCGCTGTGATGTAGAAGTGCGGCGCCGATCTCGCGGCGTGTCTTGCCCGCCAGGCAATCGCTCACCGGCGCCAATCCGCTACAGCGGAGCGGCCGCCGGGGTCAGCTGCTTGATGTAGGCCCACATGCGCTGCTTGGCCGCTTTGTCGGTCAGCGCCGCCTCAAAGCCATCGAGCGCGAGCACGCGGCGGCCCTGCACATGGGCGACCAGGCCGGGCTTGAGCATGGCGGTGTCGAAGTCATCGATCGCCACGAGCATATCGGCGTAGGTCTCGCGCATGGCGTCAGCCGCGTTGTTGTCGAGCAGCAGCACCGCCTCGGGGTCCAAAGCCTCAAGCGCCTCACGGAACAGCTCGCACGGCAGAGTCTCGCCCACCGCGACCGTCCCATCACCCACGCCGGCGACGCTTGCCAGCACGCAAAAATCCTCGGGCGCGTAGCCGATGGCCCCAAGCGCCTTGCGCAACGCCGCGCCATCCGGGCCGGCGGCAAGCTCGCCACCCGCACGCTCGGCCTCGTCCAGATCGCCTTTGACCAGCACGATCGGCGAGCACGCGTTGCCCGCGATACGCACGCCACGACCCGCGAGCGATGCGAGCTCCTGCTCGGTCGCCTGGGCGATGGCTTCTTTTTTCTGGCTTTGTGACGTGGGCATGCGCTCTCCAATCGTTTGCGTGCCCACCATTATATAAAAGAGCCGCCCGCGAGTGGTTGCTTTGCGGGCGGCTGGGTATAAGCACGGTCGTACTGAGTTTTACGCGGCCGAGCCGCGTCGCATTATGGAGGTCACCATGGCTGACATTAATCAGATTACCCCTGAGAACTTCGATTCCATCGTTAACGACAGCCTGCCCGTGCTGGTCGATTTTTGGGCACCGTGGTGCGGGCCCTGTCGATCCCTCTCGCCCATCGTTGACGAGGTTGCCGATGAGCTGGCGGGCAAGCTTGCCGTTGCCAAATGCAACGTCGACGACAACCAGGACCTGGCCATGAAGCATGGCGTCATGAGCATCCCCACGCTGATTGTGTTTAAGAACGGCGAGGAGATTGACCGCTCGGTTGGCGCTCTGCCCAAGGCGAGGCTGCAGGCGCTGCTGGAGAAGCATCTGTAATACGCTTGTTACATGTTGCCGTCTGCCTGCCGTCCATGAGCGCTTTTACGCCGCTCGCCGGACTTCTGAATGCACCGAGTGCAACCACGGATAGTATGGTAGTCACAAACAGCCCCCAGTGAACGGGTGCGGGTCGCACAGACTCGTACCCGTTTTCTTATGCAACTGCGCGCAGAGCGGGCGTAGTAAAATCTGAACCACTGAACTGCCCCATACAAAAGGAGATTTCCCATGCATGATGTTGGAATGAACATGAGCCAGCTTGCCATGAGCGTCAAGCAGGTCGACGACACCATCGAGCTCGCTCACGAGTGGAGCCATCAGCTGCTGCATGCGACCGAGAATTTTGACATGGAGCGCATCGGCGCCAAGCTCGAGGCCGCCATGGCCGCGCTGCACGAGGCCCACGACGCACTCGAGGGCTACGAGGAAGCCATCGAGGCCGACCACAACTCCGTCGGCTCCGTGAAGCTGGTGTAAGGTGGCCGAACACGAGCACGGCTGCGGGTACGAGCACGAGCACCCGCACGGGGCGGACGGTGACGCGGGCTGCCACTGTAGTGGCTCCGGCTCCGAGCTGGTCCGTTTTTCGGTTACCGCACCCGACGACCTGCTGCGCCGTTTTGACGAGCAGATCGCACGCCGCGGCGACGTGGCCAACCGATCCGAGGCCGTGCGCGACCTGATTCGCGCCTCGATCGCCAAAGAGCAGATGCGCACGCCCGATGAGCATGTTATCGGGTCGCTCACCATGATCTACGACCACCATACCGGCGACCTGACGCGCCGCCTGGACGAGGTGCAGCACGACTACACCGACGAGATCGTATCGACCATGCACGTGCATCTGGATCACCACAACTGCTTGGAGATTCTGGCGCTCAAGGGTCGCGGCGAGCGCGTCTACGAACTAGCCGACCGTCTGCTGGGCCTGCGCGGCGTTAAGCACGGCGAGCTCACGTGCGCCGCCACCAAGCAGAGCCTGGGGCTGTAGCGGGATTTCCCGCAGCGCACCTGCCAAATAGGGACAGGTTTGTTTTGGCAGGTTTAGAAGTTTTACCGACCAAAATAAACCTGTCCTTTTTTGGTCGGTTTTGATGAGGGGTGTCGCATGCGGCATGTGCATATTCATGTGACGGGCATTGTGCAGGGTGTTGGCATGCGACCGTTTGTGTATCGCGAGGCCATGGCGCATGGCATTTGCGGATGGGTGCTCAATGCGGGCGACGGCGTGCATATCGAGGCGCACGCTCCGGCCGATGCGCTCGATGCTTTTGTTGCCGCGCTTTCTGAGCATGCACCTGCAGCAGCCCGCATAGAGTATGTCGAGGTTGTGGACCTGGCAGCCAACGGTTGGGATGCCGCCGATGAACAGGGCTTTCGCATCGTAGCATCGCAGGACCAGACCGCACACACGACGCTCGTCTCGCCCGACATCGCTACCTGTGACGATTGCCTGCGCGAGTTGTTCGATCCCGCCGACCGACGCTATCACTACCCCTTTATCAACTGCACTAACTGCGGCCCACGCTTTACCATCATCCGGTCGCTGCCTTATGACCGAGCGGCTACCTCGATGGACCGTTTCCCCATGTGCCCCGCCTGCACCGCAGAGTATGCCGATCCACTCGACCGTCGCTTTCACGCACAGCCCGATGCCTGCTTTGATTGCGGGCCGCATATTACGTGGCGCGAGGCTGTGAACGGCGATGCGTGCGGGAATTCGTCCGCGACACCGGCCGTCGGCACCACACGCGAGGTCAGCGACGCCATTATCGAGCGCTGCGTTGAGCTGCTGGCCAGCGGTGGCATCGTCGCCATCAAGGGCCTGGGCGGATTCCACTTGGCATGCGACGCCTCCAACGAGCAGGCGGTAGCCGAGCTTCGCCGCCGCAAACGCCGCAGCAACAAGCCGCTTGCCGTTATGGTGCGCAGTCTTGCCGATGCCGGGCGCCTGTGCTATATCGACGATGCTGAACGCGATCTGCTCGCCGGCAGTATCCGCCCCATCGTGCTGCTGCGCCGGCGGGCTGTTTGCGGGAACGACGGCGATTCTTCCGACGCCCTCGTACTCGCACCGTCCGTCGCGCGCGACCTGCCCGAGCTTGGCGTTATGCTCCCCTACACCCCGCTTCAGCATCTTCTGCTTGCAGCTGCCGCGTCGCACGGTATGCACGCGCTCGTCATGACCAGCGGAAACCTGAGCGAAGAACCCATCGAGACCGACGACGACCTTGCCTGGGAACACCTCGTTGCTGCCGGCATCGCCGACGCGTTGCTCGGTAACGACCGCGCGATCCTCTCGCGCTACGACGACTCTGTAGTGCGCGTGGTCGACGGCGCCATTATGCCCGTTCGCCGCGCTCGCGGATATGCACCCCAGCCGCTGCCGTTGCCGGCGCTCGACGGCGCTCCGTCCTGCGTGCTCGCCTGCGGGCCACAACAAAAGGCCACGATTGCGCTCACGCGTGAAGGGACGAACGGCGAGGCGACCTGTTTTGTGTCGCAGCATATCGGCGATGTTGAAAACGGCGGGACCTTCGATGCCTGGAACGCCGCGCGCACGCGCTTGGAAGATCTCTTTGACTTGGCGCCCGCCGCCTTGGCCTGCGATTTACACCCCAGCTATCTATCGGGCCAGTGGGCGCGCGAGCAGACGCGAAAATGCAATCTGCCGCTCGTCGAGGTGCAGCACCATCATGCGCATATCGCGAGCGTAATGGCCGAGGCCATCGCCGCGGGCCAGCTTACAACCGACGCGCGCGTCCTTGGCATCGCCTTTGACGGCACCGGCGCCGGCACCGATGGGACCATTTGGGGCGGCGAGTTTCTTGTTGCCAGCCTTGGCGGCTTTGAGCGCGCCGCGCATTTGCGCACCTGGGCGCTCCCCGGTGGGGCGGCCTCCGTGCGCGACGCCCGCCGCAACGCCTTCGCCCTGCTCAGTGAGCTCGGCCTGCTCGAGCACCCAGGTGCCGCTCGGCTTTTGGACAGCCTCGACGAACAAACGCGCAGCGTGACAGCCACCATGATCGAGCGCGGCATCAACAGCCCGCGTACCAGCAGCATGGGGCGTCTCTTTGATGCCGCGGCAGCAATTCTGGGCATCTGCGACAAGGCAACCTACGAGGGCGAACCCGCCATAGAACTCGAAGCCGCCGCCTGGCGCGCGCTCAGCAGTGAAAGCGCCTGCCCCACCGGAAATATAGCGGGCTTTTCCGTAACCAAATCATCCCGTCCGGACGCCTGCCATGTTCTAAACTCCAGATCGCTTATTGAGGCGCTTTTGGAGGGAATCAGGGCCGGCGTACCCGCCGGCAGGCTCGCGCTCGACTTCCATATCGCCATCGCGCGCTCTTCGGCACGAATCGCACGCGAAATCTGTGCGCGCGAAGGCATCGATACCGTCGCGCTCTCGGGTGGCGTGTTCATGAACCGACTTTTGCTCCAGCTCCTCACCCGCGAGCTCAAAAGCATGGGTCTCACTGTCTTGGTTCCTCACTCCGTACCCGTCAACGACGGTTGCATCGCCTACGGTCAGGCGGCAGTCGCACGCACCCGCCTCGCACAGGTCGCACCGCAATAGGCTGTTCGGCCAGCCCACAAGCCGCCGTCTCACAGGTGTAGCGCGTTTGCCCGCAGCGCCCGCGAGCGCTACCATCAACTGATGGATTATTGAGCGCCCGTCCAGCGCAAAGCGTATAAAAGGGGAACAATATGTGCCTTGCCGTTCCCGGTAAAGTAGTCAAACGCGACGACGACCTCAAGGCCACCGTCGACATGATGGGCATCGAGCGCCCCGTGTCGCTGCGACTCGTGCCGACGGCGCAGGTTGGCGACTACATTCTCGTACACGCCGGCTTTGGCATCCAGATTGTCGACGAGCAGGAAGCGCAAGAAACGCTCGAGCTCGTTAATGCCATGTCCGAGCTGGTCGAAGAAGACCAGCTTGCCACCAACCCGGCCGAGGCATACTAGTGGCGGCCGAGCAGCCGGCGCGCTCCGGTATCGACTTCTCGGCATTTCGCGATTCCAAGCTGGCTCGCGAGCTCATCGAGCGCATTCATGAGCTTGTCGGCGACCGCGCCATCAACCTTATGGAAGTCTGCGGCACGCATACCGTGAGCATCGGGCGCTATGGCTTTCGCTCCATTATGCCGGCCGGGCTCAAGCTGCTGAGCGGCCCGGGCTGCCCCGTCTGCGTCACCGCCAACCGCGACATCGACCACGCAATCGCGCTCGCCAACATAGACGGCGCCATCATCACCACCTTTGGCGACATGATGCGCGTGCCCGGATCATCCACCTCGCTCGCTGCGCAAAAGGCGGCGGGGCGCGATATTCGCATCGTCTACTCCCCGCTCGATGCACTCGATATAGCCGAGCAAAACCCTGATCGCCCGGTCATTTTTATGGGCGTGGGCTTTGAGACCACAACGCCCACCATCGCCGCCGCCATTTTGGAGGCCGATGCACGCGGACTCCAAAACTTCTCGGTCTATTGCGCCCACAAGACCACGCCGCCGGCGCTATGCGCGATTGCCAACGATCCCGAGACCACCATCGACGGCTTTATCCTGCCGGGCCACGTCGCCACCATCACGGGCTTGGCGCCCTTTAGCTTTTTGGTCGACGAGTTTAAGACTCCAGGCGTGGTAACGGGATTTGAGCCGGTCGACATCTTGCAGGGTATCTGCATGCTGGTCCAGATGGTTGTTGAGGGGCAACCCGCGATCGACAACGCCTACCGTCGCGGCGTCAATGCCGACGGCAATCCTGTGGCGCGCCAGCTGGTCGAGCAGGTATTTGAGCCGTGCGATACCACGTGGCGCGGGCTGGGGCTGATTGCCAACTCGGGCCTTTCCATCCGCCCCGAGTTCTCGCGCTTTGATGCCCGCGCTCGCTTTGACGTGCCCGTTGAGGCGACGGTCGAGCCGCGCGGGTGCCGCTGCGGCGACGTGCTGCGCGGGGCCATTGCGCCGAGCAGCTGCCCGCTCTTTGGCCGCACCTGCACGCCCGAGCACCCCGTCGGCCCGTGCATGGTGAGCTCCGAGGGCAGCTGCGCGGCGTACTACCGCTACCGCGACTAGCCCGGGCACACCCGCACACCGGCACCACCCACGATTGGAGTTTTCGATATGTCCCATAGCGTTACCGATAGCACCGTCCTGCTGGGCCACGGCTCCGGCGGCCAGATGATGAAACGCATCATCGATGAGGTCTTTTTGGATGCCTTTGGGTCGCCCGAGCTGCTCGAAGGCAACGATGCCGGCGTCGCCGCGCTGCCCGCGAGCGGGCGCATCGCCATGTCGACCGACAGCTTTGTAGTCTCGCCGCAGTTCTTCCCCGGTGGCAACATCGGCCGTCTCGCCGTGTGCGGAACCGTCAACGACGTCGCGACCTCGGGCGCCAACGTGCGCTACCTATCGTGCGGCTTTATCCTCGAAGAGGGCTATCCCATGGATAGGCTCCGCCAGATTGTGCAGACGATGGCCGAAACGGCGCATGAGGCGGGCGTGTCCATAATCACGGGCGACACCAAGGTGGTCGAGCGCGGCGGGGCCGACGGCGTCTACATCAATACCGCCGGCGTGGGCGAGGTTCCCACGGGCGTGACGCTCAGCGGCGCCAACTGCCGCCCCGGCGATGTCATCCTGGTCTCGGGTACGCTGGGCGACCACGGCATCGCCATCATGAGCCAACGCGAGGGCCTGGCGTTTTCGAGCACGATCGAAAGCGATGCCGCGCCGCTCAACCACCTGATTGCCGACGTTCTGGCCGCAGCGCCCGGCACGCGTTGCTTTCGCGACCCCACGCGCGGTGGCCTAGCGTCCACACTCAACGAGTTTGCCCAGGCCAGCAATGTCGCCATGGAGGTCGACGAGGATGCCGTGCCCGTGCGTCCCGACGTGCAGGCCGCCTGCGAGATGCTCGGCTACGATGTGTTGCAGGTGGCAAACGAGGGCAAGATGGTCGCCGTCGTACCGGCCGAGCAAGCCGATGCCGCACTGAGCGCCATGCGCGCCGCCCACTACGGCGAGAACGCCGCCATCATCGGTCGCGTGCTGCCACTTGCCGAGGGCGCCCGCCCCGCCGTGCGCGTGCGCACCGGCTGGGGCTCGACCCGCATCCTCGACATGCTCGTGGGAGAACAGCTGCCGAGGATTTGCTAGGGCGAAACCACACGGTCGGCGCGATGCGGCCTGATACCCCTGGAGATGTTCAGATTCCAAGCACGCCCAACGCGGAAGCCCAGTATTATGGGGTGCGTTTTAAACCCAATGACGGGAGTTTTTATGGCAGCAGCTTTTTCCCATGTGATCTTTGACCTGGACGGCACCATCCTCAACACACTCGAGGACCTGGCGGCCGCCGGCAACCATACCTGCGAGATGCACGGCTGGCCCACGTTTGCCGTAGACGAGTACCGCTACAAGGTGGGAAACGGCATGCTCAAGCTGGTTGAGCGCTTTATGCCCGCCGAGTATGCGGGCGACGGCCGCATGTTTGAGCAGGCGCTTGCCGAGTTTAGGGCTTACTACGGCGAGCACAAGGAAGACCACACCGCCCCCTATGCCGGCACGATCGAGACGCTCGACCGCCTACGCGCCGCGGGCGTTCAGCTTGCCGTGCTCACCAACAAGGACCACGTCTCGGCGGCTCCGCTTATCGAGAAGTATTTTGGTTCCGAGCGCTTTGCGCTGGTGCAGGGCCGCGTCGATGCGTTTCCGCCCAAGCCCGAGGCACCTGTTACGCTGCATGTGATGGAGGAGCTGGGCGCCGATCCGTCGACCACGCTCTATGTGGGCGATTCCAATGTCGATATCCTGACCGGTCACAACGCCGGCCTTAAGAGTGCAGGCGTCAGCTGGGGCTTCCGCGGCCGCGCAGAGCTGGAGTCCGCCGGCGCCGACTACGTGGTGGACACCCAGGACGAGCTCGCAGCGCTGATCCTGGGCGAGTAACGAGCGACACTGCTTAACGCAGCTGCGACAATTCTTCCGCGCAGAAAGTAGTCGTTGGGGACGTTCTTAAACGACTAGTCAGACAAGAACGCCCCAACGACTACCCCAACAATGGCAACGCCGCAGGTAGAGGACGGACAGCGAGCGGACACCAGAGCGAACAAATTGGCATGAAAAGAGGACGGCATAGACCTTCTGGTCATACCGTCCTCTTTGAATGACAAGTTGTCGCTCTGGTGCCCGCGCAACGTCGAGCAGTTACGGCGTTTGGTAAAACGCCGTAACGAACTACCGCGTAACCCCCTAGCTCAGCATTGCATCCATCATCTCGGAGTTGACGGAGTCGTCGGCAGACCACTCGCCGTCGTCGTTGCAGGTGTACTTGAAGATAACCGTGGTCTTCCTGGGCTCGGTGGCCTTGGTCACATCGACCATAACCTGACCGGCCATCTTGTACAGCTCGTCATCGGAAGGAACCGTATCAAGCGCGGCGACCTTCTCCTGATACTGGGTGGAGAAGTCCTCGACGATCTTGTTCATAGACTTGCAGGTGATAGAGACCTCGGCGGTCGCGACACCCTTGTCCTCGTCGACCGTCACGTCGCCGATCTTGTAGTCAAAGCCCTCGAGATAGGTCTTGGCATACTCCTTGGGATCGATACCCAGCTGCTCGAACTCGTCGCCCGAAGCCTCCTCCAGACCAGAAAGGAAGTCGTCGCCACCGTTCTTGACCTCGTCAAACTGCGTCGTAAGATCCTCGGTGATGAGCTCCTCAACCGAAGGACCTCCACAGCCGGAAAGCACGACCACACATGCAACCAAGACGGCCATGAGGGGCGCAAGCAGCAGCTTCTTTTTCATGTTGTTCCTCCCAATGAGCGGCACTGCGCTTCCCAGACGCGGCGCACGTTGTAATAAGTAAGCCCATACTATCCACTTATGAACACCCTCGGCAACGCGAAGGCGCGGTCGGTTCGTTTTAGCGTCCGAACGGTTTGCAAGCCCACCCAACGTGCAATAAAACGCTTTCCCGCGGTGCAATAAAAAAGGTGGCCGGAAAACCCGACCACCCTCGCACAGCCTTTGGATGCCGCAGTTTACTTGCGGACGACCTTGACGATGGCGTCACCGGCGGCGACGGCGGACTCTGCCTCAACGGTGAGCTCGACATCGGCAAACTCGGCGGTGTTGGACACGGCCACGACGACGCAGTCCTTGTAACCGGCAGCGGCGATCTTGGCGCGGTCGATCTTGAGTATGGGCTGGCCAGCCTTCACAACGTCGTCGGCCTTGACGAAGCCCTCGAAGCCATCGCCGTTCATGTTGACGGTATCGACGCCAACGTGCACCAGAACCTCGATGCCGCTATCGGACTGCAGGCCCACGGCGTGACCCATGGTGACGGTCACCTTACCGTCGCAGGGAGCGTAGACCAGATCGTCCTCGGGCCACACGGCACAGCCCTTGCCCAGAACCTCGCCACCAAAGACGGGATCGGGCACGTCGGCCATCTTGATGACCTTGCCCTTGACGGGCGAGCACAGCACGTCGGCGCCGGCAGAAGCAGAGATGGAGGCCGGAGCAGCGGCAGCCGCGGGCTCAGCCTTCTTCTTGAACATATCAAACAGACCCATACGTTTTCTCCTCTTGATTAAGCGCAACGTTGTGCGCATGCCTACGGTAATTATAGTGCCAAATGGTTCAAATGCTAAGGTGGGGACTCGAATCGCAAGCCCTTCTCGGTAGTGCTCGTGGGATGAGCATCTCCTTTGCATCGCGGTTCGATAAGCCGAGTATCGCCCACGCGCGGGACGGGCAGAAGCGGGCGCGTCAAACCCGGCACTTCTTTTCGCTCTCGAGTCCTGTCGCCGCCTTGTCCCTAACACTTCCTGACACCGACCGAAGCGTGCCAAAATAAACCTGTCCCTTTTTGGTAGGTTTGGCGAGTGTGGATTTTTGGACGCTTAACTAGCGAACGTGGATAATCTCCTACTTTGAGGCCGTCACCGAGCCAAAAACGGGAGATTATCCGCTCTCATTTTGGATAACCCCCCTTGTACCAAGCCGAGCTCCATGGTCAAGTAATAACGACTTCTCATCATTAGATTGTTTACATCAATTCTAATAACTATTTAATCCTTAAACTCGTTATTAGAATTGATATAATTGGCCTAATAACGAGTTTCCGGCACTAAAGATATGGAGGGCGCGATGCAAATCGAGGAGAACGGCCAGGGAACGCTCCGCAATAATCTATCGGGGAAATTGGCTTACTATTCGTTTTTTCCAACGCCCTTGCAATCATTGAGGCAGCTAAACCTCACCGAGGAAACCTATCGCACGCTTTCCGCATGCTCACGAAAGCTTGGAGAGCTTGAAGGCATGCTCTACTTTGTTCCCAACGCCGATATGTATCTGACAATGTACGTGCGCAAAGAAGCACTCCTTTCTTCGCAAATTGAGGGAACCCAGTGCACGTTTGACGACCTACTTAGTCCATCGCAAACACAACTCCATCATAAAGATGTCGCAGACGTCGTGAATTACGTCCGTGCTGTCGACCGCGGCGTAGAACTGCTCAAAAAGATGCCCTTGTGCACGAGACTTCTTAGGCAAGTTCATGCGGTCCTGCTGGACGGAGTGCGCGGAACGGAGAAGAATCCAGGCGAGCTGCGCTCCTCACAAAACTGGATTGGCCCCTCAGGCTGCACCATTGCAACCGCATCGTTTGTCCCTCCAAACATTGAAGATTTGAGTAACACGCTCCAGGACCTCGAACGCTTTATCAATGAGCCTCAAGTCGAAATGGATCCGATTGTGCGGGCGGCGCTCGTCCATTACCAATTTGAAACTGCCCATCCATTCCTAGACGGAAACGGTCGCCTGGGCAGGCTTCTCATTACACTTATGCTCATCAATGATGGCGTTCTTCATTCTTGCTTGTTCTATCCATCGTTCCAGTTCAAGAAAAATCGAAGCGAGTACTACCGGCAACTCACATCCGTAAGGGAGAGAGGCACTTACGAGGAATGGATAGAGTTTTTCTGCAACAGTCTTCTCGAAAGTGCGAAGGACTCGGTAGGGTCTTTAAAAAACCTTGTTGACCTCCATAACCGTTCCACAGCAACCATTACCGAAAATCTCGGAAGGACTGCTGCAAACGGGCAAAGGCTGTTGGGCATTCTTGAAGAGCACCCCATCGTCGACACCGCATTCATCGCTGCCCAACTCGATATCGGCAGGAGTACCGCGAGCTCGCTCGTCAAATCATTTGAAGAATTGGGTATCCTCCGTCCGCTCGACGAGTCAAGACAGAGATACCGGCAGTACGGGTATGAAGAGTATCTTTCGATTCTCAGGGAAGACGCCGAGCCGATTAGATAGGCATCGCAACCCAGGCAAATTAAAGCGAGCGTGGATAATCTCCCACTTTGAGCCTGCGCACAGGCCAAAAACGGGAGATTATCCACGCTCATTCCTGAGTAGTCATTTATGAACGTCCCCAATGACTAGTCCGGCAACGCCGATGTTTCGGCAACGACAGCGAGCGAGCCGCATTCGGAGCAAGACGACGCCGCAGGTAGAGAACGGACAGCGAGCGGGTCGCATTTGAGACAAGGTGACGTGAAACGAAAGGGCGCTGACCTTCTGGTCGCGCCCTTGAAGTTGAACGTCAGATTGTCCAAATGCGGCCCGCGCAGCGTCGAGCAGTTACGGCGTTTGGTAAAACGCCGTAACTAACGTGCTCCGTACTGCTCGTAGTAGGCGTCGATGGCGGTCTTGAGCTCGTCGTCGATGACAACCTTGCCGTCGATCTCGTGGTTGTAGAGGGTCTCGACGACCTCAGCCATGGAGACGATGCTCGCGACGGGGAAACCGTACTTGGCCTCGATCTCCTTCTGCGCGGTGGTCACACCGCCCTTGCCGACCTCCATGCGGTTGAGGGACACGATCAGGCCCTTAATCTCGACATCGGCAGCAGCCTTGACCTTGGGATAGGTCTCGTCGATGGACTTGCCGCTGGTGGTAACGTCCTCGACCATGACCACACGGTCGCCGTCCTTGGGCTCATAAC
This sequence comes from uncultured Collinsella sp., assembly GCA_958420205.1. Taxonomy (GTDB): domain Bacteria; phylum Actinomycetota; class Coriobacteriia; order Coriobacteriales; family Coriobacteriaceae; genus Collinsella. Next base: position 17,368 of record CATZIX010000007.1, on the reverse strand, counting down.
CCAGCAGGTTGCCCTTATCGGCACCGTGGTCCTTGGCCTCCTTGCGGTCGCAGCAGTACTTGACCTCCTTGCCGTACAGCTCGTGGTAGGCAATTGCGGTCACGACGGCCAGCGGAATACCCTTGTAGGCCGGTCCAAACAGCACATCAAAGTCGTCGCCAAAGTTATCGTGGATGGCCTGGGCGTAATACTCGCCCAGCTTCTTGAGCTGATAGCCCGTCACGTAAGCGCCGGCGTTCATAAAGAACGGGGACTGACGGCCGCTCTTGAGCGTAAAGCTGCCGAACTTAAGGACGTCGGACTCGACCATAAACTTGATGAACTCTTGCTTGTAAGCCTCCATGCGGGCTCCTCTCGTAATCGCGTACGTGCCTTCCAGTTTAGCGCAGGCGAAGCGTCGATGCGGGCGCGCTTTGGTGCCACGGCATTCTGTAAAGGCTTTGTCAGGGGGAATGGTTTTCCGAACAATGGGGTTGACATGTCAAACCCCCTCATCAAGAATACGGGCGGATTAAAAAGGGGTACGAGATACCCAAAGCGCGCTGCGCTCAGCCTTTAGGAGGTGTGCCATGGAAGGCAGTCCTAGTCGAAAAACCTGCATGTCGCCCTCGGCACGCCGCGAGGACTCCGCACACGCATAAACGCCACCGGCAGATCGCCAAAACCACCGCAAAGGCGCGCTGCACCCTTTGTGGGCTCAAGAGCTTGACGTGAGCGACATCTAGGTTTTTTGAAGCAAATACGACACGTACGCTAACTCCCCTCAACAAGGAGGACCCTATGCTGATGCTCAAAACCGTCACGGTACTCGAAGCCATCTCCAAGCGCCGCCGCACGGCGCGCCCTGCCGCTCATACCGGCCTGTCCAAGAACACCATATTCGCCGCCACCCATAGTGCCGAGGACGCCCTCGTACTGCTTGACGCCACGGCAAACGGCCTCACCGTCGAGCAGGCAACTGAGCGCCTGAACGCCGTCGGCCCCAACACCATCGAGGCAACGACCAAAACGCTCGCCCGCCGCATCGCCGACGCGTTCATCGATCCCTTCGCCGGCATCCTCGCCGCGCTCGCACTGGTCTCGCTCTACATCGACGTGCTCGCCGTGCCCGAACCGCAGCGCGACCCCTCCACGGTCATCGTCATCGGCACCATGCTGCTGGTATCGGGCGGCATGAAGTTTATCCAGGAAGCCCGCAGCGGCAATGCGGCCGAGGCCCTCAAGGACCTGGTCTCCAACACTTGCACCGCCCTGCGCGACGGCGAGCGCATCGAGATCCCCTTCGACGAGCTCGTCCCCGGCGATGTAATCCGTCTCTCTGCCGGCGATATGGTGCCGGCAGATGCCCGCATCATCACCGCGCGCGACCTGTTTGTGATCGAGTCCGCACTCACCGGCGAGAGCGAGGCCGTCGAGAAGACCACCGCCGTCACCGTCGTCGAGGGCGCCGACGGCTCCGCACTGCCACTCTCTGCCTGCAAGAACATCGTCTTTACCGGCACCTCCGTGCAAAACGGCGCCGCCATGGCGCTTGTCGTTGCCACCGGCTCGGACACCTACCTGGGCGGCATCGCCAAGATGCTCAACGGGTGCGGCGAAAAGAGCGCGTTTGACCGCGGCGTCTCGAGCGTCTCCATGCTGCTGGTGCGCCTGATGCTCGTTATGGCGCCGGCCGTCTTTGCCATCAACGCCGCCACCAAGGGCAACGTCATCGACGCGCTGCTGTTCGCCACGAGCGTGGCCGTGGGCATCACGCCGCAGATGCTTCCCGTCATCGTGACCACGAGCCTGTCGCAGGGCGCCAAGGACCTCGCCCGTCGCCAGGTTATCGTCAAGGAGCTGCCGGCGATTCAAAACCTCGGAGCGATGGACGTCCTGTGCTGCGACAAGACCGGCACCCTCACCGAAGACCGCATCGTGCTCGAGCGCTACCTCAACACCGATGGCAACGAGGACGCGCGCGTGCTGCGCCATGCGTTTTTGAACAGCTTCTTCCAGACCGGCCTCAAAAATCTTATCGACCTGGCCGTAATCGACCGTGCCGATGTGACGCCCTCGACCGTCGCACCCGATTCCATGCTGGGCCAGAGCCTGCGCGACCGCTACACCAAGGTCGACGAGGTTCCCTTCGATTTCTCGCGCCGTCGCCTGAGCGTAGTTGTCGCCGACGCCCAAGGCAAAACCCAGATGGTTACCAAGGGCGCTGCCGAGGAAATGCTCGAGATCTGCTCCTTTGTCGAGATCGATGGCATCGCTCAGCCGCTCACCGACGAGAAGCTCGCCCAGATTCGCAAGCAGATCGCCGGACTTAACGCCGAGGGCCTACGCGTAATTGCCGTGGCGCAGAAGACCAATCCGCGCTGCGTGGGCGAGTTTGGCATCGCCGACGAGTGCGACATGGTGCTGATGGGCTTTTTGGCCTTCCTCGATCCACCCAAAGCAAGTGCCGCGGGCGCCGTCGCCACCCTCGAGGCCAAGGGCGTGGCGGTCAAGGTCCTAACCGGCGACAACGACCGCGTCGCCGCCACCGTCTGCGAGCAGATTGGTATCGATGCGAGCAACGTCTTGCTCGGCTCCGAGATCGATGCGCTCGATGACGCCGAACTTGCCAAGCGCGCCGAGAAAACCCACCTCTTCGCCAAGCTCTCGCCGCTGCAGAAGGCGCGCCTGGTACGTGTCATGCGCGAGATGCTCGGCCACACCGTGGGCTTTATGGGCGACGGCATCAACGACGCCGCCGCCATGCGTGCGAGCGATTGCGGCATCTCGGTCGATTCGGCCGTCGATATTGCCAAGGAATCCGCCGATATCATCTTGCTTCAGAAGGACCTGGGCGTGCTCGAGCGCGGCATCATCGAAGGCCGCCGCACTTACGGCAACCTGCTCAAGTACCTCAAGACCACGGTGAGCTCCAACTTTGGCAATGTGCTGTCCGTGACCGTCGCGAGCCTGTTCTTGCCGTTTTTGCCCATGAGCGCCCTGCAGCTGGTACTGCTGTCGCTGGTCTACGAGATCGTGTGCATCGCACTGCCGTGGGACACCGTCGATGACGCCTGGACTGCCCGCCCGCGTGCCTGGGACGCCGCATCCATCAAGGGCTTTATGCTCGAGCTGGGCCCCGTGAGCTCGCTGTTTGACATCGTGACCTTCGCCGCGCTCTTCTTTGTCGTGTGCCCCGCCGCCGTGGACGCAAGCTGGTCCGAGCTTGCCGCCGCGGGCGACGTCGCGGGTATGGCGACCTTTGCTGCGCTCTTCCAGAGCGGCTGGTTTGTCGAGTCCATGTGGTCGCAGACACTCGTGGTCCACATGTTGCGCTCCCCGCATCTGCCGAGCCCGCGCGACCACGCCGCGCCCGCATTGTGCGTTCTTACCGTGCTGGGCCTGGCGCTCGTCACCTGGCTGCCGGCAAGCCCCATCGCCGATGTGCTCGGCCTCATGCCGCTGCCCACGAGCTTTTTTGGGCTGCTCATTGGCATCGTTACCGCCTATATCGCGCTCACCCAGCTGGCAAAGTGCCGCTACATTGCCCGCCACGGCGAGCTGCTGTAGCAAGTAGACGGAAAACACCCTGCCAGCTGCCGTTGCCACTACCACAGCTGCCAACGCCGCTGCCGCTGCCTCTGCCGCCGCCGCAGTCTACCCCCCCAGCAGTTGCGGTGAAATAGTTCCTGTTTAAAGCCCCGTGACTTTAATTTAGGGACTATTCCACCGCAACTTATTGGGAGGTTAGCCAGTCCTTGGGTGTCCAGGACCAGAAGAAGTTGATGAGGGCCACGCGCGAGGCGGTACCGGCCTTTTTGTTGATCGAGGAAATGTGGCGATAGAGCGTGGAGCGCGAAAGAAAGAGCGTTGTGGCGATGTCCTGAACGCTCTGGTCCGAAACGACCAAGACCTCAAGAATATCGCGCTCGCGCTCTGTAAGCCCAAAGGTGGCGACGAAGGCATCAAGGCGTTCATCGGACGTGAGCTCCGCTGCCTCCACGGGCTCGGGGTCGGAGCATGTGGGCGCAAGATCCCCACCAAGATCGTCGGTGGCAAGCGGCAGTCCGTCCCGCATCGCGGCATCATCGGCTCGTTGCCCCAACTGCCCCAGCAGCGTAATCGCAATGCCCACAAACATCACGAGCGCCGCACCGACTGCAGCCAGCACATTTTGACTCGAGATAATCGCCACTGCCGGCGCCGTCACGAACATCGAGCACACGTTGTTGACGACGCGACCCATGCACGGCCAAAAATATGACCAGCGCGCATAGAGCGAGACGGCGGCATATTTTGTGGTAAAGAACACCACGAAAAAGCCCGAGCCCAGATAAAAGATGATCGTGGCAGCAAGCTCGTTGCCGCCATTGCCATCGACGATGAGCACAAAGAACGAAAGCGTAGACAACATGGCGGCGCATGTCATGCCGATATTCATATACGAGCGGCCGTGCAGGTCAAATAGTGCGCCAGCGACCAACGAGCTCACGACAAGCAGCAGGCGCGGCCAATCGCCCAAATCGACGGCTCCGACAGCATGCAGGGTCGTGAAGCCCGCGTTGAGAGCGGCGAATACGCCGGAAAGATACGCCGTCGCCACGGTCAGGCGAACTACGGCGCGACGGAATGCCGCCTTTGCCTCGGGATCGTCATGCCACTTGGCGCCATATTCCAGAGCATCTACCGAAAGCCCGGCAGCACTGGGTTCAAAGTTGGGATTGGACTCGTCGCGCAGCTTGGCGCGTCGGGCACCGTGGAGCAACGCCACCTGCGCGATCGCGCAGACGACCAGAACAGCCTGCTGAGGAATGCCGGCAGGCATCACCATGTGGTTGAGCACCTGCACCAGAACGCCCATGGCGTAGGAAAGTGCAGCCGCACGCGCCAAGCAGGGCGTCCGTGCAAAGCGCCGCGCAAAGTTTGCATGGGCAGTCGATCCGCAGTAGCCCAGCGCGCAGCACGCCACCAAACCGCCGGCAATTACCACCTCAACCTGAACCGCCATAATCAACAGCAGCAATGCCGCCACCAGCAAAACGCCCGTAACGTCACTCGTTGCTTCAATGGCATGGGGACGGCGATAGTACAGAATAGGACGCACAAAAAAGCCAATCACGCTCGCGCCGATAACAAGGCTCTCATAAATAACAACCTCGTCCGGAGACACGAACTCGGCCATGCGCGCATCAAAAAGATACTCGCACGCCAAAAACGTGAAGAAGAACAGCGCCAGGCATATAATCTCCCGAATGCCCCGACGCAGATATGCGGTTGTGTCTCCCATGTCCCTCATGGTTAACCCCAGCCGCTCAATTGTCTGGAAATCTATTTTAATAAAGAACCAGTCTCAATATCGAAGCCAGGCTTGAAATGCTGCAAATTTGACCCCAGCCGTTCACGTCACACCGCGGTTTTGAGCCTCATGGACCAGAAGGGACACGCGCGGCCTCTAGCTCGGCAAGGAGTGTCTCCAGCTGCTACTCATTTAAGTACGTCCCCAATGAGTGGCCGAAGAACGTTCCCAATGACTAGTCAAAAATGGGCCATGTGTCCCAGTTGTGGAGACTCCTTGAGCCGTCTGGGTATCGCGAAGGATCGCGCACTCCCCCATCATCAAAAGTGACACACGCTACCTGTTGATGGGAGGCAGCCATGGGCTTCTTTGACAAGATGTTCGAGAAGAAAGAGTGCGCGATTTGCGGTACCGAGCTGGGACTTCTAGGTAAGACAAAAATCAATGAAGGCTACCTGTGCAAAGAGTGCGCCGGCAAGCTCTCCCCCTACTTTCACGGCTATCGCTCTAGCACCGCGGACGACATCCGTGAGCAACTCGCCTACCGCGAGGCCAACGCCGAGCGCCTGCCTTCGTTCAACCCCACGCGCACGCTTTCTGCCGGGCGCACCAATATTATGCTCGATGAGGACGCGGGCCTGCTGATCATCACCTCGCAGAGCCGCTGGCGCGACGCCAATCCCGACATCATCGAGTTCTCGCAGGTACTCGGCTGCGATATGGATATCGACGAGCATCGCACCGAGATCTATCGCGAGACCAAGGACGGCGAGCGCGAGAGCTACAACCCGCCGCGCTACGACCTGGATTACGACTTTAATCTGACCATCCACGTCAACACGCCGTACTTTACCGAGATCAACCTGCGCGTGAACGACTCCACCATCGATCAGCGCGGCTCCATCGAATACCGCGAGGCCAAGCGCCAGGCAACCGAGGTCCGCGACGCGCTGGTGCAGCTGCGCCAGGAGACGCGCGACAGCGTCGTGGCCGCCAAGGCCCCCAAGACCGCGGTGACCTGCCCCTTCTGCGGAGCCACCACCATTCCCGATGCCAGTGGGCGCTGCGAATACTGCGGCGGCGCCATCGGCGCATAGCCTCCGGCAGCGAAAGGACCGATCATGGCCTTCGAGAGCGTTAACTATCAGTGCCCTGCCTGCGGTGGCCCCTTGCATTTTGCAAGCGCCGAGCAAAAGCTCGTCTGCGACTGCTGTGACTCGCGCTTTGAAGTCGAAGAAGTCGAGGTCCTCTATCGCGAGCGCCAGGACAAGGCAGATGCCAAAGCCGATGCCGCAGCCGCGGCCCCCAAGCCTGCTGTCGACGATGCCGTGCAGGAGCTGGCTCAAAACGCCGGTTACATCTGCTCGTCGTGCGGCGCCGAGCTCGTGTCCGACGGCACCGTCGCTGTCACCACCTGCCCGTACTGCGGCAACTCCGCCGTAGCGCCCGGTCAGCTTTCGGGCGACTTCTCGCCCGACCTGGTGATTCCATTTAAGCTCGGGCGCGATGACGTCACGGCCGCACTCAAGGAACACTACAAGGGCAAGATCTTGCTGCCCAAGAGCTTTGTCACCGGCAACCACATCGACGAGGTCCAAGGTGTCTACGTGCCGTTTTGGCTCTACGGTGCCCGCGTTGACGGCGAAGTGTACTTTGACGCGACCAACGAGACCGTGACCGAGGAATCCGACCGCACCGTCACGACCACCGACCACTACGATGCCTATCGCAAGGGCAATATCTCGTTTAAGCGCGTGCCCGTCGACGGATCGTCCAAGATGCCCGACGGCCACATGGACGCCATCGAGCCGTTTGACTACGACGCGCTGCGCCCGTTCTCGGTCGCATATATGCCCGGCTACATCGCCAACCGTTACGACGAGGACTGCGAGACCTGCAAGGCGCGCGCCGAGCGCCGTATGGAAGAAAGCACGATCTCGGCCCTGCGCGAGACCGTCGTCGACGAATACGACGATGCCACGGTCGAAAGCAAGCAGCTCGACTACACCTGGGAAGACAGCGACTACGCCCTGTTCCCCGTCTGGATGCTCTCCACCTCGTGGAACGGCAAGAGCTACCTGTTTGCCATGAACGGCCAGACCGGCCGCTTGGTCGGCGAGCTCCCCTGCTCCAAGTCCAAGCTCGCCATCGCCTCGGTGCTGTTCTTCGTGATCGGATTTATCCTCTCCCAGATTCTCTTTATGGGGGAATACGCCTTCGATCCGGATTACCTCACCTTTGATATCGAGGGCATCCTCATCAACGTCATCGCGCCGCTGATCATCGTGATTATCGGAGACGTGCTACTGGTAGGCCAGCTCAAGACGGCCAACGAAGCAACCCATGCCGATGAGTATTGTGGCGAGCTCGACCTGACCGAGAAGCACGACACCTTCAGCCACACCGAGACCACCGTTGTCATGAAGGACAACAAGGACGATTAGCCATTCTGACCGATACCACCCGGCCTTTGACGAGAAAGGAAGATCACCATGGGACTCTTGAAAGCTGGATTGGGAGCTGCCGGCGGCGTCATGGCCGACCAGTGGAAGGAATTTATCTATTGCGAATCGATGCCCGCTGATGTCTTGGCCTGCAAGGGCAGCAAGCGCACCGGCGGCCGCAGCTCCAACACGCGCGGCGAGGACAACGTCATCTCCAACGGCTCCGTCATCGCCGTCAACGACGGCCAGGGCATGCTCGTGGTGCAAAACGGCAAGATCATCGAGGTCGCGCTGGAGCCCGGCGAGTTTGTCTTTGACACCGGCAGCGAGCCGAGCGTCTTTAGCGGCAACCTGGGCGACTCCATCAAGGAGACCTTCGCCAATATCGGCAGCCGCTTTACCTTTGGCGGCGACGCGGGCAAGGACCAGCGCGTCTACTTTATCAACACCAAGGAGATCATCGGCAACAAGTACGGTACCGCCTCGCCCGTGCCCTTCCGCGTGGTCGATAACAACATTGGCCTGGACGTCGACATCTCCGTGCGCTGCAACGGCGAGTATTCGTACCGTATCACCAACCCGCTGCTGTTCTACACCAACGTATGCGGCAACGTAACCGATAGCTACACGCGCGACAAGATCGACAGCCAGCTTAAGTCCGAGCTGCTCACCGCCCTGCAGCCCGCCTTTGCCAAGATCTCGGAGATGGGCATCCGCTACAGCGCCATCCCCGGCCACACCACCGAGCTCGCCCGCGTGCTCAACGAGGTCCTCTCCGCCGACTGGCGCGACCTGCGCGGCGTCGAGATCGTGAGCTTTGGCGTCAACTCCATCGCCGCCTCGCAAGAAGACGAGCAGATGATCAAGGACCTGCAGAAGGCCGCGGTCATGCGCGATCCCACCATGGCAGCCGCCAACATCGCCAGCGCCCAGAGCGATGCGATGCGCGCAGCAGCCGCCAACCCCAACGGCGCGATGGCAGGCTTTATGGGCATGGGCATGGCAGGTGGCATGGGCGGCATGAATGCCAGCCAGCTGTTCGCCGCCGGCCAGGCACAGCAGCAGGCCGCCCCGCAGCCGGCTCCGGCGTCCGCACCCGCCCCGGCTCCCGCTGCCGCACCTGCGGCCGGCGCATGGACCTGCAGCTGTGGCGCCACCAACACCGGCAAGTTCTGCTCCGAGTGCGGCAGCCCCGCACCCGCCCCGGCACCGGCCAAGTGGTTCTGCCCCAACTGCGGTAGCGAAAACGCCGGCAAGTTCTGCAGCAACTGCGGAACACCCAGGCCCTAGCCCCTTTATCTGGTAATTGGCGGGGGTTCCGCCACCCCCGCATTTGCTTCTATGGGTTTCGTTCGATAAAGGAGGACACCATGAAGACAACGTTCAAAAAGTCCGTACTCGCATTCCTGACATGCGTCCTGGCGCTCGCCTTTGCCCTGACGGGCTGCAGCGGCGGCGGCAAGGACCCCAAGGCCAACTTCGTCGGCAGCTGGCAGTACTCGGGTGGAACCTTGGACGGCGAAGAGCTCACCGATGAGTACATGGATATGCTCAAGGAGTGGGGCCTCAACTGTATCCTGATCCTCGACGAAGACGGCACGGGCGTCCTCGACATGTTCCTTGAGGTCGCCGACCTGAAATGGGAGGCCAAGGACGCCACCACCGTAACGATTACCGCCGAAGATGAGTCGCACGACCTGAAGCTCAAGGACGACAAGCTCGTCCTCGAGGTGGAAGGCGACAAGATTATCTTTACGAAGTCCGACAAGGATCTGTCCGGTACGGTGAAGAAGGATCGCGAGAACGCCGAGAAGGAAGAAGAGATCGATGAGGCCGTCGAAGACGACGACGTCCAGAGCATCGAAATCTCCCCCGCCGTCACCGTCGCCGATGACGACCTGTGCACCATCACCATCACCGAGAAGTTCAAGGACGACTGGGGCGACATCGGCTTTGTCGTCAACATCACCAACAAGAGCGACAAGGACCTGACCTTCTACGCTCCTTCCGGCAAGACCAACGTCAACGGCACCATGAAGGAACCCTGGTTCTCGGCTCACCTGATGCCCGGCACCAACGCCACCGAGGAATTCACGTTCTCGAACGGCACGCTCGATAGCCTTGACGACCTCGTCAATACGACCATCGGCATCGACGCCTACCTGACCGATTCCTACGAGGACGTCGCCTCCTACAGCGCAACCATCGCGTAACGGCACGTAACATCAGCCGCGGATTGGCGGACACATCCGCGCACATGTCAGGCGGGGCCGCAGGAGATAATCCTGCGGCCCCGCCGCTTTATGCCGATGCGTAACGAGCGCTAGCGCTCCATGTTGGGAACGATGCTGCCCTCGGTCACCGCATGCACGGCAAGGCGCATGATGTTGTCGTAGCCGGTCTTGCTTAGGATCTCCGAGATGCGGCGCTTGATGGTGCCCTCGCTCATAAACAGCTCGGCCGCGATCTCGCGGCGGCTCTTGCCCTCGCAGGCAAGGCGCAAAATCGACAGCTCAACATCGTCGAGTGCCGCCGTGCCCGAAAAAATGCTCTCGGGCGGCTTGGGAAACGTGCAATAGCCCGCCAGCGTGGAGCGCATCACGGCGAACAGCTCGTCGATACCGACGTTCTTGTACACAAAGCTATCGACGCCCGCCTCGCGGGCCTGATCGACAAAGGTGATCTCGGGCATGCCGGTCATGATAATGATGCGACACTCGGGCAGCTGCTCCTTGATGCGCGCCGCCGCCACGATGCCGTTGGAATCATGTTCGGTGCATACGTCCATCAGTATCATGTCCGGGCGCTCCCTGAGCGCGACACCCAAGGCCTCGGAGGCATCGGCGATGGCGGAAACAACGGTCATATCGGGCTGGTCGCCAACGGAGCGCGCCAGGCTCTCGCGCAGGATGGCCTGGTCTTCGACTATAAGGACGCGGATCATGAGCTTCTCCTTTGGACCGTGGCGTTGGAGGCGAGCGGGATGGATACCGTAAGCGTAAAGGGTGGGGCGGCGTGGACCTCCAGGCTACCACCCAGATTCTGTGCGACATGCCTCATACCTGGGATACCCGTTCCCTCGCGATACGATACGGGGGCCGGCGCGCCGTCATTAGAGATGGTCATGCGCGCGATGTCGCATCCGTTCGACTCCTCCTGCCACAGGTGCACATGGACCTGGTGGGCCTGCGCGTGCTTGGTGGCGTTGGTCGAGGCCTCGCGGATAATCTGCAAAAAGGCCGCCGCGACACGCGTGTCCTCGGGAAGCGACCCCTCTACATCAATCTGCACGCTCACCAGACCAAAGGCATGAATGATATCGCCCAGTTGCTCTGCCGGTTCGGTGTCGCCCCCGCTGCGCAGATCGGCAGCGATTGAGCGCAGCAGCGGGTCGATCTGCTCGAGTGACTCGTCATCCAGGCGCCCTTCCTCCAGATAACGATGGAGAATGGACAGGCGCTGCCCGATCACGTCGTGCACGCGAGCGCGCATACGCAGATAGGCCGCATTGTCGGCGACCTTTTTGACCTCTTCGATCTGGGACTGGAGCTCTTGGCCCGCAAGCTCAAGCAGGTGGTTGGCTTGCGCCAAGCGGTCATGAGCATGCGCGTACTCTGTCACATCAAGACCGATAATGCGCTCGAACGAACGGCCCGAAACCATAACACGATCGCACACAAATAGGCGAATCTCGGCGGGAGAGACCTCGACCACCGCACGCGCCTCACCAAAGCGGTCCAGATTAATCCGCACACGGTTCCTGCTACTTTCGGGCATTTGCATGCTAAGTTTGCGCAGGTCGTTCCATGTGCTGCTCATGTCGCGCAGATCGGTTGGCATATGAAGTTCCACCAGGTTTTTGCGCATGCAGCGGTTCATGAGCAGCGGACGGCCCCTCGGGTCTAGATACAGAATGCCCACGGGAATCACGTTGATGGTCTCGATCGTCGAGAACGTGGTGATATCCTCCTGGCGGTTACGGACGTCCATCAAGAGCGCCGCGATGGAACGGAACAGGAAAAACGCTCCCTCTGCGATAAGGACAACGGTCCACGCCGAGCCCACGGCAAAAACCACCGGCGGTGTAACGGCGACAACAAGCAGCAGCTCGACCAGCATGACAGGGCGACGATAGTGCACCATAAGTACCACGCCATAGACAAAAATCGCGGCATTGAGCCACAACGCTCCGCCCATTGCCCTGGCGCAAACGTCAAGCGGCGCCACCAGATACGAGCCAGACGACGCGAATAAGATGAGCGCCGAAATCATCAGGTGAAGCACAAGGCTCGCCTCGTAGGCGCAAATCACCTTACGGTTATAGGACGAGCGGCGCGATGCGATGAGCGGGACGTGGATCGTCTGCAGACAAGCAGCCAGGGCAAAGACAACATCGAGCGCAACGATTTGGGGAAGGATGAGCGGGATCTGCATCGTCACTCACCCGCCCTCGGCATCAAGACGATCATGCGCAGCTGGCCGGGCTCGCCCTCAAGACGGTATGCCACGTTGCGCCCTTGCAGAGCGCTTTCGAGCTCTTGCGCAGCGGGCGCCTGCGAAAGATCTTCATCATCGTTGGAAAAAAGCGTGGCGCGCAGCTCGACACTGCATCGGTCATGGTCGCCCAAGTGATACATAAGCGCCGGATGGTCGGTGGTGTAGGCAAAAAACGCAAAGTCATACACGCAGTCGTACAGGGCGCTTACCGTGCTGGCGTGCATCGGGCGCCGTATGGCGATAATCGAGGCGCAATCGATATCGATGGTGCGCAGGTCGCTTGCGAGCTCGTTGGCAATGAGCTGAATGCGGTCGCGATCAAAACCGCTCTCCCCGTGCTGTGCCAACGTGAGCGACCCCTTGCGCTTGCAATAGGCGACGAGCATCTTGGCGCGCTGCAGCATGCGGTAACGCTCGTGCGAAGACGCTTCGTCGGTCAACGGCGGCAGTGAGCTCAGCAGGTCGTACATCCCTTCGAGCGCGCGGGCAAGCGCCTGGTCCACGTCTTGGACCAGCAAGGTCTCGGCCTCTTGATCTGCCAAATGCGTCTTAAGGTCGTAGTCGGCGGCGAGTAGCTCGTTTTGACGCTGCAGCTCCATGCGACGATGCGCCAGTTCACGGTTAAGCTCGTTGAGCTCCGACACGTCTTGGGCAAGCAGCGCCGATCCGCCCAGCAGTGGAAAGGCACGGTACATCACATCGGGATCGGACGCCACGGCAAAGGCATGGGCGCGGCCGTGCTCCTGGGTCCGCAACTCCTCGCGCACGCCTACCGGCATTGGCTTTGAAACTGGCGTGGCATAGACTTCCTGCAGGTCGCGCGTTAGAACTTTGAGGTCAAGCGGCAAGGTGTCGAAGATGCCGGCGATGTCGTGATACGACGGAATGACACCGCAATCGAGACAGATTTCCATCGCCACCACGCACAGGATGCAATAGACGAGCGAAAAGTTGAGCCTCCATGCCCAGGGCACACGCAACGCATACGAGATGGCAAAGAATGCGCCACCCAGCAGTACGAGCGCCGCCGTGCCCGAGAAACGCTGGATGCGAAAGGACGAGGACCGACCAACCAGGATAAAAAAGGCCACGAAGTCAAAGGCCGTCCACACGAGGACGGCGAAATAACCCCAGCCGTACGTGTAATCGTTGCTCCAGGTGTCGCTTGTACGGTCAAAGTGGAAGACCTGCTGGTGAAAATCGTTGGTGAGCACAAATCCGATAAGCAGGATAGCCACAATCCACAGCGCAGCGCAGTAGCGGCGACCCAGGCGGTGTTGCTCCAGGCCCGCAAGGCGCAGACCACACAACTGGTAGAGCAGCGGAATGAGCGTCATGGGCACGTAGTACAGGTACCACAGCACGGTGGCATAGAACGGCGTGAACGACTTGTACTTGAGAATGACTTCGATCATCCACAGGGCGCAGATGGTGGCGATGGCAACAAGGCGGCGGCGCAACACATAGTCCAAACAGCGCAGATAGACCGATACGCCCCAAATTGAAAATACAATTGCAGCGACAAGCAGCGGGAGAGAGCTCGAATGGACGAGCGCACCCACGACCTCTTCGGACACCTCGCTATAGGCGGGCACGGCGTTAGAAAGTTTGGGGTCGAAGGCGAACAGCGCCGGCAAGACTGCCAAAAGCACGAGGAACAGCGCAGTGATGACACCGGCGATAGCGAAGACGCGGTGACGGTACACCTGATGTGTTATGCCAACAAGGAATCGCGGCATGGCGAAGAGCCTGCCGCCCCTGGGATCCGCCACGGGTGCGGATCGGGCGGCCGCGTTGCCGATATGTCGCTCGCGGGTACCCATAGTGCTTTTAGTGTACCGACAGATGGGTCGAAAAAGCGGGCCGCATGTCCCAAAATCCGCAGACGGCAAGGCGCCCGGCGAGCATTAACTGCTCGCCGGGCGCCTTGGTTAGGAGGCTACGGTTATCGGGAAAGCCTAGGCCAAATCTTCGCCGTTGGTGGCGATAACCTTCTTGTACCAGTCGAAGCTCTTCTTTTTGGAGCGCTTGAGGGTGCCGTTGCCCGCATCATCGCGGTCCACATAGATAAAGCCGTAGCGCTTGGACATCTCGCCCGTGCCGGCAGACACCAGGTCAATCGGGCCCCAGGTGGTGTAGCCCAGCAGGTCAACGCCGTCCTCGGTCACCGCATCGCGCATCGCGGCGATATGCTGGCGCAGGTAGTCGATACGGTAGTCGTCGTTGATGGAACCATCCTCCTCGACAACATCCTTGGCGCCCAGGCCGTTCTCAACCACAAACAGCGGCTTCTGGTAACGGTCGTACAGGTCGTTGAGCGTAATGCGGAAGCCCAGTGGATCGATGGCCCAGCCCCACTGGCTCTCCTGCAGGTAGGGGTTCTTGGCGCCGGCGAAGGCGTTGCCCTGGGTACGCTCGACATCGGGGTTGTCGGCACCGGCAGAGCAGCGGGTGCTGTAGTAGCTAAAGCTGATGAAGTCGACGGTGTTGGTGGCCAGGATCTCGCGGTCCTCGTCCGTCATGCCCACATCGATGCCCAGGCGCTCGAGCTTCTTGACGGCATAGGCCGGGTAGTAGCCACGGCTCTGGACGTCGACGAAGAAATAGTTGCTCTGGTTGTCAATCTGCGCCTGGCGCACATCGCCCGGACGGCAGCTGCAGGGATAGTAGCTACCTGCGGCAAGCATGCAGCCGATCTTGATCTCGGGGTCGATCTCGTGAGCGATCTTGGTTGCCCAAGCGCTGGCGACGAGCTCGTTGTGGGCGGCCAGGTACTCGACAGCCTCCTTGTTCTCGCCCCCCTCAAAGACCAAGCCGGCACCCATAAACGGCAGGTGCAGGATCATATTGATCTCGTTGAAGGTGAGCCAGTACTTCACCAGCCCCTTGTAGCGGGTAAAGATCGTGGTCGCGAGGTTCTTGTAGAAGTCGATGAGCTTGCGGTTGCGCCAGCCGCCGTACTCCTTGATGAGATGAATCGGGCAATCGAAGTGCGTGATAGTCACGAGCGGCTCGATACCGTGCGCCTGACACTCGCGGAACACGTCCTCGTAGAAGGCCAAGCCGGCCTCGTTGGGCTCGGTCTCGTCACCGTTGGGGAAGATGCGGGTCCACGCCAGGCTCATACGGAAGGTCTTAAAGCCCATCTCGGCAAAGAGGGCGATGTCCTCCTTGTAGTGGTGATAGAAATCGATGCCGGTCTGCGCGGGATAGTAATAGCCGTCCTCGAAGTCGAGCATCTTGCGCTGGCCGGAGACCACCGCATAGCGCTCGGGGCCGTGCGGAGCCACGTCCACGTTGGCAAGGCCGCGGCCGTCCACGTCGTAGGCGCCCTCGCACTGGTTGGCAGCCGTTGCGCCGCCCCACAGGAAGTCATTACGGAAAGCCATGTATCAACCCCTTCGCACGCTGTTGTCATAGGTTCAGTATCCCTGCAAACAACGCGTCGCTCAACGGCAACGGCACGGGCCGATACTTCTTTTCGCACACGGCGGCCCAGCAGCCGCCCCCGCCTGACACTTTCTGATACCGCCGCCCCAAACCACCACAAAGGGGACAGGCACCTTTGTGGCGGCTTGGGCCCGGTTTGTCTCGATCTGTAACAGGTAGAGACGATTTAGCCCGCTAGATGTTACAGATCGAGACAGAAGATTCTAGTCGCAGGTGATGTCGAGGTTTTGCCGACGAGGCCTACGTAACCGCCTTCGCTCAGCAATTCATTTGACTGAATAGGAAAGAAAGGAAAAAATAGGAAAAAAAGGAAAGGAGACTTATGACTGAAACCATCTTCTCCCCCTCATTTGGAAATCGCCCGTCCTATCTGGTGGGTCGCGGGAACGTGATTTCGACATTCATCTCCGGTCTTGAGCAGGAGCCGGGTAATCGAGACCGAGCCATGCTCATGCTCGGCCAGCGAGGCAGCGGCAAGACGGTTCTTCTGTGGGAACTTGCCGACCGCGCACGCAAGCTCGGTTTTGTTGTCGCCACACCCACCGTAGCCTCCGAAGATATGCTTGAGCGCATTGTTGAAAAAATCCAAGAAGCAGGCGAGCCTTATGTCAGCAAGCGTCATCTCCCCAAACTTTCTGGCGGTAGCTTGAGCGTCTTCGGCTTCTCAGCCGGTCTCGAGTTCACACGCGATGTGCAGGAGACCAAGAGTTTCCAGTTCAAACTCACGCAGCTGGCGCGCAAGCTGACCGAGCAGGGGCACGGCATCCTCATCCTTATCGATGAGCTCCAAGCTAATTCACCTGAGATTAGACAGCTCGTCACCGCCTATCAAGAGCTGGTCGGTGAGGGACTCAACGTCGCGCTTGTTATGGCAGGTCTCCCGGGAGCCGTCTGTGCAACGCTCAATGACCGCGTGCTGACATTTCTCAACCGCGCTCGCAAGGTCACGCTCGAACCGCTTTCAGTCGGAGATGTCGATGCCTATTATCAGCGGGCTTTCGAAGAGCTCGACCTTGATATTCCAGGCGATCTTCGCCTCCGTGCCGCTCGCGCAACCCAAGGCTCGCCCTATATGCTGCAGCTCATCGGCTATAACATCGGCAATCGCTGCAAGACAGGAGAACACGTAACGCCAGAGCAAGTCGACGGAGCTATCGAAGCGTCAAAAGCCGATTTCGAAAACGATGTTTGTGAAACGACGCTCGCCGCGCTATCGGACCAAGACGTCGCGTTTCTCGACGCAATGACTGATGACGAAGACGCCGTTTCGCGCATTTCCGATGTAGCGAAACGCATGTCAGTCACACCCGACTATGCGCAAAAGTATCGCCGGCGCCTCATCGACGCCGGCGTAATCGAACAGGCGCGCCGCGGTTACGTGCGTTTCGCCGTTCCATATATGGCTGACTATCTGCGCAGCCAACTCTAGGCAGCCACCGCAATGGGGACAGGCACCTTTGTGGTGGTTTGGGCCCGTTTGTCTCGATCTGTAACAGGTAGGCCGTCAAAACCGGGCCTGGTGTTACAGATCGAGATTGTTCGGTCTGTCCCCTGCAGTTTGTCTAAATCTGTAACAGGTAGAGACGATTTAGCCCGCTAGATGTTACAGATCGAGACAGAAGATTCTAGTCACAGGCGATATCGAGGTTTTTGCCGATGAGGCCTACGTAGCCGCCTTCGGCTGCCTTGGGGCTGTCAGCAT
>CATZIX010000006.1:0-149949 GCA_958420205.1 uncultured Collinsella sp. | reverse complement strand
AGAGCAGGGGACTTCTAATCCCAAGGTCGACGGTTCGAATCCGCCATGGAGCACCTGTATTTATCGAGCCGTCAAACCGACGGCTCTTCTTTTATGGAGTTGCTGATGGGCACATTTTCGTCTGTTCGTATTGAGGCAAATTCCGATCTTCTTGAGACTGGTTTATCTGGTGCAGACGATCGCCATTCCTTAAAACGAGTACTTACGTACGGAACGTTTGATCTGCTTCATTATGGCCATATTCGCCTTCTTCAACAGGCATCTAAGCTCGGCGACTATCTTATCGTTGGGCTCTCAACTGATGAATTCAATGCTCTAAAAGGGAAAAAGAGCTTCTATTCCTATGATGTACGACGTGAGATGCTCGAAGCGCTGCGTTATGTTGACTTAGTAATTCCAGAAGACAATTGGGATCAAAAGCCTCGGGATATAAAGATGTATCACGCTGATGTTGTGTGCATGGGGGGCGATTGGGCTGGCGACCCTCGCTTTGAATCATTGAAAGATATTTGCGATGTTGTCTACTTGAATCGAACTCCTGGAATTTCAACTACTGAGGTAAAGGGCAAGCTTGCTCAATAAAATTGCCCCGTGTATTGCATGGTAAACACGGGGCAATTTTTTACCATTAATCAAGCAGGTGTTTCATCGCAAGATTTGAGGACCCATTTTCCAGCTCGTTATGATTGACGTGTTGGAAGTGGCTGTTAATGTCATTTGGAAGCTCGTAGATATCTCCATAGCGGCTCCAGAGGAATAAATCGGGGTTATTCGGCTCCTCGAGCTGGGTTCCCTCAAACGCTATGGCTTTAGTGGGGAAGAGGTCTGCAATGGGGTAGACCCATTGTTTCTGCTTTCCATCATCAAGGTTATCGATAGCCCATATGATGCCCTTGGCGTGCTCCTTTTCGCATATGATTCGGGCCGCTTTGGACTTTTCGAGGCATCGGTCGTAATGCTTCTGAATCAGGCTATTGTTCTCGCCCGAGTAATAAGGCTCGTCATTCCAGAATGCCAGTGCTCTGTCGGACTCCATTTCTTCGACCATTTGAACACGGAGTTTTCGCTGTTCTTCGGCGAATTTGTTGTCAGTTGACGTGGCCCAGTCATAAATAAACAAATCCAGAAAACAGGGTATATTTTCATCTTTATAAAGAAATCTAACTTGTCGACAGTGGGCAAAACGGTCGTAAGCAATTGAAATTCTATAGCGGTTGTCATCTTCAACGATGTTGCATAGCTTATTTAAATCATCGCGCATGATTCCAAGGTCGGTATCATCGTCCCAGGGAATGAATCCTTGATGTCTAATGGCTCCGATAAGTGTTCCGAAGTTAATCCAATACTTAATGTCGTTCTCTTTGCAAAGAGTGTTGAATTCCTCCAACAGTTTTCCGCATCCAAGCTGCAAAAGTCTTAATCCGCCAGTTGCTTTTGGGAGCTCTTTAAAGAAACGCTCCTTTGCTTCCTGGATAGTTTCTTCTGGTCGCTTGTACTCTTCCCACGCAAACATTTTCATGTGCTCGTCATGGGCATCAAGGCTCTGCGCAATCGACTCAATAAGTGGAATTGCCATATTGTCGAACTTGTAGTTGATGTTCATGTTGATGCCGCTGTCGGCGACTTCAATGCGATGATAAATTCTATCTAGCTCTTCTTGCAGCCTATTAATGTCGTCATGCATAGCGTGAAGCGATCTGGATGATGCTGGCAAGAATTGTTTGATAATGCTGAGCATTGGATACTCCTTTCAATTGAATTATCTTTTTGAGCAATCCGAGCGATGATTGGCTAGTAAAGTCGTAACCTCTTCGCCAGTCTATAGAGTCATTTAGTAGTGACTTGGGGTCTCTTGTCCTTTACGCCTCCGTGGGCTCCGCGCCCAGCTCGTTGCGGACGAGTTCGAAGGCCGCGGCGATGGCCTTGTCCATGTCGTAGTACTTGTAGCCGCCCAGGCGACCGGCGAAGATCACGTCGCCCTCCTGCGCCGCCAGCTCCTCGTACTGCTTGTAGAGGGCCTCGTTCTTGGCGTCGTTGATGGGGTAGTAGGGCTCGTCGCCGGGTTTCCAGTCGGCCGGGTACTCGCGCGTGACGACGGTCTTGGCCTGCGTGCCGAACTCGAAGTGCTTGTGCTCGATGATGCGCGTGTAGGGGATCTCGCGCTCGGTGTAGTTGACCACGGCCACGCCCTGGTGGTCGGCCTCGTCGAGCGTCTCGGTCTCGAAGCGCAGGCTGCGGTACTCGAGCGTGCCCAGCTTGAAGTCGTAGAACGCGTCGATGGGGCCGCAGTAGATCGTCTTGGCGGCGATGTCGGGCTGGGCGGCGGCCAGCTCCTTGTACTCCACGCCGCAGCGCACCTCGACGCCCTCGAGCATGTTGGCGACCATCTTGGTGTAGCCGCCCATGGGGATGCCCTGGTAGCGGTCGTTGAAGTAGTTGTTGTCGTAGGTGAAGCGGCAGGGGAGGCGCTTGATGATGCTCGCGGGCAGGTCCTTGCAGTCGCGGCCCCACTGCTTCTCGGTGTAGCCCTTCACGAGCGTCTCGAAGATGTCGCGGCCGACGAGCGACAGCGCCTGCTCCTCGAGGTTTGCCGGCTCGCCGATGTTCTCGGCGGCCACCTGCTCGGCGATCTTGGCCTTGGCGTCGGCCGGCGTGACGACGCCCGGCCACATCTTGGCGAAGGTGTTCATGTTGAAGGGCATGTTGTACATGCTGCCGCGGAAGTTGGCGACCGGCGAGTTGACGTAGTTGTTGAACTCGGCGAAGCGGTTGACGTAGTCCCAGACGTCCCTCATGGAGGTGTGGAAGATGTGCGCGCCGTAGCGGTGGACCTGGATGCCCTCGACGTCCTCGGTGTAGACGTTGCCGGCGATATGGTCGCGGCGGTCGATGACCAGGACCGACTTGCCAGCGCGCTTGGCGGCATTGGCAAAGACGGTGCCCGAGAGGCCGGCACCGACGACGAGGTAATCGTACTGGGACATGGATGTGCTCCTTTGTATGTAATCAAACAGTTACTTAAGATTTGGGACAAATAAACCTGATAATTCCGTTCCACGGATTAGTGTAGCAGGCGTGTTGTAGGCGTTCTTTCTGCAGCTTTAGCTCATGTGCATAGCCTCGGTTTCTAGATGATTTAAAGAATCTGCTAATTCGTCCTCAAACACTCCGGTAAGACTTTCGATACGGCATTCATTGCCTGCGGCTTTAGGTACTGCTCGTTGAGCCGTGCCTTTTTGTAGGCATAGCGAGTGTCTGCCGAGTACTTGATCAATGCATCGGTGAAGAATCGCTCCCAACTTAGGTAGTCGCGGCTTTCGATGTAGCTCGAGGGGTCCTCGAGGATCTTTGAGATATCGTTACTGGGAATGAGGCCAGATTGCAGAAGCGTCCACTCAAATGATTCCGGGAGGAACAAGCGAACGTTCTTGTAAACGCGCTGTCCGAGCACCTTTTCGATGTAGGGACCAAACGCTGCGCCGTCTCCTATGGCAAGAATGTTTTGCTCGGGGCACTCGTGAATTGTTCGTTTTAGATTCGCTACGCCGGTGGCGGTGTAACAGGCGATTCCTAGCTGTTTGCAAAGAGCGTTGTAGAATTGATAGCCAGATTTGCTGTCCTCGACAACTACGGCGTCGGGTACCTCGAATCCAACATTTAGATCCTGATACAGCATACTTGCCGTGTGGTCATATAGCGGCTTGGTCACCGAGTAGTAGCGCCTGTCGCTCTTGCGGCCATTGATTGTTTTGCTTGTGGTGTTGACTAACTTCAGGATCTCATCAACGCTGTAGGGGAGCTCGTTGGCATCACGACGAGATATCAGGACAAAATAGTTGGACGAGCCGTTTACGGCTTTGGCGAAGTCCTTTGAGTAGATAAACTCGTTGCCCTCATCTAGAAAGACGATTGAATCTTCGATGATCGACAGCTCGCGTTCCCAGCGTCTGCCGGAAAGCGTTTCGCAAGGCACGTCGCAGCTGAGTGTAACGCCGCTTTCCGGTCCTCGGTCGTTGTAGTCGCGAATCATCGAGATGAGCGTCGTTTTGCCCGTGCCGCTGTTGCCGCGGATGAAGGAAATATTGCGTTTAAAGGTGAGCGTGTATTTGACTTTTGCGCGCTCCACGACAACGGTGTGTGATCCTTTCATTACTCATCAACATCCAGAAAATCATTGGTGGCACCGACGAACTCCTGCATGTTCCTGACGATGCGGCCGTCGTTATTGATGCGAATCTCAAAACGCTTCCAGGGAAATTTCATGATGTGGTAAAGGGTCACCAGCACATCCTGCTCTTTGCCAATTTTGAGCAGCCAGCGGGCGCAGTTATCTCCGCAAGTGGATGCATTGAACACCATGTTTGGTAGATTGCGCACCAGCAGCAGCGTCTTAACGCCGCCGGACAGTTCGAGTGGGGTGATCGAGCCCAGCTGCTTGCTTACGATGTTGTGGGGGCCGATGAGCTCTGATCCGTCCACGCTTTTAATGATCTGTGCGGCCATAGGGTCTTCGAACCATGAGTCCAAGTATGAGTTCCTAAAGTAGGTCTCGGTATCGTAGATGGAACCGGGGTAATCTCCCAGATGGATGCTTAGCATGCGAGTCTCCAGACGTTGTGTGGCTGCAACGATTATATGCCAGTAATAAAGTGCCGCCAGTAGCGAGGTTGCTGCTGGCGGCACTGGCATTACTGGCGTGCGAATCGGGGTTGATGGATTTGCGCGCGAGACTACTTTTCGAGTCGTTCCCTCAGCAGCTCCAGCGCGTGGGCGTAGCCCATCAGGCCTTCGCCCGTAATGGTGGCGAAGCAGGCTAGGCGTGCGTAGCTCACCTGGCGGAAGTCCTCGCGGGTCTCGACAGCGCTGATGTGGACCTCGACGGCGGGGATGGCGACGGCTTTGAGAGCGTCCAGGATGGCCACACTGGTGTGCGTGTAGGCTGCCGGGTTGATGACGATTCCGTCGACCTTGCCGTAGGCCTCCTGGATCTTGTCGACGATGCTGCCCTCGTGGTTGGACTGGAAGACCTCGACCTCGTCAAAGCCCTGCGCGGCGCCTGCCTCCTGGCAGATCTGTACCAAGCGGTCGTAGTTGTCGCTGCCGTAGATGCCCGGCTCACGAATGCCGAGCATGTTGAGGTTGGGGCCATTGATGACGAGTGCTTTCATGGTTGCTTCCTTTGTAGTTTGGCGGGCGGTGAGGCGGAATGAAAAACCACCACAAAGGTGCCTGTCCCTTTTGTGGTGGTTTTTGTTAGAGAGCGGGTGGGAGGGTGTCGAGGAGGGCGCGGGCGGTATTGGCGGCGCAGTCGCGTGAGTCGATGATGTGGTCGGCCCAGGCGCGGTAGCGTGGCATACGTTGTTCCGCGAGCTTATCGATGCCGTCGCGTGCGGTGATGGGGCGGCCCTTGTGGGCGAGCTCTTCGAGCTTGCGGTTGAGCATCACAATTTTGCTGTTCTGGTGCAGCAGCGGATAGTTCTCGTCTCGCGTGACCACGCCACCGCCGGTGGAAAGCACCAGGCCGCTGCGCTTGGAGATGTCGGAGAGCGCCGCCGTTTCCTGCTCGCGGAAGGCCGCCTCGCCGCGCTCGACGATATAGTCGGCGCAGAGCATCCCCAGGCGTTCCTCAAGCGCGCGATCCAGGTCGATGTGCTCTCGCCCCGTGAGCAGGGCAATCTGCTCACCCACGCGGGTCTTGCCCGAGCCCGGCATGCCGATCAGCGCGATGTTCTGTTCGCGGCGTGACAAGCGCTCCGTTACGTCCAGGATGCGCTCGCGCGGGGTGACCTGGCCGGTATAGCGCTCGACGGCCTGTGCCGCTTGGGCCACGAGCATCAGCAGGCCGCCGATGCAGGGGATACCGCGGCGCTCGGCCTCGAGCATGAGTCCCGTGCGGGCGGGGTTGTAGACAATGTCGATAACGCCTTCGAGCGCATTGAGCCCTTCGAGCGTGCAAGGCGCGTCGGGGCAATGGGGGAACATGCCGGCGGGCGTGCAGTTGACGAGTAGGGCGGCGTCGGACTGCTGCACGATGTTGCCGTAGTTGACCTCGCTCGTGCGACCCACGGGCACAACGATGGCGCCCAGGTCTCCCAGCACCATCGTTGCCGTGGTGCCGGCGCCACCGGTGGCTCCGAGCACGAGGGCCTTCTTGCCGGCAACCTCCACACCCAACTCCTCAACCAGGTATTGGAAGCCAAAGTAGTCGGTGTTGTCGCCGCGCAGGCGGCCGTCGGGCAGGCGCGTGATGGTGTTGACGTTGCCCATACGCTCAGCGAGTGGGCTCAGCTCGTCCAGGTACTCCATGACGGCGCGCTTGTAAGGGATAGTCACGTTGGTGCCCTCCCACTCTTCGCCCGTCATAAAGGCCGCGAGGTCCTCAGGCTCGCGCTCAAATCGCACGTACTCGAGCCCAGCGAGCTCTTTGTAGATGGTCGGGGTGTAGCTGTGGCCCAGCACGCGGCCCAGCACGCCGTAGGGGCGGGTTGCGGCGACGTTAGTCATCTAGAGCACCTCCGTGTAGCTGCCAAAGTAGGTGAAGCTCTCGCACACCTCGTCGATGGAATCGAGCAGGTCGTCGAGGGCCTTGCTGCCAAAGGGGCAGTCCAGATCAAAGTAGAACATAAACTCAAAGTCGTGTCCGGGGATGGGGCGGCTCTCGAGTTTGATGAGGTTGATGTTGAGCGCGTAGAAGCGCTCGAGCACGCGATAGAGGGCACCCGGCTCATTGGCCGTGGTGATCATGAGCGAGGTACGGTTGGCACCGGGATAGACGCGTGGCTCGCGGCTGATGACGACAAAGCGTGTGTAGTTGTTGTCCGAGTCCTGGATGTTGGACTCCAGCACCTCCAGGCCATAGAGTGTCGCGCAGCTGCGCGATGCGATGGCGGCAACATCGGTGCGCCCGGAGCTGGCGACCATCTCGGCCGACATGGCGGTGTTGGGGTACTTGGTGGCGTGCAGGTCGTGGGACTCGATAAAGCCGGCACACTGGGCAATGGCTTGGCCGTGGCTGTAGACCTCGCGCACGTCGGCGAGCTTAGTGCCGGGCTTGACGAGCAAGTTGTGGTCGATCTTGAGGCGAAGCGAGCGCACGATGTGGAAGTCGAACTGGGCGAGCAGGTCGTAGACGGCGTTGACCGAGCCGGCGGTGGAGTTCTCGATGGGCAGCACGCCAAACTCGCAGAAGCCGTCGCGCACAGCGCGCATAACGCCTTCGAAGGTCTCGAAAAACGCGATGTCGGGCACGTCGAAGAGTTTGCACGCGGCGATTTGGCTGTAGGCACCTTCGACGCCCTGGCAGGCGACGGTTGCCGTCTGGGGGAAGGGTGTGTCAAAGGCTGCGGCCATGGCATGGGCCTTTTGCGACACCGTGATGCCCTTGAGCTCGTTGATGTAGCGCTGCTGCTCGGCCTTGCTCATGCTCATGAGGAGACGGAACAGGGTGATGGTCTGCGCCTTGTAGCGCTCGGGCGCGCGGCTGGCGAGGTTGTTGAGCTTGGAGCGCTCACGGGCGGGGTCGAAGACGGCCTTGCCCATCTCGATTTTTGACTTGGCTACCTCGGTGGTAATGTCCATTCGCTCGACAAAGCTGTTGAGGAGCGTGGTGTCGATGCCATCGATGGCCTGGCGGATGTCAGCAAGGTCCATCTAGACCCCTTTCGTGAATGGTTGCCTGGGGTAGTTAATTTGGGACGGGGCTTTTTTAGCTACCCTTTGACTGTCGTCGAATCGATGGGTGCCAAGGCAAATATCAACTGGCATATGGGGGTAGCTAAAATAGCCCCGTCCCAAATTAACTACCCTTGGGGTGGGTGGACTAAAGCTGGCCTGCGTCCTCGAGGAGGGCGTCCCAAATCGCGAGGGCGGCGGCTGCTTCGGCTACGGGGACGGCTCGGGGGACGATGCAGGGATCGTGGCGGCCGTGGACCGAGAGCTCGGCATTTTCCATGGCGTCCATGTCTACGGTCTGCTGCTCGCGGCCAATTGAGGGCGTCGGCTTTACGGCCATGCGCCACATGACGGGCGCGCCGGTGGAGATGCCGCCCAGAATGCCGCCGGCGTTGTTGGACTCGACCTCGATCTCGTCGGTCTCGGCGTCGATGCGATACGGGTCGTTGTTCTCGCTGCCGCGCATGGCGGCCACGGCAAAGCCCATGCCAAACTCCACGCCCTTTACGGCGGGAATGCCAAACGCGATTTGCGCGATGCGGTTCTCGATGCCGTCGAACATGGGGTCGCCGATGCCCGCGGGAAGCCCGTAAATGCCGCACTCCACAATGCCGCCGATGCTGTCGAGTTCGTCGCGCGCGGCCAGAATTTCCTCGCGCATGCGACCGGCAGCGGCGGCGTCAATGCACGGCAGATCGTTCGTAAGGATCGCCTTGCGGTCGGCCTCGCGATAGACCATATCGTCCATGGGCAGGTCGGAGATGCCGCCGATCTGCGCGACGTGCGCCATGACCTGAATGCCACGGGCCTCGAGTGCTTGCAGCGCGATCCCGCCGGCGATGCATAGAGGGGCCGTCAGACGGCCGGAGAAGTGCCCGCCGCCGGCGACGTCGTGCATGTTGTGGTACTTCACACGCGCCGGAAAGTCTGCGTGCCCGGGGCGGGGCTTGCGGCGCAGCTCGGAGTAATCCTTGGAGCGCGTGTTGGTGTTCTCGATAATCGCTGCGATGGGTGCGCCGGTGGTGTGTCCATCGACCACACCGGCGATGATGTGCGCGGCGTCGGCCTCGCGGCGTTTGGTCGCGGTCTCGTCGCGACCAGGGGCGCGACGGTCGAGGAAGGCCTGCAGCTGCTCCTGGTCCACGGCGATGCCCGCCGGGATGCCATCGAGCGAGCAGCCGATAGCGGGGGAGTGCGACTGGCCGAAGATGCTTAAGTGCAAGACGTTGCCAAAGGTCGAGGACATGCTATTCCTCCTCGAGTGTGACCTTGCCGCCCAGCAGGCGGTAGTGGTCGAAGAAATCGGGATAGGACTTGTTGACGGCCTCGGCGCCGTGGATCACGACCTCGCCGGTGGCGCGGCTCGCGGCGATGGCGGCCATCATGGCGATGCGGTGGTCGTTGTGCGAATCGACCTCGCCGCCGGTAAAGGCATCGACACCTTTGATGATGAGGTCGTCACCGGCGATGCGCACCTGCGCTCCCAGCGCGGTGAGCTCGCGGGTGGTGGTGACCAGACGGTCAGATTCCTTGATGCGCAGGCGTGCGCAGTCACGGATGAACGTGCGGCCCTGAGCCAGCGATGCCACGGCCGAGATGACGGGCACCAGGTCCGGAATGTCGTGGGCGCTCATCTCAAAGCCGGCGAGCTTGTCGGACTGCACAGTGGCGGCGTTCGTGGAGCGCACGATGCGGGCGCCAAAGCGCGAAAGCGCGGCGAGCACGTTGCGGTCGCCCTGTGCGGAGCTCAGCGACACGCCCTCGACGGTGATGGGGTCGGTGCCGATGGCGCCGGCGCACAGCCAAAAGGCGGCGTTGGACCAGTCCCCCTCGACGGCTACGCTGCCGGGCGTACGGTACGATCCGCTGTTTACGCGGAAGTTCGTGACCTCGGGCTGGCCGTCCTTGGCCGGAATACGCTCGACGTTGACCTCGACACCAAAGGCCTTCATGGCCTGGATGGTCAGATTGATATAGGGGCGGCTCTCGATGAGGCCGGTCACTTGCACACAGGAGGGCTGGGCCAGTAGCGGGGCCGCCAGCAGCAGGCCGGAGATATACTGCGAGCTCACGTTGCCCGGAAGCACAAAGGTGCCCGGGCGCATGCGTCCGCTCGTCTTGAGCGGAAAGCCGCCCAGACCCTCCAGATCGCAACCGGCGGCGATAATCTCGTCCGAGAGCGGGGACAGCGGGCGGGCGCCCAAGCGTCCCTGACCCACAAAAGTTGCTTCTGCGCCCAGCGCGCAGGCGACGGGCAACATAAAGCGCAGCGTGGAGCCACTCTCGCCGCAGTCGAGCGTGCCGCCGGCTAGGGCCTTGAGCAGGCCAAATTCAATGCTCTTCATGGTGGGGTGGACCTGGAAGCCGTCCTCGACGGTCTCGATGCGAGCACCCAGGGCCGTAAGGCAACGCACCGTAGCCTCGATGTCGGCGCAGGTGGTGTTGCAGGCGACGTGTGTCTCGCCGTTGGCAAGCGCAGCGCAGATGATGAGACGGTGCGCCATCGACTTGGACGCGATGGCGGGAACGGTGCCCTTAAGCGGGGACGGGTTGATGCGGGCTAGCATGCGGATGCGTCTCCCTTCTGGCCGAGGCCCTCGGCAATGAGTTCGTGGAAAGTGGAAAGCGGCGTGCGGTCGATGCTGCAGCGGCCAATGCCGTGCGGAATCACCAGGTCGATGGTGTCACCCGCGCGCTTCTTGTCGTGGAGCGCCTCGGCAAAGACGGCATCGGCAGAAAGCTCGCAGCGGGTCTTGAGACCGTGACGTGCACAGAGCTCTTCGATGCGTCCCGGCAGTGCAGCATCGCAAACGCCATGCAGGGCTGCGGCACGCGTGATGATGCCCATGCCGATCGACACGCAGTTGCCGTGTCCGAGCTCAAAGTGCTCGCAGGCCTCGACGGCGTGTCCGGCGCTGTGTCCAAAGTTGAGGAGCTTGCGCTGGTTGGTTTCGCGCTCGTCAGCGACGACCACGGCGCGCTTGATGTCGATATTGCGGGCGATGATGAGTGCTACGCGGGCCACATCGCGGTTGAGCAGCTCCAGCGTGAGCGGGGTTTTCTCCAGCTCGGCGAAGAGCTCGGGGTCGGCGATCACGGCGTGCTTGACGACCTCGCCGCAGCCGTCGGCGAACTGCTCGGGCGTGAGGGTGGCCAGGCACCCCACGTCGGCGATAACCACGCTCGGCTGCCAAAAGGCGCCGGCCAAGTTCTTGCCGGCAGCCAGGTCGATGGCGGTCTTGCCGCCCACCGACGAATCCACCATGGCGAGCAGACTCGTGGGGATCTGCACAAACTTGCAGCCGCGCATGTAGGTGGCGGCCACAAAGCCCGCCACGTCGCCCACGACGCCGCCGCCGAGTGCCACAATCACGTCGGAGCGCGAAAGCTCGTGCTCGGCCACAAACTCCAAAATGGCAACATAGGTTTCGGCGCGCTTATGGGCCTCGCCGGCCTCGAAGGTGCAGATGCTCACCTCGTAGCCTGACGCCTCCAGACTCTGCTTAACGGGCATCTGGTAGAGCGGGCCCACGTTGGTGTCCGTCACGATGACGGCCTTGGTGCCGCCGGCAGTGGCGCGCACGAGCGGTCCCGCCTGCTCCAGCAAAAACGTGCCAACATGCACCTGGTAGGGGCGTGCAGTGTCGATATCGATGGTAATCGCCATAAGCTTCGGTCCTTTCGACCTGGCGTGATAGGTGGTCTAGTGGGAGGCCTCGTCGTCGAGTGCGCGCTTAATGCGGTCGCCCTCGGCAAGGAGATTCTCCAGATAGCGCTGGTCGCGGTCCTTGAGCGCACGGCTGTAGGCGCCAAGCGACTCGATCAGATGGTCGATCTCGAAGGCGAGCGCGTCGGCGTCGTCGATCATGAGCTCGGACCACATTTGCGGGTTGAGGTGCGCCACGCGGGTGAGATCGCGGTAGCTACCGGCCGAAAAGCCGTGGTGGACCTGGGCGGTGGGGCTTTTGACGTAGGCGTTGGATACCACGTGCGCAAGCTGGCTCGTGAAGGCGATGACGCGGTCGTGCTCGGCGGCGCTGGTCACGCTGAACTTGCCAAAGCCCAAGGGGCGCACCATCTCGCGCACCTGGCCCAAAAGCTCCAGCTTGAGCGCATCGTCTACCGCGGGCGGTACGAGCACCAGCGGGGCGCCCTGGAACAGGTCGGCACGAGAGTTAGCGTAGCCCGAGAACTGGGTGCCCGCCATGGGGTGCGCGCCCACAAAGTAAAAGCCGTGCTCGCGGGCAAGCTCAAAGGCACGTTCGCACACGATGCCCTTGACGCCCACCGTGTCGATCACCACGGGGCCCATGATGGCGTCGGTGTCGGTGGCGTCGACGAGCGCCTTGGCGTGCGTCTCGAGCCACTCGATGCAGGCCTCGGGGTAGCAAGCCAGGACGATGATGTCGCATTCGCCGAGTGTCTTGTCGTTGAGCTCTCCGGCGACAGTGCCCATGCTGGCGGCCGTCATGACATCGTCATCGGGGTCCCAGGCCAGCACGCGGACGCCCGCCTGTGCATAGCCGCGGGCAAAGCTACCGCCGATGAGGCCAAGGCCGACGATGCCGGCGCACTTGGGGCCGCCCTGGTTAACGCGCGCGTTTCTCACCGTACCCATGGGCTACTCCATGGTCTCTTGGCAGACAACCTCGCGGATGGCTCGGATGCGGCGCATGGTGTCGTCGAACTGATCGGGGGTGAGGGCCTGGGCGCCGTCGGACCAGGCGCGGCTCGGCTCGTCGTGGACCTCGATCTCCAGGCCGTTGGCACCGCAGGCGGTCGCGGCGAGCGCCATGGGCTCGACGTAGCGGGTGTAGCCGGTGGCGTGGCTGGGGTCGGCGACGACGGGCAGGTGCGACAGGTGGTGCAGCACCGGCACGGCGTTGAGGTCGAAGGTATTGCGGGTACGGGTCTCGAAGGTGCGGATGCCGCGCTCGCACAGGATGACGTTGTCGTTGCCCTCGCTCATGATGTACTCGGCGGCCATGAGCAGCTCATCGATCGTGCCGGACATACCGCGCTTGAGCAGGACCGGAGTCTTGGTCTTGCCGACCTCCTTGAGCAGGGGGAAGTTCTGGGCGTTGCGGGCGCCGATCTGCATGACGTCGATCTTCTTGTCAAGGAAGACCTGCACGTCGCGTGGGTCCATGATCTCGGTGACGATCGGCATGTCGAGCTCGGCGGATGCCTCGCATAGCAGGTCCAGGCCGGCGGGGCCCATGCCCTGGTAGGCGTAGGGGGAGGTGCGGGGCTTGTAGGCACCGCCGCGCAGCATCGTGGCACCGGCGGCCTTCACGCGGCGGGCGATGCGGACGAGGTTCTCGCCCTCGACGGAGCACGGGCCGGCGATGACCTGGAACTGGCCGCCGCCGATCTTGGCGCCGTGGCCGCAGTCGATGACGGAGTCCTCGGGGTGGAACTTGCGATTTGCGCGCTTGAACGGCTCGGAGACGCGCTGCACGCGCTCGACGACATCCATGGACTCGAGCAAGAACGGGTCGATCTTGGTCGTATCGCCCACCAGGCCGATGATCGTCTCGTTCTCGCCGCGCGAGACGTCGGTCTTCAGGCCTTTTTTCTCAATCCAGCTGACGATATGGCTGACGGCCTCGTCGCTGGCGCTCTGCTTTAGAATTGCAATCATGGTGTGCCTCTCACCTCGATGGATAACTTTTGCAAAAACGGCCCGCATTGCGAGCCGTGTATATATGGTGCATGAAAGTTTATACTATCTGACTCGCTTTTGCCTTCTAAAGTGGGCCGTTGCACCGCGTCTCCCACGTAATTGCAAAGCTTTTTCTTTTATTTTGATAGCCCGTGGTGCACTTGGGTATAATGCCAAACGTTGGCCCTATTAGCTCAGGGGATTAGAGCGTCTGCCTCCGGAGCAGAAGGCCGTTGGTTCGAATCCAACATGGGGCACCATCGAACGTAAGACCGTCCGAGCCTCGCATGGTCCGGGCGGTTTTTCTTATATCGACGCGACGTGATGGGACGTGGTATGGCAGCAACGGATATCGAGCGCGGACTCTCGACCGCCGAGGTCGAGGAGCGCATCGCCGCCGGTAAGATCAACCGCAGCATGGAGCTCAAGACCAAGTCGGTCAAAGAGCTCATCATCGAGAACCTCTGCACGCTGTTCAATTTGATCAACGTGATCTTGGCTTTCCTGGTCATTTTGACCGGTTCGTTTAAGAATCTGACGTTCCTGTTCGTGGTGTTCTTGAACACCGCTATCGGCGTCATTCAGTCCATGCGTTCCAAGAAGATGGTCGATAAGCTCACGCTGCTGACCTCTAAGAAGGCCATCGCGGTGCGCGACGGTGCCGAGGTGGAGCTCGACTTGGACCAGATCGTTCTCGACGACATCATCCGCCTGGGGCGCGGCGATCAGATTCCCGCTGACGCCGTGGTGGTTTCGGGCGAGGCGCTCGTGAACGAGAGCCTGCTGACGGGCGAGAGCGACCTTATTAAGAAACAGCCCGGTTCCGAGCTCATGAGCGGCAGCTTTATCGACTCGGGCTTGCTGCGCGCCCGCGTGATTCATGTCGGCGCCGACAACTACGTGGCCAAAATTAATAACGAGACCAAGTACGTCAAAAAGGTCAATTCCGAGATCATGAACGCGCTTAACGCCATCGTGCGCTTTGCGAGCATCATCATGATCCCGCTTGGTTTGGCGCTGTTTGCTTCGGGTGTGAGCGAGCTGTGGGATGCCGCGGGAACCCCGGGCGATAGCGCGCTTTCGTGGTGCTTCTCCGAGCTGTTGGCTGGTCATGTGCCTTCGTCGGCGCTGCTGTCCACGGTGGGCGCCCTGCTGGGCATGATCCCGCAAGGCCTGGTGCTGCTGACCTCGTCGGTGCTCGCCATCGCCACGGTGCGCCTGGCCCGCCGCAAGGTGCTGGCGCAGCAGCTCTACTGCATCGAGACGCTCGCGCGCGTCGACGTGCTGTGCCTGGACAAGACGGGCACCATCACGTCGGGTCGTATGGAGGTCGAGGGCACCTACCCGCTGCCTGTTGAGGGTGTTGGCTTTGGCGTGGACTCGGAGGAGGCGGCTGTTCCCGTCGATACCACAGTGCTCGATTTTGCGCTGGCTAACGTCGCGCGTGCGACTTCGGCCGATGCCAACGAGACCTGCCAGGCGCTGCTCAACTATTACGCCGATCGCCCGGTCGAGGTGTCTGAGCCGCTGTCGGTCATTCCGTTCTCGTCGTCTAAAAAATGGAGTGGCGCTTCTTTTGCGCAGGGCTCCTATGTGATGGGTGCCGCGCAGTTTGTGCTCTCTGATCGTGTGTTTTCGCAGGTCGAGAACCGTGTCGCCGAGCTTGCCGATACCTGCCGCGTGCTCGTGGTGGCGCGCGTGGACGGCTTTACGCCCGATGGGGATATGGTGGGCGAGGCCGAGCCCGTGGGCTTTGTGACCATCCGCGACGAGATTCGTACCTCGGCGGCCGAGACCATCGGCTACTTTAACGAGCAGGGCGTGACCCTCAACGTGATCAGTGGCGACGACCCGCGTACGGTGTCGTCGATCGCGCGCGTGGTGGGCGTGCCGGGGGCGGACGCTTATGTGGACGCCACGACGCTCGATACACCGGCCAAGCTTGATGCCGCAGTGGACCGCTACCATGTCTTTGGTCGTGTGACCCCGCAGCAGAAGCGCGAGCTCGTGCAGGCGCTCAAGCGCCGCGAGCACACCGTGGCCATGACGGGCGACGGCGTCAACGACGTGCTGGCGCTCAAGGAGGCCGACTGCTCCGTGGCCATGGCGGCCGGCTCCGATGCTGCGCGTAACGTGGCCGAGATCGTACTCGTCGACAACGACTTTGCCTCGATGCCCGCCGTGGTGGCCGAGGGCCGTCGCTCCATCAACAACCTGCAGCGTTCGGCCTCACTGTTCCTGACCAAGACGCTGTTCTCGATGGGCCTGGCGGCGCTGTGTATCGCGCTGCCGCCGTACCCCTTCGAGCCCATCCAGATGACGCTCATTAACTTCTTCTGCATCGGCGCGCCGGGCTTTGTGTTGGGCCTGGAGCCCAACAATGCTCGTGTGAAGGGTGCGTTTTTGAGCGACGTACTCAAGCGTGCACTGCCGGCGTCGATTGCGGTCATTTTGGCTGCGGCGCTCGATATCTTTGTGGCGCACGTGTTTGGCTTTAGCCAGCTCACGCTGTCTACGATGTGCCTGCTTA
Organism: uncultured Collinsella sp.; assembly: GCA_958420205.1. GTDB lineage: Bacteria > Actinomycetota > Coriobacteriia > Coriobacteriales > Coriobacteriaceae > Collinsella. The sequence continues at coordinate 134,083 of CATZIX010000006.1, read as the reverse complement.
CGTCGTGCGCGGCGAGCGTCAGCCTAATCTGGCGCATCTCGCAGCCTCTCACGCCCTTACGTGTGGTGCTCTTTGTGTTTGTAGTCGCCGGCATCCTGGTGGGCGTTATCGGATTCCCGGAGCTGCTGTCTATTGCCAACCTGTCGATGGGCCAGATGGTTATCTTCGCTGTTATCGTGGTCTTTACCTGCTCGGTGTTCTTTAAGCTCGCCACGATGATGGATTCGCTCAAGCCGCGTCGTCGTCATGCCGCAACTGGTTTTGGCCGCGGTGTGCGCGTCCGCCTGGGTCGCGGTGGCGGCAAGGTGAGCTCGACGGGCTCGACGGCCGAACGTTTTGCCAAGCGCGTCGCCGCCGACATGGCGCAGCGCCGCGAAGATCGCACCGCTCGCGAGGCCGAGGCCCGCGCACTCGAGGGCGTGGCCCAGGCCCAGCCCAAGAAAAAGAAGAGTACCGGAGCTAAGCGCTCTCGTGTGACCAAGTCCGCCCAAGGCATCAAAGTCTCGATGCCAAGCAAAAAGAAGAAGTAACTACGCGCCCTGGCGATGTTGAATTGGTGCCTTGCTCCTGTGGGGCCGTGGCGATGTTATGCTCTAACCTCGATTGTTTGAATTGCTTCGAAAAGAGGATGCCGTGATCTGCCCGCATTGCCTTAAGACTATCGAGGACGGCGCCTCGTTCTGCCCCTACTGCAACGCCTATGTGGGTCCGGGCGATGGTCCCGAGCACACCGAGTTTGTGTTCTGTGAGGGTTGCGGTGCCCGTCTTTCTCCGCATGATCGTACGTGCCCCAAATGCGGACGTCCCGCTCCGGGTATCCTCTCCGAGGACGCGGCCGCATCCGACCTGGCAGCGGGCCGCACGGCGGGCTTTCCGCGCCTAACGCAAGAGCAGATCGATACCGAGGTGCCGCATGCGCCGGCCTCTGCCGCTGCGGTGCTTTCGGACGCCGCTGACCCCAATGAGACCTGCGTGCTGCCGGCTTTCGATAAGGATTTCGGTATCCCCAAGGTCGATATTCCCACGTCCGTTTCCCTGCATGACGATGCTCAAAAACCCAAGCGCAAGGTGCATCCCGACGAGGACGCCTATCACAAGCACAAGCGTCATATCCCCAAGCCGCTCATTATCATCGCGGTCCTTGCCGTCGTTTGCGGCGGTGCCTATTGGTTCGTGACGACCGATCCCATGGGTGTCATGCCTGGCTTCTACGACCAGTTTGGGCAAGCTGCACAAACCACCTTCCCCACGCGCCAAAAGGGCGAGGCGACTGAGGACGATACCAAGCAGGACGATTCTGCCGAGGTGGTCCAGGAAGAAACCGTGCTCACCGATGATCAGCTCTATACCAGGCTCGACGGTCTGTATCAGACCATCGTGTCCTACGGTGACGAGGACCAGATCGGCGAGGTCATCGATTCCTTTAACAACGGTTATCTCCGAACGCCGCTGTCCACCCGTCAGGAGCTGTCGCAGAGTGCCTACGCCCTGCGCGACCAGATCAAAAAGACACAAGATGAGCTCAACAACCTTAAGTACCAGGACGATACGGTCTATGCGGATGACATCGCCCACTTAAAGCAGCTTGCCGAGTGGATGTACGAGCGCGTCGACGTGATCTGCCAGAGTTGGGACATCTCGCTGGCCATTCCCGATGGCGAGTCGATGAGTTCTCACCAAAGCGAGATCCTGGCGCCCATCGCTCAGAGCGGCAACAGCGCGCTGAATCAGTACGACGCCAACGTGGGCTCCTGGAAGCCGCAGCAGCGTTCCTAAAATTAGTTCGCCATAGTCGGCATAACCTACGTGCGCAATTGATGTAAGCGCATGCTTATTGCTACAATTCGTACAAATATGCTTTAAACGCACGAGGAAGGAACCACATGTTTGGTTTTAAGAAAGAGCTCTACACGCCCGAGTATCAGCTTGCCGGCGACGAGTGCGCCGTTATCGAGACGTCGAAGGGTACCATCAAGGTCAAGTTTGACGGCGAGGGCGCTCCCATTCATGTCGCGAACTTCTGCGAGCTTTCTACGATGGGCTTCTATGATGGCCTTAAGTTCCATCGCTATGTGCCCGGTTTTGTCATCCAGGGCGGCGACCCCAATACCCGCGATATGTCCGGCGCCGACGTCGCCGCCGGCCTTGAGGGCCCCGACGGCATGCCCGGTACCGGTGGCCCCGGCTACTGCATCAAGGGCGAGTTTGCCACCAATCCGCGCAACAGCCATGTCGATGGTGCCCTTGCCATGGCACGCTCCATGGACCCCGATTCCGCGGGTTCGCAGTTCTACTTCTGCCTGGGCGCCCAGCATAACCTCGATTCCGGTTACACCGTCTTTGGTACCACGGTCGAGGGTCTCGATGTGATTTCGCAGCTGCGTGCCGGCGACGAGATCGTCCATGTCGAGATCGTTCACGAGTAAAGGGGACTTCCTTGAATAGCCAGCTGATCCAACAGGGCCGCGCCGCTTACCGCGCGGGTGATTTTTCCGCTGCAGCCCAGATGCTTGGGGCGGCAAAGACTCCCGATGAGATTATGGGCGAGGCCGATCACCTTCGTGGCAACGCCTTGATGCACCTGGGCATGTATGCCGAGGCCGCCGAGGCTTATGCTGCCGCCCTCAACGACGGCACCTACGGCAAGCGCGGCGCGCTGCTCACCAACCGCGGCAAGGCGCTCGCCGCCGTGGGCGACTACACGACGGCCGCCCAGGCGTTCTCTGCTGCTACGCAGGATGCTTCCTATGCCACGCCGTTCAAGGCCTATCTGGGCCTGGGCAATGCGCTGTTCCAGTCGGGCGATTATGCCAACGCGGGTACTGCCTTCCGTCAGGCTGCCATCGACGGCGCCAATCCGGCTCCCGCCGCCGCACTCGGCGAGCTCGGTCGTTGCTTCATTAAGCTCGGCCGTCCGGCGGATGCCGTGGAGACCTACCGCACGGCTATCGACTTTGCCGGCCCCCGCGACGACACGCGTGCGCTCAATGCCGGCATGGGTCAGGCGCTTTCTGCCGCCGGCCGCCCCTCCGACGCACTCGACGCCTTTAACGCCGCTACTGCCGATGGCATCTACCAGCTCACCTCCGAGCAGGCCGACGAGCTTGCCCGCGTGCACGATTCGCTTGCCGCGCTGTCTGCCCAGACGGCTATGGCCACGGCTCCGGCGCCCGCGATGGACGCTCCTGCCGTCGATCCGCTCGATCCTACGGGCGCGACCGGTCAGTTTATGCCCGATCCCTCGGACACCGGCTTCTTTACGCTGTCCGAGTCCGAGATGGTCCAGCAGGACCGTCAGGATCGTAAGCAGGCCAAGGTTCGTCGTCGCCATCGCCACACGGGTCTCAAAGTCTTCATCGTGCTGCTTCTGCTCATTTTGATCGCCGCGGGTGGTCTGGGCTTTGCCTACACGCGCGGCTTTGGCTTCCCGTCTCAGGAGTCTGTCGTTACCGATCTATTTCAGGCTGCCGGCGACGGTGACAGCGCAAAGGCCGAGTCTTGCTTGGCCTCGAGTCTGTCCGAGGACGCTAAGTCGATGATCATCTCCTCGATTCCGCAGGGTGCCACCGTGTCCGTCGAGGGCATGGATCAGTCCATGACCGAGACGACCGCCAAGGTTAAGGCATCGCTGTCCAAGGGCGGCGAGCAGGAGTACACCGTCAAATTCGTGCGCTCCGACAACCATATCGGCTGGGCCGTTTCCTCGCTCGATATGGATTTCTCGGCTGCTGACAACCAGTAGTGACCTTATGGGATTTAGCTTTGCCCGGCGCTTCACCGCAAGTGAGGTGCCGGGCTTGCGCTAGTATGATGAGCTAGTAGTTTTCCAGCAATCATCCAACACATCAGGAGTTGCGTTGTTTTCTTTGATGGATATGTTCTTCGGTAGCTATGCGGGCGATCTTGCCATCGACCTCGGCACCGCAAATACGCTTGTCTCCGTGCGTGGCAAGGGCATCGTCATTCGCGAGCCCTCTGTTGTCGCCATCGACAAGAACGACGAGCGCATCTTGGCGGTCGGCATCGAGGCAAAGCGCATGCTCGGCCGTACGCCCGGCAACATTGTGGCCGTTCGTCCCCTGAAGGACGGCGTCATCGCCGACTTCGATGTTACCGAGGCTATGCTTCGCTACTTTATCGACAAGGCTTCCGAGAAGCGCTATCCGTGGACCCCGCGTCCGCGCGTTGTCGTCTGCGTTCCCTCCGGCGTCACGTCGGTCGAGAAGCGTGCCGTATTTGAGGCTACGATCCAGGCCGGCGCTCGCCAGGCCTACCTGATCGAGGAGCCCATGGCTGCCGCTATCGGCGCCGACCTGCCCGTCGAGGAGCCCACCGGCTCCATGGTCATCGACATCGGTGGCGGTACCACCGAGGTTGCCGTTATCGCTATGGGCGGCATCGTCGTCTCGCAGTCCATCCGTATTGCTGGTGATGAGTTCGATCAGGCCATCCTCACGCACGTTCGCGATGCTTACAACCTGGCCATCGGCGAGCGTACGGCAGAGGACATCAAGATCAAGGTTGGCTCCGCCGTGCCGCTCAAGGACGAGCTCGATGTCGAGGTCAACGGCCGCGACGTGATCACCGGTCTGCCCAAGACCGTGCGCATCGAGAGCGAGGAGATTCGTCGCGCGCTCAACAAGCCGCTCGACGAGATGGCCAAGGCCGTCAAGGACGCACTCGACGCTACGCCTCCCGATCTTGCCTCGGACCTTATGTACTACGGCATTTTGCTGACTGGTGGCGGCGCGCTGCTGCGCGGTCTCGACGTGCGCCTGCGCGATGAGACCGGTGTTTCGGTCAACGTCAGCCCCACGGCGCTCGATAACGTCGTTAACGGCTGTGCCCGCGTGCTTGAGGCCAATGCGTTTGATGGCGGCTTCGTCCAGACCAATGCTTAATTTCCAAAAGGTGGATTCCATTTGGCACGATCTTCGGGTTTCTCCACAAATCTGAATACCAAGCGACAATCAACGGGTATGCGCCCGTTGATTGTTTTCAGCCTGATTTCGGTGTTGCTGCTCACGTTTTACATCCGCGAGGGCGAGGCAGGGCCGATTCATGCCGTGCGTTCGGGCGTAACGACGATTACCTCGCCGGTGCGCTTTGTGGGCTCGGCCGTGGCGGCTCCCTTCAATGCGATCGGCAACGTGTTCTCTAACCTTACGGCGTCGCAGGACACGCTCGACGAGCTCAAGAAGCAAAACGAGGAACTGACCTCTAAGGTTGCTGAGCTCTCCGAGGCTCAAAAGACCGCCGAGCGTCTGGAGGGGCTGGTCGGCCTGCAGTCGACCTATAACCTCAAATCGACCGCAGCTCGTATCGTTGGTGCTTCCGGCGATGCCTGGACCTCGACCGTTACCATCGACAAGGGCTCTGCCGACGGCCTTACCATCAACATGCCTGTGACGAGTTCGGCCGGTGTTATCGGTCAGATTATCGAGGTTTCGGCCAAAACGTCGACCGTGCGCCTGATTGGCGACGAGAACTCCGGCGTGTCCGCTATGGTGCAGGACACGCGCGCCCAGGGCATGCTGCAGGGTCAGGCTGACGGCACGCTGCGTCTTGAGTACGTGAGCGTCGACTCCGATGTTAAGGTTGGCGACATTATCGTGACCTCGGGCATTGGCGGCGTGTTCCCCAAGGGTCTACCGCTTGGCACTGTCTCGTCGGTTGAGAAATCGGCAAACGACGTGTACTACACCATTGTGGTGCGCGCTCAGACGACGGCCGAGAACAACGAGGAAGTGCTGGTCATCACCTCGCTGACCGACGAACAGTCGGCCTCGGATGAGGACGTGAGCACGGCCAACAGCACGCCGCAGGGAACGTCGCGCGACGCTGCGACCAAGACGAAGGACGAGAGTTCGGATGACAGTTCCGACACGTCCGAGACGACCGATTCCGGCTCGAGCGAATAGGGGGCATGTCCATGGATCTACACGAGCAGGGGATGAGCTCCCGTACGTTTGTAATCGCCGCCATCGTGTGCGTGCTGCTGCAGGCAGGCCTGGCACCGCAGATCTCTATTGCGGGTGGTCGCGTCAACTTCATGATAATCCTGGTGTGCCTAAGCGTGTTCTCGGGTGACCCGACCCGTGCCGTCGTGTGCGGTTTTTGCAGCGGCTTGTTCTATGACCTGTCCGCTGCCGTGCCGGTGGGCGTTATGTCGCTCCTGCTGACCGTGGGTTCTTTTGCCCTGGTGCACAGCGCCGTCGGTCAGACGGGCGGTACCCCGAGTGCGCGCGGCGTCACTGTGGGCGCCTTCGCGCTCGTCATTAATGTGATCTACAGCATCATCTTGCTGTTTATGGGTTTGGAGACGAGCTTTGTCGTGGCTATCTTCGGCCATGCGCTGCCGTCCTCGATCCTGACGGGTCTGGTTGCCATTCCGTTTTTGATGTCCGGCGTCGTGCCACAGTCCGGCTATGGATTCTCCGCACGTGGCGGACGCCAGACGGGTATGCGCTTTAAGCCCAAGACCCGCAAGCTCAAATAGGGGAGGCCTGTAGATGTCTTCCCAGTTGACGGTTATTATCGCCGGTATCGTGCTGGTTGTGGCCATCGTGGTCGCGCTGGTCATCATGCGTCGTGGCGATTCCCGTTTTACCTACGATACGCAGCATGGAACGGCCCCGCGCGCCACCGAGGGCGAGGGCAATACCGCGGCGACCGCCTTTAAGGGCCGCTTTTCCATCCTCACCACGGGTGTGGGCGCGATGTTTGCGGCGCTCGCCGTCAAGCTGTGGGGCATGCAGATGGTCTCGTCGGACTATTACGAGAAGCAGGCTAATAGCAATCAGACTCGCACCGTTACCACTCCCGCTGTGCGCGGCCGCATCCTCGACCGCAATGGCGTGGCGCTTGTCCAGAACCGTCCCTCACTTGCTGTCGTGGCCTACCGCGACCTTGCCGAGGATGAGGTTCTGGTTCGCCATCTTGCCAACGTGCTTGGAATGCCTTATGTGGCGGTCCTTCGCAATATTCAGGACAATACAGAGGGCGCTCAGAGCCTGCATACCATCGCGACGGACGTCCGTCGCTCCACGGTTGCCTATATTCAGGAGCATGCCGGCGAGTTCCCGGGCGTCAAGATTGCCGAGCGTACCGAGCGCCAGTATCCATATGGCGAGACGGCATGCCATATCTTGGGCTATACCGGCACCATTACGTCCGAGCAGCTCGAGGCCCAGAATAAGAAAACCTCTGGCGATGAAGATGCCTCTGCTGGCAAGATTACGTACCAGTCGGGCGATATCGTGGGCCAGGCGGGCGTTGAGAGCTACTACGAAAACCTGCTACAGGGTATTCGTGGCGAGCAGACCGTCAAGGTCGATGCCTCGGGCAACGTGACCGGTCAGGCCGGCGCCGTTCCCGCGAAGGCCGGCTCCGACATTAAGCTCACGCTCGACCTTAAGATCCAACAGGCCTGTGAGACGGCGCTGGCGAGCGCTATCGAGCTTGCCAAGACCACTGGCTACAGCAATGCCGGCAACGGCGCTGTGGTGTGTCTCGATCCCAACAATGGCGAGATCCTGGGCATGGCGAGCGAGCCCAAGTTCGATCCGTCCGTCTTTATCGGCGGCGTCTCAAATGACGTGTGGACCGAGCTCAATGATGACAAGGGTTCTCACCCGCTGCTCAACCGCGCCATTAGCGGACAGTACATGTCGGCTTCGACCATCAAGCCGCTCTCGGCACTGGCCGGTCTTGAGTTTGGAACCTACACGTCGGGGCAGACGACCAACTGCACGGGCTATTGGACGGGTCTGGGCAAGTCGTGGGGCAAGTACTGCTGGCTGCATTCCGGCCACGGCACCATGACGCTGCAGTCGGGTATCGCCAACTCGTGCGACCCTGTCTTCTACGACATGGGCAAGGCGTTCTTTTATGACGAGCAACATCCCGAGGGCCTGCAGGAGGTCTTTCGTCGCTGGGGCCTAGGCAAGACCTGCGGTATCGATCTGCCGAGTGAGGGCGCGGGCCGTATTCCCGATGCCGAGTGGAAAGAGTCGTACTTCACCGACGCATCTGCCGAGGACCGCAAGTGGAATGCCGGCGATATGACCAACATTGCCATCGGCCAGGGCGACATCCTGGTGACGCCCCTGCAGATGGCGTGCGCCTATATGGGTCTTGCCAACGGCGGTAAACAGTACGTGCCTCACGTGTTTTTATCTGCCGTGTCGCGCGATGGCGACGGCGATGCCTATAAGTACAACGGCAAGGGCAAGAAGAAGCGCCTGGAGGCCAAGATCAACAGCGATTCGGATTTGGCTCTTGTTCGCAACGGCATGCACGACGTGATTTACACGGCATCGACGTCCCTGGCGGCTCATTTTGGCACCCTGACGCCGCAGGTATACGGCAAGTCGGGCACGGGCGAGAAAAGCGGCGAGGACGAATACGCGTGGTTCTGCGCCTATGCACCGGCCGATGATCCCAAGTATGTCATCGCTACTGTCCTGGAGCAGGGCGGCGGCGGCTCAGATACCGCGATGCATGTCGTGCGCGACGTGCTCGGTGTGATTTATGACGAGCCCGATACCTCTTCGGCCTCGGGCGATTCTTCAGTTCGATAGGAGGTTGCGATGGATTTTTCTCCGGCGGATCTGTTCCGTTCAACCAAGACCGGCTCTCGCAGCAGCCTGGACCGCGTCAACAAGCAACTTTCGGCCTCGCGCGGCACGTTTCGCCAAAAGGTGCATATCGGTGTGCTCGTGGCTACTGTGGCGCTCGTCGCCTACGGTGCCATCATTATCTGGTCGGCTTCGCAGTTTAAGGCCGATGCCTCGTTCTCACGCCATCTGCTGGGAATTGGCATCGGAGCGGTGCTGGCGGTGCTCGTCTGGCGAACCGACCTGCGCGGTATTTCCAATTTCTCGACGGCGTTGCTCGTCATCGACCTGATCGTGATCCTCTCGCCCAAGATTCCGGGTCTGTCCTATACGGGCGGCCTGGGCATGACAGGCTGGATCAAGATTCCCGGTATCGGCTTGACGTTCCAGCCGGTTGAGCTTGCCAAGCTCATCACCATCTTCTTTATTGCTACGCTTGGCTCGCAGTATAACGGTCGCATCGATACCGTTCGCGACTACGTCAAGCTCTGCGGCATGCTGTCCATTCCGTTTTTGGCCGTCGTTGCCATGGGCGACCTGGGCTCGGGCCTGGTCGTGCTGGTTTCGGGCGCCATCGTCATTTGTATGAGCGGTGCACGCCGCGAATGGGTGCTGTCGACCCTGGCCCTGCTCGTGGGCCTGGTGGCCCTCGTCCTGGCGCTCGATTCGGTCTTTGATTCGTTGCTCGGCCACGATGTGCTCATCAAGCAGTATCAGATGAACCGTCTGACGGTCTTTATCGACCCCGATAATGCCGATTCGGACGATGCGTACAATCTGCAGCAGTCGTTGATTGCGGTCGGCTCGGGCGGTTTCTTTGGTAAGGGCCTGGGGCATGCGACGCAGTCGGCCGGCGGCTTTCTGCCTGAGTTCCACACCGACTTCGTCTTCGCCTTCCTGTCCGAGACCTTTGGCTTTTGCGGTTCCTTTTTGCTCCTGTGCCTCTACGTGCTGCTGATCTTTTCGACGATTCGCGTCGCCTTTAAGTGCGAGTCGCTGTTTTTGCGTCTTTCGTGTGTGGGCATCGTTGGCATGTGGGCGTTCCAGACTTTCGAAAACATCGGCATGTGCATCGGCATGATGCCGATTACCGGTATTCCGCTTCCGTTTATTAGCTTCGGTTCGTCTTCGATGATGATTCAGCTGCTGACGGTGGGTATCGTACAATCCATATGGCGGCATCGTTCGGGCGCCGCGTAACCGCTGGAGGGGTTTGCTATGAAAATTCCCGTAGATAAGCTGACCCGCGCTTTTAAGATGGGCGCGTCCGTTAAGAAGGATTCCGATACGCCGGTGCGCGTCTCGGTCTATCTGGATTCGTCCGCCTCGCGCTTTCTGGCCGAGACGGTGCGTGACGCCTTTGTGCCGCAGACGACCTCGGGCATTGTGCGCGTCGAGCGTCTGGGGGAGGAGCGAATTGCTCCAAAGACCGATACCGATGTGGTGCTGGTGCTCTCGTGTGGTTCCGACCGCTTGGAGAGTGCCGTGCAGGAGCTCGTGATCGCCGGCGCGCCCGTGTGCGTGCTTGCCGAGTCTGCTGTGGAGGTGCCGTTTATCGAGGAGTCCACGCCCATGCTCGGCGTGGTAGCGGCAACCGATAAGACGTATCTGCTCGAGACGCTTGCCCGCTGGATTCTCGATCGCACCGACAAGGAAACGGCCTTTGCGGCGAACTTTGCCTTCATGCGCATCGCGGCGGCCAATCGTATCATCACCTCGTGCGCGCTCACCAATATGGCGACCGGTGCGCTGGTGTTTTTGCCGGGCGCCGATTATCCCGTTATGGCGCTGGCGCAGGTGGGCATGCTCTTTGAGCTCGCTGCCGTCTTTGGACGCGGCATTAAGCCCGAGCGCGGCTACGAGGTCGCGGGCGTGCTTGCCGGCGGCTTGGTGATCCGCGCGGTCACCCGCGCACTCGTCAAGCAGACGCCGCATATTGGGTTTGCCGTCAAGGCGCTCACTGCTGCCGCGGGCACCTATGGCATGGGCCGTGCGCTCGTTTCGCTCTACGAGCGCGATGTCGACTACAGCCGTGCCAACGAGGTGGTCACTGCCACGTTCTCCCGCGTTCGCGATCTGGTGACCACGGTCGCGGGCGCTACCCGTCCTATGGCGTCCTATCAGGACGCATCAGATCTCGCTGCTTAGGGGTTTTCCGTTGCGCGTTCCGTACCAAGATTGTTTTCATTTAATTGAGCCGCTGCTCGCCAAGGTCGAGAAACCGAGCCGCTATATCGATCACGAGTGGGGCACGCTTTCCAAGGCCGATGCCGACTACCGTTGCTGCCTGATCTACCCGGATGTGTACGAGGTCGGTCTGCCCAACCAGGGCATCGCCATCCTCTACAACATCCTTAACCAGGCCGAGGGCATCTCCTGCGAGCGCGGCTATGTGCCGTGGCCCGATATGGGTGACGCCATGCGCGAGGCAGGCATTCCGCTGCTCTCGCTCGAGGGTGCAGCGCCGGTTGCTTCGTTTGATATCGTCGGCCTGCATGTGCCGCACGAGATGGCGGTGACGAACTTCCTCGAGGCACTCGACCTCGCTGGTATTCCGCTGTTAGCGGCTGACCGCACCGAGGACGACCCCATTATCATCGCCGGCGGCCCCTCGGTGTACAACCCCGAGCCGTACGCGGCCTTCTTCGATGCCATCCTCATCGGTGAGGGCGAGGAATCGCTGCTCGAGACCTGCCAGCTGCATCGCCGCCTGCGTGACGAAGGGGTCCCGCGCGCGCAGATTGTCGAGCAGCTTGCATCCATTGCCGGCAACTACGTGCCGTCGCTCTATGAGGTTCGTCACGACGAGCCCTGCTCGCCGCATGGCTACACCGTGCCGCGTGAGGGCAAGGATGCGCCGACCGTGGTCTACAAGCGCGTCGTCGAGGATTTCGGCGCCACGAATCCGCTGTCGCAGTCGTGCGTGCCCTATGCGCAGCTGGTCCACGACCGCCTGTCTATCGAGATCCTGCGCGGCTGCGCCCGCGGCTGTCGTTTTTGCCAGGCCGGCATGACGTATCGCCCGGTGCGCGAGCGCTCGGCCGACCAGATCGTCTCGTCGGTGATTCAGGGTCTGGAAAAGACCGGCTATGACGAGGTGTCGCTGACCTCGCTCTCCACGACCGACCACTCCTGCATTCGCGACGTGCTCGGCAGGCTCAACCGTCGCCTGGAGGATACGGGTATTCGCGTGTCTATTCCGTCGCAGCGCCTGGATTCGTTTGGCGTGGATATGGCCGAGTCGGTCGCCGGCGAAAAGAAGGGCGGCCTGACGTTCGCGCCCGAGGCCGGCAGCCAGCGCATGCGCGACATCATTAACAAGAACGTGACCGAGGAGGACCTGGACCGTGCGGCCAAGGCGGCCTTCGAGGCCGGCTGGAACCGCATGAAGCTCTACTTTATGATGGGCCTTCCCGGCGAGCGCGACGAGGACATCGTGGCCATCGCCAATCTGGCCGATCACGTGCTGGAGCTCGGTCGTTCCGTGGTGCCCAAGGCTCGTCGCGGCTCGATCTCGGTGTCCATCTCGGTTTCGGTCTTTATCCCCAAGGCTGCCACGCCGTTCCAATGGTGCCCGCAGCTCGACTACGACGACGTCAAGCGTCGCCAGAAGCTGCTTATCACGAGCGTTCGCAACCGTGCCGTTCGCGTGCATTACCACGATGCCGAGACCTCGCTCATCGAGGCCGCGCTGTCCCGCGCCGGTCGTGACATGACGCCCGTCATCATCGACGCTTGGCGTTCGGGCTCTCGCTTTGACGCCTGGGTAGAGCATTTCTCACTCGATAACTGGAAGGAGGCTGCTGCCAAAAACGGCATCGACCTCAATGAGCTCGTGCACCTGCCCTACGAGTTGGACTGGCGCCTGCCTTGGGAGCACGTGAGCCCCGGCTGCACGCGCGGCTTCCTCGAGCGCGAGTACCGTCGCTCGCTCGAGGGCGTCACGACTCCCGACTGCACCCGCACGTCGTGCACCGGCTGCGGGATCTGCCCCACGCTCCACGCCAAGAATGTATTGATGGGTGATCGCGCATGAGTGAGCGCCTGACCGACAACCCCACGCTCTTTAGACTTCGTGTTCGCTATGGCAAGCGCGATCGCCTTAAGTACCTGGGCCATCTCGAAGTGATCCATACCATTGAGCGCATCGTGCGCCGTGCGGGACTTCCCTATGCCGTCACGCAGGGCTTCTCTCCGCACATGCGCGTGGGCTTCTCTTCGGCGCTACCGGTTGGTACGTCGTCGACCTGCGAGTGGTATGACCTGTTTATGACCGAGTTCGTGGCGCTCGACGAGGCGTTTGAGCGCCTGGCTGCGGCGTCTCCGGCCGATCTGGCGCCCATCGAGGCGGCATACATCGACGTGCGCACGCCGGCATTGACGGCGCAGCTCACGCGCCTGTCGTATCGCATCGACTTACACCTGGATCCCGAGGCGCCCGTAAGCGCCGACGAGGTACGTCGTGCGATCGACACGCTGCGCGCGGGCCACGGCATCGACTACGCGCGCGGCAAAAAGAGCAAGCGCTTGGATTTGGATCACACGCTCGTGGGCTATGAGCTCACGGCGGGGGAGCGCCCGGACCATTTGGTGCTCATGCTCGACACCCATGCCGACAACGAGGGCTCCATGCGTCCGGAGATTTTGCTTTCTGCTGCTGATGTTTTGTTGCAGGGCTTGACCCCGGGCGTGGATGCACCTATTGTTTCCACCGGTATGCAAGACCTCGTGACCATCTGCTCCTACGATGTCGAGCGTCAGAATCAAGCATGCGAGGACGACGAGGGCCGACTCGTCAGCCCCATACCTGTGCGAACTTGTGGATTTGCTCCACATACTCGTTGACGGGGGTATTTTCGCCTGCTACTATATTCGGCTGTTGCACTAACTGATGCATGAAGGGCAAGTAAACATGTACGCAATCGTTAACACGGGCGGCAAGCAGTACAAGGTCGCCACCGACGATGTCATCACCGTCGAGAAGATCGAGGGCAATGAGGGCGACAAGGTCACCCTGCCGGTTATCTTCCTCAACGATGGTAAGAAGATCGTCACCGATCCCGACAAGCTGGCCAAGGCCAAGGTTACCGCTCAGATCGTTGAGCAGTTCAAGGGCGAGAAGCAGCTGGTCTTCAAGTTCCACAAGCGCAAGCGCTATCGTCGTCTGAAGGGTCACCGTCAGCAGCTCACCAAGCTGAAGATCGTGAAGGTTCAGGCTACCTCCCGCGCCAAGAAGGCTGTCAAGGCAGAGGCTGAGGCTGTTGCCGAGGCTCCCGTCGCCGAGTAGATTACACTCGTAACGAAAGAGTAGGTATACACAATGGCACACAAAAAAGGACTCGGTTCCTCCCGTAATGGCCGTGACTCCCGCGGTCAGCGCCTTGGCACGAAGCGCTATGCCGGCCAGACGGTAACCACGGGCACGATTCTCGTCCGTCAGCACGGCACGCACATCCACCCGGGTGAGAACGTTGGCCGTGGTAAGGACGACACGCTGTTCGCGCTGGTCGACGGTACCGTTGAGTTCCACAAGGGTATCAAGCACAGGGTCAGCGTACGCCCGCTCGCGAACGCGTAATTCACCCTTCATAGAGCACATATGTGGGAGGCACTTGAGTTTTAGGATTCAAGGGTCTCCTTCTTTTTTGTAGGAGGCGATTCTGTTGTCACAGTTCACCGATATCAGCCGCATTAACGTGTGCGGCGGCGACGGCGGAGCCGGATGCATGTCGTTTAGGCGCGAGGCATTTGTCCCCAAGGGCGGCCCCGATGGCGGCGACGGCGGTCGTGGCGGCAATGTCGTCATCCAGGCCGATGCTCAGCTGTCTTCGCTGATCGATTACCGCTTTAAGCATCACTTCCGCGCCGAGCGCGGCACGCACGGGCAGGGTGCCCGTCGTAACGGTAAGAGCGGCGAGGACCTGATTCTCAAGGTCCCTATGGGTACCGTGGTGCGCGAGCTCGACCCCGAGACGCAGACCCCGATGTTCGAGATTGCCGACCTCGTTCACGATGGCGAGCGCGTTGTCGTGGCGCCCGGCGGTGCCGGCGGCCTGGGCAACACGCACTTTGTGACGTCGGTGCGCCGCGCGCCCGCGTTCGCTCAGCTGGGCGAGCCGGCCGAGGAGCACTGGATCGAGCTCGAGATGAAGCTTATGGCTGATGCCGCGCTCGTGGGCTTTCCCTCGGTGGGTAAGTCATCGCTCATTGCGCGCATGAGTGCCGCCCGCCCCAAGATCGCTGACTACCCGTTTACCACGCTCGTGCCGAACCTCGGCATGGTGCGTGCCGGCGAATATTCTTACGTCGTTGCCGACGTCCCCGGTCTCATCGAGGGCGCGAGCGAGGGCAAGGGCCTGGGTCACCAGTTCCTGCGCCACATTGAGCGTACGGCCCTAATCATGCATGTCGTCGACATGACGGGTGGTTTTGAGGATCGCGATCCGGTCGAGGACTATCGCATCATCAACCGCGAGCTCGAGCAGTATGGCGCCGAGCTTTCGGAGCGTCCGCAGATCGTCGTCGCTAACAAGTGCGATGCGCCGGGCACGGCTGACAAGATTGCCGACCTTAAGCGTGCGGCGCTCGACGATGGCCATATGTTCTTTGCCGTGTCTGCTGTTACGGGCGCCGGCCTCAACACGCTGATGCTTGCTGTGGGCGAGCAGGTGGCCAAGCTCCGCGCCGAGTTGGCCGTCTCCGATGAGCCGGTCGTTCTGCGCGACGATGAGTGGGAGCGCCGTCGCCTGCAGCGTGAGAAGCGTTTCCGCATTGTCCAGGAAGAGCCCGGTGCCTTCCGCGTTGTCGGTCGTGCCATCGAGCGCATGGTCATTCAGACCGACTGGGAAAATGAGGAAGCCGTCATTTACCTGCAGCATAAGTTTGCGCGTATGGGTGTTGACGATGCGCTCGAGAAGGCCGGTTGCCGTGCGGGCGACGAGGTCCGCATTTGCCAGCGCGCCTTTGACTTTGAGGGCGCCGAGGACTTCTCGGAGTACGAGGAGCTCGAGGATGCTGGCGAGGACGTTGCCGTTGAAGCCATTGACGTGGCCGATGCTGCGGATGAGGGCGTCGAGGTTGTCGATGCGACGGATGCAGCGGATGCCGCGGGCGATACCGAGACACCGGAGGGCGAGTAAGCCATGTCGCTGCGCGGTGGAATCGGTCTGCCCGAGCTTCCTCTAGAGGACGGGCAGGAGTTTAGGCTCGGCATTATGGGTGGCACCTTTGATCCCATCCATTACGGGCACCTGGTGACCGCCGAGCAGGCGCGCGAGTCGCTCGACTTGGACGCTGTGCTCTTTATGCCGGCGGGTTCTCCTGCCTTTAAGCTTGACAAGCCTGTGACGCCTGCCGAGGACCGTTATGCCATGACGGTCCTCGCCACCGCCGCGAACCCGGCTTTTTTGGCGAGCCGGTTCGAGATCGACCGCCCGGGCGTAACCTATACGGCCGATACGCTTCATGCCCTTCGCGACTTTTACCCGCCGCAGGTAAAGCTCTACTTTATTACGGGCGCCGACGCGATCATCGATATCGTGACCTGGCATGATGCCGAACGAATCGCTGAGCTTGCTACCTTTATTGCGGCGACACGACCGGGCTTTGATATCGATACGGCGCGTGCCCGAATCAAAGAGTCGGGGCTGCCGTTCGACGTGCGCTATATTCAGATTCCAGCGTTGGCGATCAGCTCGACGAACATTCGTAAGCGAGTTGCCCGCGGTATGAGCGTGCGCTATCTTACGAGCGAGTCCGTGCTCGGCTACATTCGCAAACGCAGGCTATATGCCGATTTGGGCCAAGAAGATTTTGAGTGATGGGGGTCTACGTTGTCGGTAGAGGATCAGTTTGAGGGCGATGAGCGCGCGCTGCTCAAGCGCATTCAAGAGCTGCTCGATGTTCGCATGAAGGATAAGCGCAAGCGCTATGTGCATTCGCTGGGTGTTGCCGAGACCGCACTTCATCTGGCCGAGGTCTACGGCGTTGACCGCTTTGATGCCGCTGCCGCCGGACTGATCCATGACTGGGACAAAGTGCTCTCCGACGACGAGCTGGTCACGCGCGCTCTGCATTACGGCATTAAGATTGCCGGCTCTCCTTCCGCCGCGACGCCGCTTTTGCATGGCCCTGTTGCCGCCTATGAACTTCCGCAGCTTTTTCCCGAGCTGTCGCCGGCGGTCTTTCAGGCTGTCGACCGTCACACCGTGGGCGCTTGCGACATGACGCCGCTCGATATGGTGGTCTTTGTGGCTGATGCCATCGAACCCAACCGCCACGGCGATTATGCCCATGCGCTGCGCAAGATGGTGGGGGAGTCGACGCTCGATGAGTTGTTCTTCTCCTGTTTTGCGCAGGGTCTGGTCTATGTGATCCAGTCCGGGCGCTATCTTTATCCCACGGCTATTACGATTTACAACCATTATGCCCAGCTGCGCTAGCTCGGGCTGTCTAGAAAGAGGTATTCCATGGCCGACGAGACCATGACCGACGAGCAGATTCTTGAAGGAGTGGAGCACAAGAGCTTCGCCGCCACGTCCGACCGCACTGCCGCCTCGCTGTCCGCGAGCGGTGTCGCCGCTGAGGATGTCGCCCGCGCCGCCGCGCAGGCCGCCTACGACAAGAAGGGCGAGGACGTTCAGGTGCTCGACCTGACCGAGCTTTCCGACGTATGCGACTACTTTGTGCTTGCCACCGGTACCAACAACCGCCAGGTCGATTCTATCGTCGACGAGATCGAGGAGAAGGTCGCCGAGGCTTGCGGCGAGCACCCGTTCTCCATCGAGGGTCGCGAGCAGAAGACCTGGATGCTCATGGACTACGGTTCGGTTGTCGTCCACGTCTTCACTCCTGAAGCCCGCGACTTCTATCGCCTCGAAAAGCTCTGGGGTGACGCTCCCCAGCTCCCCCTCAACCTCCTCTAGTAGCTCATTTGAGACGGGGTTTAGCTAGCCTCACGCATATCGCCGGGCAGTTGCGGTTTTCCGCAGCTACCCGGCTTTCTTTTTGCCCAAAGTAGCTAATTTGGGACGGGGCTTTTTTAGCTACTACCTACCGTTCGCCGATAGAAGCGAGTTGCGGTTCATTGCGTGATATTTAGCTTTCCGACTCGGGTAACGTATTTGTTATCTGTAGAGGAGGAGATGCGTATGACTCGGACCGCGCGGGAAATCTCTGTTTACGGCTATTACCATGTCGTCCAAAAGGGCTGTGGTGGTCAGCTGATATTTGAGGATGCCGATGATCGGATATATTTGATTCGGTTGCTTGCCTCGAAATGCCGAAAATACGACGTCAATATCATTGCTTGGTGCCTTATGGACAACCATATTCACTTGTTGCTAGATGATGAACATGTTCACCTGAGCGATTGCATGCACTCTGTTACGACTGCATATGCGATGTATTTCAACGCGAAAACCGGACGGAAGGGACCAGTTTTTCAGGATCGATTTAAGAGCGTGCCGATTCTTAACGATGATCAGCTGCTCAACTGTGTGAGATATATTCACGATAATCCTGCGAAAGCCAGGATTGGGACTGCTTCACTATATCGTTGGAGCAGTTTTAGCGAATATATGGGATACCCGGGTATTTGTATGACTGAATGTGTGCTAGGTTTGCTCGGAGATTCTCAGAGATTTTTTGCTTTCAGTACCTCGGGAGAACCGAATCGATATTGCTTCCGTGACGGCGCTCATGTGAGCGACATAGATGCACTGGAGTTTGCACAGGCTCTCCTTAAACCGTATGAGCCTCACCACCTTAAAGCTTTGCCTAAAGCCGTGCGCGACAACTACATCCGTACGCTCAAAAACGAGGGCTTTTCGATAAAGCAGATCGTGCGCCTCACGGGCATCGGTCACTGCACGATTCAGAAGGTCAAGCTCGATCAGTAGCTATTTGGGACAGAGTTTTGTTGCGGCGGGCAAACCGGACATCCGGGGTAGTCAATTTGGGACGGGGCTATTTTAGCTACCCTTTGGCTGACGGTGATTGAATTAGGCCGAATGAATCTCAACCGATATATAGGGGTAGCTAAAATAGCCCCGTCCCAAATTGACTACCAATGCCGTGTCGGACGGAAGGCAGCAACCCCCCCCGTCCAAAAAAGACTAGTTATTGAAGCGGGATTGGCGGCCGAAGGATAGGGCGGTGTCGCCGAACTTGTCTCGGACGGCGTCGATGGCGACGGAGAGGTCGCGGCGGTCGCTGGATTGGGCTCCGCGGTCATCGATCTCGCAGAACAGGTCGGTCTGGATGCCGCCTTGGTGGTCGAAGTCGCTCATGCCGATGCCCGCTAAGCGAACATGTATGCCTTCCTGCCAGATGTTGTCGAGCAGTTCGAGTGCAACCGCCACGAAGATGTTCTCATCGTCGGTTGGATGAGGCAGCCGGCGCTGTGCCGTACGCCCGCTTCCATACGAATACTTGAGCTTGAGCGTCACCGTGGCGCCCGTTAGTCCCTGGCGGCGCAGACGGCGTCCCACCGACTCGCCCAACAGCGCAATCGCCGCCTCAATATCCCCACGCTCAGTCAAATCTTTAGCAAAGGTGCGTTCATTGCTGACAGACTTGACCTCGCGCTCTTCATCGAGACTCGTGACTTCAGAGATTTCGAGTCCCAGCGCACGCTGGCGCATGCGTTCGCCGTTGACGCCAAAAATAGAGGCCAGTGTGGACTCAGGCGCGCGCGAAAGCTCTCCCAGCGTATAGATGCGCATGCGGCGCAGTCGCTCCTCGGCCGAGCGCCCGATGCCGCTCATGGCAGATACCGGCAGCGCGGCCAAAAAGCGCTGCTCGGTTCCGGGGCGCACAATCGTCAATCCAAACGGCTTGTCACGCTCGCTTGCGATCTTTGCGACCGTCTTGTTGCAGCCCACGCCAATGGAACAGGTCACTCCCAGCCCTGCCACGCGGTCGCTTATTCGTCGCGCAACCAGCAGCGGGTCTTCGGGCGCAAAGCGACCCGGTGTGATATCGATAAAGGCTTCGTCGATGGATACGCGCTCCACGCGCGGCGTCTCCTCGGCAAGAATCGCCATGACCTGCGCGCTGACCTCACGATAGCGATCAAAATGCCCATGCGTCCAAATGGCTTGCGGGCACAAGCGCCGCGCCTCGGCCGAGGCCATGGCAGAGTGCACGCCAAAGCGACGTGCCTCATACGAACACGTGGACACGACGCCGCGCGAATCGGCGTCTCCGCCCACGATGAGCGGCTTTCCGCGCCATTCGGGATGATCGAGCATTTCCACGCTCGCAAAAAACGCATCGAGGTCCATGAGTCCCACCGCCGGACCCGTCCAGGGAGGCGGCGTGACGCCCATGGCATCCTCATAACCGTATGTATGTTCGCGTCTTTCCATGTCATGAGTATACCGCGCAGCTCATGTGGGGTGCGTGTATGTGCTTGCAAATCCCGAATTCTTGTCTAAGATATGGATTTGCCCTCGACTACACCGAAGAAGTTGGTCTCACGGACTTCACCTGCCCGCGTCGATGGCGTATTATGTTCAACTGTTTGTTTGTAGTTGCAGCCTAAAGCTGCTTGGTTGGAGGAGTTTCCTTTGGCAGTCAAGATTCGCCTTGCTCGTCACGGCGCTAAGAAGCGTCCGTACTACCGTGTCGTCGTCGCCGATTCCCGCGCCCCGCGTGACGGTCGTATCATCGAGGAGGTTGGCCGCTACAACCCGATGACCGCCCCCAAGACCATCAACCTCGACCTCGAGAAGATCGCCGACTGGCAGTCCAAGGGCGCTCAGCTCACCGACGCCGTCGCCGCTCTGGTCAAGGCCGCCAACGAGGGCGAGAAGACCGAGACCGTCGTCAAGAAGTCCAAGAAGCAGCTCGCCAAAGAGGCCGAGGCCGCTAAGGCTGCCGCTGAGGCCGCTGAGGGCGCCGAGGAGTAAATCGTGCCTGAGGTTGACGCTGCACAGCTCGAGGGTGAGGCAATGCTCTCAGATCGCATCGCCGATCTCGTCGAATATCTCGTTGTTCAGATCGTCGACGACCCGGATTCCGTGAGCCTTGAGGTCATCGATGGTGACGACGCCTCTACGATTGAGGTTTCGGTCGCCGAGGATGACGTCGCTAAGGTCATCGGCCGTCGTGGCCGTACCATCAAGGCCATTCGCACGCTCGCCCGTGCACTGGCCGCTCGCCTCGACACTGCTGTCGAGGTAGAGGTTCTGGGCTAGGACCTTGAGGTCCCAGTACAAAAACATCGCCCGTGTGGTCAAGCCGCACGGAAGGAAGGGGGAGGTCCTCGCGCAGCCGCTGCGGGGGCTTCCTTCTGTATTAGAGCCGGGTATGCGCGTCGCCCTGACGCCGCCGGCGCTAAAGCGCGACCGCTTTTGCACGGTCGTGTCCGTCACCGATACGGGCGATGGCGATCTGGTCTCGTTTGAGGGCATTGACGACTTGACGGCCGCCGAGGGCATCACCGGATGCTACGTGCTGGCAAACTGTGACGATTTTGAGCTCGATTCGCTCGATGCCGCCTATACCGACCTGATGGGTCGCGAGGTGGTCGACGAGCGCTTTGGCTTGCTCGGCACGATTGTCGAGATCATGTCGACGCCCGCCAACGATGTTTGGGTTGTCGAGGGCGATCGGTACGGCGAGGTGCTGATTCCCGTGATCGAGCAGGTTGTGCTCGATCTTCCCGACACAGGAACAATTTCCGTCCACGTTATGGACGGCCTGATCGATACGGACAAGTAGGGAGGACAACATGCTGATTGAGACCCTTTCGGTCTTTCCCGAGATGTTTGAGCCCGTCATGTCCACGTCGATCTTGGGCCGCGCCCGCAAGGCCGGCCTTTTTGATTTTAAGGCGTATAACCTGCGCGACTGGACGCACGACCGCCATCGTACCGTTGATGACGAGCCGTACGGCGGCGGGCAGGGCATGCTCATGAAGGTCGAGCCTATCGCAGAGGCCATCGAGGCCATTAGCGCAGAGGGTCCCAAGCCCACTGTGGTGTTCTTTACCCCCTGTGGCGAGCCTTTTACGCAGCATGTGGCCGAGCGCCTGCTCAAAAGTGAGCGCCTGTTGTTTGTGTGCAGTCGCTACGAGGGCGTCGACGAGCGCGCGTATGCGTATGCCGATGAGCGTCTGTCGATCGGCGACTACGTGCTTACGGGCGGCGAGCTGCCTGCCATGGTCGTTGCCGATGCCGTCGTACGCCTGATTCCCGGCGCCCTGGGCGACGAGATGAGCAATGTGGACGAGTCGTTCTCGACCGCCGAGGACGGAGGACTGCTCGAGTACGCGCAGTACACCCGCCCCGCCGAGTTCAACGGCGAGGGCGTGCCGCCGGTGCTTGTGAGTGGCGATCATGCCAAGGTCGATGCCTGGCGCCGTAAGAATGCCATCGAGCGCACCTGCCGCTGGCGTCCCGACCTGATCGAGACAGCGCGGCTCACGCCCGAGGAGCGTGCTTACGCGCAGGAGATCCTTGACGCTTCGTATTCGCAGAGCGAGGAGTGAGAATGGTTCCATCGCAGCATTCCGCGTTGAGGGGCGCTTTTGAGTGGATCGCGGTCATCGCGATCGCACTGGTCGCCACCTTCTTGATTCGCTCGTTTGTGGTCGAGCCCTTTGTGGTGCCCACCGGCTCCATGGAGTCCACGATCGAGATTGGCGACCAGATCCTGGCACAAAAGGTGAGCCTCGAGCTCGGTCAGCCCGTCAAGCAGGGCGATATCGTGGTGTTTCACAACCCCGATGGCACCTCCGAGCATGATGTTCTTGTCAAGCGTGTTATTGCCACGGCCGGCCAGACGGTCGACCTGCAGGATGGCAAGGTGGTCGTTGACGGCCAAGCGCTCGACGAGGACTATACGACGGGCATGAGCTGGCCACTTTCGGTCCAAGCGCCCGGTGCTCAGGTAGGCTATCCCTACACCGTTCCCGACGGGTGCGTGTGGGTGATGGGCGACAACCGCGAAAACTCTGCCGACTCACGCTACTTTGGTCCCGTCGATCGCTCTGATTTGATCGCTGTGGCGCTTGTGCGCTACTGGCCGCTCAACCGCATCGGCGCTATCGACTAAAAACCGCTATAGTACAGTACCTAACCGTGTAATCGTTTCGACGAGGGGATATTAGAGGCATGAACGCTTCATCGCTTTCCTTCCAAGACATCATCCTGCGCCTCCAGCAGTACTGGGGCGAGCAGGGCTGCGTCATTATGCAGCCCTATGACTCCGAGGTCGGTGCCGGTACCTTCCATACCGCGACCACGCTGCGCTCGCTCGGTCCCGCCGAGTGGCGCACCTGCTATGCGCAGCCCTGCCGCCGTCCCGCCGACGGCCGCTACGGCGAGAACCCCAACCGCATGCAGCACTACTATCAGTTCCAGGTTCTCATCAAGCCTTCTCCGGTTAACGCCCAGGAGCTCTACCTGGGGTCTCTTGCCGCTATCGGTCTGGACCCCAACGACCATGACGTCCGCTTTGTCGAGGACGACTGGGAGAGCCCGACGCTCGGCGCCTGGGGCCTTGGCTGGGAGGTCTGGCTCAATGGCATGGAGGTCACGCAGTTTACGTACTTCCAGCAGGTGGGCGGCATCGAGGTCGACCCCGTGCCCGTCGAGATCACCTACGGCCTGGAGCGTATCGCCATGTACGCCCAGGGCGTTAACTCGGTCTACGACCTGGTGTGGAGCTACCTGCCCGACGGCACGCCCATGACCTATGGCGACGTGTTCCTCGAGAACGAGCGCGAGTTCAGTGCCTATAACTTTGAGGTCGCCAACGTCGAGATGATGCGTCAGAAGTTTGACGACTACGAGGCCGAGTGCCATTCCTGCCTGGAGCGCAAGCTGCCGCTGCCGGCATATGACTGCGTCATGAAGTGCAGCCACGCTTTCAACTTGCTCGATGCTCGCGGCGCCCTGTCCGCGGTCGAGCGTGCCAACTACATCCTGCGCGTCCGCGCCGTCGCCAAGGCGTGCTGCGAGGCCTACATGGCCGAGGTCGCCGGAGTCAACGAGAATGCCGATCAGGAAGGCGAGGTGGCGTAAGCCATGGCAGACGCTAAGGATTTCCTGTTTGAGATCGGTACGGAAGAAATGCCCTCCGCACCGTTGAACAATGCCGTCAAGCAGCTTGGCTCCATGATTGCCAAGGGTCTTGACGAGGCCGGTCTGGCCCATGGCGAGGTCCGCGTGATCTCGAGCCCGCGTCGTCTTGCCGCGCTCGTGGCTAATGTCGCCACCGCGACCGATGAGGTTCACGAGGTCAAGCGCGGTCCCGCGGCAAACATTGCCTTTGATGCCGACGGCAACGCCACTAAGGCCGCTCAGGGCTTTGCCCGCAAGTGCGGTGTGGCTGCCGAGGATCTGGTCCGTCGCGAGGACACCGACGGTCGCGAGTATGTGTTCGCCGAGAAGAACATTCCCTCCGCACCGGCTACGCCGATTCTGACCGCCCTGTGCGAGAAGACTATCGCCGGCCTGCAGTGGCCCAACTACCGCAGCCAGCGCTGGGGCCACGAGCACGCTACGTTTGTTCGTCCGGTCCGTTGGATCTGCTGCCTTCTGGGCGAGGATGTCGTGCCCGTGTCGTTTGCCGACGTGACGAGTGGCAACACCACGCGTGGTCATCGCGTACTTGGCCCCGGTGACCATGTGGTCGCCAGCCCCGCCGTCTACGAGCAGGTGCTCGAGGACGCCGGCGTGCTTTCTGCCGAGCGCCGTCGTGAGGCCATCCTTGCCGGTATCGCCGAGGTCGAGGCCGCTCGCCCCGGCTGCCATGTCGACACGCCCAAGAAGGTCTTTGAGGAGGTCATCAACCTCTGCGAGTGGCCGACGGTGCTTGTCGGTACTTTTGACGAGGAGTTCCTCAAGGTCCCGCACGAGATCATCTGCGAGTCCATGCTCACCAACCAGCGCTACTTCCCGATCTATGACGGCGAGGGCAAGCTCACGCGTGAGTTCGTGGTCGTTTCCAACAGCAAGCCCGAGAATGCCGAGCGCGTGATCGACGGCAACGAGCGCGTCGTGCGCGCCCGTCTGGACGACGCCAAGTTCTTCTACGAGGAGGACCTGAAGATCTCCCTCGACGAGTTCCGCGAGCGTCTGGCCAAGGTCGCCTTCCAGGAGAAGCTCGGTAGCGTGCTCGCCAAGTCCGAGCGCATCGAGCAGCTCGCGCTCGCTATTGCCCGTGAGGCACACCTGGGTGCTCACCTGGCAGCCGATGCCGCTCGCGCCGCGCACCTGTGCAAGGCCGACCTGGTATCCAACGCCGTCGTCGAGTTCACGAGCCAGCAGGGCGTGATGGGCGGTTATTACGCGACCGCGATGGGGGAGAACGACGAGGTCGCTCATGCTATTCGCGATCACTATCGTCCTCGCTTTGCCGGTGACGAGCTGCCCGAGGGCACCGCTGGCTGCATCGTGGCTTGCGCCGACAAGCTCGATACCATCGCCGGTATCTTTGCCATCGGCGAGCCCCCGACCGGCTCCTCCGACCCCTACGCGCTGCGTCGTGCCGCTATCGGCATCATCAACATCCTGCGCGACCGCCTGCCGATCGACCCCACGTCGCTCATCGACTTCGCCCTCGAGCTCTACAGTGAGCAGGGCATTGAGTTCGACGCCGCCGAGGTCGCCCAGCAGGTTCGTGACTTCTTCCATGGCCGCCTGGTGAGCATGGCCCGCGACGAAAAGATCCCGGCCGATACCGTTGCCGCCGTCTCTGCGGTGCACATCATCGCCCCGTCCGTCTTCTTCGCCCGCTGCGCCGCCCTCGACGAGGCCCGCAAGAACGACGCCGAGACCTTTGACAACCTGGCGACGGCCTATGCCCGTGCCGCGCATATCTCCAAGCCCGAGCTGGGCGCGGAGTACGACCGCAGCCTGATGGGCGAGGTCGAGCACGCGCTTGCCGATGCCTCCGAGGCTGCTCAGACCGCTGTCGACGCCGCCCTTGCTGCCGAGGATTACCCGGCCGCATTTGCCGCCCTTGCCGCCCTGCGCGCCCCCATCGACCGCTTCTTCGACGAGGTCATGGTCATGGACAAGGACGAGCAGCTCCGCGATAATCGCCTTAAGCTGCTCAACCGCTTCGAGGCCGTTTTCTCCGGCATTGCCAACATCGGTGAGCTTGCCCGCAAAAAGTAAGCCAGCCTGCGCGTAAGCGCAAAAGGAGCCCCGCATGGATTGCCCGGTCACCGCTCGTCCCACCGTTATCGTTATCTCCGACTCGCTCGGCGATACCGCTTGTGAAGTGGTGCTTGCGGCGTCCGGGCAATTTGATGAAGGGGCTTTTCGCGTTTTACGTCTGCCCAAGGTGACTTCCGTGGAGCAGGTCAAGTCATTTGTGGGGCCGCGCGTCGATGCCGACCATCGCGATATTGCCGTGTTTCACACCATTGTCGATCCAGCGCTTCGCGCCCGCGTGCTCGATTACCTGAGCATGTTGCATATTCGCTCGGTCGACCTGATTGGCCCGACGCTCGCCGTGCTATCGTCGCTTATCGGTGTGCCGCCCAAGGGCGTTGCCGGCGTGATTCACAAGACCGATGACCGCTACTTCCATCGCATCGAGGCCATGGAGTATTTTGTTGAGCACGATGACGGGCGCGGTTGCGACGATCTGTCGGATGCCGATATCGTGCTGCTGGGCGTATCGCGCACGTCCAAGACGCCGCTGTCGATGTATCTGGCTTATCAGGGCTACAAGGTTGCCAATGTTCCGTTGGCCCATGGCATGGAGCCGCCGAAGTCGATTTACGAGGTCGACCCGATGCGCCTGTTCGGCCTGATTTCGACCGTCGATGTGATTTCCGAAATTCGCGATAGCCGCTTGGGCGATGACTACGCTCGTGCCGTTGCCGGCTCCTATGCCGAGCCCGAGAGCGTGCGCAGCGAGCTTGAGGAAGCTCGTGCCCTCATGAAACGCCTAGGCTGCTTTGTGGTGCGTACCGACGGCAAGGCCATCGAGGAAAGCGCTGCCGAGATCATTAGCCACTTGGAGGAAATCCAAGAAGCCCGTGCCCGCCGAACCGCCCGCCGAGCCCAGCAAAGTTAACTCATTTCGGTAGCTAAAAATGCACCGTCTCAAAAAGACTACCTAAAAATAATGCACGATATTGGTAAAGCGATTTAGCAAAGAACCTGCATTTGACCTGCAATTCTCTTGCATTGGTATCTTCATAATGTAACCACCTTTACCTACCGTTTACCGTCACATTTACCACGTTTACCAACCCCCGCGTCCTCTGCGCAAGCCCGCTCAATGCCCGCCGTATAGTACCCTCACGGCCCGCATCCGGCGGGTCGATTCGTTACCACGGTCGTGCGCGAGAGCGCATGGAAGGGGAAGTATCGTGAGCGATTGCAAGAGGGTTTACCGTTTTGGAACCGACGCCCAGGGCACCTGTGTCACCGAGGGCGACAAGTCCATGAACTTCGTGCTTGGCGGCAAAGGCGCTAACCTTGCCGAGATGAGCCGTATCGGCCTGCCGGTTCCCGGTGGCTTTACTATTACCTGCCAGACTTGCGTCGAGTACTCCGGTGCCGGCAACGTGTGGCCCGAGGGTGCACTCGATGAGATCGTTGCTGCCGAGGCGGACCTCGAGGCCCGCTGCGGCAAGAAGCTCGGCGACGCCTCCGATCCGCTGCTCGTGTCGGTTCGTTCGGGCGCTCCGTTCTCCATGCCCGGCATGATGGACACGGTCCTCAACTTAGGCCTCAACGACGACTCCGTTCAGGGGCTCATCGCCCAGACGCAAAATCCGCGTTTTGCTTGGGATAGCTACCGCCGCTTTATTCAGATGTTCTCCAACGTCGTTATGGGCGTTGACGCCGACCTGTTCGAGAACGCGCTGACCCAGGCACGCCTGGTCGCCGGCGTCCGCGTCGACTCCGAGCTTTCGGCCGAGGATCTGCAGGAGCTCGTCGAGACCTTTAAGGGCATCTTCTCCGAGAACGTCGATGCCTCCCTGTATCCCGAGCTCGAGGTCGCCGATGGCAAGCCCGTCTTCCCGCACGACCCGGAGCTTCAGCTACGCCTTGCAATCCAGGCCGTCTTTGGCAGCTGGATGAACGAGCGTGCCTGCATCTACCGCAAGCAGCATGGTATTTCCGACGAGCTCGGCACCGCCGTCAACGTACAGGCCATGGCCTTTGGCAACAAGGGCGAGACCTCTGCGACGGGCGTCGCCTTTACGCGTAATCCGGCCGACGGCACCAAAGAGTTCTACGGTGACTTTTTGGTTAATGCCCAGGGCGAGGACGTCGTCGCCGGCATCCGCAACACCGAGCCCATTGCCGACCTCAAGACCACCCCGGGCCTCGAGTCTGCAGGTGAGGAGCTCGAGCGCGTGTTCCTGACGCTCGAGGACCATTACCGCGATATGTGCGATATCGAGTTCACCATCGAGCAGGGCAAGCTCTGGATGCTCCAGACACGCGTGGGCAAGCGCACCGCCACCGCCGCCCTGCGCATCGCCATCGAAATGGTCGAGGAAGGCCTGATCACCCGCGAAGAGGCCGTGAGCCGTATCGATCCCGCGCAACTCGACCAGCTCCTGCACCCGCAGTTTGACGCTTCCAAGAGGTACGAGGCGCTGGCCAGCGGTCTTAACGCCAGCCCCGGTGCCGCCGTGGGTGAGGTTGTGTTCTCGAGTGATGACGCCGTCGCGCGCGCCAACGAGGGCCACAAGGTCATTCTGGTTCGTTGGGAGACCAACCCCGACGACCTGAAGGGCATGGTCGCCGCCGAGGGTATCCTGACCAGCCACGGTGGCAAGACGAGCCATGCCGCCGTTATCGCCCGCGGCATGGGTACGCCCTGCGTCTGCGGCGTTGAGCGCTTCCATATCGATGCCGCCGAGAAGGTCGTGCGCATCGAGGGCAGCGACCTCGTGCTGCACGAGGGCGATGTCATCTCCATCGACGGCACCCAAGGTATCGTCGTCGACGGCGCCGTCGATCTGGTTTCGGCCGAGCTCACCGGCGACCTGGACACCATCCTGTCCTGGGCCGACGAGATTCGTCTGGACGAGACCTGTGGCCATGCCAACCATGTGCGCGTCAACGCCGACAGCCCCGAGGATGCCGCGCTCGCGCTCGAGTTTGGCGCCGAGGCCATTGGCCTGTGCCGCACCGAGCACATGTTCCTGGGCGACCGCAAGAACATCATCCAGAGCTTTATCCTGTCTGACGATGAGGCCGTGAAGCAGCAGGCCCTGGCCGACCTGCTCAAGGTTCAGACCGAGGACTTCCTGGCGATGTTCAAGACCATGTCCGGTCGCGATGTGGTCGTCCGCCTGCTCGATCCGCCGCTTCATGAGTTCCTGGATAATCCTCGCGAGCTCGAGGTCGCCATCACCAAGAAGGAAGCCGCTGACGCCAGCGAGGAAGAGCTTGCCGTCCTGCGCGCCCGCCTGCGCCGTATCGACGGCATGGTCGAGTCGAACCCCATGCTCGGGCTGCGCGGCGTGCGCCTGTCCGTCGTCTTTGGCGATCTGCCGCTCATGCAGGTCCGCGCTGTGGCCACGGCTGCTGCCCGCCTTATCAAGGAAGGCGTCGACCCGCGCCCCGAAATCATGGTTCCGCTCGTTTCCATCACGGCCGAGCATGTCCAGACCCGCGAGGTTATCGAGCGCGTAATCGCCGAGGTTTCCAACGAAGAGGGCGTCGAGCTCAATATTCCCGTGGGCACGATGCTCGAGCTGCCGCGCGCCTGCATGGTCGCTGACGAGATCGCCCATCACGCAGACTTCTTCTGCTTTGGCACCAACGACCTCACCCAGACGACCTTCGGTTTCTCTCGTGACGACGCCGAGGCTAAGTTCATCCCGCTGTACATGCATAAGAAGATCTTGAAGGACAACCCCTTCGAGACCATCGACACAGCGGTGCTCGAGCTGGTGCGTATGGCCGTCGAGAAGGGTCGCGCCACCAACCCCGACATGCACTTTGGCGTGTGCGGCGAGCACGGCGGCGACCCCAAGTCCATCAAGGGCCTGTTTAACGTGGCCGACGTTGACTACGTGTCCTGCTCGCCCTACCGCGTGCCCCTCGCACGCCTGGCTGCCGCCCAGGCCAAGCTCGAGGCGAAACGCTCCGCGTAACGTTTTGGGTTTAGACGCCTAGCGTAGCCCCCTTCATGCCGCCCGTCTCATTCGTGAGACGGGCGGTTATCATGTGCGGGTTTTGTCTTTTTGTCTGCGTAAAAAATTGTTCTTGCAGCAGAAACCCGCGCGTGTATACTCGAATACGTTTGTTCAACTACGTGCCGGCCAAGGTGGTACGGCACCTCTAGAAGAGTAAGGAATTGCACATGGATTACATCCGCGCAATCGAGCGTCAGCAGATCCGCGAGGACATTCCTCAGGTTCGCGTCGCCGACAACGTCAAGGTTCACTACCGCATTAAGGAAGGCGACCGCGAGCGCATCCAGGTCTTCCAGGGCGACGTCATCCGCATGGCCGGCGCCGGTGCCCGCGAGACCTTCACCGTCCGCAAGATGTCCTTCGGTGTCGGTGTTGAGCGTACCTTCCCGCTTCACAGCCCCAAGATCGCCAAGCTCGAGGTCGTTCGTCATGGTCGCGTCCGTCGCGCCAAGCTGTACTACCTCCGCGACAAGGTGGGCAAGGCTGCTCGCATCCCCGAGAAGCGCTAAGAAGATCGCAGCGTCTGTCCACTCGTTTGGACACAAGGGTCACCTTCGGGTGGCCCTTCTTTTTATCTGATTTGCATGCAAGGAGGGCCTGGTATGGCCAATATGACGAGCTCGGTTTCGGCATCGCAGGTTGCCGGCGAGCTGGCGAGCGCCACGTTCGAGGAGATTCCCGCCCTCGTGGAGCATTATCGCGAGGATCCGCGCCAGCAGGTGATCAAGGCTTGCGAGCGTGCCCTTAAGCGCCATGCCAAGGAACTTGCCGAGCGCGAGCGCGTCAATGACATGTACGAGCTTATGCATGAGCTTGGCGGCGATGGGGTGGTCGTTGGTGTCGACGAGGTGGGTCGCGGATCGGTGGCCGGTCCTTTGACGGTATGCGCCGTCTGCCTTCCTATGGAGCCGCGCGTCTGGGGCATCAACGATTCCAAAAAGCTCACGCCGGCGCGCCGCGAGTTGCTCTCAGTGAAGATTGCCGAGGTGGCGACGGCGATCGGTTTTTGCCATATCGCGCCTAAGGATATCGATGAGATGGGCATGGCCCGTGCTATCCGTACCGCCGTTGCGGGCGCCGTGGCCGATACGGGGCTCGAGCCCGATTGCGTCCTCATGGACGGTAACCCCTTGGGCGCTGTTCCCAACGAGCGCGATGTGGTGAAGGGCGATGCCAAGATCGCCTGCATCGCCGCGGCGTCCATCATGGC
Source organism: uncultured Collinsella sp. (assembly GCA_958420205.1). GTDB lineage: Bacteria > Actinomycetota > Coriobacteriia > Coriobacteriales > Coriobacteriaceae > Collinsella. The sequence goes on along the minus strand of CATZIX010000006.1, from coordinate 103,122 downwards.
CAAGGTCACACGTGATGAGATGATGGTCGAGTACGACGCCGAGTACCCCGAGTACCATCTGGCCGAATCGAAGGGCTATGCGAGCCCCGAGCACATCGAGGCCATTCGCAAACATGGACTTTGTCCACTGCACCGCGTGAGCTTTTGCGGAAACTTTCTGCAGACTGAGCGCCTTTTCTAGGCCAATTGTGGAGACAGGGACTTCTGGAGTTTTGTAAACCAGCTGGTAGCGGGCCGTATGCAACACCATTGCTGCATACGGCCCGTTTTTGTCGGCATTTGGTCAGCTTTTGGTTTGCTTCCGGTACTTACCCGCATGAAAGGTGCCCTCATCATCGGGGCAATGCAGTGTGCGGGAAAGGAGACCCCATGAGTGCCGCAAACAAAAAGAGCAAGACGCAGCAGCTCAAGGAGCGTTGGGAAAACGGCGAGCTCGACTGCGGGGCGATGACGCTCGAGTTTATCAAGGGACTCAGTCCCCGCGAGCTGGGCATGCTGGGCGAGCTGATCACCATCGACTACTTTAACGAGCGCGGCTACACCTTGCTGGAGCAGGGTTATCGTTGCACCGAGGGCGAGGCCGATCTGGTGCTGCTCGATGAGCTCGACGATGTCGTGGTGATGGCCGAGGTCAAGACCAGACGCGTTGCACTGGATTGCAGCACGAGGGTCTTTCCGGAGGAGGCCGTGGACGCCCAAAAGCAACGCCGCTACCGCCGCATCGCAAGTTGCTATCTCATGGAGCATTATCCGCTCAAGGCGATTCGCTTCGATGCCGTGGGTGTCACCATCCGCGGCGGGCATATCGCCGAGATCGAGCACCAGTACAACGCGTTCGATTGGCAGGTGTCGTGATGGCGTTCGAGACGTTTGCCGTTCACGCGGCCTGCATCCGCGGCGTCGAGGCGATTCCCGTCACGGTCGAGGTCTCGCTTGCCGGTGGCGTTCCGGGCATTCAGATGCTCGGTATTCCGAGTATGGAGGTGATGGAGTCACGCGGTCGTATTCGCTGCGCGATGCGCTCCGCCGGGTTCGAGATCCCACGCTCGGGCATTACGGTCAACCTGGCGCCCGGCGATATTCGCAAGACCGGTAGCGGCTTTGATCTGCCCATCGCCATCGCGGTTCTAGCGGCCGATGGGCAGATTCCCCGTGACAACCTCGATCGCTGCCTTATCGCCGGCGAGCTCGGCTTGGACGGTACGGTGCTTCCCGTCAAGGGCGAGGTGGCGTTTCAGCTGCTGGCTCGCGACATGGGGCTGTCTTTTATCGCCGGCAGGTCAGACCAACATGTGCCACTCGCGGGCGTGGATTGTGGATTCATCGATCATTTGTCTCAGCTTGCCCATGGCATGGGCGATGCCGCGCGGCACTACTTGGATTCCGAGGGCGTCGAGGCGACCTTTGAGCCCGAGCTCGACTATGCCGACGTACTGGGGCAGGAGGTCGCCAAGCGCGGCATGGCGCTTGCGGCGGCAGGAGAACTCGGCTTGCTCATGATCGGGTCCCCGGGATCGGGCAAGACCATGCTTGCGCGGCGCATGACGGGCATCCTGCCCGAGCTTTCCGTTGAGGATCAACAGGAGGCGCTGTGCATTCATTCGGTTTTGGGCGAGAACATTGATGGCTTGTTGGCGGGGCACCGGCCCTTCCGCAGTCCCCATCACAGTATTTCGACCGCAGGCCTTATCGGCGGTGGGCGCCCGGTGCACCCGGGTGAGATCAGCCTTGCTCATGGCGGCGTGCTATTTTTGGACGAGCTTGCCGAGTTTCCCACGGGTGTGCTGCAGACGCTGCGTCAGCCCATCGAACGCGGCTACGTCAGGATCGTACGCGTCGACGGGGCTTTTTCCTTCCCGTCGCGCTTTCAGCTGCTGGCTGCGAGCAATCCCTGCCCCTGCGGCTTTTTGGGCGATCGCGAGGTACCGTGTCGCTGCTCGGCGGCGATGGTCGAGCGCTATCGGTCTAAACTGCGCGGTCCTTTGGCCGACCGTATCGACATGATGATCGATGTGACCCGTCCCGACCCTCAGGTGATTATCGAGGGCGCGGAGGGTATGTCGTCGGCCGAGTTACGTGACTACGTTGTGCGCGGTCGCGCCTTTCGCGCCTGGCGCGAGTCCCGTATGGACGATGCGGATGCCGAGGCCGAGGATGATGAGTCACGGTCCATTGACGGTGTCGTGTCGACCTTTGCGCTCGACGAGGCCGCCGAGAAATGCGTGCTTGGCCTGTCGAAGCGCACGCATCTCACGGGGCGCGGCATCGTGCGCCTGGTGCGTATCGCGCGCACCATCGCCGATGTCGCCGAAAGTGAGCGGGTAACTCAAGACCACGTGCTCGAGGCGGCGATGTACCAGGGAAGGAGGGACCAATGATGGCTGAGGGGACCTTCGAGCTGCATCCAGGTGATGCGTTGTATCCCGAGAGCGTTTTGGAGCTATCTGATGTACCCCAGACGCTCTATGTGCGCGGCAACCCTGAGGTGCTTTCGACGCCCGCGCTCTCCATCATCGGCGCGCGCAAGGCCTCGCCGTATGGCCTTGCCGTGGCAGAGCTTGCGGCGAAGGTGGCGGTTGATGCGGGAGTGACGGTAGTTTCGGGCGGCGCGGTCGGTTGTGACCAGGCCTCGGGTTGGGCTGCGGTCAACGCCGGCGGCAAACACGTCGTGGTGCTGGGGACGGGCGCCGACGTGGTCTACCCGCGTTCGAGCGCGGGGCTTATTACTCGCACGCTCGATACGGGTGGCGCGGTCGTGTCGATCTCTCCGTGGGGCATGGGTCCGCGCAAGTTCGCCTTCCCGCGCCGCAATCGCGTGATCGCGGCCCTGTCGCAAGCCCTCTTTGTATCCGAGGCGGGTATGCCTTCTGGGACGTTTTCTACAGCCGAGGCTGCTATGGATTTGGGGCGCGAACTTCTTGCCGTGCCGGGGTCGATCCTATCGCCCGAGTCGCGTGGCACGAATTACCTCATTGCGAACGGTGCCTGCTGCATTGTCGACGAGGAGTCCATCGAGATGGCTATCTCTCGCATATACGGCACCCTGCGCTACTCGCGCCCCGATGCTCCCGGCATTGCCGACCTGAATCCAACACAGCAGACCGTGATGCATGCGCTCATCGCCTCTCCGCTCAAGGTCGACGACATCGCGGCGCTCGTCTCACTCGATGCTGTCGGCGTACTCAAACTCTTGGGTTCGCTTGAACTCGAGGGCCTTATCGAGCGCATGATGGATGGAAGGTATGCGCCCTCCAAGTTTGCCCTTCACGCCCAGACGCCCTTCGGTCACAATGGAAAACGTGTCAATTAGAAAGGTGTTTGCAGATGCAGTTCGATCAGGTGACGGTTATCGGTGGCGGTCTGGCGGGTTCGGAATGCGCGATCCAGCTGGCAGACCGCGGGTTTGCCGTAAAGCTGTGCGAGATGCGCCCCCAGGTGAGCTCCCCGGCTCACCATACCGATCACCTGGCAGAGCTCGTCTGCTCCAATTCGTTTAAGTCGACCCGTCCGGATTCCGCGGCTGGTTTGCTAAAGGCCGAGCTTGAGCGTATGGGCTCGGTGCTGCTCGACTGCGCTCATCGCGCTGCTGTTCCCGCTGGTGGCGCCCTGGCGGTCGACCGTGTTACATTCTCCGAGCTCGTCGAGGCTGAGGTTGCCGCCCGCCCCAATATCGAGGTCGTTCACGGCGAGGTCACCCAGATCCCCGAGGGCCACGTGGTCATTGCCGCGGGCCCGCTGTGTTCACCGGCGCTGAGCGAAGAGGTCATGAAGCTCGTCGGTGGCGACGCCCTTGCGTTCTTCGATGCCGCGGCGCCGATCGTCGATGCCTCCACGCTCGATATGGACGTGCTGTTTTCGCAGTCGCGCTACGAGGAGCAGGGGAGCGGCGACTATCTCAACGCTCCGCTCAACAAGGAGGAGTACGAGGCCTTTATCGAGGCGCTCACCACGGCCGACCGCGTGGTGCTCAAGGACTTTGAGGGCGGCGATCTGTTCCAGGCCTGCCAGCCTGCCGAGGAGGTTGCGCGCACCGGCAAGGACGCCATTCGCTTTGGCGCCATGAAGCCCGTCGGCCTCACCGACCCGCGTACCGGACGTCGCCCTTGGGCGGCGATTCAGCTGCGTGCCGAGAACAAGGAGAAGACCGCCTATAACCTGGTGGGCTTCCAGACCAACCTGACCTTTGGCGAGCAGAAGCGCGTCTTCCATATGGTGCCGGGCCTGGAGAACGCTGAGTTCTTCCGCTACGGTGTCATGCACCGCAATACCTTTGTCGACGCCCCGCACGTGCTCGATGGCACCTTTGCCGTGCCCGGTACCGGCGTGCGTCTGGCCGGTCAGATCACCGGTACCGAGGGATACATGGAAGCCGTGGCGACAGGTCTGCTCGCGGCGCTCAACACCTATGCCGAGGCTATCGGTGCCGCGGGCGTCGAGTTGCCGCGTGTGGGTGCCCTGGGTGCGCTCGTGGGCTATGCGACCGATCCTGCCACCGTGGGCTATCAGCCCATGCATGTCAACTTTGGCCTGGTGCCGCCACTCGAGGATGGTAAGCGCCGCAGCAAGCGCGACCGCTACCAGGCCTATGCGGACCGTGCACTCGAGGCCCTCGATGCCTACTTGGCCACGCGTTCCGACTTGTTTGGAGGCGACCGGTCATAGCCTTTGACCTGTACGACACCGTCGACTCGTTTATCGCCTATATCGCACGCGTCGAGGGACTTTCTCCCAACACGGTGACGGCCTATGGCTCGAGGCTGGAGCGCTTCGCTGCCTGGTGCGAGCGCGAGGATATCGATGCTTTCGCTGCCGACGTGCGCACCATTCGTCGCTATCTTGCCGAGCTTTCGCGTGAGCAGGTGGCTCCCCGAACGCTTGCGGCGCACCTGTCGGCTATTCGATCTCTCTATCGCTGGATGGCTGCCGAGGGGATTGTCGAGGGCGATGCGGTCTCGGCGATCGCATCGCCCAAGCTGCCGCGTGACCTGCCGGGTGTCCTTACGACCCAGCAGGTCGAGGCGCTGCTCAAGACGCCTGATACCTCGACGCCCGCGGGACTGCGCGATGCGGCGATGCTTGAGTTGCTCTATGCCTCCGGCGCGCGAATCTCGGAGCTCGCGGTGCTCAACGTGGAGTCTATTGGTTGGTCCGAGCGAACGCTGCGACTTTGGGGCAAGGGGAGCAAGGAGCGTATCGTCCCTCTGTATCGTCGTGCGCTCGAGGCGACGCGTCTCTATATTGAGGAGGGGAGGCCGGAGTTGCTCGCTCAGGCAAAGCGCCGCGACCTCGCTACCGGGCCGCATCCGCTGCTTATATCGGCGCGTGGCAATCGCATGAGCGCCGCCATGCTCCGGCGGCGGTTCCATACGCTGGCGACGCTCGCCGGCATTCCGGCCGACATTGCCCCGCATGCGATGCGCCATACCTTTGCGACCGACTTGCTCGAGGGCGGTGCGGACCTGCGCTCGGTTCAAGAGCTGCTGGGCCATGCGAGCCTGTCCACGACGCAGATCTACACACATCTCACACCCGATCGGCTTAAGCGGGCTGTGGCTCAAGCCCATCCCCGCGGCGAATAGTGGCTGGGACGTCCCGCGCCGCGCTCAGGTGTGTGGTTTTGATTGCGGGTTGGCAGGAAGATGCATTCCTGCTATCATTCATCGGGTTGCTTCACGGCAACATGTTTTTATCACGCACGCGCGGCTACTTCATACCGTGGTGCCCGGGCTTTGGTAGCACATGTCCGGGTTGGTTTTGGAGGATGACCCCGCGCGGAGGCAAACCACAGGAGGTTTAACATGGCTACCAAGATTAATATCCGCACCCTGCTCGAGGCCGGCTGCCACTTCGGTCACCAGACCCGTCGCTGGAACCCCAAGATGAAGCCGTTCATCTTCGGTGAGCGCAACGGCATCTACATTCTCGACCTCAAGCAGACCATCCTCGACGCCGACCAGGCCTACACCTTCGTCAAGAACGTCGCCAAGGGCGGCAACGTGCTGTTCGTCGGCACCAAGAAGCAGGCTCAGGAGGCCGTCAAGAACGCTGCTGAGCGCGCCAACATGCCTTACATCAACCAGCGTTGGCTCGGCGGTATGCTGACCAACTTCGTCACCATCCGCTCCCGCATCAACCGCATGGAGGAGCTCGAGGCCATGGTCGAGGACGGCCGCATGGCTGTTCTGCCCAAGAAGGAGCAGGCTGTTCTCGGCAAGGAGCTCACCAAGCTCCAGACCAACCTCGGTGGCGCCCGCGACATGAAGGGTCTGCCCCAGGCTCTCTTCGTCATCGACACCAAGCGCGAGGAGAACGCCATCAAGGAGGCTCAGCGCCTGAACATCCCCGTCGTCGCTCTGATCGACACCAACTCCGATCCCGACGAGGTCGAGTACGGCATCCCCTGCAACGATGACGCTATCTCCGCTGTCACCCTTATGTGCGAGCTCATGGCTGACGCCTGCCTCGCTGGCTCCGGCAAGGAGCAGGTCTCCGAGGCCGAGATGGCCGCTGAGCCCAAGGCCGAGTAAATCAGTCTTAGTTAATTCTTTTTCATCTCTTTGAAAGGAACCACAATGGCCCAGATTACCGCCGCTATGGTCAAGCAGCTCCGCGAGATGACCGACTCCCCGATGATGGAGTGCAAGAAGGCTCTCGTCGAGGCTGACGGCGACATGGACGCCGCTGTCGACGTTCTGCGTAAGAACGGCCTTGCCAAGGCTGCCAAGAAGGCTGGCCGTGAGACCAACGAGGGCGCTGTCGCCGCGTTCGTCTCCGAGGATGGCAAGACCGGCGCTCTGCTCGAGCTCTCCTGCGAGACCGACTTCGTTGGCTCCAACGCCAAGTTCACCGGCTTTGCTTCCAAGGTCGCTGAGGTTGTCGCTACCACCGAGCCTGCTGACGTCGACGCTCTGCTCGAGAAGCCGATGGGCGAGGAGACCGTTTCCTCCGAGCTCACCGAGATGATTCACATCATGGGCGAGAACATGAAGATCTCCCGTTTCGCCGCCCGCAAGGCCGAGAACGGCGCGCTCGCTTCTTACATTCACATGGGTGGTAAGATCGGCGTCCTCGTCGAGTTCGCCTTCGAGAAGGCCGAGACCGCTCAGGCTGAGTCCTTCAAGACCTTCGCTCACGACGTTGCCCTTCAGGTTGCCGCCGTCGCTCCGATCTGCGCTACCCGCGATCAGGTTCCGGCCGAGACCGTCGAGCACGAGAAGCAGATCTACATGGCCCAGGCTGCCGAGTCCGGCAAGCCCGAGGCTATCCAGGAGAAGATGGCTGTCGGCCGTCTGGAGAAGTTCTACAAGCAGTCCGTGCTCACCGAGCAGGAGTTCATCAAGGACAGCTCCCTCACCATCAAGAAGTACGCTGAGCAGGTCTCCAAGGAGCTCGGCGACACCATTACCGTCGTTGCCTTTGACCGCCTGGTCCGTGGCGAGTAAATAAGCTCTTGTAGCTGGTAATGAGCAGGCTGTGGGTTTTACTCACAGCCTGCTTTTTCATGGCTCTTATCAGAGCCTTTGATATCATATTGAGAGTCTAATTAAAGGAGGATCGCTTTGTCCGACATCCGATATAAACGCGTGCTTCTTAAGCTTTCCGGCGAAGCACTGATGGGCGACGGCCAATATGGCATCGACCCCAAGGTTACCGACCATCTTGCCAAGCAGGTCAAGGAGCTGCTCGCCGTTGGCCATGAGGTCGGCGTCGTTGTCGGCGGCGGTAATATTTTCCGCGGCATGGCCGGCGCTGCCGGTGGCATGGAGCGTGCTCAGGCCGACTACATGGGTATGCTGGCAACCGTTATGAACGCGCTCGCCCTGCAGGATGCCTTCGAGCACAACGATGTTCCCTGCCGCGTTATGAGCGCTATCCAGATGAACGAGATCTGCGAGCCCTATATTCGCCGTCGCGCCATCAACCACCTTTCCAAGGGCAACGTTGTTATTTTTGCCGCCGGTTCGGGCAATCCGTACTTTACGACCGACACCGCCGCGGCTCTTCGTGCGTGCGAGATCGGCGCCGAGATTCTGATTAAAGCCACCAAGGTTGACGGCATCTACGACAAGGATCCCGTCAAGTGCGCCGATGCCGTCCGTTTTGACAAGATTACCTATCACGAGGTTCTCGTCCGCGGTCTGCAGGTTATGGATTCCACGGCTACGGCACTGTGCCAGGATAACCGTATGCCGATTTTGGTCCTCAACATCGATGGCGAGGACACCTTCAAGCGCGCGCTCGCGGGTGAGCCCGTCGGCACGCTCGTCTATCAGGAGGATTAAGCATGGCAGAGAACATCACCGCCCATATGGACAAGTCGCTCGAGTCCCTCAAGCATAACTTCTCCAAGGTCCGTACCGGCCGCGCCAATGCCAACATTCTGTCCGACATCACCGTCGATTATTACGGTGTTCCCACGCCGGTCACGCAGGTTGCCGCCGTCAAGACCCCCGAGGCCCACATGCTGCTCATCGAGCCGTGGGACAAGGCACTCATCAATGCTATCGTCAAGGCCATCGGCGCTTCCGATCTGGGTATTACCCCCAACTCCGATGGCACCGTCGTTCGTCTTCCGTTCCCGGCTCCCACCGAGGAGCGCCGTCGCGAGCTCGTCAAGGAGTGCCGCGAGTACGCCGAGCAGGCCAAGGTGTCTATCCGTAACATCCGTCGCGACTTCAACAACAAGCTCGAGCGCGATGAGGAGCTCACCGAGGACGATGTCCGTCGCGAGCAGGCCAAGGTCCAGAAGCACACCGATGAGTATGTCGCCAAGGTCGAGGAGCTTCTGAAGGAAAAAGAAGCCGAGGTCATGGAGATCTAAGGTGCAATACGACGAGCATAAACTGGTCGAGTACTTTGCCGACGCCCCTGCGGGCGTCGGTTTTTCCGACCTTGACCTCAATAACATTCCGCACCATATCTCGTGCATCATGGACGGCAACGGTCGTTGGGCCACGTCGCGCGGTCTTGCACGCACTGAGGGCCACAAGGCGGGTATCGTCTCGCTGCGCGAGATCATTACCGCCTGCGTGCGCCTGGGCGTCGACGTGCTTTCGGCCTATGCGTTTTCTACCGAAAACTGGAACCGCCCGCAGCATGAGGTCAACGTCTTGATGCACCTGTTTGCCAAGACGTTCATCGACGAGTTGCCGCTTCTGAAGCGCGAAAACGTGCGCGTTGTCTTTTTGGGTGATATTTCCGCACTGCCCAAGAAGACCCGCGATGTCTTCGAGCGGGGTCTTGCCGAGTGTGCCGACCACACCGGCATGACGCTGGCGCTTGCCGTCAACTACGGTGCCCGTGCCGAGATCACCCGTGCTGTCCGTCAGATCGCGCTCGATGCCGCTGCCGGAAAGATCGATCCCGCCGCTATTGACGATGATATGGTTGCTTCGCACCTGTACACCGCTGGGCTGCCCGATCCGGAGCTTGTGATTCGCACCTCTGGCGAGCTTCGCCTTTCGAACTATCTGCTGTGGCAGGTTGCCTATTCCGAGTTTTATGTCACCGATACCTATTGGCCCGACTTTGATCGTTGGGGTCTTGTCAACGCCATTTTGGCCTTTCAGGGCCGCGACCGTAGGTTTGGTGGACTGAGCAAGACCGAGGAGGCTTAATCGTGTCCGATCGTCCCAAGGCGTCAACTCCCAAGGCGCCTGCCGCCAAAAGCGGCGCGGCTGCGACCTCGTGGCTGGCCGGCTTTATTACCCGTGCCGCTGCAGGTATCGTCTACGCCGTTGTATTTATTCTCTGCCTGGTTTTGGGTATCGTTCCCACCGCCATCTTCGTCTCCGTCATGAGCGGCCTGTGCTGCTTTGAGTTTTTCCGCATGACGAAGCTCGATGGCAAGGTGGCCAACGAGCGCCTGGGTATCGCTGCCGCCGTGCTCTTTCCGCTCTCGGCGCTGGGCGACTCGCTGCTGTTGAATGCCCTGCTTTGTGCTCTGATGCTTGCGGTGGGTATTTGGTATGTCTGGTCGGCGCGTACCCGCATATCCGATGTGGCTGTGACGCTCATGGGTCCCATCTACACCGGTTTTATGCTGTCGGCCATCGTGCTGCTGCGCGATGCCGTGCCCGGCTTCGCCGGCGCCCTGCTTTCGGTGGGTGTTTGCGCGTCTCTCTGGGTCTCCGATTCGTTTGCCTACATCGTGGGCAGCCGTATCGGCAAGCACAAGATGGTCCCTAAGATTTCTCCCAAAAAAAGCTGGGAGGGCTTTGTCGGCGGCATCTTGGGCTCGGTTCTTATCTGGCTCATTTTGTGGGCGACGCATTTTTATAAGCTGAGCTTGCCCTATGCGCTGCTTTGCGGCGTGGTTGTGTCCATCTTGGGCGTTATCGGCGACCTCATCGAGTCACGCATCAAGCGTGGCGTGGGCGTCAAGGATTCTGGCAACCTTATTCCGGGCCATGGCGGTATGCTCGACCGTAGCGACTCGCTTATCTTTGGCTGCATTACCGCGCAGCTGCTTTTGATGATCGGAGGCGTGCTGTAATGGCGTTTCAGACGACGTATGGCCCCGATGGGCGTCTTCGCGTTGCCATCCTGGGTTGTACGGGCTCTATCGGCACGCAGGCACTCGATGTATGCCGTCAGCATGCCGATCGACTGCAGGTGACGGCACTGTCCGTTAACTCCAGCACATCGGAGCTCGTTGCGTTTGCCCGTGAGTTTTCGGTTCCGGCCGTTGCCGTGGCCGACACCACCCACGGTACGGACGCTGTGCTGCAGGAGCTGCCCGAGGGCACCGAGCTCGGTGTTGGTGCGCAGGCGGTTTGTGAGCTCGCGCGTCGCGATGACGTCGACTGTGTGCTTGTTGCCATTGTGGGCGCTGCCGGGCTCGAAGCGAGCCATGCGGCCCTGACCTCGAACAAGCGTCTCGCACTTGCCAACAAGGAGTCTCTCGTTGTCGGCGGTGACCTACTGATGCCGTTGTCGCAGCCGGGTCAGCTTATTCCGGTCGACTCCGAGCACTCCGCCATCTATCAGTGCTATCTGGGTGAGAATCCGCGCGAGGCCCACTGCATCTGGCTTACTTGCTCGGGCGGTCCGTTCTTTGGCCGTACGCGCGACGAGCTCAATCGCGTGACACGCGCCGATGCGCTGGCCCATCCCACATGGGCCATGGGCGCTAAGATTACCATCGACTCCGCCACCCTCATGAACAAAGGTCTAGAGCGTATCGAGGCCATGCATCTGTTTGGCTGCGATCTCGATTTCATTAACGTGGTCGTTCAGCGCCAATCAAAGATCCACTCGATGGTCGAGTATGCGGACGGCTCCGTGATGGCGCATCTTGGTGCGTCCGACATGCGCATTCCCATCCAGTTCGCGTTCTCGTATCCCGAGCGTTGGGATACCCCAGCTCCTCGAATCGATTTCCGCGAGCTCGGGCAGCTCACCTTCGACGCGGCCGATATGGACACATTCCGCTGCCTGGCGCTGGCCGAGCGTGCCGGCAAGACAGGCGGCACCATGCCGTGCGTGTTGAATGCCGCCAACGAAGTTGCCGTTGATGCCTTCCTGCACGATGCCTGCACCTTTACCGATATCGATCGTATCGTTGAGTCCTGCATGGATGCACACGATGCGCAGACGGTTGCATCCTTTGAGCAGCTTCGCGATATCGATACGTGGGCTCGCGCCAAGGCCGCCAAGGTGCTCGCTGCAACCCGCTCCTCATCGTAAGGATTGCTTTTCGTTTTATGGATACTGTTCTGAGCGTTCTCTCCTCGGTCTTTTGGGGCCTGTTGATGCTATCCGTCCTCGTGTTTCTGCATGAGGGCGGCCACTTTTTGGCAGCCCGTGCGTGCGGCGTGCGCGTCACCGAGTTTTTCTTGGGCCTACCGTGCCGCTTCGATATTCATCATACGTCGCGTCGCATCGGTACCAAGTTTGGCGTGACGCCGCTGCTGCTGGGTGGTTATGCCGCTATCTGCGGTATGGACCCGACCGATGTCTCGTGTGCCGACCGCGTGCTTGCGGCGATCTATCGTCATGGTCGCGTTTCAGTTGCAGACCTTTCCGTCGAGCTGGAGCTGCCCGAGGAGGATGTTCTCGAGGCTTGTGCCTTGCTTTTGGGCTGGGGTTCCATTGCGCCTTGGTATGAGGAAGGGGAGAAGCCTTCACCCAGTTACTATCCGGTTAGGTACCAGACGCTGCCGCGCGATGCTGCAGGATATACCACCTTTGACGGCCGCAAGTTCGATCGAGAGCATGCGACTTCCGAGGGCGATGTTTGGGAGCTGCCGGTCGCCGCGTCGGAGTTTCTCGAGCAGGAGCGTTCGCATACCTATCTGGGCCAGGGTTTTCTCAAACGTGCCTTTATGCTGCTCGCGGGCATTCTCGTCAATGTTCTGACGGGCTTTTTGCTGCTTATGAGTATCTACTCTATCGCCGGCGTATCGGTGCCGGTCGATAGCAATGTGATCGGTCAGGTTGAAGAAGGCTCTATAGCCGCCAAGGCGGGCATCGAGGCCGGCGACGCAATTCTTAGTGTCGATGGTGTGTCCTGCTCCAGCTGGATGGACGTGTACGATGCGATCGGAGCGGCCGCCGGCAAGGACGATATCGCCATTGAGTATCAGCACGACGGCAAGAAATTTACGACCTCTGTCGCGCTCAAGGAGGACGAGCGTTTGGGCGTTTATGCCTCTACGCAGGTGGTCCATTTGGACCCCATTACGTCTGCGCGCCTGTCGTTCTCCTATGTTCAGCAGACTGCTGAGGGCGTGATGCGTCTGCTGCAGCCGCAGCATACGATGGAGATACTCGATCAGTCCTCCTCGATTGTGGGCATCAGCGTCATGTCTTCTCAGGCGGCGGCAGCCGGGCCTGCGACGTTCTTGACGTTTGCCGCGCTCATCTCGTTTTCGTTGGGCTTTATGAACCTGCTGCCCATTCCGCCGCTCGACGGGGGAAAGCTGGTTATCGAGATTATTCAAAAAGTCGCCGGTCGCGAGCTGCCGCTGAAGGTGCAGACAATCGTCAGCTATGTCGGCATCGCGCTCTTTGCGCTGCTGTTTGTCTATATGCTTCGTTCCGACGTCCTTCGATTTATTTTGTAGGGGAGTGTTTGGATTGTCTTTGTCTCATCCTTTGCCGCGCGAGCTGACGCGCCCCGTTTTTGTGGGCGACGTGCAGATAGGCGGCGGCGCTCCGGTTGTGGTTCAGTCCATGACCTGCACCGATACCGCTGACGCCCAGGCGACGCTTGCGCAAGTGCGCGCGCTTGCCCAGGCGGGTTGTGATGTTGTGCGCGTGAGCGTGCCCACCGAGGCTGCGCTCGAGGGCTTTCGCACGATTTGTGCGGAGTCTCCGGTGCCGATTGTTGCCGATATTCACTTTAACCATAAGCTCGCCATTGGTGCCGTTGAGGCCGGTGCTGCCAAGCTGCGCATCAATCCCGGCAACATCGGCGATTGGGCCAAGGTCGATGCCGTGATCGATGCCGCGGGTGCCGCTGGGTGCGCGATTCGCATTGGCGTGAACGCGGGCTCGCTTGAGCAGGATATCGCCGAACGCGATGACCTTTCGCAGCCCGAAAAGCTCGTGATGTCGAGCGAGCGTTTCGTCAAGCATTTTGAGGATCGCGGCTTTACCAATATCGTGCTTTCCGCCAAGGCTCATAGCGTGTCCACGACGCTTGACACCTATCGTGCCCTGTCGCGCGAAATCCCCCATGTCCCGCTTCACTTGGGCGTGACGGAGGCCGGAACCAAGCTCCAGGGCACCATTAAGAGCTCTGTGGGCCTGGGTATTCTGCTTTCCGAGGGCATTGGCGACACCATGCGCGTCTCGCTTACGGCCGATCCAATCGAGGAGCCGCCGGTCGCCTGGGGAATTTTACAGTCGCTGGGCCTTCGCCGCCGCGGTCCCGAGATTGTCTCGTGCCCCACGTGCGCCCGCTGCCAGGTCAACCTGATTCCCATCGCTGAGGAGGTCACCGAGCGTCTTAAGAACTACTCCGCGCCGCTTTCGATCGCCGTTATGGGATGCGCGGTCAATGGCCCCGGCGAGGCTTCTGACGCTGACTTGGGCGTTGCCTGCGGACGAGGTCAGGGCCTGCTCTTTTCGCACGGCCAGATCATTGGTAAAGTAGCTGAGGACCAAATTGTCGACGCGCTTATGGCCGAGGTCGACAAGCTTATTGAGGAGAAATAAATGACTCGAGCAATGTATATGTCTAAGCTGTATGCTCCGACGCTCAAAGAGGATCCGGCCGACGCCGAGCTTGCGAGCCATCGCCTGCTGCTTCGTGCCGGCATGATTCGCAAGGAGGCCGCCGGTCTCTATTCCTATCTGCCGCTCGCGTGGCGCTCGATTCGCAAGATCGAGAACATCGTGCGCGACGAGATGGATGCTGCCGGCGCCCAGGAGCTCATGATGCCCATTATGGTCGATGCCGAGCTGTGGCGTGAGTCCGGCCGTATCGATGCCTATGGCAAGGAGCTCGTGCGTTTTGATGACCGCCACGGCCGCGAGTTCGTGCTCGGCCCCACGCACGAGGAGACCGTGACCGCCTTGGTGCGCAATGAACTGCGTTCCTACAAGCAGCTGCCGGTGAATCTCTATCACATCCAGGATAAGTTCCGCGACGAGTTCCGTCCCCGCTTTGGCCTGATGCGCGGTCGCGAGTTCATCATGAAGGACGCCTACAGCTTCTCTGCCACGCAGGAGAGCCTGCAGGAGGAGTACGACAAGATGAAGCAGGCGTACGCCAATATCTGCGAGCGCTGCTACATCAAGGCTCTGCCCGTCGTTGCCGATTCCGGCGAGATTGGCGGTGACACCTCCGTCGAGTACATGGCGCTGGCAGAGGCCGGCGAGGCCTCGCTGGTCTACTGCGACGATTGCGGCTTTGCTGCTGATGACGAGGCTGCAAGCACCAAGGTCGTTGTGACCGAGGGCCCCGGCGACGGCACACTCACCAAGGTCAAGACTCCGGGCATGGGCACCATCGAGGCTGTTGCCAAGTTCTTTGGGTTCCCCGAGAACGGCACGCGCAAGTCCCTGGCTCTCATTGACGCCGAGGGTAAGCCGGTTGTGGCTATCGTTCCGGGCGATCACGAGCTCAACGACTGCAAGGCTGAGCACGTCTTTGGCAAGGGCTATCGCTTGATGACCGATGAGGAGCTCCAGACCTACGGTCTGCATAAGGGCTTTATCGGACCGGTTAACCTACCCGAGGGTATTCGCCTGGTCTGCGATGAGAGCCTGCGTGAGTCCAAGCAGTGGGCCTGCGGTGCCAACGAGGTCGATTATCACTTTACCGGCGCCTGCCCCGAGCGCGACTTTACCGTCGACGAGTGGGCCGACCTGGTGACCGTCGTTGCCGGCGATCCCTGTCCGCACTGCGGCAAGCCGCTCTCCGCTGCCCGCGGTATCGAGGTCTCTCAGGTCTTCCAGCTGGGCACTAAGTATTCCGAGGCCATGGGCGCCACCTTTATGGACGAGGATGGCAAGGAGAAGCCGCTCATCATGGGCTGCTACGGCGTTGGTGTGTCCCGCTCGCTTGCTGCGGTCGTGGAGCAGCACAACGACGAGCACGGTATCGTATGGCCGGTCTCCGTTGCCCCGTACGAAGTCGCGGTGATTCCGCTCGACCCCAAGAAGGAGGAGTGCGCTACCGTCTGCGACCAAATCGTCGAGGGTCTGTGCGCCGAGGGTATCGAGGTTGTCGTCGATGACCGTGACGAGCGTCCCGGCTTTAAGTTTGCCGACAACGACCTTATGGGCTTCCCGTATCAGGTAGTGCTCGGCAAGCGTGGTCTTAAGAACGGTACCGTTGAGCTCAAGGACCGTGCTACCGGCGAGCGTGAGGACGTGGCGATCGATGAGGTTGTCGCCAAGGTCGTCGAGCTTGTGAAGGCAGCACGTCGTTAATCGAGCCGCTGCGTTGAGTGCGCTTACGAAGCGGCCCTGCGTCTCTCGAGGGAGAGGTGCAGGGCCGCTTTTGCGTCTAAGAATTTGTTATAGCTAAAAGGAAAACCCCACAGCCCATGCGAGCTGCGGGGTTTTCTTTTGTGCCTCCGATGCGAAATAAATCGCTCAGATATTACTGATAATCGACGACGTCGATCCAGTTCTTAAGGAACTCATCGTTCACGTTGCGCTTACGAGCGAGCTCGGAAGCGGCGACGATGCTCGTCCACTGACGCACGACCTGCATGGGCATGTCGGCGCGGTCGCAGTAGAGCTCCAGGTAGGCCTCGGCCTGGTCCTTGCTGTTGAGGGCAAAGAGCAGGTAGGTGGTGGCAACGTCGGCAGCAGGGGAGCCCTGGGTAGCGTGTGCCCAGTCGCACACATAGAGCTGGCCGTCGTCGCCGACGATGACGTTGGAGGGGTTGAAGTCGCCGTGGCAGACCTTGAACTCCTTGGTCATGCCGTCCAGACGCTCCTGAAGGTTGTAGCGCGTGGTGGCATTGAGCTGATCGAGGCTGTCGATCATGCGTGCGAACTTATCGCGCTGACGGTTGAGCAGCGGGGAGGTGTAGCCGTGGATCTCAATCTGGAGGTCGACGAACATCTCGAGGTACTCACCAAAGCGCTGGGGCTCGGCAGTCATCTTCTCGGCAAGGGTGGTACCCGGAACCTTCTCGGTCACGAGCGCCCAGCCGTTGGCGTTCTCGAGCTGAGAAACCTCGAGAGCCTTGGGGCTGCGGATGCCGCACTCATTGATGCGGGCAAGATTCAAAGCCTCGTTGAACACGTCGGAGACGGGCTTGGTCTCGTTAAAGACCTTGACGATCTTGTCGCCCAGGTCGTAAACGACCTTGTTGCCACGACGGACGAGCTCGGTCTTGGAATCGGGGAGCAGCATGATTGCATCCTTTCAACGATGCGATAGAAGCAACGGCGGGGGCGTGCGTACACCCGTGCACCCCCGCCGCAAATAACCGTGCTAAAAACTAGCAGACGGCGTAGTCCTGGGGCTCGCGGCCGTAGTAGGCGTCCAGGTAGAGCTCCTTGATCTCGCTCATGAGCGGGTAGCGCGGGTTAGCGCCGGTGCACTGGTCGTTGAATGCCTGCTCGGTCATCTCGTCGAGGGTGTCGAGGAAGTACTTCTCGTCAACGCCGTACTCAGCGATGGTGTGCTTGACACCGATGAAGTCGCAGAGCTCGGTGAGCTTGGTGATGAAGTTCTCGAAGACCTCACGGTCGTCCTTGCCGTCGATGCCGCAGTAACGAGCCATCTCGGCGTAGTTGTGCAGCGCGTTGGGGTAAGGATACTGAGAGAAGGTTCCCATCTTGACAGGAGCCTCGGCGGCGTTGTAACGCATGACGCGGGTCAGGATGACTGCGTTTGCGAGGCCGTGGGGCAGATGGTGGAAAGCGCCGAGCTTGTGGGCCATGGAGTGGTTGAGGCCCAGGAAGGCGTTACCGAATGCCATACCGGCCATGCAGGATGCGTTGTGCATCTCCTCGCGAGCGTGCGGATCCTTGGCACCGTTGGTGAAGGAGCTCGGGAGGTTCTCGAAGACGAGCTTTGCGGCGCGCTCGGAGAGGCCCTTGGTGTAATCGGAAGCCATGATGGAGACGTAGGACTCGATGGCGTGGGTCATGACGTCAATACCGGAAGCTGCGGTGAGGCCCTTCGGGGCGGTCATGCAGTTGTCAGCGTCGACGATTGCCATGTTGGGGAGCAGCGCGTAGTCGGCGAGCGGCCACTTGATGCCGGTCTCCTTGTCGGTGATGATGGCGAACGGCGTGCACTCGGAGCCAGTGCCCGAAGAGGTCGGGACGGCGACGAAGTAAGCCTTCTTGCCCATCTCGGGGAAGGTGAAGATACGCTTGCGGATGTCCATGAAGTCCATGGCCATGTCCTCGAAGTTCGCCTCGGGGTGCTCGTACATCATCCACATAATCTTGCCGGCGTCCATTGCGGAACCGCCGCCAACGGCGATGATGACATCCGGCTCGAAGAGCGTCATCTGCTTGGCGCCGCGACGTGCGCACTGCAGGGAGGGATCGGGCTCAACGTCGTAGAAGCAGTCGTGAGCGATGCCCATCTCATCGAGCTTGGCCTCGATGGCACGCGTGTTGCCATTCTTGAAGAGGAACTGGTCGGTAACGATGAAGGCGCGCTTCTTGCCCATTACGGTGCCGAGCTCGTCGAGTGCGACGGGCGTGCAGCCCTTCTTGAAGTAGACCTTCTCGGGTGCGCGGAACCACAGCATGTTCTCGCGGCGCTCTGCCACGGTCTTGACGTTGATCAAGTGCTTCACCCCAACGTTCTCGGAGACGGAGTTGCCACCCCAGGAGCCGCAGCCCAGGGTTAGAGACGGCTTCATGCCGAAGTTGTAGAGGTCACCGATGCCGCCGTGCGAGGACGGGGTGTTGATGACGATGCGGCAGGCCTTCATGACGTGCTGGAACTTAGCGATCTTCTCGCTCTGTGCCGGGTGCACGTAGAGAGAGGCGGTGTGGCCCGGGCCACCTGCGAGGACGAGGTGCTCTGCCTTGTCAACGGCCTCCTGGAAGTCCTTGGCGTGATACATAGCGAGGACCGGGGAGAGCTTCTCGTGGGAGAACTCTTCCTTCTCGGGATCGGTGGAGGTGACCTCGGCGATCAGGATCTTGGTCTTGGCGGGAACCTCGATGCCGGCGAGCTCGGCGATCTTGGCGGCAGCCATGCCGGGGATGCGGTGATCGAGAGCGCCGTTCTTGAACATGGCGGCACGCAGGGCCTCCATCTCGGCACCCTGCTTGACGAAGTAGCAGCCGCGCTTCTGGAACTCGGCCTTGACCTGGTCATAGATGGTGTCGATGACGGTCACGGACTGCTCGGAAGCGCAGATCATGCCGTTGTCGAAGGTCTTGGAGTGGATGATGGAGTTGACGGCGAGCTTGATGTCCGCGGTATCGTCGATGATGACCGGGGTGTTGCCGGCGCCGACGCCGAGTGCGGGCTTACCGGAGGAGTAAGCAGCCTTGACCATGCCCGGGCCACCGGTTGCGAGAATGATGTCGACGTCGCGCATGACCATGTTGGTCAGCTCGATGGACGGCTTGTCGACCCAGCCGATGATGCCCTCAGGAGCACCGGCCTTGACAGCTGCGTCGAGAACGAGCTTGGCGGCGGCGATGGTGCACTTGGCGGCTGCCGGGTGCGGGGAGATGATGATGGCGTTACGGGTCTTCAGGCAGATGAGCGTCTTGAAGATGGCCGTGGAGGTCGGGTTGGTGGTCGGGATGACAGCGCCAACGATACCGATCGGCTCGGCGACCTTGGTGATGCCGTAAGCGTCGTCGCGCTCGATGACACCGCAGGTCTTGGTGTTCTTGTAAGCGTTGTAGATGTACTCAGCGGCGTAGTGGTTCTTGATGACCTTGTCCTCGAGAACGCCACGGCCGGTCTCCTCGATGGCGAGCTTGGCCAAAGGAATACGAGCCTTGTTGGCGGCCATAGCAGCCTCGTAGAAGATCTTGTCTACCTGCTCCTGAGTGTACTCAGCGAATTTAGCCTGGGCCTCACGCATAGATTTGAGTTTGGCCTCAAGCGCCTCCACGTTGTCCACGATGGCGGGAGTAGTGTTTTCCGGTGACTTTTTCACCATTTGTGTCTCCTTGCGATCGGAGATTTACCCTACAAGATGCATGATAGCAAGAAATAATTCGGTGAACGGGCATATTCCCGTAAAAGACAAACTAAAACGCTTCAATCAAATGAACCGTTTCAACTAAATCTATCTGCCCTGCGCACCGCCCCGCTCATTGGGGACAGACTTACATGAGTGCTTTCACTCATGTAAGTCTGTCCCCAATGAGTACAAAAAGGCGCCCTCCGTAGGGGAGGGCGCCTTTGGTAAGTTCTATGTGAACGCGAGGTCTTTGGCCCGGAGAGTCCGAGGTACTTGTTGGTAAGCCCTTATTTAGGAGCGCGCAACCTTGCCGGACTTGAGGCAGGTGGAGCAAACGTTCATCTTGCGACGGTGACCATCGACGACGACGTAGACGCGCTGGATGTTGGGGCGGAACTTACGGTTGGTGACGCGGTGAGAGTGGCTGATGGAGCGACCGGCAACGGGGTGCTTACCGCAAACTTCGCAAACTTTGGACATAACTGACCCTCCTTGGGCGACAAACGAACATGTCGCGTTAACAAACAAGCCTGAACTATAGCACAGAAGCAGCTCCCTGTGCGTAATCTACACAGAGATATTTCTCTTTTGGCGATAGTGCTCACGCCACGGCCCTGGACGTAGATCCGATTTGCGTGCAGCAGAGGGGATTATGCCAGCTCGTGCGTACGTTTTCAAGCTCGTCCCACAAATATATATAGGTTTATGGAGCATTGGGCTCCGTTTACGGATTGCTCTGTATTTATGCTCGCAATTAAGTTCGAGGTTGGCTACACTATCCCTTGACCATTAAAGGGGTACGAGATACCCACATGGAATTACATAGCTGCCAATGAGCAGCCCTTCCTGTGGGTGTCTGGTCCGCTTTGAGCGGTCGGGCATCTATTTTTTTGACTGTGTCAGCAGTCAAGACATGTGAGGAAGGAGATCGATGGGCACGACTTCCCCCAAGGCGGTCATCATGGACGAGACCGCCGTCAATCGAGCGATGACCCGCATCGCGCACGAGATTCTCGAGCGCAACGAGGGCTGTGAAGACCTCGCTCTGGTCGGCATCGTCACGCGCGGCGACCTTCTGGCAAAGAAGCTCGCTGAGGAGATCAAGGAGATTGAGGGCGTCGAAGTTCCGCTCGGCAGTCTCGACATCAGCTTCTACCGCGATGACTATGCGACCAATTTCGCTCCCGCGATCCACGCTACCAACATTCCCTTCAGCGTCGACGGCAAGCGCGTCGTGCTGGTGGACGACATCCTGTACACGGGCCGTACCATTCGCGCCGCTCTGGACGCCGTCATGGATCTGGGCCGTCCGAGCCGCATTGAGCTGGCAGTTCTCGTTGACCGCGGTCACCGCGAGCTTCCCATCTCGCCGGACTTTGTCGGCAAGAACGTTCCCTCGTCGCACGAGGAGAACGTGCACCTATATATGAAGGAAGTCGACGGCCGTACCGCTGTCGAGATCAACGACGTCGCGCCGGGCTCCCATGTGGGTTCTGCGCCGCTGGGAGGTGAGTAGTACCGTGGCGTTCAACCATAAGCACCTGATCGACATTACCGAGTACTCCGAAGAGGACATTAAGCTCATCCTCGAGACCGCCAAGGCGTTCTCCGAGGTCAACGAGCGTGCGATCAAGAAGGTCCCCACGCTCAAGGGCAAGACCATCGTCAACATGTTCAACGAGCCCTCGACGCGCACCCGCAGCTCCTTCGAGCTCGCCGAGAAGCGTCTTTCGGCCGACAGCCTCAACTTTGGCGGCTCCTCGACCTCCACGGTCAAGGGCGAGAGCCTCGTCGATACCGTCGAGACCCTCAACGCCTATAAGATCGACTGCATCGTCGTGCGCGACAAGCACGCCGGCGCGCCCTACATCGTCACGCAGAACTCGCCCGCGAGCGTCATCTGCGCCGGTGACGGCAAGCACAACCACCCCACGCAGGCCCTGCTCGACCTGTACACCATTTGGCAGCACAAGGGTGACTTCCATGGTCTGAAGGTCGCCGTTGTCGGCGATATCTCCCACTCCCGCGTGTGCGGCTCGCTGATCCCCGCCCTTAAGATCATGGGCTGCGAGACCTACGCCGTCGCTCCTGGCACGCTGCTGCCGCCGGCGCCCGAGGTCCTGGGCTGCGACCACGTGACGAGCGATCTCGATTCCGTCCTGCCCGAGCTGGACGTCGTCTACATGCTGCGCGTGCAGCAGGAGCGCCTCGAGGGTGCCCCGTTCCCGACCATTCGCGAGTACCACAAGCTCTTCGGCCTGACCAAGGACCGCGAGAAGCTCATGAAGCCCGATGCGATCATCTGCCACCCGGGCCCCATCAACCGCGGCGTCGAGTTCGACTCCTATATGGCCGACCACCCGCAACGCTCCGTCATCCTGGAGCAGGTCTACGCCGGTATCTGCGTGCGTATGGCTATCCTGTATCTGCTGCTTGGAGGTGCCGATAATGGCCTTGCTTCTTAAGAATGCCCACGTCGTCGACCCGTCCGTCGAGCTTGACGGTGTCGTTGACGTCCTGATTGACGGCGACAAGATCGCCGAGGTCGGCGAGAAACTCGCCGTCGAGGGAGCCGAGGTCCGCGACCTTTCCGGCAAGTACCTCGTCCCCGGCCTGGTGGATATGCACGTTCACCTTCGCGAGCCCGGCTACGAGGTCAAAGAGGACATCGAGAGCGGCACCCGCGCGGCTGCCAAGGGCGGCTTTACCGGCGTGTGCTCCATGCCCAACACCGATCCCGTCACCGATAACGGCACCGTCGTGGAGTTCGTCAAGTCCCGTGCTGCCGAGGTCGGTCACTGCCGCGTCTATCCGTCGGGCGCCATGACCCGCGGTCTTAAGGGCGAGGCCATGTCCGAGATGGGCGATATGGTTGCCCACGGCGCCGTCGCCTTCACCGACGACGGTCGCGGCGTGCAGGGCGCGGGCATGCTCCGTCGCTGCATGGACTACGGCAAGATGTTCGGCAAGGTTTTTATGAGCCACTGCCAGGACGAGGACCTGGTCGGCCACGGCCAGATCAACGAGGGCAAGGTTTCGACCCGTCTGGCTCTCGAGGGTTGGCCGGCTGCCGGCGAGGAGCTCCAGATCGCCCGCGACATCGAGATCGCCAAGCTGACTGGTGCCAAGCTGCACATCCAGCACATCTCCACCGCCCATGGCCTGGAGATCGTGCGTGCCGGTAAGGCCGCTGGCGTTCAGGTTACCTGCGAGGCCACCCCGCACCACATGTTCCTGACCGAGAACGACCTGGACGAGACCTACAACACCTCGCTCAAGGTCAACCCGCCGCTGCGTACCGAGGAGGATGCCGAGGCCATCCGTCAGGGCGTCATCGACGGCACCGTCGACGTTATCGTCACCGATCACGCTCCTCACACCCCGTGGGAGAAGGCCCGTGAGTTCGAGCTTGCGCCCTTTGGTATGATCGGCCTCGAGACCTCGCTGTCGCTCGTACTCACCGAGCTGGTCAACACGGGCAAGATGAGCATGGGCCGCATGGTCGAGCTCATGGCCATCAAACCGCGTGAGATCCTGGGCCTCGACCAGGTTCAGGTCAAGGCGGGCTCCGTTGCCGACCTGACCGTGTTCGATCCCGCTGCCACCTGGACGGTCGGCGAGGACGGTTACGAGTCGCGCGCCGAGAACTCCGGTTTTGCCGGCCGTACGCTCACCGGTCGAGCCACCGATGTGTTTGTCGGCGGTAAACAGACGCTTGCCGACGGCTGCATCTGCTAGCATAGCCTTATCGTTTTTGTGCGCGGTGCCCTTGCGGTGCCGCGCTTTCTGTTCGTTTTGACCATGCAACCGCATGGGGGATTGGAGCGTCTATGCCCACACCTTCCACTGCACGCATGCACGACTTCGAGGTCGTATCGAACCAGGAGATCGCCGACGGCATCTTCTCGCTCGTCATCTCGGCCCCCAAGCTTGCAAGTGCGCTCAAGCCCGGTCAGTTTGTGAACATTGCCGTGCCCGGCGATGCGTCCTCGCTGCTTCGCGTGCCCCTGAGCTTCTATCGCGCCGACGCCCAGGCCGGTACCGTCGAGCTGTGGTACGCCGTCGTGGGCGACGACACCCGTCGCCTGTCGCAGATGGCCCCCGGTTCCACCTCTAATCTGCTGGGCCCTGGCGGCCGCGGCTGGCTTGTTCCCGAGGGCACCAGGAAGGCGCTGCTCGTGGCGGGCGGCATCGGTGTTCCGCCCGTGCTGTGCCTTGCCGGCAAGCTTGCCGAGCAGGGCGTGGATGTCGACGTTTGCTTGGGCTTTGGCACCGCTTCCAAGGCCGTGGGTGTCGATGAGTTCCGCGCGCTGGGCGCCACGGTTAACGTGTGCACCGATGATGGCACGCTGGGCACGCACGGTTTTTGCACCGACCCGGCAGCTGAGCTGCTCGGCGAGGGCGGCTACGACTATGTGGCCAGCTGTGGCCCCGCTGTCATGATGAAGAAGGTCGCCGCCGCTGCCGCCGAGGCCGGTGCGTACTGCGAGGTGTCGCTTGAGCGCATGATGAGCTGTGGCTTTGGCGCCTGCAACACCTGCAATGTCGAGACGGTCGACGGTATGAAGGGCGCCTGCATGTGCGGCCCCGTGTTCGATGCTTCCAAGGTGGTGGTCTTCTAGTGGGTACCGTGAACATGGCCGTCGATTTCGGCGGCGTCAAGATGCAGAACCCCATCAACACCGCAGCCGGTACCTTTGGCTACGGATGGCAGTTCCAGAACTTCTTTGATGTTTCCCAGCTGGGCGCCATCACCACCAAGGGTTGCGCTGCCGAGCCCTGGCCCGGCAACCCCGCGCCCCGCATGGCCGAGATTCCCGGCGGCATGATCAACTCCGTGGGCCTTCAGAACCCCGGTGTGGCCGCCTTTGCCCGTGAGTCCGGCCCGTGGCTCGAACAGCTTTCCAAGGACGGCTGCCAGGTCATCTGCCAGGTCGCCGGCCACTCCGTTGATGAGTTTGTGCGCGCGCTCGAGATGTATGTCGAGCTATGCCCCTGGGCTGCCGGCTACGAGATCAACGTGAGCTGCCCCAATATCGCCGCCGGCGGTGCCGCCATGGGCTCCACGCCCGAGGGCGCCTCTGCTGTTATGGCTGCTTGCCGCAAGGTGACTGATAAGCCGCTGTTCGTAAAAATGGCTCCGGTCAACGTCGCCGAGATTGGCAAGGCTCTCGAGGCCGCCGGCGCCGACGGCCTTTCGGTCATCAACTCCATCCAGGGCATGGCTATTGACGTGCACACTCGCAAGTCCCGCGTTGCCAAGCCCAAGGGCGGCCTTTCGGGCCCGCTGTGCCACCATATCGCCGTGCGCATGGTCTGGGAGGTCGCCCAGGCTGTCGATATCCCCATCAATGGCGTCGGCGGCGTCATGACAGGTGAGGACGCGGCCGAGTTTATCCTGGCCGGCGCCACCTGCGTGTCGGTCGGTATGGCCAACTTCGTCGATCCGTGCGCTTCGATTAAGATTGCGCGCGAGCTCGAGGCCTGGGCCGAGTCCCAGGGCGTGAAGGACATCAACGAGCTGGTAGGTGCTTTCGAATGCTAGAGACCGATGCCCGCGACCGCGTTATCGTCGCTCTCGACTGCGACCGTGAGCGTGCGCTCGAGCTCGCCCACGAGCTTTCTGGTCATGCCGCCTGGCTCAAGGTCGGCATGACGCTCTATTACGCTGAGGGCCCCGAGATCGTCAAGACGTTCAAGGACCTGGGCTTTAAGGTCTTCCTCGACCTCAAGTTCCATGACATTCCGCATCAGGTGCGCGGTGCCGCCCGTTCGGCCTCGCTTGCCGGTGCCGACCTGCTCTCGGTCCATGGTTTGGGTTCTGGTGCCATGCTCGCTGCGTGCCGTGAGGGTGCCGAGGAGGCGCGCGAAGACCGCGCCAAACTCGTTGCCATTACCGTGCTCACGAGCATGAACCAGGAGTCGCTGGCCGAGATTGGCGTCGAGTCGCCCGTGGCCGAGGAAGCCGCCCGCCTGGCAAAGCTTGCCCAGGCCAACGGCATCGACGGCATCGTGTGCTCGCCGATGGAGGCCCATGACATGCGTGAGCTGCTCGGCCCCGACGCGCTGATCGTGACTCCGGGCGTGCGTCCGGTGGGCGCCGCCTTGGGCGATCAATCCCGCGTGGCGACGCCCTCCCAGGCTATCGAGCGCGGTGCGAGCCACATCGTGGTCGGCCGACCCATCACCGGTGCCGACGACCCGGTTGCCGCCTTTGACGCTATCGTTGCCGAGCTGGTCGAAAACGTCGCCTAAAAGATTCCCTCAAGTCACCACTTTTGGGTCTCATTAGCACAAATTAGCCCCTGTTCCTGCGAAAACTTTCCCATCCTTTGTGTGGAATCGCAGGTCAGGGGCTCAACTTTGACCTCCGTATATTGCACTTTTCGCAGGTATCGTCTAACCTATGATGCCGTCGATTGGGCATTTAGTGCGTTTGACGTGCTAAAATGCCAATTATTGCATCAGATATAACCCAACTATTTGGAGGTTCGAATGGCACTCCCTCAGCTTACCGACGAGCAGCGCAAGCAGGCTCTTGAGAAGGCTGCCGCCGCACGTCACGCCCGCGCTGAGCTTCGCGAGCAGATCAAGAAGGGCGAGAAGTCCCTCGAGTCCGTGCTCAACTCCGATGACCCCATCGCTTCCCGCATGAAGGTTTCCACCCTCATCGAGTCTCTCCCCGGTTATGGCAAGGCTAAGGCCGCCAAGATCATGGAGGAGCTCGGCATCTCTGCTACCCGTCGCGTCCAGGGCCTCGGCGTCCGTCAGCGCGAGCAGCTCCTCGAGCAGCTGACCAAATAAGTGAGCGCTCAGGATTCAAAGCTCTTTGTGATTTCTGGACCGTCAGGTGCAGGCAAGGGCACGCTCGTCACTCGTGTGCGCGAGCGTCGCTCGAACCTGGGCCTGACGGTTTCGGCTACCACGCGAGCACCACGCAAAGGTGAGGTCGACGGCGTCAACTACTTTTTCCTGACGCGCGAGGAGTTCGACCGCCGCGTGGCAAACGGTGAGTTTGTTGAGTGGGCCGAGGTCCACGGCAACTGCTACGGCACGTTGGTGAGCGAGGTCACATCCAAGCTCGCCTCTGGCTCGTCTCTGATCTTGGAGATCGATGTCCAGGGAGCCCTGCAGGTCAAGGAGCGTTTCCCCGAGGCCGTGCTGATTTTTATCAAGCCTCCTTCGCTCGAGGTGCTTCGCGATCGCCTGGTCGGTCGCGGTACCGAGACGCCCGAGACGATTGAGCTGCGTATGGCAAACGCCGCCCATGAGCTTGCCCTTGCCGACCGCTACGACGACGTCGTGGTTAATGACGATCTCGACCGCGCGACCGATGAGCTCGTTCGCGTTCTCGATATGCATGAAAGGATCTGAGGTCCGTGTCCGTTGTAAAGCCTTGCATTGACGATCTTCTGGAGAAGACCGATCACAACCGCTTCCTGCTCGCCTCGCTTGCCTCCAAGCGCGCTTGCGACATTAACAGCATGCTGCGTGGCCAGCACAACCGCGTGCTCGCCGTCCAGGATGTCGACGACATCACCATTGCGCTCTCCGGCGCCGATACCATCTCGATGGCTATGGACGAGATCGTCGACGGCGATATCTCCTACGACGAGGCCCGTTACGAGAAGGCGCTCGGCCACAAGGTTGCTGAAGCCTAAATGGCAGCCCGCGTCTGCCTGGTCCACTATCACGAGGTTGGACTGAAGGGCAAGAACCGCGCACATTTTGAGCATATCCTCATGGATAACATCAAGGCGGCCTTGGCCGCCTTTTCCGTGAATGCCGTGTCTCGAATTTCCGGTTATATCCTCGTGACCTTTAACGAGCATCAGGCCGACGAGGCGGCGCGCGTCATTCGCACCGTCCCCGGCGTTGCCCGCGTGTCCCTGGCATATCACACGAACCGCGACCCGCAGGAATACTGCGCCGCCGCCGTGAAGGCGCTGCGCGAATTTGGTCCCTTCGAGTCGTTTAAGGTGCATGCCAAGCGCTCGAACACCGACTTCGAGCTCACCTCGATTGATATCAATCGACAGGTTGGCGAGGTGCTGTGCGAGGCGTTTCCCGACAAAAAGGTCCAGATGCACGACCCCGACGCGATGGTGCACGTGCTGGTGGTCCAGGGTAGCGTCTACGTGTATGCGCGCTCCGAGCGCGGCGTGGGTGGCTTGCCGGTGGGATCTGCCGGCAAGGTCGTGACGCTTCTGTCGTCGGGCATCGATTCTCCGGTGGCGACCTGGATGCTCGCGCGTCGCGGCGCGGTGTGCGTGCCGGTACATTTCTCCGGTCGTCCGCAGACGCCTGATACGAGCGAGTACCTGGTGCAGGACATCATCCGTGCGCTTGAGCCGGGTGTTCAGATCGGCCGCCTGTACGTGGTGCCGTTTGGCGATTGCCAGCGTGAGATCTCGGTGACCTGCCCCAGCAACCTGCGCGTGATCATGTATCGTCGCATCATGTATTCGGTTGCCGAGCGCATTGCGCATATCGAGGGCGCCAAGGCTATCGTGACTGGTGAATCGCTCGGTCAGGTTGCCTCCCAGACGCTCGAGAACATCATGGCCGTCAATGAGGCCGTGAAGATCCCCGTGTTTCGTCCGCTGATCGGTTCGGACAAGCAAGAGATCATCGCACGCGCTGAGGAGATCGGTACGTTCGATATCTCGACTGAGGCCGCTCCCGACTGCTGCACGCTGTATATGCCGCGCCGTCCCGAGACACACGCCAAACTCGATGCCGTGCACGAGGCCTGGGAGCTGTTCGACCACGAGGAGATGATCGAGCGCCTGCTTAAGCAGACCGAGTACATCGACTTCTCCAGCAACACGTATAAGGCCCCTAAGACCTTAAAACGCAAACATTCCGAGCTCGCTCCACGTGAGATCTACCAAGATCACGAATAATGTTGTGTATAGACCGGCGGTGATTTTGCATCGTCGGTCTTTTTCTATCTGGACATTAGGCGATAAACGGTTCATTTGTCGACGTGTGCTTGAATAAATGGACGCTTTTCCGCAAGGTTTTGGTCAGCTTTTGGTTTGACCGCGATAACCGGTGTGGACGTGCGGAGGCTGCGGCGCTCGTTTCCTGACACGATGGTGTTGGGAGGTGTTTGCTATGGCGCAGCGCGAGCAACACGAACGGGTTAAACGGATGGATCGCTGGGCAGAAAAGCTGCTCGGCCATAAGGCGGTGGTCGTGGCGATTCTGGTTGTCATTGCCGCCGCGTGCGGCTTGGCGATGGCAAGTTTTGGTGGCCACTCCAGCAACGTTTCGTTTGAGCGTAGTGATGAGGCGGGCGCCTCGGATGTGCACGGGGCCGGGGATGCGTCACCTGACGATGCCGATGAGTCGTCTGCCAAGAGCTCTTCTGCTGCCGAGGTGTACGTCGATGTTGATGGCGCCGTTGTGAGGCCAGGCGTGTACCGGCTCAAAGATGGAGCACGGGTATCCCAAGCGATCGATGCCGCCGGAGGGCTTACGGCCGAGGCGGATGTGACAGGGCTTAATCGTGCGTCCAAGATCACAGATGGTCAAAAGATCTATGTTCCGACGGTGGGGGAGCAACAAACGGCTGCGACGGTCGGCGGGGCCGACAGCGCCGCCGTGGCTTCTGGTGCGGGGTCTTCGTCGGGGCTCGTGAACATCAATACGGCAAGTGCGGCGGAGCTGCAGACGCTTTCGGGCATCGGGCCTTCTATGGCCCAGTCAATTATCGACGAACGGACGCAAAACGGGGCCTTTGTCTCGGTTGATGACCTTATGCGCGTATCGGGGATCGGTGAGAAGAAGCTCGCCAAAATTAAAGATTGCATCTGCGTATGAGTGCGACCGAGCGCGAGCATGTGATGCCACCGCGCCCATTGATGCCGTGGTCCATAGCCCTTTGTGCCGGCTTGTGTGCGAGCTGTGGTCTGGTACTTAACGTGGCAGCCGATGTGCTGCTGGGAGAGCGGACAGCGCCCGTCACATTGCTTATGGCCATTCCCGTTGCGGCTGCGGCGTGCATCGTATTGGCTCGGTCCTGCATACGCCTTGTGCGGTGGAAGCGATGGCTGTATGCCGCGGCTCTCGGCCTCGTGGCGGGAGCTTTCGTGTCCACGGGCTGGGCGATAGGGGCGCTGCACGCATCGAGGGCACTGGATAATCGGGCTGCGAGCAATCTCGAATTTTATGTACAAGGCGATCCGTCCATCAATGACGGTGTGTACTCCTATACCTGCGATGCGTATGCGAGCGAAAAGCGTTTGGGTCAGGTACGGCTGTCGTGTGATCGTGAGCTCGGCGCCGGTTCGCATGTGCGTGCCATCGGTCGAATTTCGCGCTTTGAGAATGATGCGTATGGGCGCTCACGCTTGCTTCGGGGCGAGCTTCGAAAGGTTAAAGTCGTCCGGTTGGTATCGATCGACGAGGGCTCTCTAGGGCCGTTGCTTCGGCTTCGAAACGAGCTCCTTGCCGTTATCGCGCCCGCGACCGATCCAGCGCGCTCGCTCATTGCCGGCGTTGTCTGCGGATGCTCGGCCGAGCTGCGTGCCCAGCCGGCGGGCGATTGGTTTTCGGTAACGGGCACCGCACATCTCGTCGCCGTCTCGGGCAGCCATCTTGCCATCGTCGGTTTTGTGATTGAGAGCGCCCTGCAAAAGACGCGTCTCTCTCGTGGGCTTCAGCGGGGGCTGTTGGTGCTGGCCCTCGCTGCCTATGCCGTTTTTACTGGCGCTTCGCCCTCGGCCGTGCGCGCGTGCTCTATGGTGGCGGCGTCGCTTGTCGCCAACGGCGCCGGGCGTCGTCGGCATGGCCTCTCGGCTCTATTTTTGACCATGGCAATCTTTGTGTTGCTCCGGCCGACAGTACTGTTCGAGATGGGTTTTCAGCTATCGTGCGCCAGTGTCTTCGCCATTCTTTGTTTTTGCCCCTACGCTACCTACGCCTTGGGCGAGCTGGGTGTGCCACCGGGCCTCGCCAGTATTTTGTCTGTCACGCTGTGCTCGCAGCTGGCGACACTTCCCGTAACCATTCCCGCATTTGGGACGTTTTCACTCATTGCCCCGCTTGCAAATGCTGTGATCGGTCCGGTGGTAAGCGTGCTGCTCGCTGTATCGGTTGTGTTGGTGCCCTGCTCGCTTGTGCCGCTGCTGCGTCACGGGGCGCTCGTGGTGCCCATGATTGTCGCACGCTGCGCCCTGTTCTTTGAGCAGCTCTTTGCTGCCGTTCCGGGCGCATCCGTAAGCGTGCCGCCCGATACGCCCTTGGTATACGTGGTGCCGTTTGCGCTGGCGGTCCTCTTGGTCTGGTGGCCACGTCCCCGCGCGCGGCCCATGGCAGTGGGGCTGCTGTGTTTGATGCTTGCGGCGGCTGTTCCGTATGTCTATTGGGATCGATGCGCGCCGCCTTCGGTGACGGTCCTCGATGTTGGTCAGGCCGATGCGATTCTGGTTCGTCAAGGCAGCGCTGTGGCGCTCGTCGACTGTGGGCTCGATGAGCGCGTGGTTTCGGCGTTGGCTCGTAATAACGTCCACCATATCGACGCCGTCTTCGTAACGCATTGGGACGAAGACCATTGGGGCGGTCTTCCCGATGTGCTCGATCAGTTTTCGGTTGGAACCATTGCGGTTGCGGCCGATGCGCTTGACGGCGCGCCTGCCGAGGTCCTGAATCGCCCCGGTGTAACGTATCGGCAGGTGGCCCGTGGAGACACGGTCGATATCGGCACATTTCGGGCTCGTGTGATGTGGCCGTTTGACACGGTGGATGGCGAGGGCAATGAGGACTCGCTTGTCTTGCTGCTCTCCTATGCTCAGGAAGGAAAGCGCTTGCGTATGCTGTTGACTGGTGATGCCGAGCTCGATCAGGAGCGCGAGTTTGTACAGGAGGTGGGCGATATCGATGTGCTCAAGCTGGGGCATCACGGCTCAAAAGTATCCGTCGACACTGACCTGCTGGAAACGCTTAAGCCCGAGCTCTCTATCGCGAGTGCGGGCGAGGGCAACCGCTACGGCCATCCATCCGATGTCTGCATCGATGCCGTTCGCGATGCGGGCGGCGCGTTCGCATGCACCATCGAACAAGGAGACATCACCGTCTCGCCGACCGTAACCGGATTTGCCATGCGATGCCAGCGACCGTGATGCTGCCGTTGGCGCGGGATAAGCCCCTGGGCTAGAATGGCACGGTACGAACACGAGAGCCTGCGGGAGGGGAGCGCGATGTCTGAAACCGGTCTGTTGCCGGCATATCTGATCGTCGGTACCGATGGAGTCAAACGCGACCACGCCGTCTCGCGTATGAAGGCGCGTCTGGAAAAGACGGGCATGGTCGAGTTCAACCTCGACGAGCGCGATATGACCAAAGACCCCGATATCGAGTCGATTATTGGATCGCTCAACACCTTTCCCATGGGCAGCGAGTTTCGCCTGGTAATCCTTGACGGCTGCTCAAAACTCGCCAAAGCGATCTCTGAGCCGCTTGTCGAGTATCTGGCGAGTCCCAGTCCCACGACGGTTTGCCTCATAATCGCCGATTCGCTTGCCAAGAACACGCGCCTGTACAAGGCGATCGCCAAGATTGACAAGAAGGCCGTGATCGATTGTTCGGGCACCAAGCGCTGGGAGCTCCCGCGCCGCGTGCAGCAGATGGCGACGCAGCACGGAAAGTCCATCTCGACGGCGGCCGCCGAGGAGCTCGTTTCGCGCTCGGGTGAGAACACCCGCATGCTCGATAACGACTTGGCCAAGCTCGCCCAGACGGTCGAGGGGCCGCAAATTGAGCTTGCCGATGTGGAGCGCTGGATCGTGCGCACGGCCGAAGTCCAGCCCTGGGACTTTCTCAATGCGGTCTCGGCCCGTGACATGCGCCGCTCGCTTGAGCTCTTCAATCTACTGCCCGCCAAGAGCTACGTGTGGACTTACACATTGCTGTGCGGGCGTATTCGCGAGCTTATCGTTGCCAAGGCGCTCGATGCGCGTGGGCAGGGTCGTGAGCTTGCCGCGACGCTCAAGCTTCAGGCTTGGCAGGTCAAAAATCACCTTACCTGGGCACGCCGCTTTTCGATGGCGGAGCTTGTCGCTGCGCTCGAGGGTGCGGTCGATGTGGAGCTTGCACTGAAGGGTTCGGCCGATTCCCAGACCGCGCTTTTGCTCTGGATTGCGAACATCTTGAGAAAATCGTGATGATACCTGCCTATTTGACAAATTCGTTCTATCCCTTTGAGGGGGAGCGTGCTATAGTAGGCGCTTGCATGACCTCACCGTGTCTCAGAGGTGTCATACATTTTTTGCAAGGAACTCGAAAGGAACTCCAGAAGTGGCAAACATCAAGTCTCAGAAGAAGCGTATCCGCACCAATGAGGCAGCTCGCATGCGTAACAAGGCTGTCAAGTCCGAGCTCAAGACGCTGACCAAGCACGTCCAGTCCGCCGTCGCCGAGGGCGACGCCGAGAAGGCCCAGGCTGCCCTCAAGACCGTCACCAAGCGTCTCGACATGGCTGCCGCCAAGCATGTTATCCACAAGAACCAGGCTTCCAACCGCAAGTCCGGTCTTGCCAAGCTCGTGAACAGCATCAACGCCTAAGTTGTAAATTTCACACCACACAGATTACGCGCATAAATGGAGCCTGTTTTATGGAACAGGCTCCATTTTTTGTACCGCTCGGGTAAGATAGTCCGCATGAATACTTCAATTGACATTTCCCACATCCGCAACTTCTCGATCGTTGCGCACATCGACCATGGCAAGTCCACGATCAGTGACCGCATCCTCGAGCTCACCCATACCGTCGACGAGCGCGACATGGAGTCGCAGCTGCTCGACACCATGGATATCGAGCGCGAGCGCGGCATCACGATCAAGTCCAACGCCGTTCGCGTCTCCTATGACGCCGACGATGGCGAGACGTATCAGTTCAACCTGATCGATACGCCGGGCCACGTGGACTTTACCTATGAGGTCTCGCGTTCGCTGGCCGCCTGTGAGGGCGCGGTGCTCGTCGTCGACGCCACGCAGGGCGTCGAGGCGCAGACCGTCTCCAACGCGACGCTCGCCATGAACGCCAACCTGGATATCGTGCCCGCTATCAACAAGATCGACCTGCCCTCGGCGCACCCCGACGAGGTCAAGACCGAGATCGAGGACGACCTGGCGATCCCTGCCGACGATGCCGTATGCGTATCGGGCAAGACCGGCGAGGGCATTCACGATTTGCTGGAGTCCATCGTATTTTTGATCTCTCCGCCCAAGGGCGATGCGAACGCGCCGCTCAAGGCGCTCATCTTGGATTCGTATTTTGATGAGTACCGCGGCGTCGTCGCCACAGTCCGCGTGTTTGACGGTTCCATCAAAAAGGGCGATACCCTGCTTATGATGCAGGCCGAGGGCGACTTTTTGGTCGATGGCGTGGGCGTCAAGCGTCCCGCCGAGACCCCGGTCGATGCGCTGACGGTCGGCGAGGTGGGCTACGTGGTCACGGGCCTGAAGGACCCCGAGGCCGTTCGCGTGGGCGATACCCTTACGTGGGCGTCGAATCCCTGCCCCGAGCCGCTTCCTGGCTACCGCGAGGCCAAGCCCATGGTCTACACGGGCCTGTTCCCGATCGACAACAAGGATTACGAGAATCTGCGCGACGCTCTCGATAAGCTGCATGTCAACGACCCGTCGTTGGTGTGGGAGCCCGAGACCTCGGTGGCGCTCGGCTTTGGCTTCCGCGTGGGCTTCTTAGGCCTGCTGCATATGGAGGTCGTTAAGGAGCGCCTGGAGCGCGAGTTCAACCTTGACCTCATCGCCACGAGCCCTTCGGTGGACTATCACGTCTATAAGACCGACGGCGAGATGATTGATGTCCGCAGCCCGCAGGATCTGCCCGAGGCTACGCGCATCGAGCGCATCGAGGAGCCCTACCTTAAGGTCAAAATTATCTGCCCGCCCGAGTATACGGGCGCTGTCATGCAGCTCGCTATCGAGCACCGCGGCATTACAACCGACATGATCCATCTCACGAGCAAATCGGTCGAGATGCGCTTTGATATGCCGCTGGCGGAGCTCATCCTGGACTTTTTCGATCAGCTCAAGAGCCGTACCAAGGGATATGCCTCGCTCGACTATGAGTTTAACGAGTATCGTCCTTCCGAGCTCGTCAAGCTCGATATCCTGCTTTCGGGCGACGAGGTTGATGCGCTTTCGTTTATCGTGCACAAGGACAAGGCCTATGGCCTGGCCCGCGGTCTGTGCGACAAGCTCAAGGAAATCATCCCGCGCCAGCTGTTCGAGGTGCCTATTCAGGGTGCCATCGGTAACAAGATTATCGCCCGTTCCACCGTCAAAGCGCGTCGCAAGGACGTTCTTGCTAAGTGCTACGGCGGCGATATCTCGCGTAAGCGCAAGCTGCTCGAGAAGCAGAAAGAGGGCAAGAAGCGCATGAAGGCCATCGGTTCGGTCGAGGTCCCGCAGGAGGCCTTTATGGCGATCCTCAAGGTGGACGAGTAGGTTCCATGGCGCTTTCTGAATATAGTACGCGGCTGCTGGGTGCCTATGCCGAGCAGCCGTTCCTTATGGCTCCCATGGCTGGCGTGACCGACCCCGCCTACCGCATCATGTGCCG
The DNA here is from genome assembly GCA_958420205.1 of uncultured Collinsella sp. GTDB lineage: Bacteria > Actinomycetota > Coriobacteriia > Coriobacteriales > Coriobacteriaceae > Collinsella. The sequence continues at coordinate 67,947 of CATZIX010000006.1, read as the reverse complement.
CCGCCGCGGTGCCCATCTTGCCTACAGCGAGATGGTGAGCGTGGCGGGTCTTGCCTATGCCAGCAATAAGACGTGGCGTCTGGTGCTGCCTGCCGATGAGGAGCAGCAGATCTGCGTGCAGCTCTTTGGCTCCAAGCCCGAACAGTTTGCGAGTGCCGTCGCTGCCGTCGAGGAACGCGTGGGCGATCGCCTGTCGCTGATCGACATCAACATGGCCTGCCCGGCTCGCAAGGTCGTCACCAAGGGCGAGGGCTCGGCGCTTATGCGTACGCCCGAGCTGGCCGAGCAGATCGTCGAGGCGGCGGTCGGCGCGGCGCACGTGCCCGTGACCGTCAAGATTCGCAAAGGCTTTTATGCCGAGGATCGCAATGCCGCGACGTTTGCCCAGATGCTCGAGGGGGCAGGGGCCGCTGCGGTGGCGGTACATGGTCGCTGTGCCACGCAGCTCTATACGGGCCAGGCCGATTGGTCGGTCGTCGATGAGGTGGCCGACGCCGTCGAGATTCCCGTTATCGGTTCGGGCGATGTTTTCTCGGCCGAGGATGCCGCGGAGCATCTGCAAAGCTCGGGTGCCAGCGCGGTGTTCATCGCGCGCGGTATCTATGGTAACCCCTGGGTGTTCGGCGATGCCCGCGCCCTTGCGCTCGATGGCACGCCGGTACCGGTGCGTAGCTCGGTCGAGCGACTGGGCGCCCTGCGCGAGCACCTGACGCTCACGCACGAGCTGTTGCCGCTCATGTCGCGTGCCCGTACGTACGCGAGTTGGTATTTAAAGGGCATGCCCCATGCTGCGGCCTGGCGCGCCCAGGTGGTGCGCTGCTCCACGTACGAGGAGTTCATGGCATTGGTCGATGATATCGAGCGCGATGTGGTGGCCTGCGAGGCCGCACTTGCCGCCGGCGAGTCGGTGCCCGCGCATCCGCTGGAGGCCTAAGGGTGGCCGTTACCGCGCTGTACATGCACGTACCGTTTTGCGCCCAAAAGTGCCGGTACTGCGACTTTGACTCGCGCAGTTTTGCTCCGTGCGACCTGAGCGCTGCGCTCGATGCCTATTTTGAGCAGTTGTATGCGCGCCTTGATGCCTTTGGAGACGTCGGGGCGCTTGCGCAGATCCGTACCGTCTATGTTGGCGGCGGCACGCCGTCGCTGGCGGGGGAGCGCCTGGTAGAACTTGCCCGACGTATCTCTGCGTGGTGCAAGCCCGTTGAGTTTACCTGCGAGGCCAATCCTGAGTCGCTGACCGCCGAGCTTACCGCTGCGCTTGCCAAGGTTGGTGTCACACGCGTCTCTCTGGGCGTGCAAACGCTCGATAACGCCGAACTTACCGCCATCGGTCGCATTCACGATGCCGATCGGGCGCTCGCTGCCATCACGATGGTTAAGGACGCAGGGCTCGATGTGTCCTGCGACCTGATGTGTGGCCTTCCCGGGCAGACCGCCGTAAGCTGGCAGCGCACGCTCGATGGCGTGTTGGCGGCGGCGCCGCATCACGTATCGGTGTACCCGCTCACGCTTGAGGAGGGCACGCCGCTCTACCGCATGGCGTGTCGCGACGAGTCGCTTGAGCCCGACGAGGATTTTCAGGCTGCATGCATGGATGCGGCGCGCGAGCGCCTGGGTGCGGCCGGCTATCACCCGTATGAGGTGGCAAGCTACGCGCTCGACGGCCATGAGTGTGCCCACAACATTGCCTATTGGACCGGACAGGGCTATCTGGGCTTGGGTCGCTCTGCCGCCGGTATGCTCGACGCCGAGGATTTCGATCGCCTGGCCGGGCTGTTTCCCGACGTGCCCGCTCGCGGCGATGCATATCGCGTGCGCTTGGTGCAACGCGACGATGCCGCGACGACGTTTGATGCCGAGTATCTGTCGCAGCGCGAGGCTGCGGCCGAGGATTTGATGCTCGCCTGCCGCATGACGCGTGGCATTGGGCCCGACCTGTTGGTTCGCTCGGCAAACGTGATCGCTGCAGATGAGTTGGCGGCGACCTGTGACCGTGCGCTCGAGTTGGGTCTTGCCACTTGGGTGCCCGATGGCGTTGAGGGGCTTGCGGAGCGCGTCGCCTCGAAAGACGTTATCGCAGGTCGCGTCCGTGCTCGTTTGGCGCCCAGCCACTTGGGCTGGCTCGATGGAAATGTGCTGTTCGAGCTGTTTTGGGGTCTAGCCTAGGCCGCTCGGGTAGAATTACCGCAATATATACGCTGCTGTGAGCAGGAGGTTGCCGCGCATGGCGACGATGAACGAAAAAGATTACTACGAGATTTTGGGTGTCTCCAAGGACGCCACCTCGCGTGATATACAGAAGGCCTTCCAGCAAAAGGCCCGCAAGCTCCATCCGGACGTCAACAAAGAACCGGATGCCGAGGAAAAGTTCAAAGAGGTTTCCGAGGCCTATGCCGTGCTTTCGGACGAGCAGAAGCGTGCGCGCTACGACGCCATGCGCTCGGGCAATCCCTTCGCCGGCGCTCCTACGGCTTCTCCCTATGGCGGCGGCTACGCCGGTAGCGCGGGCTATGGCAATCCCTTTGAGGGCGGCTTTCCCTTTGGTGGCGCCTGGGGCCAGCCGCGTCGCGGGCAGGCTGCCTACAATCCCGAGAACGGCGCCAACGTGGTTGTCGATATCAAGCTCGACGCCAAGGAGGCCAAGGGCGGTGCCCGCAAGACCGTCCGCTATACGCGCTTCGATACCTGTGGTCACTGCGGAGGTTCGGGTTCTGTTTCGTCCGAGCATGCACATACTTGTCCGAGCTGCGGTGGTCGCGGCCACATCGACGTCGACCTGTCTTTCCTGTTTGGCGCCGGCACGTTTCAGTCGGTCTGCCCCGAGTGCGGCGGTTCCGGTAAGGTCGTCGCCGATCCCTGCCCCGATTGCGGCGGCAGCGGGCGAACCCGTGTGACCTCCGAGCAGACGATTGAGTTTCCTGCCGGTACGCACGATGGGGATGAGGTCCGTATTGGTGGCATGGGTCACGCCGGCACCAACGGTGCCTCGGGCGGCGATCTGGTCGGCCGCGCCCATGTCGAGGCCGAGCGTCTGGAAGGCAAGGCCCGTACCGGTTTTTACCTGATGGGCATCGTGGCGCCGTTTTTGGTGCTATCGGCCATCTCGGGCGTGTTCTCGGCCTTTGCCGTGATGTGCTTTATTCCGTTTGCCATGGGCCTGTTTATGGTGCTCTCGGATGGCGTGCTGCATCGCAGTCTGCTGTGGTGGAAGCGCGGCGCGATGCAGTTTGTCAACGGTTTTGCCAACGGATTTATGTTTGCGCTCGTGTCGGTTTGGTTTGCGAGCTGCTCGCAGCGTGCCATGCTTTCGCCTTACGGAATGCAATAACATCAAACCCTCTGTTTGCGGCCGGCCCAGCTTGGGTATAGGACGCACTGTGACAATAATGAAAGTCGGAAGGATTCGGTCGTGTCGGAAAATAGGGATTACTACGAGGTGCTTGGCGTCGACAAGGATGCCGACGCGCGGACGATTAAGCGCGCGTTTCTAAAGAAGGCCCGTACCGTACACCCGGACGTTTCGGACGACCCCGAGGCCGAGGCCAAGTTCAAAGAGCTCAACGAGGCCTATTCCGTTCTTTCCGACGAGCAGAAGCGTGCTAACTACGACCGTTACGGCACCGCGGACGGCCCCGGTGGCTCGGGCTATGTCGACATCAACGATATCTTTGGCGGCATGGGCATGGACGACCTGTTCTCGTCGTTCTTTGGCGGCGGTGCCGGCGGTGGCGCCCGAAATCGCCGTGAGCGTCGTTGCGGCCGCGATATGGCCATCTCCCTTTCGGTGACCCTTGAGGAGGCGGCACTCGGTTGCAAAAAGACGATCAGCTATGACCGCCTTGCCCCCTGCGAGGATTGCAACGGCACTGGTAGGGCCGAGGGCGCACAGGAAAAGCAGTGCAGCCGCTGCCACGGCACGGGCTATGTCACGACGGTCCAGCGTTCGTTCCTAGGCCAGGTCCAGTCTTCTTCGCCCTGTCCCGACTGCCACGGCGAGGGCACGGTCATCGATCATCCCTGCGAGACCTGCGACGGTCAGGGTCGTACGCCTTCGCACGAAAAGATCGACATCGATATTCCCGCCGGTGTTTCGACCGGTCGCCAGCTTCGTGTGAGCGGCTTTGGCGAGGCCGGCCTTCGCGGCGAGCCTTCGGGCGACCTGATTGTCAACGTGCGCGTCGCCGACCATGAGCGCTTTAAGCGCAACGGTGATGACCTGTACCTGGTGAGCGATATCTCGATTGCGCAGGCTGCGCTCGGCTGCGAGATTGAGGTCGAGGGCATTATGCCCGACGAGGTCGTTAAGGTGACGGTTCCCGCCGGCGCCCAGTACGGCGACACCGTGAGCGTCAATAATTACGGCATGCCGCGCATTGGCGGTGGCGGTTCGCGTGGCCGCCTGATCGTGCAACTGCGCGTGGTCGTTCCCACCAATCTTTCCAATAAGCAGCGCGAGCTGCTCCGTGCTTTTGCCGATGAGATGGGCGATGACGTCGCTTCTGGTAAGAAGTCGGTGACCGACCGTATCAAGAGTGCCCTCGACGATATCCTCGATTAAGGAGCCCGCGTGCTCGCACCCCATATTTCCGTCGTCAACCTCGGCTGCCGTGTCAACCGGGTTGAGTCTGACCGTATCACTGCCGATCTTATGCGCTTGGGCTTTGCTATTGTGGAGCCCCAGGATGCCGATCTGATCGTCATTAACACTTGTGCCGTTACGGGCGAGGCCGAGGCTAAGACCCGTAAGGCCGTCCGTCATGCGCTGGCCCATCCAAACGAGCCCTATGTGGTCGTGACCGGATGCGTGGTCAATTTGCATCCCGAGGAGCTGTCGGAGCTTTCGGATCGCGTGATTGCCGAGCCGTCCAAGATAGATGTCGCCGAACGTGTTTGCGAGGTGCTGGGTGTTGAGTCCGATAGCGTTCCCGCCTGCAGCGATGGCGAGGTGGTCGATGCGCTCGGTCGCTCTCGCCTGGGCGTGAAGATTCAGGATGGCTGCAACCATCGCTGCACCTATTGCATTGTGTGGAAGGCGCGCGGCCCCGAGCGCTCCGTGCCCGTCGAGTCCGTGCTCGAGCAAGTTCGCGAGGCCCAGGAGGCCGGCGTGCCCGAGGTGGTGCTGACCGGTGTGAACCTGGGTGCCTACGATGGCAAGAGCGCGACCGACGAGCACGTCGAAATCGATGAGCTGCTCGAGGCCATCATGGAGCGCACGTCTATTCCGCATGTGCGCATTTCCTCGGTCGAGCCCATGGATATCTCCGAGCGCCTGCTTAAGGTTATGGCGCGCTACCCGCAGCGTATCGCCCCGTTTTTGCACCTGCCCGTGCAGTCCGGCTGCACGGCGACCCTGCATCGCATGGGCCGTCCCTATAGCGCCGAGGCCTTTGAGGACACGGTGCGTATGATTCGCGCCAACTTGCCCCAGGCGTCCCTTTCGTGCGATGTCATCGTCGGTTTTCCTGGTGAGACGGACGAGGAGTTCGAGGAGTCGCTGGCGCTGTGCCGCCGTGTGGGTTTCTCGCGTATGCACGTGTTCCGCTACAGCAAGCGTCCCGGTACCCTTGCTGCCGACATGCCCGACCAGGTGCCACCCGAGGTTATGGCCGAGCGCAGCCGCCGTATGCGGGCCGCCGCACAGGAGCTCGCTATTGCCGACGCTCGTCGTCGCGTGGGCACGGTCGAGCGTGCCGTGCTCGAGTATGGTGACAACCTGACGCTCGGCTCGTTCCATCATGCCCGTCTTGACGATACCTGTGGACTTACAGCCCCGTGCCTGCTCGATGTTGCTATCATCGGAGTCGATGATTCCGGCTTGGTCCATGCACGCAGGGAGGTTCATGGAAGCCTCGAAGATTAGACTTACCGTTCCCGAGGGTATTGACCCCTCGCGCGTTTTGGGTGCCGGCGACGGCGTCCTTCGTGCGCTGGAGAGCTCAGTTCGCGCCCACGTGGTCGCCCGTGGCGACAGCATCGCCGTGAGCGGTGACCCGGACGAGGTCGAACTGGTCGCGCGTTTTTTCGAACATGCCTTTCGTGAGGCTGCTTCCGGGCGCACGCTTTCTGCCGACGATGTCTCTCGCTGCCTGGCCGTCTTGCGCGACGGTGAGCACGAGGCTACGTCGCTTCGCGATGACGTGCTGCTTTCGTATCGCGGTCGCGTCATTCGCCCCAAGACGCTCGGTCAAAAGCGCTATGTGGATGCCATCCGCTCAAATACCATCACGTTTGGCTTGGGTCCTGCCGGTACCGGTAAGACCTATCTGGCCATGGCGCTCGCTGTTGCCGCACTCAAGCGTCACGAGGTGGGCCGTCTGATCTTGACGCGTCCGGTTGTCGAGGCGGGGGAGAACCTGGGCTTTTTGCCCGGCACCCTCGAGGAAAAGATCGATCCGTACATGCGCCCGCTCTACGACGCCCTATTTTGCATGATGGATCGCGAGCGCACCGATGAGCTCATGGAGCGCGGCGTGATCGAGATCGCCCCGCTTGCCTACATGCGCGGCCGCACGCTGAGCGACGCCTTCGTGGTGCTCGACGAGGCCCAAAATACCACGCCCGAGCAGATGAAGATGTTTCTGACGCGCCTGGGCTTTAACTCCAAGTTTGTGATTACCGGCGACCTGAGCCAGCGTGACCTGGTGGGCCGTCGTGGTGGCTTGGCGGATGTCGAGAAGATTTTGGGCCGTGTCGACGATGTCGCATTTTCTCACCTCGAGCGTGCCGACGTGGTGCGCCATGCCCTGGTGGGACGTATCGTCGAGGCATATGATGCTTATGATGACGTGCGCGAGCAGCGCCCGCGCGACCGAAAGGAGTCCCGTTGAGTGTATTGATCAGCAACGATGCCGAGCTCGATACGCTGCTCGACGCGCAGGAGGTAGAACACATCTGCGAGGTCGTGCTTGCCGCCGAAGGCGTTGAGCGTGAAGTCGAGATTTCCCTTTCGTATGTCGACGAGGACGAGATGCACGAGCTCAACCACGAGTGGCGCGGTATCGACCGCACCACCGATGTCCTCTCGTTTGAATGCGACTCGGCCTTTGACGAGGATATTCCCGCCGACGAGACGCTTGAGCTTGGCGATATCATCCTGGCCCCGCAAGTCATTGCCCGTCAGGCCCCCGGCTTTGGCAATGCCCCTGCCGACGAGTGCCGCCTGATGCTCGTGCATGGCATGCTGCACCTGCTGGGGTATGACCATATCGAGGACGACGAGGCCGAGGTCATGGAGGCCCGCGAGGACGCCATCCTGCGCGATCTGGCGCTCGAGCGCGGCGAGGACCCCAAGCTGGTCCACGTCGGCCCCATCACCAACCACGCCCACGACTAGGAGCCGTCTATGATTCCCGGATCGAACAAGGACCATCCGTCCTTCTTAAAGTCGTTCTCCTACGCCATGGAGGGCTTCGTCACCGCCGTCAAGACCGAGCGCAATATTAAGGTCATGCTCGTTGCGGGCGTGTGCACCGTCATTGCCGGCTGCATCGTGGGGCTCGACATTGCCGAGTGGGCCACGATTATCATCTGTTGTGGCCTGGTGATTCACGGCGAGCTATGCAACACCGCCATGGAGGCGATTGTCGATCTGGCGACCCAGGAGCTCCATCCGCTGGCAAAGCGCGCGAAGGATATCGCCGCCGCCTCCGTATACGTTCTTTCCATCACCGCCGCGATTGTGGGCTTGCTGGTATTTGCCCACGCGCTCGGCTTTATCTAGAAAGGGATTTTCATGTCCGACACTATGCAGCCTATCGATGAAATTTTGGACGACGAGGTCCTGGATGCGGCGGATGCCGAAGCGGCCGAAGCATACGAGGAAGTCGAGGAATTCGATCCGTTTGAGGGCATGAGCGACGAGGAGCTCGACGCCCTGTGCGACGAGGACGATAGCCTCGCGGGCTTTGGCGACGTTGAACCCGGTTTTCGCAGCGGCTTCGTAGCCCTGGTCGGACGCCCCAACGCCGGCAAGTCCACGCTGCTCAACGCCTGCTATGGCAAAAAAGTCGCCATCACCTCGCCGGTGGCACAGACGACCCGCCGTCGCATGCGCGCCGTCGTCAACCGTCCCGGCTACCAGCTGGTCTTTGTCGATACCCCGGGTATTCATAAGCCCAAGGACGGCCTGGGGTCCGAGCTCAACAAGAGCGCACTGTTCGAGTTGAACGATGTCGACGTCGTCGCGTTTTTGATTGATGCCACCAAGCCCATCGGCAGGGGAGACGCCTGGGTTGCCGAGCGTGTCAGATGCGCTCGTTGCAAGAAGGTCCTGGTGCTCACCAAGGCCGATGAGGCCGACCCCGCACAGGTCATGGAGCAGCTTAAGGCTGCCCACGAGCTTATGGAATATGACGACGAGATTGTGACGTCGTCGGTTAAGAACTTCAACGTCGATGCCTTTATAGAGACCGTTGCGCACTTTTTGCCTGAGGGTCCGCGTTGGTTCCCCGAGGACATGGGTACTGACGCTTCCGATGAGACGCTCGTTGCCGAGTTTGTGCGCGAGAAGGTCTTGCGCCGCACCCGTGATGAGATTCCACACTCCGTTGGCGTGATCTGCGATGCGCTCGAGCAGACCAAGAAGGTGCTGCGCGTGCACGCCACCATTTACGTCGAGCGCGAGGGCCAAAAGGGCATCATCATCGGCAAGGGCGGCGAGATGATCAAGCATATCGGTATCGACGCCCGACGCGATCTTGAACGCATTTTTGGCACGCAGGTCTTTTTGGAGCTGGACGTGAAGGTCAAGGCCGGCTGGCGTGACGACGAGGCCCAGATTCGCCGCTTTGGCTACAACGCCGAGGACTAAGGACGCGCGGCGCGCATGGCAGGCTCCCGGACATATCGCACCAAGGTGCTCGTCCTCGACAAGACGAAGCTCAAAGAGACCGACCTGATCTTGACGATGCTTGACGAGCGGGGGCGGCAGGTTCGTGCCGTGGCAAAGGGCGCCCGCAAACCCGGCGGACGCCTGGCTGCGCGCTGCGAGCTGTTCTGTACGGTCGATATGCTGCTCGCACATGGACGGTCACTCGACGTGGTTTCCCAGGCCGAGCTTATGGAGGCGCCGCTCGGCGCTGCGCCCGATTACGAGACGACCTGCGCCGCAAGCGCGATCGCCGAGGTTGCGCGCGTGTGCTCGTTCGAGGACGCCGAGGACCCGTTTACCTTTGCCATCACGCAGCGAGCGCTTGCCCTGGTGGGCAGCGGGCTTGACACGGCGCATATGGACCTACTTGTGGCGGCATATGTCTTTAAGCTGCTGTCGCACGTTGGCTATCGACCCGATTTTTCGGCCTGCGTGCTGTGCGGAGACCCCATGCTGTCGTATTTTTCACCCCAGGCGGGCGGTCTCATGTGCGGGTCGTGCGCGTCGAGCGTTCCAGGTGCCGAACTGGTGTCGACCGGTGAGACCGCATGGCTGCGCGCCCTCATGTCCATGACCTTCGATGCGCTCATGGCCGAGCGAATCGACCCGCATACGGCGGCATTCTTGCTCGGGCTTTCGCATGTTTGGGCCGTCACGCACACCGATCAGCGCCTCCGTGCGATGGAATTCATGTTGGGTCGGTGATGATGCGCAGGGGCGGGCTGCTTGTGGTAACATATCGGCCTGTTAGTACCTCGACCTTGGTTGCTCGCTCCACCGGCGGCTTCCCAGTCCGAGGCGAATCGAGTCGCCCGATGGCGACGCAAAACGAAAGGTGAAACAATGACTGTTTCCAAAGAGCGCAAGGCGGAGCTGACTGCCCAGTTCGGTAACACCCCGGTCGACACCGGCAACCCCAAGGTTCAGGTCGCCATCCTGTCCGAGCGCATCAAGGAGCTGACCGAGCACATGAAGTCCCACCAGAAGGACTTCCACACCCGTCGTGGCCTGCTCATGCTCGTCGGCCGTCGTCGTCGTCTTCTCTCCTACATCAAGAAGAACGACATCGTCGAGTACCGTGAGCTCATCAAGGCTCTGGGCATCCGCGACAACATCCAGTAGGATTTGTACATGCTAAGAGCGTCCTGCGCAGCGGGGCGCTCTTTTTGTGTAAGGGCGTGAACAATCACGCTCTGAAGCGTGGCGGGGGCAGGGGGCCCAAGTCACATGAGAAGCCCGCAGGCAAGGGGCCTGTGGGGTAAAGGAGAACAATGACACTCGTATCCAAGACCTTTGAGCTGTACGGCAAGACCTACACCTTTGAGTCGGGCGAGCTTGCCAAGCAGGCCACCGGCGCCTGCCTGGTCAAGCAGGGCGACACCACGATGCTCGACACCGTGGTCGTGTCCAAGGAGCGTAAGAACTACGACTTCTTCCCGCTGACCGTCGACTTCAACGAGAAGATGTACGCTGCCGGCCGCATCCCGGGTGGCTACCTCAAGCGTGAGGGCCGTCCCAGCGAGAAGGCCACGCTCACCGCGCGCATGATCGACCGTCCGATTCGCCCGAGCTTCCCGGACGGCTTCCGCAACGAGGTGCACATCGTCGCTACCTCGCTTGTCGCCGACCAGGTCAACCCCTTTGACGTCATCAACGTCATGGGTGCTTCCCTGGCCATGACGCTCGGCGGCGTGCCCTTCGAGGGCCCGCTTGCCTGCGTGCGCATCGGCCGTAACGTGGAGACCGGCGAGTTTATCGTCAACCCCACCTACGAGGAGCGCGAGAACTCGGATCTGGACCTGGAGCTGGGCGGATCCGCCGACTTCATCTCGATGGTCGAGGCCGGCGCCGAGGAGATCTCCGAGGACGACATGCTCGCCGCCATGAAGTTTGGCCAGGAGGCCCTTGCCGCTTTCTGCCAGGCTCAGGACGAGTTCGTCGCCGAGTGGGAGCAGGTCAACGGCCCCATCGTCAAGAAGGAGTACCCGCTCGACCAGCCCGTCGAGGAGGTCCAGGAGCGCATCTTCGCCCACTACGACGAGATGGCAGCCGCCCTTCGTGACGCCGACAAGCTCTCCCGTATCGGTAAGGTCGAGGCTCTGAAGGAGTCCATCCGCGCCGAGTTCACCGAGGAGGAGCAGGCCGCTTGGGAGCGCGAGATCCCCGTGGCGCTCAAGAAGCTCGAGAAGAAGGCCATGCGCACCATGGTCGTCGAGACCGGTGAGCGTGTCGACGGCCGTGCCGCCGATGAGATCCGCCCCATCATGGTGAAGGACAACTACCTGCCGCTCGTTCACGGCTCCGGCCTGTTCCAGCGTGGCCAGACCCAGGTGCTCTCGGTTCTTTCGCTCGGCATGCTCAACGAGGGCCAGCGTCTGGATACCATCGAGCCTACCGAGGGCAAGCGCTACATGCATCACTACAACTTCCCGCCGTTCTGCACCGGCGAGACTGGCCGCATGGGCAGCCCCAAGCGCCGCGAGATCGGCCACGGCAACCTTGCTGAGCGCGCTCTGCTTCCGGTGCTCCCCGACGAGAACGAGTTCCCCTACGCCATCCGCGTCGTCTCCGAGGTCATGGAGTCCAACGGCTCCTCTTCGATGGCTTCGACCTGCGGTTCCACGCTCGCCCTTATGGACGGCGGCGTGCCCATTAAGCGCCCGGTCTCCGGTATCGCCATGGGCCTGATCCAGGAGGAGGGCAAGACCGTGGTCCTGTCCGACATCCAGGGTCTCGAGGACTTCCTGGGCGACATGGACTTTAAGGTCACCGGCACCACCGAGGGCATCACCGCCCTGCAGATGGACAACAAGGCTACCGGCCTCACCTTCGACATCCTGGCCCGCGCCCTGCAGCAGGCCAAGGAGGGTCGCGCTTTCATCCTGCAGAAGATGCTCGATGTGATCCCCGAGCCGCGCCACACCACGCGCAGCACCGCCCCGCGCATCGTCTCCATCCAGGTTCCGACCGACAAGATCCGCGACGTCATCGGTTCCGGCGGTAAGGTCATCCGCGGTATCCAGGACGAGACCGGCGCCTCGGTCGACATCCAGGAGGACGGCACCGTCTTTGTCGGCGGCACCGGCGAGTCTGTCGACCAGGCCGTCGAGCGTATCAAGCTCATTATCAAGGTTCCCGAGCCGGGCGAGGAGTACACCGGTCGCGTGGTCTCCATCCAGCCCTTCGGCGCCTTCGTCAACCTGCTGCCCGGTAAGGACGGCCTGCTGCACATCTCCCGCGTCGCCAAGGGCCGCGTGGAGAAGGTCGAGGACGTCCTCAACGTGGGCGACGAGGTCAAGGTCGTCGTCATCGAGGTCGACGATCGCGGCAAGATCTCGCTCGATCGTCTTGATAAGCCCGAGGCCCCGGCTCGTGCCGAGGGTGCCTCCGAGGGCGACGGCGAGCACTTCCAGCGCCGTGAGCGTCCGCGTCGCGAGCGCTCCGAGCGCGGCGACCGTCCGCGCCGTCCCGGCGACAACGGAGGCCGAAAGCCTCGCCGTCACCACGACGCCGAGTAACAGCTAAACATAAGCAGCTCAAAAAGGGCGACTCCGGACAGGGGTCGCCCTTTTGCTTACGCCCGGGAGGGCCGCATATGAAGTTTCCTGCTCTACAGTCCTGCGCAAGACGGAAAGCACATTAAGTGCTTTCCTTTGCGTGCGGAACTCGCGATAAACTTCATATGCGTCCCTCCCGGGCGCAAGCAAAAGGGCTGGTTAGTGCCGCTCGCTATTTAGTTAGACAGTCTATTCAGTAGTCAGATTTCAGATCAGTAGATAGACGTAGCAGTATTTTCCCAGATAAAGCTGCCCAAAATAAACCTGGTCCCTTATTGGCAGTTTTCCCGTGGGGCGGGCACTGATGAAGTTTATCGCGAGTTCCGCACGAACAGGAGGCCACTTAATGTGGCCTCCGTCGTGAGCGGGACTGTAGAGCAGGAAACTTCATCAGTGCCCGCCCCACGGGAACCGGCGGGATATACAGGTCCAGATGGGGCTTTGATGCATGGGTGGTCTGTGCTCGTGCAAATGGGTATCATATTTTGGTTATTGCATCGACTCTGTGATGCATGTTTGTACGTTCCCGGCGGTCGGTTTGCCAGAAGCGCCCCGTCGGTTGTTCCAGACCCGTTTCGAAGAAAGGAAACCACACGAACCTATGGCAGCTAAAAAATCATCTCCTTTGAAGATCATTCCGCTCGGCGGCCTTGACGGCATCGGCAAGAACATGACGGTCTTCGAATGCGGCGACGACATGGTGCTCGTTGACGCTGGCCTCATGTTCCCCGACGATTCCCAGCCCGGTATTGACCTGGTGCTTCCCGACTACACCTATGTTCTGGAGAACGAGGAGAAGCTCCGCGGTATCGTCGTCACCCACGGCCACGAGGACCACACCGGTTCGCTTCCGTACCTGCTGCAGGACCTCAACAATAAGGTGCCCATCTTCTCGAGCAAGCTGACGCTTGGCTTTATCGAGGGCAAGCTTTCTGAGTTCCGCATCCGCGCACCCAAGTTCCGCGAGGTCAAGGGCGGCAGCCATGTCAACCTCGGCGGCATCTCGCTCGACTTCTTCTCGATGACGCACTCCATCCCCGGCGCTCTGGGCGTGTTCATCCGCACAAATCAGGGCACCGTTATGCACACCGGCGACTTTAAGCTCGACCAGACGCCCATCGATGGCGTCACGCCCGACTATGCCGCTATCAGCCGCTTTGCTAAGCAGGGCATCGACCTACTGCTTTCCGACTCCACCAATGCCACGGTTCCCGGCTTTACCAAGTCAGAGGCCGAGGTTGGTCCCAACCTGCTGCACGCCATCAAGAACGCCCCGGGTCGCGTGTTCGTCGCGTCGTTCTCGAGCCACATCCATCGTTTGCAGCAGATCTGCGATGCCGCCCGCAAGTGCGGCCGTAAGGTCGTTGTGACCGGTCGCTCCATGCTCACTAACACCCGCGTGGCGCGCGAGCTTGGCTACCTCAACATCGACGACGCCGATATCATCGATGCCTTTGACATTGATAACCTGCCTGACGACAAGATTGTCGTCATGTGCACCGGTTCGCAGGGCGAGCCGCTGTCGGCCCTGTCCCGCATGGCCAATGGCGAGCACAAGACGCTCTCCATCCACGAGGGCGATACCGTTATCCTCTCGGCAACTCCTGTTCCCGGCAATGAGAAAGCCGTCCAGCAGGTCGTCAACAGTCTGGCCAAGCTCGGCTGCGACGTGTGGGATAAGAACCGCGCTCTCGTTCACGTTTCCGGTCACGGTAGCCAGGAGGAGCTCAAGCTCCTGATGGCCATGGCCAAGCCCACGTACTTTATGCCGGTTCACGGTGAAGCCGTGCATCTGCGCGCCCATGCCCAGCTGGCCCGCAAGATGGGTCTCAAGGACGATCATATTTTTATCCTCGACAACGGCGACACGCTCGAGATGCGCGGCGGTATCGTTAAGCGCGGTACGCCCGTCGAGTCCGGCGTCGTTTACGTCGACGGCCTGCGCATCGGCGATACCGACCCCATCGTCTTGCGTGATCGTCAGAAGCTCGCCAACGACGGTATGGTTACCGCTGTTGCCATCGTCTCGCTCAAGCACAAGAAGATCGAGGCCATCGAGTTCTCGGGCCGCGGCGTCTCGTTTGCCATCGACGACCAGTTCTCCGAGGATGCCTCCGCGTCCATTATGAAGACGATCGAGAAGGGCAAGTTTAGCTTTACGAGCAGCGGTTCCGATGCCATTCGCAAGGCCGTGCGCGATTCGCTCTCTAACTTTATCTGGAGCCGTACGCGCACCCGTCCGATGATCATCCCGGTCGTCATGGAGGTTTAGTTTGGCGCGCGGATCTGCACAAAACGCCAAAGGCAATAAGGCCAATAACCAACCGGCATCTGCTAAGGGTGCCGGTTCCCATCTGCGTGCCAATAAGGGCCACGAGGCGGACTTCGACGATTTTGAGCCCTTGGTGGAGCCCTCGGCCAATCGCGATATCGCCGGCGTGGTCATTGCCGTTTTGGCGATTGCGTCCTTTATTGCCGTGATTTCTCCGGCAACAGCGCCCGTGACGGCTGCTGTTGCCGGTTTTTACCACCTGGGCTTTGGCCTGGGCGCCTACGTGCTGCCGATCGTCATTTTGCTGTTTGCCGCCACGCTCTTTTTAGGCGAGGACTCGCCGCTCAACGTGCGCTCTGTTGCGGGCGGCGCCGTGGTCTTTATCGCCGTCGTCTCCATTCTTTCGCTGATGGTGCCGGGTACGAGTGTCTCGTGTGACCTTATGTTCACGCCGCAAAATTTGTCCGCCTCGGGTGGCTACATCGGTGCGTTTATTGCGAGTGCGCTGCAGAATGCCCTGGGTAAGCCTATCGCGATGGTAGTCCTGTTGGGCCTTGTCGTCGTGGGCTTGGTCATCATCGGCTTTTCGGTGGGTGGCGTGCTGCGCTCTGCCCGCGACCGCGCGGCCGATTTTGCCGAGCGCCGTCGTGCCGATGTTAACGCGAGCCCGTGGGGTGACGACGAAGCCCTGTCGGTGCCCGGCGTTGCCCGTCCGCACCTGAGCATTCTTCGTCAAAAGGGCTCCGATGCTGCCGTGACCACGGTCATGGGCAACGATGTGGACCCGGTTTTGGACGATGACGACGAGGACGAGGATCCGTTTGTCGACGTGTCCGATGCCGTGGAAGCTGAGCGCGCTAAGACGACGCTGTTGCCGCGCCGCCATGCCAAGAAGGGCAAGGCTGCGCCTAATCTCAATACGAGTGAGCCTGACCCGTCTTGGTCCGATAGCGAGATTGAGCTCACCGAGGGCGATGACGAGGACGACGAGGCTCCGATTGAGACCGCAAAGACAACTTTGCTGCCGCGTCGCCATGCAAAGCGCGACCAGGTAACCGGTCAGCTTTCGATGGAAGACGACCCCGATAAGATCGACGAGTCCGAGCCGCCGTTTGCCGTGAATCCTGTCTCGGCAACACCTCAGATTCCCGACTTCTTGAAGCATCCCAAGGTTGCCGATACGTCTGCCTCGAGTGCTGTCGAATCGGCTGCGGCTAGCGATGGGGGAGCGGACGGCGGCGCCGCAGATAACGAGGGCGAAGAAGAGGACGGCCTCAAGCTTCCGCCGCTCGAGATCCTGCACGCCAACCCGCAGTCGGCGTCCGCCGCGTCTTCGGACAAGGAGCTGGAGCAGACCGCTGAGTCACTGCAATCCACCTTGCTTGAGTTTGGCCGCAGTGCCCGCGTGGTCGGCTGGATCGCCGGCCCCACGGTTACGACCTTTAAGCTTCAGCCCGGCGAGGGCGAGCGCGTGAGCAAGATTTCGAGCCTCGAGGACGATATCGCGCTTTCGCTCGCCGCCCAGTCGGTGCGTATCTTTGCCCCGATCCCCGGCACCTCGCTCGTGGGCATCGAGATTCCCAACCGCAAGCGCCAGAACGTCAACCTGGGCGACGTGCTGCCCTATGTGAAGGGCGGTCCGCTCGAGCTCGCCATCGGCCGCGACGCCGAGGGCACGCCGGTCGTCGCCGACCTTGCCAAGATGCCCCACCTGTTGATTGCCGGTACCACGGGTTCCGGCAAGTCGGTCATGATCAACTCCATCATCACGACCCTGCTCATGCGCGCGCTTCCCGAGGACGTTCGCCTGATCATGGTCGACCCCAAGCGCGTCGAGCTCGCGGGCTATAACGGCCTGCCGCATCTCTATGTGCCGGTCGTTACCGAGCCCAAGCAGGCCGCGAGCGCTCTGCAATGGGCCGTGTCCGAGATGGAGCGTCGCCTGAAGGTCTTCGAGCGCCTTAACGTGCGTAAGATCTCGACCTACAACGAAAAGCAGGCCGCCGGCGAGTTTGAGCATTACGATAACCCGCCGCAAAAGATGCCCTATCTGGTCATTATCATCGACGAGCTCTCTGACCTGATGATGGTCGCCGGTAAGGATGTCGAGGCCTCGATCGTGCGTATTGCACAGCTGGGCCGTGCTGCCGGTATTCATCTTATCGTGGCCACGCAGCGTCCCAGCTCAAACGTGGTGACGGGCCTCATCAAGGCCAACATCACCAACCGCATCGCCTTTAACGTCGCCACGGGCATCGACTCGCGCGTCATCATCGACCAGATGGGTGCCGAAAAGCTCACCGGTTTGGGCGACATGCTGTTCTCCAAGGTCGACTGGGGCAAGCCTCGCCGTATCCAGGGATGCTTTGTCTCGGATGACGAAATCAACGAGATTGTCGAGTTCGTCAAGTCGCAGAGTGAGCCTGACTACCACGAGGAGATTCTGTCTGCCGTGGCGCCCGCTTCCATGTCCATGGCGGGTGGCGGCGGCATTGTCCGCACCGGAGTAGCCGAGCCGCAAGACGATGATCCGCTCATTTGGGAAGCCGCCCATATTGTGGTGGAATCGCAGCTTGGCTCCACATCTGGCCTGCAGCGTCGTCTGAAGGTTGGCTATGCGCGTGCCGGGCGTATTATGGACATGCTGGAAGAAAAGGGTGTCGTCGGCCCGCCCGACGGTTCCAAGCCGCGCGAGGTCCTGTTGGACGAGGAGGGGCTTGCCGCGCTGGAATCTGTCGACGCCGAGATGGCACGTGAAGATCGTGAGTTTGGAGGATTCTGATGGCTGCACGCTTTGGTGACATGCTGCTCGAGCAGCGTCGCCGAATGGGCCTTTCCATTCAGCAGGTCGCCAACACCATCAAAATCAGGCCGCAGATCATCGAGTTTTTCGAGACCGGTAACTTTGCTTCGATGCCGCCGCGCGGCTATGCGCAGGGCATGATTTCGAGCTATGCTCGCTTTTTGGGCCTCAATCCGCGTGAGGTCGTCAATGCCTACTTTGACGACCTGATGGCATACGAACGCGAGACGTCGCAGCAGGGAGGTCGTTTTCAGGATGCCGCCGGCTACGTCAATTCGCGTTCCTCGGTCGATAACGGGCGCTTCCTGATGGTTCAGGGCGGTCGTTCGACCCGCTATGGACAGCGTCCTCAGCAGGCCGGTTATATTACCGAGACGGGTTCGGGCGAGGAGATTCGCTCACAGCGTGACCGGTTCCGCAGTACGCCGATGCCCGAGGACCGTGCACTTCCCGCTGCCCGCGGTGTGGCGCGTGACCCTCGAGCCGGCTACGGCGACGGCGGCTATTCCGATCGAGGTCATCGTGGTGTCTCCACCGGACGCTCTCGCGGTGGCTATGCGGATGCCGATACCACGCAGGTGACGCCGCGTCTTCGCTCTCAATCACAGCCGTATGGACAGCGCTCTTCGGTTCCGCGTTCGGGCCAGCGTGGCTATCAAGGCCGCGGTGAACTTGCGCCCCGCTCGGGTCAGCGCAGCCTTCAGGGCCAGGGTGGCTATCGCGGCCGTTCCGATAGCAATCGCGGTCGTATGCCTCAGGGAGGTGGCCGCAGCAGTTCCGGTCGTGGACGCGGCGGATCCCGTACTCCTCAAAACAACGGGCTCGATCCGCGTATCGTCTACGCCGGCATCGGTGCCGTTGCGCTGCTGTTGATTGTGCTCATCGTGGTGCTTCTGCGCGGCTGCGCATCTTCGGCGCCCGAGAACACGCCCGAGACGCCCGCTGCTACCAAGACGACGACCAAGAAGTCTTCTAAGAAGACCGAAACGGTCGACGAGGACGAAGACACCGATGAGGCGACGGATGAGTCGACTGATTCGGACGCTACCAAGACGACGGCCAAGAAGGAAGAGAACGAGGTCACGAAGGTCAAAGTTTCCGTTGCCAAGGGAAAGACCGCGTGGATTGAGGTCAAGGTCGACGGCAAGTCGGTCTATGGCGCTCAGGCGACTGGCCCCTTTGAGCAGGAGTACACGCCCGAGTCCTCGATCGAGATCACCACGTCCAAGCCTTCCGATGTTACCGTTACCAAGAACGGTGAAAAGGTCCGTTACGATACCAAGACCTCGGGCGTGGCTCGTGTGACGATCACCGTTCCTAAGAAGGAGACGACTGATTCCGAGAATGGTGAAAGTTCTGATGGCACCGACACCACCGATGGTACCGATACCACCGACGGCACCGATGCCCAGTCCGCGGATGGCGCCGATACCGCAACTGACGGTCAGACGCCCACCGATTCTACCGACTATTCGTACGATAGCTACTAAGCCGCTCGTACGCGAAAGGAAACAGCATGGCTAAAGATTCCAGCTTCGACGTCGTGTCCGAGGTCAACATGCAAGAGGTCGACAACGCCTTCCAGCAGACCACGCGCGAGATTTCCCAGCGTTATGACCTTAAGGATTCCGGCGCTACGATTGAGCTTTCGAAGGGCGACAAGCTCTTTACGATCAACGCCCCGGCCGACTTTGTCTCTAAGCAGATTATCGATGTGTTGAGCTCCAAGCTCATCAAGCGCGGCATCGACCTCAAGGCTGTCTCGTGGGATGCTCCGCAGGCGGCGTCGGGCGGCACCGTGCGCGTGCTCGGCCATATCGTCGAGGGTATCGACCAGGCGACCGCCAAGAAGATCAACAAGGACATCAAGGACCAAAAGCTCAAGGTTAAGGTGACCATCGAGGCCGACAAGCTGCGTGTTTCCTCTGCTTCGAAGGACGCGTTGCAAACCGTGATCCAGTTCCTGCGCGACCAGGACTACGGCCAGCCGCTACAGTTCACCAACTACCGCTAATTATCATTCGAAAGGACCGCTCTCCAACATGGATACACCGTTGGGCTCCGTGCTCTACATCACCCTCGGGTGCGCTAAGAACGAGGTTGACACCGACCGCATGCGTTCTCTTTTGAGCGCCGCAGGCTACGAGGAGGCATTCGATCCGCAGGATGCCGATATCGCCATCGTCAATACATGCTCGTTCCTCGCTTCCGCAACGTCCGAGAGCATCGAGACCACACTCGAGCTCGCCAACGAGGTTCAGGACGGCGTTCGTTCTTGCCCCATCGTCATGTGCGGCTGCGTGCCGTCGCGCTATGGCGACGACCTGCCTGACGAGCTGCCCGAGGTCGCTGCCTTTGTGAAGGCCGACGAGGAGGACGGCATCGTGGCGGTCATCGATGGCGTGTTGGGTGTCGAGCGTGAGATCGCAGCCTATATTCCGCAGGTCAAGCGTACCGTCGAGGGTGCGGTTGCCTACGTGAAGATCTCCGATGGCTGCAATCGTTTCTGCAGCTTCTGCATGATCCCCTACATTCGCGGCCGCTATCATTCGCGCAATGCCGAGAGCATTATCTCCGAGGTGCGCGACCTGGTTGCCGGCGGTGTGCGCGAGATCGTGCTGATCGGCCAGGACACGGGTATTTGGGGCACCGACTTTGCCGACGAGGACTCGCCGCGCAATCTGGCGCAGCTGCTGCGTGCCGTCGCCGAGGCCGTGCGCCCGCACAACGTCTGGGTCCGTGTGCTCTACTTGCAGCCCGAGGGCATGACTGACGAGCTCATTGAGACCATTCGTGATACGCCCGAGGTGCTGCCCTATATCGATATCCCCGTGCAGCACTGCGACGCGCGCATTCTCAAGGCCATGCGTCGCTCCGGTTCGCGCCAGGAGCTCGAGGATCTGTTCCGCGACCTTCGTGAGCGTATCCCCGGCATCGTGATCCGTTCCACGGCCATGGTCGGCTTCCCGACCGAGACCGACGACGAGTTCCGCGACCTTATCGACTTTATGGACACCGTCGGCTTTGACTACACGAGCGTCTTTGCCTACTCGCAGGAGGAGGGCAGCCTGGCCGCTAAGATGGAGGGTCAGGTCGACGAAGAGGTCAAGCTCGAGCGCGCCCAGGAGGCCATGGACCTGGCCGAGTCGCTCGGCTTTGCCGCCACCGCCGCCCATGTGGGCGAGCGCGCCCAGGTGATCGTCGACGGTATCGAAGAGACCGAGGGCGGCGCCGAGCTGATCGGCCATGCCTGGTTCCAGGCGCCCGATTCCGACGGCGCGGTGCATCTGGACGCCAGCGAGGCGTCCGTGGGCGATATTCTGACTGTCGAGTTTACCGATAGCTTCTGCTATGAGCTTATCGGTCATGTTGTGGAGTAGGAGAGCGTCGTGGCAAACGAGAGCAATAAGGAACTGACAAGTGTCTGGACGCCCGCCAACATCGTGACGTGCGTGCGCATCGTCTTTATTCCGGTGTTCATGATCGTGTCGGCGCTTTCTCACACGAGTGTTGCCGGTACGGATTGGAGCACCTTCGACGGCCCGCTCGCCGCCGCTGCCTTCATTCTGTATGTGATCCTGTCGTGCACCGATAAGGTCGACGGTTATCTGGCGCGTTCGCGCAACGAGATCACCGACTTCGGTAAATTCTTGGACCCCATCGCCGACAAGCTGCTCGTGTTCTCTGCCCTGCTGCTGTTCTTGGACTTTGGCGCCGTAACCGTGTGGTCGGTGTTCATCATCCTGTTCCGTGAGCTTCTGGTGAGCGCCCTTCGCATGGTTGCGAGTGCCGCCGGTGTGGTCGTTGCGGCCGATAAGCTCGGCAAGTACAAGACGGCAACCACGATGGTCTCCATCTGCGGTTACCTGTGCGTTTTTGCGATGGCCGGCTTGCACCTTGGCCCGGTGGCGCTGACGCTCGGCATCTACTCGGTGTCGCGCTTCCTGTACGCCGTTGCCGTTGTCTTGACCGTTATCTCGGGCGCCCAGTACTTCTGGAACTGCCGCAAGATCGTCTTTTCGGTCTAGGTCCTGGTAGGCATGACGGAATCATTTGAGCAGATTGCCGCGCATAACGAAGAGCTCGCACGCGATATTGTCGAGCGCGCGAGCGCTCGGGGCGTGACGGTTTCGACGGCTGAATCTCTGACAGCTGGCATGATCGCCTCGACGATCGCCGATATCCCTGGTGCCTCGGCGGTGCTGCGTGGCGGTGCGGTGACCTACTGCGATGAGATTAAGCATCGCGTGCTGGGTGTTGAGCAGGAGACGCTCGACCGCTACACTGCGGTGTCGCATCAGACTGCGCGCGAGATGGCGGTGGGTTCGCTGGAGCTGTACCAGAGCGATATTGCAGTGAGCGCAACGGGTTATGCCGGCCCCGGCGGTGGCACTGAGGACGATCCGGCGGGCACTTTCTATATTGGCTGGGCGCATCGTTCCGCCGATGGGGGCGTGCCGGTCGTGGACTCTGTGCGCTGCCACTATGAGGGCGACCGTTCGTGTGTTCGTGCCCATGCGGTCGCGGAGGCATTGGGGCGCATTGCCCTTGTGCTCAACTCTATGGAATAGACATGTTTTAAGGGGCCTTAGGGCCCCTTAATTGTGGAGATAGGGACCTCTGACAAATTTAGCGTTTGTGCTGGTTGTAGATGTATTTTTGCCTGCCTTGTTCATATTTGGTCCTTTGTGGTCAAGCATTTGGTCAGTGTTTGGTCGGCGTTTGGTTGGGTTTTGGAAAGACCGCCTGCATATGATTGGCCTGAACGGTTGACCACGAACAGCCGTTCGTTTATTATCGATGCAGGTTGTTAAGAGGAGGGCTATTCATGGCCAAGAATTCAGGTCCCGTACGTACCGTTCATGCTCGCACGACGGGTAAAGAGCGCGATGAGATGATCGCCACCACCAAGGCCGAGATCGAGAAGAAATTCGGCCAGGGTTCCATCATGAGGTACGGCGACGGTGGTCCCGAGCTCGAGGTCGAGGCCATTCCCACGGGCGCCCTGGCCCTCGATGCCGCGCTGGGTATCGGCGGCGTGCCGCGCGGCCGTATCGTCGAGATTTACGGTCCTGAGTCCTCCGGTAAGACGACGCTTTCGCTCGAGATCCTGGCCGAGGCCCAGGCAATGGGTGGCGTTGTGGCATTTATCGATGCCGAGCACGCGCTTGATCCCACGTATGCCGCGCGCATCGGCGTGGATATCGACGAGGTGCTCATTTCCCAGCCCGACACGGGCGAGCAGGCGCTCGAGATTGTTGACATGCTCGTGCGTTCCGGCGCCATCGATGCCATCGTCGTCGACTCCGTCGCCGCGCTGACCCCGCGTGCCGAGATCGAGGGAGAAATCGGCGATACTACGGTCGGTCTTCAGGCTCGCCTGATGAGCCAGGCGCTCCGCAAGCTCGCCGGCTCGCTGTCCAAGTCCAACACGACGTGCATCTTCATTAACCAGCTGCGTGAGAAGATCGGCGTCATGTTCGGCAACCCCGAGACTACGACGGGCGGCCGCGCCCTTAAGTTCTTCTCTTCGGTGCGTATCGACATTCGCCGCATCGACAGCATTAAGCTTAAGGACGAGGTTATCGGTAACCGCGTGCGCGCCAAGGTCGTTAAGAACAAGGTGGCAGCTCCGTTCCGTTCTGCTGAGTTCGACATCATGTACGGTACGGGCATCTCTAAGGAGGGCTCGATTCTGGACATGGCTGTCGAGTGCGGCATCTGCAAGAAGATGGGCTCCTGGTTTGCCTATGGCGAGGACAAGCTCGGCAACGGTCGCGAGGCCGCCAAGGCGTTCCTGCGCGAACACCCCGATTGCGCCGACGAGATTGAGCATAAGGTCCGTCTTGCCTGCGGGCTTGAGTTTGATGACGATGCTCCGTCCGAGGTAGAGCTGACCGATCAGCCGGCGCCTGAGGAGTTTGACGAGCTTTACGCCATCGATGGTTCCGCCATGCTCGATGATGATGACGAGTAGCGGTTACGCTCATGTCGTATACGGTGACCGAGGCCACGGTCGTCTTTCCCGATAAGATGGCGGCCTCCTCGTTCTCGAGCGGGTATGCGTCCAAAAAGCCTTGCGCACATATCGATTGTGAGCTTGAGGGCGGTTTTGAGCGGTCCATTTGGATTCCCGTGCGGGTTGCGCGCCTGTATGTCAAAAACCGCCCCGATCTTCCCTGTGATTGGGATAACTTTCGTGAGGCTGTGCAGCTCGTCGAGCGTAAATGTGCACTTACCATGGTGACTGAGATGTTATCGCGCCGCGACCATGCGACGGGTGAGGTCCGTGACAAGCTGGCTCGCTACGGCTTTCACCAGCCCTCGATCGATTTCGCCGTCGAGCGCGCCACCGAGTATCGCTTTTTAGACGAGAACCGCTTTTGCTCGTACTTTATCGAGGAACGCAAGCGGCGCGGTTGGGGACAGCGCAAAATCGAGACCGAGCTCAAGCGTCGTCATGTCGTGCTCGATGACATTCCCGGTTATCCCGAGGAATATTTTGCCGTCGAAGACGATTTGGCGCGTGCGTCAGCCCTACTTGCCAAGCGGCGTGTTCCAGAGACGCGCGGATTCGAAAAACTGGTTCGGTTTTTGATGGGCAAGGGCTTCTCGTATCACATCGCCGCCGATGCCGTTAAGGCACGTCTCGATGCCGAACGCGAGGAATGTGCGGTTTAGGCGTATGCGTTTTGTGGCCCTGCCGTTCACCGCGTTTTAGCCGCCGTGCCGGGGCCATTTATTTGACAGTTGTTGTGGTTCAACGTACGATAAAGACTGTCATTTGCTTTGTGATATGTGCTCATCTGTGATGAGTTTGTTTATATGTTTATCTGTATCCGACCCGCATAAGCTGCGCCCATATTACTCAAATGTCGCGAGCCGTTCGTAAGGACGGTTCGCTTTGTTGTGTAACGAATCCATAAAAAGGAGTGAGCATGCCTATCATCGCAGCGCTCGTTGGCATCGTTTTGGGTGCCATCGCCGCCATTGCCTACATGCGCACCGCCAAGCAGGGTAGTCTTCACGAGGCCGACGAAAAGATCCAGTCGGCACACGCACAGGCTGAGTCCCTGATCGGTGATGCTAAGCGTCAGGCCGAGACCCTCAAAAAAGAGGCTCTGCTCGAGGCTAAAGAGGAGATCATCAAGAACAAGCAGGCCGCCGAGGCCGAGGACAAGCAGCGTAAGAGCGAGATTCGTACGCTCGAGAACCGTGTGATGCAGCGCGAGGAGTCCCTCGATCGCCGAAACGACGCTCTCGACAAGCGTGAGCACCAGCTGTCCAGCCAGGCCGGTCAGGTCGAGAAGCGCTCTCGCGAGCTCGAGGAGCTCTGCGCCAAGCAGACCTCCGAGCTCGAGCGTATCGCCGACCTGACCCGCGAGGATGCCCACAAGGAGCTCCTCGATAAGGTTCGCGGCGAGGTCACCCACGAGGCCGCCACGATCATTCGCGAGTCCGAGCAGCAGGTTCGCGCCGAGTGCCACAAGACCGCCCAGGAGATTCTGTCCCTGGCGATTCAGCGCTGCGCTGCCGACCACACAGCCGAGGTCACCGTTACCTCCGTGCACATTCCCTCTGATGACCTCAAGGGCCGTATCATCGGTCGCGAGGGTCGCAACATCCGGACCTTCGAGCAGGTTTCCGGCGTCAACCTCGTGATTGACGACACGCCCGAGACCGTCGTTCTTTCGAGCTTCGACCCGGTCCGTCGTGAGACCGCCCGTGTTGCCCTCGAGAACCTCATCGCCGACGGCCGCATTCACCCCGCCCGCATCGAGGAGATGTATCACAAGGCTGCCGACCTGGTTCAGCAGCGCGTGCGCGAGGCTGGCGAGCAGGCTGCCTTCGATACCGGCATTCACGACCTGCACCCCGAGATCGTCAAGACCCTTGGTGCCCTGCGCTACCGTACCTCGTTTGGTCAGAACGTGCTTCAGCACTCCCTCGAAGTCTCTGACCTGTGCGGCGTGATGGCTTCCGAGCTTGGCCTGGACGTTGTGACCGCCAAGCGCGCCGGTCTGCTGCACGACCTGGGCAAGGCAATTGACCACGACGTCGAGGGCCCGCATGCCGTCATCGGCGCCGAGCTTGCCCGCCGTTATGGCGAGAAGCCCGTTATCGTTCATGCTATCGAGGCTCACCATGCCGATGTCGACCCTAACACGGTGCTCGATGTCCTGGTACAGGCCGCTGATGCTGTCTCTGCCTCTCGCCCCGGTGCCCGTCGCGAGTCTGCCGAGAACTACATCAAGCGTCTTGAGAAGCTCGAGGAGATTGCCAACTCCCATGACGGCGTCGAGCGTACCTATGCCATGCAGGCTGGTCGCGAGGTCCACGTCATGGTTCAGCCGGACAAGATCTCCGATGCCCAGTCCACGGTTCTGGCTCACGATATCGCCCATCAGATCGAGGAAGAGATGGAGTATCCCGGTCAGGTGCGCGTCGTCGTGATTCGCGAGAGCCGCGCTGTCGATATCGCTAAATAACATGAGCGACGCGAACGAGCTCATCTCATTTATCGCGTCGATGTCGGGGGAGGGCAACCTTCGCGTCGAGGAGAACCTTGGCGAGGGGTATGTCCGCCTCCGCGTTTCGGAGGCCGAGCGGCGCCAGGCAAAGCACGACATTCAGCATGTCGAGGATATCGTCATCGAAATGCTCCGTAATGCTCGCGATGCCGGCGCCGACAAGGTCTATCTCGCCACGACCAAGGAAGATGGCGTCCGCACGCTTGTCTTTCTGGATAACGGTTCGGGCGTTCCGCAGGATATGCAAGAGCGAATCTTCGATGCCCGCGTTACCTCCAAGCTTGAGAGCATGAAGATGGACCGTTGGGGCGTTCACGGTCGTGGCATGGCATTGTTTTCGATCAAGCAGAACACCGACGAGGCCCGTGTGGTCACGTCCGGTGTCGATCTTGGTTCAGCCTTTAAGGTGAGCGTTGCGGCCGACCGCCTCAGTGAGCGTGCCGATCAGTCCAGCTGGCCCCAGGCCGTCAAGGATGAGGACGGACGTTATGTCTGTGCTCGCGGTCCGCATAATATTATTCGCGCTGCCTGTGAGTTTGCGCTCGAGGAGTTGCGTGGTTGCGATGTCTATCTTGGTTCTCCGTCTGAGATTGCCGCGACCCTTTATGCTCAGGCGTCAAGCCGGCTCGATACGTCGCGTCTCCTGTTTATTGATGACGAGAGCGAGCTTCCGGTTGTCGATCGTTTAGGCCTTGCCTCTGATGCCGAGGACTTTATCCGCATCTGTTCGGGTTTGGGTCTTGAGATGTCCGAGCGCACGGCACATCGCATTTTGGCAGGGCAGATTAAGCCCGTTCGCGGTGTGACCGCGCGTTTGCTGCGCGAGCGTGATTCTTCCTCGCATGCGCCGGCTCCTGTCGATCTTGCGAAAGATCGTCGCGGGCTACGTATTGCCAAGGATGACATGGCACAGTTTTCGCGTGCTGTGGAACGCGACTTTAATGACCTTGCCGCCCGGTACTATCTCAACCTTTGCGGCGACCCAAAGATTCGCGTTTCGCGTGATCGAATCACTGTGACCTTCAATCTTGCCAAAGAGGAATAGTGCCTTTACCGAGTCCACTCGGTACGATAAAGTTATTGCAGTTAAAACGTACTTTTAAACGCAGGAGTTTCTTCATGGATTGCCTGAAGGTATCAAGCAAATCATCGCCCGCGTCCGTTGCCGGCGCCATCGCCGGCATGGTCAAGGATGGTGTACCCGTCAACATCCAGTGTGTCGGCGCCGGTGCGGTCAACCAAGCCATTAAGGCCGTGGCTATCGCGCGCGGTTTTTTGATTCCAACCGGTTTTGATATTTCCTGCGCGCCCGTGTTCTCCGACATCCTCATTAACGGGGAGTCACGCACGGCCATCCGCCTTTCTATTTACGTTCACCAGATCAATCGAGCTGCTATGGATAACGTCGTCATGGATGATGTTAAGCCTGTGGCATAGCTTCTGCTTGCCTCGATTCGCCTCCCTTCCATCGTTAGGACTTATGCACATGGACCAGCGTTCCGTACGCGATATTCTTGCCGGTAAAACCTACTTTATCCGCACCTTTGGTTGCCAGATGAATCAGCACGATTCCGAGCGCGTGAGCGGTCTGCTCGATTCGTATGGTTGCCTCATGGCGCTCGATCCCGAGCATGCCGATATCGTTGTCTTCATGACATGCTGTGTGCGTGAGGCCGCCGATACTCGCCTGTACGGTCAGTGCAATTCCTGCAAAAGCCTGCCGCCTTCGCCTTCGGGCAAGCGTGTGGTTGCCGTGGGCGGCTGCATTGCACAGCGTGATGGCGAGGGTCTGCTCACCAACGTCGATAACGTCAATGTCATCTTTGGCACGCATTCCATCGCACATGTGGCCGAGCTCATTGCCGAGGCGTTCCTTGATGGTAAGCGTCATATCCGCACCAATGAGCATGAGGATACGGATGCCATGAGCATGCCGTGGCATCGCGAGACCCAGTATCACGCCTGGGTGCCCATCATGACTGGCTGCAATAATTTCTGCACCTATTGCATCGTGCCGTACGTGCGCGGTCGCGAAAAAAGCCGCCCCTTCGAGGAGATTGTCGACGAGGTGACCGGTTTGGTGCGTCAGGGCGTGCGTGAGATTACGCTGCTGGGCCAAAACGTTAACTCTTATGGTCGCGATCTGTTTGGCAAGCCGCGTTTTGCCGATCTGCTGCGTGCCGTGGGCGATACGGGTGTGGAGCGCATCTTCTTTACGTCTTCGCATCCCAAGGATCTGCTTCCCGAGACCATCGACGCCATGGCCGAGACGCCTGCCGTTATGCCGCAGTTGCACCTGGCCGTCCAGTCAGGTTCGACACGGATCCTCAAAGAGATGAATCGCCGTTATACACGCGAGGACTATCTGGGCCTGGTCGATCGCATCCGCAACCGTATGCCCGATATTGCGCTCTCGACCGACATTATCGTTGGCTTCCCGGGCGAGACTGAAGAAGACTTTGAGCAGACGCTCTCACTTGCCGAGACGGTCCGCTATGCTCAGGCCTATACCTTCATCTATTCCAAGCGCGCCGGTACCCCGGCCGCCGAGATTGACGATCCTACGCCGCATGAGGTTATTCTCGAGCGTTTCAACCGCCTGGTTAAGGTTATCGAGACCACGGCACACGAGTATAACCAGGGTGAGCTTCACACTGTGGTGCCGGCGCTCATTGAGGGAACGAGTAAAAAGAACGACGCGGTCCTGCTGGGCAAGAGTCCCAAGAATCAGACCGTGCATGCGCCTATCCCCGAGGGTTACAGCATCGATCAGCTTGTTGGCAAGATCGTTGATGTTGACGTTGACGTTGCCAAGACCTGGTATTTGTCCGGCTCCGTTGTGGGTGAGCCGCGCTAATGGTTTCTCCCGGGGCAGGTCTTTCCGCCGTTGCGATCGTCGGTCCGACGGCGGTTGGTAAGAGCGATGTTGCCGACCGTTTGGCAGCTCGTCTTTCGTCCGAAGTGCTGTCGTGCGACGCGATGCAAATCTATCGCGGCATGGACATCGGTACTGCAAAGATGGCGCCCGATGAGTGTACGGCGCCGCTGCGTCTCGTCGACATTGTAGAGCCGGGTGTGGCGTACTCTGCGGCGCTTTATCAGGCTGACGCTCGCGCACATGTTGAACGTCTCCTTGGTTCGGGTTGCCTGCCGGTTTTTTGTGGAGGTACGGGGCTGTATCTCAAGGCCGCCCTTGATGAGATGGACTTTCCCTCGGGTGAACTTGAGGACGATCGCCGTGCGGGCTATCAGGAGCTTGCCGAGCGTATTGGCGAGGAAGAACTGCATGCTCTGCTTGCCGAGCGCGATCCAGAATCGGCTGCTGTTATTCATCCCCATAACGTGCGCCGTGTGATTCGTGCGCTCGAGATGCATGATGATGGTATCTCCTATGCGCAGCAAAAGTCGCAGTTTAGTGTTCCGCGCGAGCATTATCACGCTCTGTGGTTTGGTCTGACGCGTAATCGCGAGGTGCTCTATGAGCGCATTAACCTGCGCGTCGATCTGATGTTTGAGCAGGGTCTTGTTGATGAGGTTCGCGGTCTTATGGACCAGGGGCTGGGAGATGCCCTGACGTCGATGCAGGCAATTGGCTATAAAGAGATCATCGATGCTTTCAATGGCGTGATTTCTATGGATGAGGCTCGCGAACTCATCAAGATGCGTTCGCGTCGCTATGCCAAACGTCAGCTTTCGTGGTTTAAACGCGATGATCGCATCGTGTGGTTTGATATGGACGAGTTTACGATCGATGAGGTCGTTGAGGATATCCTGCATCGTATTGAGGCTGTCTAATGGCCCGTTTTCCCCTTGTTCCCACGGCACCCGAGCCCGAGCGTGCCATTTTGGTTGGTGTTGAATGGCGCGACAATGCATGGCCGCTCGATCGCTCGCTCGATGAGCTGGAGCGTCTTGCCCACACGGCTGGTGCCCAGTGCGTTGCACGCTTGTCACAGCGTTTGGTAAAGCCGTATCCTAAATCGTTTATCGGTTCCGGTAAGGTTGAAGAGTTGTGCGGCCTGGTGCATCGCATGGATGCCGATGTCGTTATTTTTGACGATGACCTTACGCCCTCGCAACAATCTTATTTGGAGAAAGCCGTGGGCGAGCCGGTAAAGATTATCGATCGTACGGCACTGATCCTTGATATCTTTGGCCTGCATGCTCAGACGCGTGAGGGACGCCTGCAGGTACAGCTGGCACAGCTTCAATATCTGTTACCTCGCCTGCGTGGCATGTGGAGCCATCTTGCCAAGGAGCAGACGCGCGGTGGCATCGGCTCACGCTTTGGACAGGGTGAAAGTCAGCTCGAGGTCGACCGTCGCTTGATTCGCAACAAGATTGCCGCGCTTCGTCGTGAGCTCAAGCAGGTTGAACAGCGTCGCGATGTTCAATCCAAGAGTCGCATTGAGTCACCGGCGTTTCGCGTCGCGTTAGCCGGTTATACTAATGCCGGTAAATCGACGTTGCTCAATCGTCTGACCGGCTCTACGGTACTTTCGCAGGACAAGCTGTTTGCTACGCTCGACCCGACGACGCGTTCGTATCGCCTGCCCGGCGGTCGCGGCATGACGATCACCGACACCGTCGGCTTTATTCAAAAGCTGCCGCATGGTTTGGTCGATGCCTTTAAATCGACGCTGTCCGAGGTGTTGGGTGCCGATCTAATTCTCAAAGTCGTAGATGCGTCTGACGAGGACTATGAGCGACAGCTGGAGGCTGTCGACCGCGTGCTTGATGAGATCGGCGCTGGAGAGCGTTTAACGCTGACCGTATTCAATAAAATCGATCTTCTCGATAGCGTTGATCGACTGAGCTTCCGGCGTCGCTATCCCGAGGCCGTGCTGTTCTCGGCCCAGACGGGCGAGGGGCTCGACGATCTCGTCGACCGTATTGCTCGTGAGGCGGCTGCTACCGATGTGTTGCTCTCTGCTGATATCCCGTATCGCGAGGGCGCCCTCATCACGCTGGTGCATGAGCAGGGAACCCTTTTGCACGAGGAATATCTTGAGGACGGCGTTCGTATTGTGGCGAAGCTGCCGGCCCGTATCGCGCCGCGGCTCGAGCGTTATCGCACCGAGTAGATGAGCTCCAAAAAGCCCAGAATAATGGGCTGATGCAGCAGATAAAAGGGGAGTGCATGACGTCCAAGGCTGGCGAGCGCCGGGACGGGATTGGCGTAGGCCCAGCTTGGGATGGTCTTATCGATTCCCTGCGCTATGTGTGCGGCGAAGTATCTTGCAAGATACATAAAGAAAAACGGGATGATGGGGTAGTAATCACCTGAAACAAACCCAGGGCTCGGAAATCCCAGCCACGCCAGGTAGGGGACAGGATAGATCGTTTTGGGGATACTCCAGGTGAGGGCGAACAACACAAGGCATAGGGACATGCCCCATCTCGCCGATATCTTCTTAAGGACGGGATCGGTCAACGCCACGATGCCGGTACATGCGGCCATGCAGTAGATGATGCCAAAATTAACCGAATCGTCGACTGAGACAAGTGTTGTTGCCAGCCAGACGACGAGTGCTGCTAAGGCGTATTTGGCGGCACGTTTGATATTGTTGCGCGAAAGGGTGCACATCCAACCCGCGATAAACAAAAATACCCAGCTGATGCTGGCGCGCCAGATGTCTTGAAAGACGGTCTGGGTAAACCAGGGCATATCCCAGTCGTACAGGTAGGCGAGATCGTAGCAAGCGTGAAAACCTGCCATTGAAATCATCGTAAACCCGCGGACGGTATCAAAGATGGTGATGCGTTTTTGCATTACGAGAACCGGCGCATTAAGCCGACGACTTTGCCCAAGATGATGGGATTCGTTGCATAGATAGGCTCCATGGTGTCATTCTCGGGCTGCAGGCGTACGCGTCCCTGCTCCTTGTAGAACGTCTTGACGGTCGCTGAACCATCAATCATGGCCACGACAATTTCGCCGTTCATGGCACTCTTTTGTTCACGGACGATGATGTAATCGCCATTGAAGATGCCGACATTGATCATTGAGCTCCCATGTACCTCAAGGATAAAGGAACCCTGATCAGTGGCGATTTCGGTCGGGATAGTAAAAGTGTCTTCGATATTCTGCTCGGCCAGAATGGGAATCCCAGCCGCGACGCGACCAACGAGCGGTAGCGAGACCGTTCCGCGAGGTGCGGTGGGCTCGTCAGATTTAGAAATTGAGACCGAGGAACCGTCCTCGTTAAAGAGTTCCAGGGCGCGCGGTTTGGTGGCATCGCGCTTGAGTAGCCCGCGCGCCTCCAGAGCAGATAGATGGGCGTGCACGGTGCTGGGGGAGGAAAGGCCCACGGCAGAAGCCATCTCGCGCACGCTGGGCGGATAACCCTTCTCCTGCTGATATTCCTTGATGAAGTCGTAAATTTGCTGCTGACGCTTGGTAATTTTGCGAGCCATCAGGGCATCCTCTCTACCCATGTCAAACAAATGTTCGAATTTTGCTTGACAGGAACAACTGTTCGAAGATAATAATAACCGAACATTCGTTCTCGCGCTAGACTTTTTTGTCCGCGCGGCTTGATAAAACTGTTCTCAGCAAAACACGCGAGAGGAGAACATGATGAACGCAACGAATATGGTCCAGGGAAACCTCGCCCTTAAGCTCGAGACGCCTGCAGAACCCACTTTTACGGTTGTTCAGGGTGGCCGCTCCGGCTTTCAGCCTTTGACCGTAAATCCCGCTTGCAATCAGCAGGCTGCAGTCGCGCCGGCCCGCGTTGCCCTGAAGGTTCCGACGATTGTTGCCGTCGCCGTTGCGCTCACGCTCTTTTTTGTCCTCGCTACGTCGGTCTTTAGCGCTCGTCACGCCGCGTATGCCGAGTCCGTTTCCAACGTTACCTACGAGACCATTCGCGTTCAGCCTGGTGATTCTCTTTGGTCGCTTGCCGAGGAATATCCAATCGAAGGCCTTTCCACGCAAGAGACTTCCGACATGATCCGTAACGTCAATCATCTGGAGCATGGTTCGCTCGCCGCCGGTGCGCATCTTAAGGTTCCTGCTCGTTCGTAATCATTATCGCGCTGCGCATGGTACCCTTGTTATCGTTTAAGAGGAGGTACCATGCGCTGTCCCAAATGCGGCAAGGCACATACCCGCGTCGTTGATTCCCGTATGCAGGAGTCAAATAACACCATTAAGCGCCGTCGCGAATGTTGCTCGTGTAACTACCGCTTTACAACGTTCGAGCGATGCGAAGACCCAATTGAGGTCATTAAGTCGGACGGAACCAAGCAGCGGTTCGATCGCAATAAGCTGCTCGTCGGCTTGATGCGCGCCACCATCAAGCGTGATATCGACACTAAGAAGCTCAATGAGATTATCGACGATATCGAGGTCGAGCTGCGTTCTCGTACGCTGACGGCCGTCACGTCCCATGAGTTGGGTGACATGGTGCTCAAACGCTTGGCCAAGATCGACAAGGTGGCGTACATCCGCTTTGCCTCGGTCTACCGCGATTTCAAAGACGTTGATGAGTTTCTGCAAGAGCTCGACAAGCTAAGGTGATTCCATGTCCAACATTACCGTCAACATAAAGCGTCTCGACCCCACCGTCGAACTTCCCAAATACGCCCATCCCACCGATGCCGGCTTGGATCTGCGCTCCAACGAGGACTGCGTCCTGAAGCCCTTCGAACGCCGTCTGGTCTCTACTGGGCTGGCCATCGCCTTGCCCGATGGCTACGCCGGCTTCGTGCAGCCCCGAAGCGGCTTGGCCATCAAGCAGGGCCTGTCTATAGTCAACACGCCGGGCCTCATCGACGCCCACTACCGAGGAGAACTCAAGGTTATCCTCATCAACCTGGATCCCTCCAACAACATCCAAATCAACAAAGGCGACCGCATAGCCCAACTCGTCATCCAAGAAGTCCCGATGGTCAACCTCGTAGAAGTAGAAGAACTAGACGAAACCGACCGTGGCAACGGAGGCTTCGGCTCCTCCGGCGTCGCCTAGGGGCGCTCGTATCCCTCCCGCCCGCCTCTCACACATATCATTCCATGCTCAAACATTCTCGCTTCGCTTCGCTCGCTGCGAAACTGCGCGTGGAACGATATGTGTGAGAGGCGGGCGGCTACTCGCTTGAAACAATATTTACTTTTCTAGTAAGCCGACGCTACAAAGGGACCGTCCCTTTGTAGCGTCGGCTTACTGTATTTATATTTTCTGGTTCCCCTTTGCAGATTTTACTGGTGGGGAATCTGGTATAGCTGCTAGTACGTTAACGCAGCTAGCCTGCGGGAGGCCCTATATATCGTCCCGCGCGCAGTTTCGCAGCGAAGCGAGAATGTTTGAGCACGGGATGATATATAGGGCCTCCCGCAGGCTAGCGGACATTAAGACCCTAGCGAATATGCGCGGGTTTATCGCCCCAGTAGAAGCGGCAGAAGGCTCGTTTGCGCTTTTGGGGTTTGCCGGTTAGCTCCATGGTTGCAATGGCGATATCCTCGGCTGCGCGTGGACGGCGCAGGACTTCGCCATTGATGAGCAGTGCCTTGAGCGACTCCGGATGATCGTGGAGATGGCGCAACGTCACGATGAGTTCTCGTGCGGTGGTGACATGCATGCTGGCGCCCATGCCGGTGAGCATTGTGGTGTTGGCCTTTTCCTGACCGTATGATTTACCCAGCAGGATCATCGGCAGATGAGCGCACAGGCACTCGGTGACGGTGAGTCCGCCCGATTTGAGGATTGCCAGGTCGCAGCCGTGCATGAGGGCCGCCATGTCATCCACGTAGTCCAGAACCGTGACGTTGTCGAGCTTCATGGCGTCGAAGAGCGTTTTGAGTCGGGTGGCGTATTCCTTATCCTTGCCCGGTAAAAAGACAAAGTGCATGTCCTCAAAGCTGCGTAAGAAGGGGAGCGTGTGGTCCATCGCGGCGCGGAAACGCACGTATGGTTGGGGCAAACTGGCGCCGGCCATCACCAATACGACGGTTTTGTCTATGGGGAGATTGAACTTGCTCAGCTCATCCTCGCGTTTGTAATCGGTATCGAAACCGGCTCGGATGGGGATGCCCGTTATGCGGATCTTTGACTCGGGAACCTTGCGCGGGCGCAGCGTTTCGGCCATAAACTCGTTGGCTACACAGAATAGGTCGGTGTCCTTGTGGGGCCAAAAGCCTTCGACTTCGTAATCGGTCGGCACGCAGATGACCGGAAAATCAATACCCGTGATGACGCGTGCGCCCACAGCGACGTTGGCCGCCGTAATGTGTGTTGCGACCACGGCTATGGGCCTGCGGGACCGGACGTATTCGTTGAAGGCGGGGAACATAATTCGTGACCATGCCGTGCCGCCGCCCCAGAGCAGATGTCCTGTAAGCGTATATCGCCAGGTCAGGTCGTAAATGGGACGCGTGGCGCCGGTAAACGACGCTGCTGTTTTATTACCATCGAACCTAATGCGTCCAAAATCGAGGATATCCAGGACTTCGATCTCAATATCCTCAGGGATTCCCTTGGTGCCGCGGATAAGGTCAAATGCTTGTGCAATCGCGTTGGCGGCTGCTTTGTGGCCCGATCCAACCGATGCGTGCACAATGGTTACCAGGGATTTTTGTGCAGGTAAATCGGTCATTTGCTCCGGTTGGGGAGTGGCTTGCATGGGCAGGGGAGCGCTATTGCTCGTCTGCGTTTGATCCATCGATAACTCCCCTTCAGCTTTGTTACGCGATTTAACATTGTAGTGCATGAGTGTCATGTTCACGTAAATTTGGGTATGAGCGCAAAGAACGTCAACGTTTCGACGAGAGGATTCTTCATGACTACCGATCAGCCGATTGATGTTGCGATTATCGGTGGAGGCCCCGCGGGCTATGCTGCCGCCATTTACGCTGCGCGTGCCAACCTGACGACGACTGTGATTGAGCAGGGCATGTCGGGCGGACAGATCGCCACGACCAATGAAGTCGAGAACTATCCGGGCATTCCGCTCTTGAGTGGCGCCGAACTCGGCGAGCGTTTTCAGCAGCATGCAGAGGGCCTGGGAGCACAGGTCGCATGGAGCATGGTTACGGGTATCGATTACGATGCCGATGCAGCGCTGTTTACGGTGCATCACGATATGGGCGATACGCTTGCCTCGAGCGTTATCGCTTGCATGGGTGCCACGCCGCGTCCGGCAGGTTTCGCTGGCGAGGATACCTATCGCGGTCGTGGCGTTTCGTATTGCGCAACATGTGACGGCATGTTCTTCCGCGGCAAACAGGTCTTTATAATCGGTGGTGGCAATTCGGCATGCGAAGAGGCGCTGTTCCTGTCAGATATTGCCAGCAGTGTGACTATCGTGCTGCGCCGCGACCAGTTCCGTGCGCCTGATGGTGTTGTTCGGAAGGTGCTCGAAAAGGACAATATTACAGTTAGGTACCAAACTAGTATTGTGGAGCTCTCGGGCGAAGCCATGCCAACGACGATCACCTTTAAGGACAATGCATCCGGTGAGACTCATACCGAGTCATTTGAGCCTGGCTCGTTTGGCATCTTTGTCTTTACCGGGACGCAACCCCATACCGAGCTTGTTGAGCATCTAGTCGATCTGGCGCCTGATGGCGGCATTCTGACTGATGAATCCATGGCGACCCGTACGCCAGGTCTATTTGCCGCTGGCGACATCCGTTCCAAGCGCTTACGTCAGGTTGTGACCGCCGTTTCTGACGGAGCCATAGCAGCAACTAGCGCATACGCGTTTCTTCGCGGATAAGTACGATAATATATCTTATGTAAGGTTGCTATCTTTAAAACAAAGTGGTTGGACGGTGCATCAATGTGCTGTCCAACCACTTTTACTTTCCTGCTATATAGTATGCAAAACTAGATAACCTAGAATACAATATAGCTAATGAACGGAGGATCCTTATGAACCACGCCAAACGCGTTATCCCGATGTCCGATTTGTCGGTCAGCATTAAACCTGAGGATATTCAGCCCACTGTGTTGCCTGATGCATTTATTCAGTCCGATATCGTACGCAAACTCAATACGTTGAGTCTGCCGCGCTATGACCAGTTGCCCAATGTGACGCTCTACCGCGACCAGGTCATTGAGTATGTTGCGCTGTGGATGGAGCCGCTGTCTATTTGCGTTGAGCAGCCTGTCATTACGCCATCGATGATCAATAACTACGTGAAGGTCGGTCTGGTGCCTGCTCCGGTCAAAAAGCAGTATGGTCGCGAGCAGATTGCCCGCCTGATCGCTATCTGCATCTTTAAGCAGGTGCTACCTATTGCTGCGGTGCAGGCGCTCTTTAACATTCAGCGTTTGAGCTACGATGCCCCGACGGCCTTCGACTATGTGGTCGATCAGCTCGAGGCATCGATTCGTTCGGCGTTTTCTGTCGAGCAGACGCCGGTTCCCGATACGGCGCATCAGGTAACGCGTGAGTCGCTGCTTGTGCGCAGCGCGGTTTCATCCTTTGTTTCGAAAGCGTACCTGATGAGCTATCTCAAGTTCAACGGGTTTAATAGCTAGCCGACGTATAAAACGGGCGGGACAAAGAGCCATCTGTCGCTTTGTCCCGCCCGTTTTTTTTGCTTGGTTGGACTTTATTTGCCCGAAGCTACGCCCATGCCGTAGCCGATGATCAGGCCGTGCATCTCGGCGTAATAGGAATCCAGGCCGTTGCAGGGCATGATGATGGTCTTGGAGCCGGGCCAATGTTCGACAATGCGATCAGTAAGCGCTTGGGCTCCAGCTTCGTTCTCAACGTGATCGATGATGACCTCACCGCCCGTAAAGCCCTCGGATTCCATAGTGTCGATGATCTTGTTGAGCATCTTCTTTTCGCCACGCGTGTGCCCCACGAGTTCGATTTTACCGGCCTCACTCGCCGTGCCCAAAATGCGGATATTGAGCTTGTTGGCAATGACGCCGGCTGCCTTAGGGATACGTCCGGCTTTGGCGAGGTTTTCGTAATTGCACAAACTGAAGAGGATTTTGCTGTTCTGCTCAAGGCTATCGAAGTATGCGCAAGCGTCCTCGAATGAGACATCCGGATTGCTTGCAAGATAGCGGTCGAACAGCAAGAAAATGAGATCCATTTTGCCGCCAGCTGCGCGTGAATTGACTAGATGAATCTGTCGGTCGGGCTCCTCGGCAAGAACCATATCGCGAGCCGTGGCTGCCGCATTGTAGCTGCCCGACACGCCCTCAGAGATCGGCATGCAGATGGTCTTGTCTGCCAATTTGAAGAGCTCGGCCCACTCCCCTACGCTGGGACAAGCGCTCGAAGAAGCGTTCGTCTCCGTCTGTACAGCGCAGTTGAGCTCATGCACATCGAGCGAAAGGTCATCGACGAATTCACGCTCCCCTACTCGAATTTTGAGGGGCGCAAATGCAAAGGTGGTATGGGGTGCGGTCGGTTGCCAATCGCGGAGGTTGCAGCTTGAATCTGAGATAAGTGCCCAGCTCATAGAGGGTCCTTTCTAATTGCTCCCATACAATTATAGCCTTCTTGCTGACCGATTGGGCCGCTATCTAGTATTCAAAACTAGATAGCGGCCTGCACGAAAGGCAAAAGAATGGACCCCATGACTCAAAGCCACGAGGTCCACATTCACACGCCGTGTAAGATGACTTAGTAACGCACGAAGATATAGTTATTGTTCATGCCGGCGGCAACGGAGCTGATGATAACACCCGTGTTGTAGTCGGAAGCATGAATCATCTGACCACCACCGATGTAAATGCCGGTGTGGTACGAGTTGACCACAACGTCACCGGGCTGCGGATCGGACACACGCGTCCAGCCCATAAAGGTGCCCGTGGTGCCCAGGCGGCAATAGCGACCAGTGAGGCAATAACTAACAAAACCAGAGCAGTCGAAGCTGTTCGGGCCAATTCCGCCCCAGGAATAAGCGCAACCAAGCTTGCTGTATGCACGCGAGACAACAGAACCGCCATCGACGGACTGGCTCGGAGCAGAAGGCGTCGGAGCCGGAGCAGGCGTAGAGGGCTGCGGCGTCGGAGCAGGTGCCGGCGTAGGAGCCGGAGTGTTGCCGCCCTGGTTGTTATTATTGCTGGTCTGGCCACCGTTGTTGGTGTTCTCGGTCGTACCGGCAGTCTCGTTGCTCACCGTGGCCTTCTCGGCGGTACTGGCGTTGATACCGGCCTGTAGCGCGGCGTTGGCCTCGGCCTCTGCGGCAAGCTCGGCCTGCAGCTGTGAATCCAGGGAGTTTACGACGTTCTGGGCCTCAGCCTGCTGAGCGTTAAGCTCGTCGACCTTCTTTTGCGTGGCGGCGACGTTCTTCTCCTGCTCGGCCTGCTTATCGGTGAGCTGCTGTTTAAGCTCCTTGACTTCCTGAATGGTCTGAGCCTGCTTATCGGAATCTTTGCCGTAGTAGAACAGACGGTTGAGCATATCGCTCAGGTCATCGACACCCGTCAGAACCTGAAGCAGGCTCAGACCGCCGGTTTTGTACTCGCCGGCGACATAGGTCGAGAGCTTGGCCTGACCATCGGCGATCTCCTGCTGCTTCTGCGTGATCTCGCCGGCAGTTTGATCGAGCGCCTGCGTCTGCGTGGCGAGCTCATCGTAAATCTGCTGGGTTTGGGTACCGATCTGCTCGAGCTTCGTACGAGCAGCGGCAAGGTCGGATGCGGTATCGGCGTAGGCAGGAGCCGCGAGGCCCAAGCCCAAAACACAAGCGAGGGTTGCCGTAGCAGCGCAGCGTGCCATGTTTTTGTGCGCGTTTGCTGTGCGCATGTAGCTTCCTTTCCAGTAACTAAGGGTAACGGCTAGTCCACCGTCACCAGGCTAAAGAGCTCCACATCGTCATCAGACGGCGTGAGCTTCTCGCGCGGGTTGAGAAACGCAAGCTCAAGGATACAACCGTAACCGACAAGCTTTGCGCCCATATCTCGCACCAGTTTACCTGTTGCCTCGACGGTTCCGCCCGTCGCGATCAAGTCGTCCAGAATCAACACGGTATCTTTAGAGCTGATAGCGTCGGCGTGGATCTCAATTGAATCGGTGCCGTACTCGAGCTCGTAGCTCTGGCTCACGGTCTCGCGCGGCAGCTTTCCCGGTTTACGTGCGGGAACAAAGCCGGCGCCAAGGGCTACAGCCACCGGTACGCCAACCATAAAGCCGCGAGCCTCGGGACCCACGACCTTGGTGATTCCCATGCCGGCAAAGTGCTCGGCGAGGGCATCGGTCATGGCTTTGAGCGCCTCGGGATTGCCAAAGAGCGGCGTGATGTCTTTAAAGATGACTCCGGGCTCGGGATAGTCGGGGATGTCGACGATTTGAGATTCGAAGTCGTACATTGCATGACCTTTCAATGGGTTGTCGAAATTTCGGCAGCTGTTATTTGCCTGCGGTGACGGTGCCGGATTGCGAAGGGGCGACGACTTTGAGCGGCTTTACGAGAGAATCCTCGTGCGAAGCCGGCGCGGCTGTCTCTTCGTTTTTGGCCTTGGAGGACTCGGAGCGAGTGATTTCCTCATCGAGTGCATCGATGTCGGCGTCTTCGACCACGGCGTTGAGCGACTCAAAAACGCGGTTCTTGAGCAGCGCGGTGTGCACGCCCTCCGTCAGGTCGTGAAGCTTCTTAAACGCACGCTCAAGCTTGGCGTCGCGCTCGTCATCGGAGGTATCCATGCCGAGCATGCTCACGAGCACCTGCTCAAACATCGAGGACTCGCGGTTGGCGGAAGACACGTACTGACGCAGGTTGCGCGGCTCGATATGGAAGCGTGACAGCTCGGAGCAGTAACGGATGATCGGGAAATCGCGACCATCGACGAGCTCTCGATTCTGCGGGCTCTTGATGATGCGAATGAGGTCGTTCTCGGCGAGCGAGCGGATAAACGAAATCTCGACGCCCAGCATATCGGGAATGGTCTCGATGGGATGTAGCTTTTGCTTAGTCTCCTTGGGTTCCGTCTTGAGTGGAACATCGGACAGCAAGCCCACCTCGTAGGCGAGCGTTGACAGGTCCGTGGCGTTTTCCAAGCGCTGCTTAATTACGTTGAGCGGCATGTAGCGGGTCTTCTGCAAGTGCAGGATGACCTCCAGGCGATCAACGTCCTCCTTAGAGTACTGACGGTATCCCTTAGGCGTACGATGAGGGGTAATGAGCCCCTCATCCTCTAGAAATCTAATTTTTGAGTTCGAAAGATCGGGGTATGCGCCTCGAAGTAGGTTGACGACTTGGCCGATACTCAGATAGTTGCGTTCGGCCATGCCCTACTCACCGGTTTCGATGCGCTCCGGCGTGCTCTCGTGGTAGATGAGCGTAAACGTACCGATCTGAACGGAAGAACCGTCGTGCAGCGGGGCTGCATTGACAATGGCACCGTCGACCCAGGTACCATTGAGCGAGCCCAGGTCCTCGATGCGAGCGCCGAGGCCCTCGCGAATAATGCGCGCGTGGCTGCGCGAAACAGTCATGTCGTTGAGGAAGATGCCGTTCGCGGGATCGCGGCCGATGGTGGTCACGTCGTCCTCGAGCTCAAAGGCGGCACCAGTCTGCGGACCCTTGACGATGGACAGAACGGGGGCGGTGATGCGCACGTTGGCCATGAGGTCGGGAACGGTGACGTCGCTTGAAGGCACGCGGAATACGCAGGTAGCGTCAGCAGTCTTATCATTCTGAGGCATATTGTTAACCATGTTGTCCATGACAACCCCTAACTTATCGCGGACGTGCCGCAAATAATGAACCGTACGTAATCATACCCCAACGAATCAGTCTTCGATTTCAGGGTTCAGAAAGTCGATGTCCTCGTCCTCGGGATGCGCGAGAGCCTGTTTAATGGCTACTCCGCCCTTAATGGAGTAGATGACAGCCGTGAGCATGGAGAAGATCACGCCGCCGTACACAAAGAAGATGCCGAGGGGCACCGAGCTTCCGTTGAGGCCCGGGAAGGCCGTAAGGGTTGAAGGTAAAAGGTGCAGGCCGTCAACAACGGGGAACCCGAGCAGCATGAGCGAGAAGCCGGTCATGAGCAGCGCAGTGGCAATCTTTCCGGGAAAGACGACATCGATGGGGCGACGGTGATAATGACGCACGATAAGCGTGCCGATGCCCAGATAGATGTCGCGGCCAATAATGAGCACGCAGACCCAGATGGGCAGCTCTCCGCGGACCACCAGTCCCAGCACGCCGGTGAACAGCAGCGCGCGGTCGCAAATGGGATCCATGACCTTGCCGAGCCACGAGACCGTCTTAGTCATGCGGGCGATCTGCCCGTCCATCCAGTCGGTGGAGGCGGCAACGGCGTAGATAGCGATGGCGATGACGCGGTTGTTATCCGTCACAAACAGGTACAGAAATACCAGGGTGAGGATCAGGCGCGTAAAGGTGATGAAATTGGAGATCGTAAAGATCTTATTCGACGGGTAATCGGAAGTGCCGATAAGCTCCTTTTTGATCTTCTTTTTGATGCCCACAGGACTCCCCCGCTGGTTAACGACAAAACTTTCGATACTATACCCGTTCCGGCGATGTCTATCCAGCGCAGCCATAGAGAGTCCAGACATGTGGAGGGTGTTGTGGGCGGGGCGAGACCATGCATTTGTGTACGTCAGCCTCCAAACATTTCGAAAATTTTCGATTTTGGAGGCTGACGTACACGTTTTGATTCGCATACGTATCGAGCGGTGCAGTCGTTGATTCTTCGTTGCTTTAAGCAATTAAATAAAAAAGCCAGGCACTAGGTGCCTGACCTGCAAACTTCTGGTCGGGACGACTGGATTCGAACCAGCGACCCCTTGACCCCCAGCGGGGTCAGAATGACCCTGACCTGTGCTAATTTTGTTGAAACACGCGCAAATAGCGCAAGTAGCG
Source organism: uncultured Collinsella sp. (assembly GCA_958420205.1). Lineage (GTDB taxonomy): Bacteria > Actinomycetota > Coriobacteriia > Coriobacteriales > Coriobacteriaceae > Collinsella. Next base: position 25,105 of record CATZIX010000006.1, on the reverse strand, counting down.
CATTTCCGCGTATGTAAATTTTACCAGCTCAGCGCGGTTTGTCCAAATAGCATATTATCGGCTTCGAGGAGCGCGGTGCAGCCAATGACTTAATCAACGGGGGTGGGAGCCCCGAATCGTCGTCTCTCTGGGTTCCCGCAGGTGGGCCCTTCTGTTTCTAATCAACTGCGGATTCAGGAGCTATGTGGCCAATGTGATACCGTTGAACCCGCATATCGATACCGCTCAGCCATTCGCCTTGCCCCCATCGCACGCATCTTCATTCGGTCTGTCATTATTAATCTAACGATGCTTTGAGAAATGTAGGTGCTTCTAAATGTACTGTCGACTTCTTCTCAAACTAATCCTAAGAGACAGGGCCGTATGGATCTCTACGCTCGTTCTTGCCGCAGCCTTCTCCATCCCCATTGCGTTCAATTCACCCATCTACGGGCCCTTCTTTATGAAGCAGGGCATGCAGAGCTTTGTCGACGCATTCAATACGCGCGCGCCCCAGGCCAGCGGCACAGACCTATCTCCAGAGCAGCAAAATGACGCGGAGCTTGCAAGATACGCGAACGCCGCCCTTGCCGCTCAAACCGACGCCGCCTTTCTCGATTCTGCCGAGAGCTACTACGCGCTCATGGGCGAAGGCTTCCAATCCGGGTCCATCGTGGGAGACCAAGAGGCCAATGACGCAGCGCTCGCATATTGCCGTGCCCTGAGCAGCTCCGGCATCACGGATATCCCGGCCTCCGCAAACGACCTGCCATTCCTTTCCTTCCTGCCTTACGCCATTGCCACGGCGCCGTCTTTCCTTCCCTTCATCCCCTTCCTTCTCTCGTCGATACTCGTGCTCGGCGCCACAAGGCCCGGGACCCTGGCGGCAAAGGCGCCCGTGCCCAAATTCCGGCGCCTTATCCAGATCGTGTTTTCGATAATCGCCGCGGGGACCGCGATGCTCCTCGCCGGCCTCGCACCCGGGGGCATTTACGCCTTGGCCCTAAACGGCTTCGGGCAAATTGGGTACCCGATCGCCTTCTTCCATGACGGCGCGCTTACCTCCACGACCGCGGGAAACGTCTTCACAGCCCTGCTTCTCGCGCTGCTTGCGGGCGGAACCTTGATATCCGTTTGCTCCGCCGTCCTATCGACCGCAACGAGGCGCGTCCTCGCGGGCCCCCTTACCTCCGCGCTGCTTGTCGCGGCCCCGGCATTCCCGTTACTGTCCGATTCGGCATTGGGGCATAACGCCGCGCTCAATCTCCTGCCGCTGGCCGTATTCTCGCCTATCGAGGCAACGGGTTACGTAGGATGCTTCCCGACAGAATTCATTGGCTCCGGTTCAGGCAGCGCATCGATGCTTGCCGTGGCCCTGGCATACGTCGCGGTCTTTTTTGCGGTCGGCGCCGTTGCGACACGTTCCCCCAAACAGCCTGGACCCGCGAAAAAGCACCATGGGCTCGAGCTTCTAGACGCGAGCGTGGGATACGGAAGCACGACGATACTTTCAATCGGGTCGCTTTTCCTGAGCCCGGGAACGGCGGCGGGCCTCGTTGCTCCCAACGGCTCGGGGAAAACCACCCTTCTTGAAGCGCTGTCGGGCCAATTTCCCACCCGCATCCGCTCGGGAAGCCTGGCGGCAGACGGAATCTGCCAACGTCGATCAGCCGAATTTGCAGAACTCGTCTACCTGAGCTCTTCGGGCAGCGCGGATCTCTATCCCACGCTATCGGCCATCGAGCACCTTGCTTTCGTTAGGGAGGCGTGGAAATCGGCCGCCGACATCGACTCGCTCTGCGACTCCCTCGGAATCTCCCCATATCTCGACAAGCCGACCCGTAAACTCTCGACAGGAATGAAGCAGCAGGTAAAGCTTGCCATGGCGATAGCGACCGATTGCCCGTACCTCATCCTCGATGAACCGCTGAACGGCCTCGATCCGGGAAAACGGAAAACCTCCTGCGACGCGATGCGCAGCGAAGTGGCGCGGGGACGCAGCGTGCTCATTTCAAGCCATCTACTCGACGACCTGGCAGACCTTACCAACTCGTTCTACTTCATCGAGGCCGGCACGCTCGTGGAAAAGATCAAGTCGTCCTCGCAGACGCTCAAGCGGGAATACCTCGATACATACGAGGGAGGTGAATGACATGATAGGCAAGAGCTATGCAAAGATAGCGATTGTTGGCTTTGTACTTTGTCTTGCAATGGTGCTATGTGCATCATTTGCGAGGTATAGGTCCGAGCAGTCGTTCATCGATGGCGCTGAAAATGGGTTTGGCATAGACGGGATGTATGTCAACGATGGCGCGACCAGGCCGTCTATGGCGATTCTTGCAGGCGAAGACATGGAATGGCAAATCTGTAATGACGATGGCTCTTGTATGAGTGGTCGTTTGGCCGCAACGAGCGATCCGAATTCGTTTGATCTTCTCGACAATGATGGATCGGATTGCGGTTCAGTTCACCTGTCGTATGCATCACGAGACGGGATGGACGGCATTCTCTACGTCTCCCACGAGACTGGCGATTTCAAGATGCGCAGGACTAACCGAGTGCCGGCTTTTATCGAGGAGTGAGAATTCCCGGCGGTCTGCCGATCAGGCCGCCAGGGTATCGAACCCCGCATTCATCCGTATACACACGGATGAATGCGGGAAATGCCCGGATGAAGTTGATAATCAAGGAAACAATGCCGTTCTGCCTGGGACGGCTTTGGTCTGGACTTTAACTACAACATCGCAATCGACACTTATCAGCTCGCGCGACGCGCATGGCCAAATCTCGGACGCTGGTGCATGGAGGACCTTCGAGATTTACTGTACATCCAAAACGACGACGCACACCGCGTGCTCGCCGACTGCGAAGACGAGATGGCTGTCTACAATGCGATCAGAAACGGCGTGAAGTCCGGAGAGCTTTCTGTCGAACCGCCGCGCCGTCGCGCGAGCCGACCGGGCAACCCGGGCAATCTGGTCCCGGCTCTCCCGGTCGTATTCCTACGATATCGCCCCTAAATCACCAATGTGTCAGATAAAGAATGATGCAATGGTTATGATCAAGCATACGGCGGATGCGGCGACTGCGCCTTTTTTCCTCTCCTTTAGCCCGACGAATAGGGTTGCCGTAAAGTAAAGGGCGGAAATGCAGTCTATGGCAAGCAAAACGAGTTCCTTGGGCGGTTTCAGCAAAAGGTCGCTAGCAAAGAGTAATGCAAGCAGGGCAAAGCCGATTGTGGTCAAGTATCTCGATTGATTTTGCGACAGCATGGCAACTGCCTTTCAGAACATGCAAGTGAAAAGTCGGTACGATGTCATTGCAGTTGCAAACAAGCCGCCGCCAGGACCGGTTGTCACGAGACCGGCGATAACGCATTTTCTCGGTTTCCAGCTCATGACAGACCCCTCTCTCTCATGGTGAAACGCATACATTATGAGATATGCACATTATCTCGCTAATTAATTTCAATATCCATCATCTAACACTAAAGAATACTGACTCACCGGTTCAGCGACGATGCGTTTTTGTCCTTGCGTTCCCACTCGCGTAACCGCCTCGCCGCGTCGGCGGTCGGAAGGGCCTCCGTCTCGCAATCAGCGACCTTGTAACCGTATCTGTCGAGCCAGGCAGCAAGTGCATCCCAATCGACGCGCTTCCAGTCGCCGCCCGGCGCGTGCTGCATCACGAGGCCTCCGGCGACCACGAGCCCGTGGATATGCTCTCCTTGCAGGTCTGCGATGATTCCGCCGGTGCATACGATGCTAGGTCGCTGTGCCAGCACTGCGCAAACGTATTGGCCTTTGTGCCACTTTTGGCAACTTTAGCATGACTATAGGTTAAACCAACCCACAGTCATGAGCACGGTAACGTAGTACTATACTAATTACTTAACATGCTCACATATTTCTACCTGCGATTTAGGATTACTTAATGTAGTCACTTATTAGTATGCTAATATATGACTACGTTATTTCAGAAAGGGGAGGACATGGCGACGAACATCCTGCTAGTCAATCAGAAGGGCGGCGTCGGCAAGACGACTTTCGCGGACGAGATCGCCTGGGGTCTCGAGCGGCGCGGCCACAAGGTCGGCTTCGGCAACCTGGACCCGCAGGGCGGCGCGAACCACGAGAAGGGGCTGCTCGACGACGAGGACGCCGTGAACGTCATCGACACACCTGGTTTCCTGAGCGATGAGACAGCTGTGTACGCGAAAAACGCCGACATCGCGATCATCCCGGTCCAGCCTGGCACCCTAGGGTTGAAGCCGATGAAACGAACGATCAAGGTCATCACCGAAGCCAATCCCGACCTGTCGTTCGCCATCATCGTCAACAACTTCGCCGGCAACCAGACGGTCGACCGCCAGTTCCTCGAACTACTCGAAGCCGATGACTTGCCCGTACTGGGCACCGTTCCGACCGCGGCGGCCTTCAAGCAGGGTGCGGCGCTGGGAAAGCCTGTGTATGAAATCGCCAAGAACGGCAAGGCCGCCCAGGCAATTGAAAACATCCTGAACGAACTGGAAGAGGTGCTGTAAATGGCAAAGTTCAAAAAGGCGACCTCATACTTCGACGTCGCAGCGGAAAAGGCCGAGGAGAGGCAGCAGAAAATCGTTGAGAGCGCATCTGAGACCCAGAAACCGGCTTATCAGGTACGGAAAGCCGGGCGCCCCAAAAAGGGCGCTGAAGGGGCATCTGAGAGGCTTGTTCAGCTGTCCGTGTACGTTCCGGAGAGTTACCGAAAACGTTTGAAGCAAGTGGCGCTCGAGGAGGACAAGTCCGTATCGGATATCGCTCGGGAGCTTTTCGATCGCTATCTGGCCGAAAAGGAAATCTAATCGGAATCACGGGTACCGTCAGGTGCCCGTTTTCTTTTGTATGGGCCTCTGAGAGCCGATTTAAGACCCGTTTTATCTATCAATGAGAAAACGGTCGAACCTCACCGATAGGACGTCTTATTTTCGATTCTGTAGCTTCCTGCCGGTAATTGAAGTGAGTGACCAAATGTCGGCAACCGGAAAACGGATTCGGCCATTGCTGAATTGCAGGTGTTTACAGCTAAGTGGGTTAGTCCGCCCGGGGAGCAAAGCGACGCCGGCGCTGAGAGTTGGCAAGGACGTAGCGATTTCAGTCAGGTCGATTGCTCTCCTTTCCGGTGAAAAGCGAGCGTCCGATTTGCCTATAACGTTTCGCTGGTCGCTAAGACCAATAGGGCCGTACCGGATTTATTTCCGGGAAAGTACGTTGCGGGTGGATCAGTTTTCGATTAAACGGTGATTGACATGGACGTGAATAAAAATCTCAAATCAAAGAAAAAGTTCTCTTCCCCTTTCTTTCTCTTAAAACCTCTTTAGATATTATTGGTGCCCTTTTTGGAAACTTTTGGTTGTCAAAAAGGGCACAGTTTTCGGGTTTTTGTGCCCCTTTCGGAAACTTTTTGTGCCCCTTTTGGAAACTGTCATTGTCAAAAAGGGGCACAGGAAATTGCCGAAAGGGGCACAGGAAATTGCCGAAAGGGGCACAGAAGGTAATGCGGAAAAGAGCCTGAAATAGGGAGAAATTGCCGAAAAGGGCATAGGAAATTGCCGAAAGGGGCACAAAAATAGAGCAGAGATTTCTTAAATTCGATAAAAATTGCCGAAAAGGGCACAGGAAATTGCCGAAAAGGGCACATGGGGAGGCAAATAAAAAGGGACGGGCAATCTGTCACCCGTCCCGATTAGAGGTTCTTGGTACCACGTTCCATGCACGCCTGCGGGTTCACATCGTACGCAGCCGGAACGCGCGGCGAGACGACCGTCTTTACGACAAGACTCAGGCCAACGAGCTTTTCGAGGGAGGCGCGAAGTTTGCTCTTACTGACAGCGAGCTGGTCGGCGGCGTTCTGGGTCGACACCCGGAAAGGCTTGGGCTCCTTGGCCGAAAAGAACGAGAAAATGTAGCCGAAAAGAACCTTGTCGAGCGCGGAGAGTTTGCTGTCGCGAACTGTCCAAAATGGGATCCGGCAGAACGTCCCGTGCGAAGTCCATTCGTGAAGGGCCCCGGCGTTGACGAACTCAACGCCGCACAACTCCGCCCACCTGGCCTCGTCGACCCTGTAGGTGACCTCCTCGCCATGCCCCTCTTTCTCAATGAGGGCGAAGCTCTTGAGCTTTTGGAGCCTCTTGCTGAGTGCCGAGGGGGAGATGCCGAGGACTTCGGCAATTGTCTTTGCGTTGGACCGGCAGCCCTTCAATGGGTCCCTGCGCTGGAACCCGTGGATATATGCGAGAACGAGCAGTTCGTTCAGCGACAGCTTCGCCTTCGACTTGCGAAGCAAGATCATCGACAAGGGGAGCGCGATGAAGCGCCCACTGCCGGACGAGCTGTCTTTGAGCCATGATTCCGCGTTTAAAACAGCAGCGCGACTCGAGTTCGAGCTCGGCGTGTCGCCCGGTTTTGACTGGGCAAGAAGGGCGGCGAAGTCCTCTTTCGAAATCGTGTTTTTGAACGTGCTCCCCCCGCTGGGCGGAGCGCCATTTACGTCCATAAAGTGACCTTTCCAGGGTCACCAACATGTTTTAAGCGGTAGAATATTACCAACAAGTTGATGATACTTCGCTTAAAGGACCCAAGCCGCCAAGCTAATGAGGGTCCTTTTTGCGTTATATATGTCCTACTGTTTTTGCTGAAGACGAATCTCCTCCGCATTGAACAGGTTCTGAATCGCAAGCGCAACGAGCCCAGATTTCGTGAGACCGAGTTCACGAGCCATTATGTCCATCTGCTCGGTCAGCTCGGTCGGCAGCGTAATCATGAGCCGCTTTTTGTTAGACGCAACGGGCGTGTTGCTCATACGATGATCCTCCCTTCGGTTGAAAACAGTATATACCACTTCTAACTAAACTGTTACAGTTCTGAATGATTTAGGCATATTAGTGACTAAAACCTTAGCGGCCTAAAAGTGGATTGTCGTTATTTTTGGCTGTTGCTATGGGTCGAGATAACCCATAGCAGACAAAAGTTGCCAAAAGGGGCACAGTAAATTGCCGAAAAGGGCACAGCGAAACGTCCCTGGAATCAGCTGTTACGATAAAAACAGGGGAGGGGTAACTCCGCGGACACGGCCTAGCGCGCTGCCATCCAGGGCCGATTCTGCCATACTCGCAATTCGGCGAGGATGAGGAGTATGAATTGATCGGGGCTTATAGGACAAAATGTGTGTCTGCCTTAGGGGCATCGACCTGCGCCAATGCCCCTAAGGCAGACACACATTTTGTCCTATAAGCCCCAAGGATGACGATTCCAATACGGACGACACCAAAATCGGCATCGACGGCTCCATGGATGATTCGGATTCCAAATAGGCCTTGTTAGTTGAGCTACTTCTTTGCCGGTGTCGTATACGCGACCGCTATACCCGCGGCAATTGCCATGAGGCAGCTCGCGATGAATCCGAACTCATACTTCAAAACGTTTGTTGCGGTCAGGGCGATAATCAACACTGCCAGAATTTGCAGAACTATCGTTATTGCGAAGAGATTTATTCCTTGTTTGGCCGAAGTCGCTGAATGAGTCTGGCTTCGTTGATTCAGGTTGAAGCAGACAACAAAAGCGACCAGTTCGCTTGATAGGGGGCCGACTACATAGAAAAAGATTGCGTCAATGAAGCATATAGTGTTGTAAGTGTTGTAAGTTGTTTCGCCGGAAAACACAGCGTATAAAGCATATCCAAATCTTGGGTGATTCACGTATGAGTAGGAGAAGACCAAGAGCGTTACCAGTGCTACTGCCATAAGTACATTCAAGACGATTCTTCTACCGCTCATCGGTCACTCCTTTCGAGTGCTGATACAAATATATTAATATAATAACAGTTTTATCCAATAGGATTGGAGGAGTCATGGCAGTAAAATCCGTTATTCGTAAGTTAATGTTATTTTCAGCATCAACTGTCCTTTTATCAGCTTTTTTGGCTGTGACTCCATCTTTTGGTTTGACAGTAAATCACGATGTGTCTATCACCGCGTCTTACGCAGAAGTTTCGTTGTTTGATGAAATCTCTTTAGCAAGGCGTGCCATGCAAGAAGACGTCCTTGATACGTATTATTCGTTCTATTGTTTTAATAACGTTGCGCATAATATTCCCTTAAAGGATCCAACTTATAAGCGACTAACTTTCAAGAATAGCTACAGCCGTATTTATCCGGATACATGTCGAACAAGTTTTGTTTATACTTGCCCCACGTGCAAGGGTGACGGGCTTATGAAAGTATTTCAGTGCAACTACCAAACGCGTTGATTCGATTGTGGGTGGCTTATATGCATAGCATGAAGTTCAAAGCAATTCTAGGTTCTTTCTTCCTTTTTGTTTGTTTGTGTTTTCCGACTGCTGGCTTTGCGGACGGGATTGTCTGCAATATGAGAAACGATGTTCAGCCGGTTGCTTCTCTATCTAATGATCTCTCATATGCTTCTGGCACCGCTGCTCGCCGTGCGAACAGCGAAAGGGTCTTGAATGTATATTGGACTTTTACGGGACTATTGAATGGTCGAGAAGTGAAAGATCGAATTGTATATAGGGATTACAAGTCGCTATCTTTTCCTAATTCCTATAGTACTCTAGCGCCAACTTGGGTTAATACTCGCGCCACCGGTTCTAACGGTGAATATTTTTCTCAGGTTCAAGCTACTGGGGTTGGATCCGTAGAAACATGGCGTTGCAACTATCAAATTAGATAATTTGATATAAACGTCACATCTAAATAACGTGCACTTTCGCTGGAGGGTCGCTGTTTGGCGGCCCTCTTTTTTGCACAGGCGCGGTGGGATGGTAATATCGGGCGGGAGTCAGCCGCTCTGATAGAATCGTCCTTGCTGTCGGCAGCCCTCGTGCCGGGCAGAGCCCTCCATTTGATGGGAGGTGATGCCCATGACCGATTTCACCGAGCTCGTGAAGCTCCTGACCGCTATGGTCTCGCTCCTCACGGCCCTTGTCGGCCTTTCCAAGGCACTCAAGCAGGGTTCGAAGCCCAAAAAGAAAGGCCACCGTCGCTAAGACGATGACCTAACTCTACTAAGCAACGGCTCTGCCCAGCTCACCACAACTTGGGCTGCCGTCGGCATCATTTTACCCTCCTGACGAGGAATTCGTCCATATTTCAAAAATCAAATCCTGTTCGCGCGTGGGCGTAAACTTTTAGTTGGGCAAATCCGGCAGATTGGAGCTTGAAACATGAGGGATATGCACCTCATGTCGCTCATAAAACGTCTCCTGACCTCGAAGGAGAACGTTTTTTAGCGACAGAAGGAGACAATAAATATGATCTGGTTTACCAGCGACACCCACTTCGGGCATGAGAACGTGCTGAAGTTCACCGACCGCCCGTGGGAGACGATTTGGCAGATGAACGACGCCATCGTCGACAACATCAACGGCAAGGTTGCCGTGGACGACGAGCTCTACATCCTGGGGGATTTCTCATTCAAGATGACCGCCCAGGACGCCTACGGGCTGCGCAAGCGGATCGTCTGCAGGCGCATCCACCTCGTCCCGGGAAACCACGACAAGGACTGGACCCATCCGGCGGTCGCGGGCGCCTTCACCGTGGAGCCGCCGATCTGCGTGCTCAAGATCGACGGGCAGAAGATCGTCCTGAGCCATTACCCCATGGCCGACTGGCAGGGCATGAGCCATGGATCGTGGCACCTCCACGGGCACATCCACAGCAGCGGCGGCGCGTACAACGAGTTCAACCGCAAGCAGGGCCTTCTGCGCTACGACGTCGGTTGCGATGCCAACGGGCACTCCCCGGTGAGCCTCGACGAGCTGAGGGAATGGTTCGCCGGAGTCGACGAGCCGTGCGGCCGGGTGAAATGGCCTTGGTGGGTCAACGAGACCGGCGACAGGCAGGTCGAGCGCGAGCTGGCGGCGTACAAGAGGGAAGAGGCGATCCGATGACGGTCTATGTGACGGGCGACATCCACGGTGGGCTCGACATGCAAAAGCTCCGCGACTGGGAGCTTGGCGACAGTCTTACCAGCGACGACTATCTCATCGTTGCCGGTGACTTTGGCTTTCCGTGGGGCTTTTCTGCCGAGGAATGCGCTGACATCGCTTGGCTCGAGTCGCGCCCCTACACGGTTCTTTTCGTGGATGGCAACCACGAGCGCTTCGACCACTGGGAGGAGCGTCCCATGGAGCCGTGGCACGGCGGGCTGACGCAACGCCTGTCGGATACTTCGTCTATTCGGCGCCTGACGCGCGGCGAGGTCTTTGAGCTCGACGGTTCGACAATCTTCACCATGGGCGGTGCCACGAGCGTGGACAGGGAATACCGCGTGCCGTATTCCAGCTGGTGGCCTCAGGAACTCCCGGACAAGCGCGATTTCGATACCGCGCGGGCAAGGCTCGACGAGGTCGGCTGGAAGGTCGACTGCGTCATCACCCATACCTGCGCCACGCGCATGATCTCGCCGACGCTCTACCCGGACCCAGGCTGGGAACGCCCTGATGTGGACCGGCTGACCGGATTCCTCGACGAGCTCGAGGACCGCCTGGACTACAAGCGCTGGTATTACGGACATTTTCACCGAGACGGCAATCCGGACGAACGGCACACGGTGCTGTATGACCGGATCGTGAGGCTCGGGGACAAACTCCTGCCGTGGGGCGCGTACTGATGACGGTCTATGTGACAGGCGATGTCCACGGCAGGGCCGAGTATGGGGCCAGCAGATTCGCCTTCAAATCTTGGCCGCCGGGGCGCACGCTGACGCGCGATGACGTGGTGATCGTGGCGGGCGACTTCGGCTTTGTCTGGGACGGCTCGAATGCTGAGAGGTATTGGCTCGACTGGTTCGAGTCGAAGCCCTGGACCACGTGTTTCGTAGACGGCAACCATGAGAACCACCACGCCCTGGCAGAACTGCCGGTGCGGGAGTGGAGCGGCGGTCTCGTCCATGAGGTACGACCGCACGTGCTGCACCTCATGCGCGGAGGGGTATTCGACATCGCGGGAACCACGGTCCTTGCCATGGGCGGCGCCGCGAGCAACGACAGGCAGTATCGCAAGGAGGGGAGGAGCTGGTGGCCCGAGGAGATGCCGAGCGAGGAGGAGATGGACCACTGCCGCGCCTCGCTCAACCGCGTAGGCTGGAGGGCCGATTACGTGGTGACGCATGAGGCTCCTGCTGCCCTGGCCAGAGAGCTGTGCCGGGAGCGCGGACGTGAGTACCGTGGGGATCAGCTGCAAACCTTCCTGGGCGAGCTCGATGGGCGGCTCGACTACCGCGCTTGGTTCTTCGGGCACTACCACGGTGACGAGTGGCGTGACGACAGGCACCGTCTGGTCTATCGAGACATCGTGCCGATCGAAAGTGCTGCGCCCGGTTCTCAGTTCTAGAAACCCCTAGAAATGCTCTAGGGGGTTTCTAGAAAATTAGATGCTATGCATGAGGCCTATTCCAATTCAAAGGTCTGGTCAAGAGAGTTCCATTCAGTCCCATATCCGTCGGTCTTCACTTCGATGGGGGACATGTCATTGAGTTCGAAAGTCGACACACCGTCGCATTCGCCTCCCGGCGCAAGCCCTTGCAAAGAGGCGCTTTCCTGCAAATCGTCGGCAAAACCGGAAGAAAGTATCTGCTTATTCTGATAGGCCGTGATGTAGCAACCGTTGGCGAATGAATCTGCTGATTGATTGTTGATGGCGTGCCAGCGGACAACAGCGACCTTCCCGCTATCGCTAATCGAGGAATCATGCACCTCGACGCCGGTGATTGAGTACTCCATCTTGCCGTAAACCGCGCCCTCTTCCTGCGCGTTGTCAGAATTGGCGACCTGAACTGCCGTCTGGTGATCGTCTGCCTGGCTGCACCCAGGGGTCATAACCAAGGCAACCGCCAAAAGACCGGCGACGCCGAGAGTTCGAGCCAGGCTGATGGCGTTTTTGCTAACACGCCTTTTCATGATTTACTCCAAACCGAATACTTGACTGATCTATTGCTTTTGTTCGTTGATCACGTATGCCGTCAACCCACCAGTTCAAGCACAGCGACAACAATAACGGCAATTACGCCGACCGATACCCACGCGGTATCTTGGTGCGCCAGAACGGCGCCGATAGTGGTCGAGTCGGCTCCAGCGCCGTCAACGACTGTCCAGACAATCGCTACGGCAAGAAGGACGATCAGCCCAACAGCAACGGCTGTACGATGCGACATCTTCGAGGTGGACATCCTACTCGCCCCTCTGGGTCATGACCTCGACCTTGGCCTCGGCCACGGCCGCCCGCTGCTCGGAGGCGGCGAGGCGGTCCTTGAGGGCGGCGACCTCGGCCATCAGGTTGCGCTGGGCCAGGAGTGCGTCGTTCAGCTCGGACTGGGTTTTCAATGCGGCGTCACGCTCGCCGCGCAGGCGCTCGATCTCATCGACCATGGCCACGGCCTCGGCATGGAGTTGGACGACCTGTCTGTCGAGCTCCCGGGCATCAGCGAGATATCTGACGCTCGCGGCGTGGAGCTCGTTGTTCTCGAGTTCGAGGTTCGCGGTATCGAGTTCGAACTTCTCCTCTATAAAGGCAATCCGCTCATTGCAGTCGGCCTCAATCTTTTCATTCCGATCCGTCGCCTCGGCGAGCTTGCGGCTGAATTCATCCACCTGGGCCATGAGCAGTGCGTTCTCGGTCCTGAGGTCGGCAGTCTCGCGCAGCAGCTTCTCCCGCCATGTCGCCTCGATCCGCTCGGCAGCCTCATCGAGGACGGCCTTCACGCCGGATGTCTCGCTGATTTTCTTCTCGCTCGGATTGTCTGCCATGGTGCAGCACTCCAATCAACAAAGGGCATGGCTTCGCCATGCCATACGGCTGGGGACAATGCACGGCCGCTGTTGATTTGTAGTCATCCTGCGATCGGTGAGTTCTAAAAAGGCGTCTCAGGTCATGCGTTCACGCAGGGTTTCAGTTGGAGAAATACCGCACTCTTATATAGTAACGCCGCTGCACTCGAGCTTATTGACAGATCGCGAAACGATGGACGGGCTCATTTCCTGACGCCCACCAATCCGCGTTCACGGAGCACGCGGTACAACGTCGATTTCGAGATGCCCGTGGCGGCGCAGATGTCAGTGATAGGCGTCTCGCAGGCGAGGTAGAGCTTCACGGCCGCATCGACCTTGACGTCTGCGACGCGCGGACGACCGCCGACGTTGCCGCCATGACTTCTCTTGATCGCGATTCCCTCAGCTTGACGCTGCCTGATCAGGTCGCGCTCAAGTTCGGCTGTGCAGGCGTGGGTTCCTAAGACGAAACGGCCGAACGCGGTATCCAGATCAACGGGTTGTTTCAAGGAAGTCAGTTTGACCCCGAGGTTTCGGAACATCAGGTCGTAGTTGAGCAGCTGCCTGGTCGATCTGGATAGACGCTCCCAAGACTCGACGACTACTTCATCGCCACGCTTCATTTTTTTGAACAACTTTTTCTGCTGCGTGCGGTCACCATCACGACCGCCAGTTTCTTTGTCCTTATAGATATGGCCATAGGGTACGCCGGCATTGACCAGCGCTTCGATTTGGCGATCTAATTTCTGTTCCTTTGTACTTACGCGTGCGTAGCCGTATCGCGTCATTTTTTAGCCTCCTGCCTCGTAGTTTGATTTTCCCATGAGGTTTGACAGGATGGTTTTGGCACTAGGTTTTGACACTCGATTTGCACGGTCTCGACCGCTCGATTTGCAAGTGCCGTTCAGCATACGTTTTGGGACTGTCTCGCCTAAAAATCGACCTTACCAAATTCGATTTACGGCCCGAAAAAGGCTTGATGCGGGCATCCGCACCAGCCCTGGTCCAAATACCCCGTAAATCGAATCCTGTTAAGCCGTCTACCTGCGGTTTTGCTAAATTCGCTACCACCGGGTGAGAATCGTGTCCGCGCGGCACGATATAGTAGGTGAGACACCAACAAGGAAAGAAATGGCCATGAGCGATTCAATGGAAGTCATACATCGACTTGAGCGCGAGATGGCAGACCGTGCCGCTGCGGTTGAGAAAGTCGATGCCTTTAAAAACCAGCTCGCGCAGGCTATCAAGGCCTTCATGGATGCAGACAGCGCGGTCCGCATCCTTAACGACCATGACAGCATCGTTGACACTCAGATCGCCAACGCCATCGACGAGCATCTTCTCGCCATCGACAAGTTGTGCCGCTTCGGTATCGACGGCGGTTTCGGCGAAGAGCACCCGGTCAAGGAGTACTAGACCGCCGTATGGCCATCGAATAAAGTGAAAGAGGGTCGAACCGAGCAGTTCCCGGACAATTGGCGTCCGGCCAGACACTTCGGCTCGGCCCTTTCTCGTGCGTTTTTCTAGAAAAGCTCTAGAACATTTCTAGATGCATTCCGAAATGATTGCGAATCGCTTTTGATGCGGTGCCTAACGGCACCTATGATCCGCTCGCGAAGCTCGCTGATTTATATATCTCTTTGTACATTTTCGACTACAACCAAAAACGGATTCGGCGTCCTTGCCGAATTGTAGGTGTTACAGCCAGATGTTCTGGTCCGCCCGGGGAGCGAAGCGACGCCGGCGCTGAGGGCTGACAGCTGGTACGCCTCGCGCTAAGGGCTTGCTTGTTTATAAGACTGCCCGCGAGGTCTGATTGGCTTGCGGGTTGAATTGTTAGGTGGTGGAGTATCCACAGATTTTGGGCACAGTCGTGGACCCTCCCTAAATCTTCGAAACCAGCATGTAGCTGGGAAGACCTCACCCGCCCCTTGGCCTTTTGCTCGACGATCTCGCGGGTCTCCACATGGCTCCGCCATGTATCCGGACCATTCGTTTAACGCATCGGCCGTCCTCACCGATGCCCCTCTACATGACAGGGCCCAGGGTGGGGCACAAAGTCCGTCACGGCTGCACGCCTACCGCAGTCCTCCTTGCTTGACGTTGCGGCTACTCACCGCCAAACACACGCGTCGCCGCGTGGATATCCCACCGACTCCTGCTCTTCAGCTTTTAACCTACTTTCCTGCAGTATTGCAGCAGGACGAGCGCTCGGATCCTGGCACGCCGTCCCCGCCCTTATGGGCCGAGGCAGCGCAGGGGTCACAGGGAAGGCACTACCCTCGTCGAAGTCTCCTCGTGGAGACGGGACGGCAGACCTGTACAGCTCAGTCACCGATTATTCGAGCAAAACGCTACCTTTTTCGCAGGCCCTGGGGCCTGGCCGACCGGGAACGGCATATGTCACACGCCCGGTCGATATGAAAAAACCTCCCGGTGAGGAGGTTCCGTTTTTTCTCTTATCTACTTCTCCGTGTTGTCCTGACCTGCGGGTCTGGATAAAATGGAGTTGTCAGATGGCTTGTGGTTTAAGCGTCTGACGGTGTAGATGTTGAGTTGGTACCTCACTCTACGCGGTTCCACGGTGTTGGTACCACCGCTGGAACAACCTCGATGATAGCACGCCCGCCCGTCTTAACGGCGGGCGGGTTATTAAATTTTTAGCTATCTACCTGCGAAAACTTAATACATTGGTACTACGGTATGGCTCTTTGCGGTGCCGCCAATAGCTGACTATTAGTGAATCTGTAACTAATAACTCTTAATAGTTTGTAATTAGAGGAAATTCCGAACTATTAGCGCCAATAGTTCCACCGCTCTTCGCTGGAATGTTGGCAAAAAGGCTAGCGGGCCGAGTCGCCGCGCGTGTAATCGCCACGATCGACAGTGCGATCGGACCGATAGTGAGGCGCGTCGCTACCGCCGTGCGCCTGGCCGGCGGCGCGAACGCGGTCGTCGCCGGCATCGGGAACGGCGCCGGCATAGCGGTTGCGAATCTCCCTTGCGTAGCCGCGACGCGCAAGAAGCTCATCGCGAACCGCTGGATCTTCGAGCAAATCCTCATCGCACTTCGGTGCGATGAATTTGGGGAATGAATTGTAGGCGACGCCTTTGCTCGCTTTCGCCTGTTCGACCCACGCCGAATACGCTTTCTTGAGTCGTTGGATGTAAATCTCACAGCGTTTCTCGTACGGTAACGCTCGCTCGGCTTCCAGCACGTTCTTTTCGAACGCCGCTTCAAGTTGTTTGACTGCGAAACGTCCGTCGAGTCGAGTCAGGTTGAAAGTGCACTTCGGATTGCCGGCTTCTTTGATATCGAGATCTGTCGCATAGACTCGATTATTCTTGATGAAAATGTCTACGCCCCATGAGGCAAGTATCTTTTTGAACTGATTCATATTCTTCGGATGACCTTCATCGATTGCAATATGGATCAGCTCGCGCAGATTGTTTTTATAACTGTACTCACCCCGCTCAACGATTTTCTTTTCTGTGTCGCGCGGCTGACGATCTCGAATCTTCGAATTCTTCTTTCCCTTTTCAAGTTGAGTAAGATTCCAGTTCTTATCGAGTTCACGGACCCACGCGGCACGTTCGAATTTTCCGTGACGCCCGCCGGTCTCGCAACGCTTACCCGTCAAAAGATCCGTGCGGTTAATCGCCATATGAACCGCGTAGCGTTTTCCCGCCTTATCGCTTTCCTCATGCAACGCGACAATCACTTGTTGATGCGGGTAGTGTTTCGCAAGCCATTGCTCCGCGTAGGCCATACACGCATCGGGGGTCATCTTACCTCCGTTGCAGCTGCACTCCTCGGGCAGAAACGCGAGAATCTGATGAAGCATCGTTATGTTCTTCGCGCCGGCACGCGCGGGCCTGTCATGATGGAACATCTTCCGCGTCATAGCCATTTCGGAAAACCAGTGCTTTCCGTTCACGAGGTTCCAGCCGCCGCGGGCCAAAGCATTCTTTCCGTTAATGTACTTGCGCAGGTGCTTCGCGTAGCGCTCGGACGAAACACCTTTCTGCTTAACGACGGTCATCGAGCTCACCGCCATCGGTGAAATAGCGCTGTTCGAGCTCTTCGATGAAGAGAGTGACTTTACGGGCATTTTGGTAAACCTTTTCAAGCGTTCGGAAAACCGCCTTCTCGTTGTAGGCCGGAAGACCTTGCGCATTCACAAAATACATCAGCTGGTTGAGGTTCGTCCCCTCGCGATACAGCTCGTGATAGATTTTTGCGACCTGGCTCATATCGAAATCGATCATCTCGATTTTCCCGGTAAGCATCACGCGGCGGGCATACGCACTGACGGTCGTGCCGAGCGCATCCGCCTGCTTGCGAATCGCCTCGTGCTCGCCATCGGTGACTTTAACGTAAATGACTGCCGAGCGCTTTTCGTTCGAATCCTCTGAAACGGTTTGCAGCTTTTTGCTACGGCCACCGTTCTTATTTTTGGAAATGACTAGATCATCGAGCGATTCATTCCAATGAATCAGTGCACAGCGAATGAGTTCGGCTTTCGTCATGCCCGCCTTTTCTGCCAAAGCGGAAAGCGTTTCGTATTCTTCAGAAGTGAGTGTCGCCTTAACGGTGTGCGGACGTTTGCAACTCATCATTCATGCCCCCAGGAAAGCAGAGCGAATCGGTGAGGCCACCGATTCAAAACCGATATGAGATTGCTTTCCTTTTTGGGAGCGACCGACGTCGCGCCGATTTTTGAAGTGACGCCGTCGCTTCCCTTAGAGAAATGAAGGTGAACTTCATTTCTAACTTTATCGCCGTGGGAGGTGATAAACAAGATGTGTTGGCAGATAAAGGGGGCGAGTATGGCCCCATTTATCTAGCCCAACACCAATCTTGCAATCACCGGTACGGCGATTGGGCGGAACGCAGTGTAGACATGGAATGAGAGGCCTCATTCCAAGCGAGATGCCTCGCGTTGTCGAAACGAAAGTGAAGACCGTGAGCGGAAGCGAATTTTTAACGCGAAGGATGCTGAGTGTTAGAAATTCGCTGTAGCGAGAGCGGAGCGGAAATGCGAATGCGAGGGATGCCGAGTGTTTGCATTTTTGCGAAGCGGGTTTGCGGCGCCCGCGACGCAAACATTCGACTTCGTCGAATCGTTTTCATGGCGCTTGCGAAAAGGTTGAGGCAGCTTTCGACAATTTCAATGGCGCGGAGAGTCATTAGCGTGACTCGTAGCGCTGTTGGATTTGTCGAAAGCTGACGCGGCTCGCATTACGAATCGAATGGCGAGTCGATTTTCATGCGGCGTGCACACACGCCTACGATCGCGACCGATGGTCGCTATCTATTTTCAAATCGCGTTTTGTTTTGACGCGATATGAAATGCGATATGAAAAAACGAAACGCCCGCGCGAGCCGTTTTGACTTTTGCGCGGGCGCGATTCGATTCAAATGAAAATCAAGACGGTGAGTTTTTGAGTTTCGCGGTTTAGATCTCAGAAAACAGATCTAAAAACTGCGGCGTCGATTTCACTTCGCCCGCAGCATCACGGCGCAAGAACATCCAAGGGAACAACTTGGACACCGCGGTCGGTAACATAGGCTTGTGAGCCAAATCCAATAATCGTTACTTTAGAAACCGGCGGGGTGTTTCCAGCAGCAACCATACGTTCCTCGACAGCGACAAGATTGTCAGATGCCTCTTCTATTTGAGCAGAGCTGAGTTTAACTTCGACCGGGATCCAGGTCCCACCAGGAGCCGCAATGACTGCATCGACCTCTAGATCACGAGAATCGTGATAGTGATAGAGACTCATTCCATTTGCTCGCGCATAAACCCACAAATCATGGAGTGCCAGCGATTCAAAAAGTAGTCCAAGCGTCTTGAAATCTAACAGCAAAGTCTCCGGAGTCGCCCCGAGCGCAGCGGCCGCCAGTGACGGGTCAGCAAGATGATGCTTCTTTGATTCTCTTAAGTGCACCGGAGATCTCATTGCTGGATTCCACGCGGGAATATCGCGAACGAAGCTAACCCGTGCGAGAAGAGATATATACGATGCCGCCGTTTGTCTCGATACTTCTCCACCAAGATCAGCTACGAGCGTCTTGAGTGTCGCCAAAGTGGATTCATTACGCGCAAGCGATTCGATGACAGCCTTGACCTTTTCGGGATCGCGTCGAGAGCCATCAACACGAGACAAATCTTCTTCGGCGACTATGCCGATGTAACGTTTCGCCATCGCCGACGCAGCCAGCGCATCGCGACCGACCGCCGCGGGCCATCCACCACGGACAACGTACTCGGCAATCGAGGCAGAATCCAACGATCCGAAAGCGCCATTGAACTTTTCGCCAGAAATAATGCCCGACAGCTTAACCGCGCCGCTAGATTTCCCAAGTTCGAAAAGCGTCATGGTATCCATGCGCAATTTAGCGAACCTTCCAGCGCCACTGTGCATCGGCCGTTCATTGTCTCGCGGCGTCGCCGACCCCGTAAATATGAACTGGCCAGGCTCGCCGCCGCGGTTGTCACACTCAAACCGCGCCGCGTCCCAAAGTTTCGGAACCTC
The DNA here is from genome assembly GCA_958420205.1 of uncultured Collinsella sp. Classification (GTDB taxonomy): domain Bacteria; phylum Actinomycetota; class Coriobacteriia; order Coriobacteriales; family Coriobacteriaceae; genus Collinsella. Next base: position 5,764 of record CATZIX010000006.1, on the reverse strand, counting down.
CTGCCATTCGTCGATCAGCCGCGGCACCTCGCCTGAAACGGCAAGCGCCGGGTCCGTCTCGGCACGCAAGCGATTCTCGAAGTTGCGCGACGGGTCCATGAGAAGGAGCTTGGACGCCGCACGGGTCCCGGCTGTGGTTGTCTTTCCACACCATTTCGGTCCTTCGATGAGAACGGCGCCGAATATCCCCAGCATCTGGTCGAGCTCATTTTCGATAATTCGAGTGTAATACTTTTTTGGCATATTTTTCACCATTGATTAACAGCGCGTTTAACTAAATTTACCGTTTTCATTTAACCAGATTTTGCTTTTTTGATTAACCAAATTTACGCATTTCAGTTAACGAAACAGATTAAACACGCACGAGGTGAAAATCATCTACTCAATACCGCGCATGAGCTCCGAAATGGTGATTTGAAATCCGTCGGCAATCTTCTTGAGATTTGAGAGGCTGACATTACGCCGCCCGACTTCAATGCTCGCGTAGTAGGATCGATCCATTTCAATCAAATTGGCGAACTGCTCCTGGCTGCACCCGAGTCCAGCGCGGAGCTCTTTGTATCTCATGCCGAATGATTTCTGAAGCGTCTTCGTATCCATGACAAAAAGAGTCATGGATTGTTGTATAAAAGCCAACGGACTATATACAACAATCCCAGTTAAGGCGCATAATTATCTCTATTGGAAAGCACTCTGATGCCCAGTCGGATAGGGCACGGAAAAGGAATGGAACAGCACAATGACTCAGGGAAAGCACGCTGCCGGTGGCGATCACTTCGCCGCACTGCCAAGCAAAAAAGATTCACACTCCGAAGGGGATCGCGCGTCTGACCGTCACCGCGGCGACCATGGCCGCCATGACCGGATCGAGCCTCATCTCACCGTTCACGGCATTCGCCCAGACCGGTGACGGGGGCACGCAGCACCCCGCCGTGATGTCGCCGATCGCCGCTCACGCCGGCGCGGCATCCGATACCGGTGCGAAATCCGCCGCACAGACCATCGCGGACCTGCAGAAGGCGGTCGACGAGGCGAAGGCGAAGGAGGACGCCGCCAAGGCATCCTACGATGAGGCCGCCGGCCCCTACAACGAGGCGGCTTCCGCCCGCGACCAGGCCAAGGCATCCTACGATTCGGCAGTCAGCGCCGGCACGGCAGCCGACCGAGCGGCGATGGACGAGTACGCCCGTCAGGTCGCGGAGGGCAAGGACGCCGCCGATGCCGCCGGCAAGGACCTCGAGCAGGCGAAGGCAGGTCTCGCAGACGCCAAGGCGGATGCATCCGAGAAGGACGAAGCGTGCCAGTCCGCCCTCAAGGCGGCCCAGGATGCCAAGGACGCCCTCGATAAAGCCAAGGCCGATGCCGTAGGCGCCACCCCGGAGGCCATCGGTGCCGCCGAGCAGGCGGTACGCGACGCCCAGGCTGCCGTGGACAGGGCACAGGCCGAACTGGACAACGCCAACGCGACGCTTGGCGAGGCCCAGTCCAAGCTGGTTGCGGCCCAGTCTGCAAAGGATGCCGCCGATGCCGTCCTCGCCGCAGCCCAGCAGAACAAGGACGAGGCGGATGCGAATGCCGCAGCCGCCAACGCCGCCTACGAGAAGGCGAAAGCCGACCTCGCCGCAGCGGAGGCAGGCGCCAGCGGTCCGGAGTACGATGCCGCGAAGCAGAAGGTCGCGGACGCGGAGGCAACCCTCGCCGCCGCACGAGAGGCACAGTCCCAGTGCGAGTCCGAGCTCGAGCAGGCACAGTCCGCTGCGGCAGATGCACAGGCCGAGCTGAATGATGCCCAGGCGGCCCTCTCCGTAAAGCAGCAGGGCGTCACGGATGCCGAATCCGGCGTGAACGCCGCCCAGTCCGCACTCGATGCCGCGAACGCCGGCCTCGATGCGGCCAAGCAGGCGAATGCCGACGCCGTCGCCAAGCTGGACGCCGCGAAGCAGGCTGTCAAGGACGCCGAGGCCGCCAAGGCGGCCGCCGACGTAGAGCTTGCGAACGCCAAGGCCGCAAAGGATACCGCCGACGCGGCCGTGACCGCCGCGCAGCAGAAGGTCGACGAGGCACAGGCGAAACTCGATTCCGCCGACGCGCAGCTCAAGCAGGGAGCCATCGGCTTCTTCCATGCCATGGGTGCCGATGACGCAGTCAACATCATCCTGAACGCCAAATATGCCGGAAAGACCGAAGTCGGCAACTCCAAGGACGCCACGTCTCTTGACAATATGCTCAATGCGATCAAGTGGATGAAGTCCGTCAACGACTACCGCAAGTCGGTCGGCCTGTCCGAGCTCCATGTCACCTACAAGCTCATCGCCGGTGCCATTGCGGATGCCAACTACAGCGACACCGTGCTCGATCATGCCCGTCAATATGATTTTGCCGAAAACCTGGCATGGAATTACGGAATCGATCCGAGTGGGCAGTGGATCGAGCAGGAGAAGGGCTTTTTCGACAAGGCAACGGAGGCCCTTTATGGAGTCACCGGTCTTGTCGGCAAGGATGCCTATGATTTCTATGCAAAGAACGGCGTCGCAATCAACCATTGGATTGCAGACAACTGCCGCTGGGAGAACGGCAGCAGCGGCACCGTCGGCCATTACATGAACATCATCAATCCCGAACTCGCCGTTATGGGAATGGCAACCTGCACCAAGGGCACCATGTCCGGGCTTCAGACGCAGTGCTACACCGCAGAGATCTCCGGCTGGTCCGGCTCCGGTTGGAACATGAACCCCATCTCCGTCGACGAGTACGAGCAGAAGCTGATCTCCTATATCAACGGTCTCAAGAACGCCAAGAGCGCACTCGACGCAGCCAAGGCCGATCTCGCATCCAAGCAGCAGGCAGCCGCCGGCGCCGCAGCAACCGTCCAGCAGAAGCAGGACGCAGCGGATTCCGCACAGGCAGGTGTCGATGCCGCGAAGCAGGACGTCGCCGATGCCCAGCGTGCCGTTGATGCCACCAAGGCTGATGTCGCCGCCAAGCAGCAGGGCGTCACGGATGCCCAGGCCGAGCTTGATGCGGCGAAATCGGACCTCGATGCCGCCAACGCAGCAGTCGATACGGCAAAGTCGACCGTCCAGCAGAAGCAGGTCGCCCTTGATGCCGCCAACGCAGCCGTAACGGCCACACAGTCCAAGCTGGACTCCGCCAAGGCAGACGCCGCTGCCAAGCAGCAGGGCGTGAACGATGCGAACGCCGACCTCGCGAAGTTCTTCCAGGACGTCGCCGACGCCAAGAAGGCGCTCGATACAGCAAAGAGCGCCCATGACGCGGCGGCAGCCGACCAGGCCGAGAAGGCGGCGGTCCTCGCCGCCGCCAAGCAAAAGGCGGACGGCACCGCAAGCGCCCTCGCGGATGCCCAGCGTGCCGTCGATGCCGCCAAGGCCGACACCGGCGTTGCCGCCGACAGGCTTACCGGCTCCCAGACCGATCTCGAGGACGCACAGTCGAACCTCGACATCCTCACCGGCCTTGCCGCGAAGCTCGCAGAGGCACAGCAGCGCGAGCAGGATGCAGTAAAGGCCGTCAATGACACCAAGGCCGCCCTCGATGCCGCGAAGGCGGATACCGCCGCCGCCGAGTCCCTGGTCTCCGCCGCCGAGCAGGCGAAGGCGCAGGCAGACGCCAAGCTGTCGAAGCTGAACTCCATCGACGCCGGCGCGGCGATCGCTTCCGGCCATGACGCGAACGCGGATGACGCCCTCAACGCGCTTTTCGCCGCAGCAGTCGAGGCACGTGCCAAGGTCGCGCCCGCAAAGGCAATCCTGGACGAGAAGCAGGCCGCGGTGGACGGGCTCCAGCCCGGCTACGATGCGGCACTCGCCGCCTATGAGCTGGCGAAGTCCGACCGCATCGCAGCGGAGCAGAAGCTTTCCGATGAGATCGCACGACAGGGGGCAGAGGAGGCCGCAAAGCAGCAGGCGGCATACAGCCCGAAGCATCTCGCCGGCACGGAGACCGCCCAGCCCGGCAACCTCGCCCAGACCGGCGACCGCGCGGGACTCATCGGCGAGACGTTCGCCATCGGCGGTACCGTCCTCGTGGCGGCCGGCGTCTTCCTCGACCGGAAGAAGCGCCGCGAGCAGATGTAAAAGCGAGCCGGGCGTTGGATATCGGCTAGTGTCCAACGCCCGGTTTCATGGACAGGGAGATCGGTGTGAGAACAAAGGCTATTATCGTTGCGCTTCTGGTGTGCCTTTCGGCACCTCAACTTGGATGTGCCAGCGTTGCAAAGCAAGGAAGCGGCTCTACGGAAAGGGCCGCCACAGCGGTAAAGAATAAAGACAAAAAGAAGCCAAGCGAAGAAAAGGCGGCGCAAACCTCTGGAACCAAGACCGAGGAGAAGAAAGAATCCGACGACAAGGACCAGAAGTCCGATGACTCCAAGAAAGAGGATAACAAGTCTTCCGACTCGTCGAAGTCTGACAGCAAGGGAAACTCCTCCGACTCGAAGCAGAATTCCGGCAATTCACAGGGTTCCGGCAGCAATAATTCCTCTTCCAACAGCGGTAGCCAGAAGAAATGGGTTGCCGAGCAGGGCCACTGGGAAACCGACTACAGCCAGGTCTGGGTACCGAACGTGGTATACACGCGTCATCCTCGTTTCTGGGTCAATCATGGTGGTGCTATGGTAGGGCCGTTCGATTCATCCGATGCCGCCTACGCTTGGATTATTAACGATGGCGAAAACGGCGGTATCGGTGGATCCGTTGTAGATGATTCGTATGACACCTCTGAGGACCAGGGACATTATGAACAGCAGGCTACGGGACAGCATTGGGTTGTCGACGTCGCCGGTCACTGGGAGTAATGTACATTTGTTCCCCTTCTCTTACGTTCGGTAAATGTTTATTTATTTGTGGGCGGCCGGTTCGGCCGCCTTTTTAGACGCCCAGTCTGGGAGCAAACGATAGGAAAGCAATCAAACGAGAGGCCGTTCCAAAAGAATCCGGCGGTGCCGGATTCTTCGGGCAAAACCTCCCGCAAATTCAACCGATCTACAACTGTGACCATATGACTGTGCGCACATATTAGCATGGTCATATGGTCACCTATTTACAGCTGCGATTATGCTGCAATAACTCAATCGTTAGTGCTTATTAAACAGCCAATCGAAGCCAGGCTTGCCCAGTGTTTGGCGCATCTGCCCCACCTTGATCTCCGTCTCCACGCTATCCTTGCCGAAGACGGCGCTCATGTTCCCAGCGGTCGGGATGACCGTTTTCACTTCGCCCGTAGTGAAGTCGAAACGTTGGCTGCTGATCTGGTTCTCAAGATGGATCTGACCATCGGATCCAAAGACACTCTGGAGCATGGCTGCCTCCTTGCAAGAAATTGTCGCCCCCAAGATAACAGACGGGCGGATCCGACGCAGCATATAACGCTCGGTAATACATGACCATGTTAATGTAGTCATATGTTCACGTATTATAAGCTGGGGCCTCATGTATTAGAGCTCGAGCCGCGCCCGTGCGTCCTTGGCGTCTCGCGTCCGACCGTCATCAAATGGCTCAAGCAGGGCTGGGGCGATGAGCGGAATGAGGTCGTGGGGCGGATGAACGCCGGCAGCGTCACACCCATCCGCCTCACGGACGATGAAATCGCGTGGACGCCGGAGGCCGTGACCGTCAGGGCGTCCGGCGGGGAAATCATCGGGCTCGATACGTGGGGCATGGCGAAGGTTCTTACCGGAGCCTATGGTCCCGACTCTCCCGGTCGTATTCCTACGATATCGCCCCTAAATCACCAATGTGTCAGATAA
>CATZIX010000005.1:0-150580 GCA_958420205.1 uncultured Collinsella sp. | reverse complement strand
ACAAAAAAGACGGCCCCGAAGGACCGCCTTTCGCATCGATTTACACGCACGGCAAACACCGCCGCAATTCGCCACTAGTCGCGACGGCCAAGGCTGTTCAGGATGCGCAGGAACACGTTGATAATGTCCACGAATAGATTGGACGCCATGAGCACGGCGTTGGGCAGCGTAGGCGGCACCGTCGTGGCAACATAGGTGTCGTAGCCAATAAAGCCGGCAAACACCACGATCACGATCAGGTCGGTGATGGTCTGCGAGACACCCATGAACATCAGCACGATCTCAACCAGAATAGTGGCGAGCAGAATGCCAAAACCGATGCCATATACGCGCTGGAAAAACTTGGGGAACGTCACGCCCAAGGCGCCAAAGACAAAGGTGATGGCGGCCGTGGCGATAAAGGCAGTGTTGATGGTGGGCAGGTCGTAGTTGGCAAGGCCAAACGACGCGGTCAGGCCAAAGGTACTCGCAAAGATTACGTAGCCCACAAGGGACAGGCCCACGGACTGTTTGCTGGCAGCAGCCGACATCATAACCATGCCGACGATGGTCAAAATAAACGAGCCAAAGACCAGCGGCAAGGCGGCGCCGCTCATCATCATGCGCGCAAACGACATGGTGCTCGTAAAGTAGGCGCCGGCGCCCATGGCGCAAAAGCCCAAGAAGATCAGGGCAGACATGGTGAGATTGTACGCGCGCGGCGACATCTCCTTGGCGCGGCTTGCGCCGCTCTCGACGGGGCCGTTCTGATAGCCCTGGATATCGTTCATAGGTTCGTCCTTTCAAAAAGCGCCACAAATAACGGCGCAGTAGCTGACAAGATTCCTGTCATTGTACCCGAACGCCGTGCGTCCTTACCTACGGCGCTCGCCCTCAAGCGTACGGTCGAATGCCCACACCCACCAACGCATCAGGTGGGCCTGCGAGCCATCTGGTCGTTCGCGCGTCTGGTCCTCCAGATACAACTCGGTCGCGTGCCCGCCAAAACGCACCTTATAGGTTGCCGTACGGATGCCGTGAACCGTCAGGCCAAACCCAGCGGTCGAGACAATCTCGTCAATCGTAAAGCAACGACCGTCGACCCAGCAGACGGTGACCGGCACGACCTGTCCGCCCGCGAGGATGCGAGCCACGACGTCCACATACTGCTTGTGCACGCGCCGAGTTTTGCCATCTGTCTGTCGATATTCCATGTCTCCTATTATCGAACGCATGTTTGCATGTTGTAAAGCGAACAGACTGTGGTTTTGGAGTGTCGGAGCGAACGCGCGTGTCCGCATGGCGTGATAGCAAAAAGAACACCCACGGTCAACAGGGCTAATATTCAATTTTAGTGCCAAAAAATTACTTCTCCCATCAGAACTCGGCAAAGAAACCCGTAGGAGGTGATACGATTTATCATGTTTTTGTAACGTGTCTGCAAACTTCGAGAAAGCCCATATATGGACGTAACGTTCTCAACCTTCCTCGGCCAAATTGTGTCGAACCCAGTCCTTGCCGTCACCGTGATCCTCGCGTTGGGCGCCATCTTCGTCAATGGATGGACCGACGCGCCCAACGCCATCGCGACCTGCGTCACTACGCGTTGCATGCCCGCCCGCGCCGCCATTCTCATGAGCGCCGCATTCAACTTCCTCGGCGTGCTCATCATGACGCACTTTAATGCGAGCGTCGCCAACACCATCTCACATATCGTCGATTTTGGCGGAAACAGCACCATGGCGCTCGCCTGCCTGTGCGCGGCGTTGTTCTCCATCGTCGTCTACGGCGCCACAGCGTCGCGTTTTGGCATCCCCACCTCGCAAAGCCACAGCCTTATCGCCGGCCTGACCGGTGCCGCTATCGCCCTCGGCGGCGCGAGCAGCGTCAACGTCCACGAGTGGATGAAGGTCATCTACGGCCTGGCGCTCTCCATCGGCCTGGGCTTTGTCATGGGCTGGGTCCTGTGCAAACTCGTCTCGATTCTGTTTGCCGCCGCCAACAGGCGACGTGCCAACGTCTTCTTTAAATACGCTCAGATCGCGAGTGCCGCGGCCATGAGCTTTATGCACGGCGCGCAGGATGGACAGAAGTTCATCGGCGTGCTCTTTTTAGGCGTGGCCTTCGCCAGCGGCCAGACGAGCGTCGGCGATGCCGGCATCCCCATCTGGATTATGCTGCTGTGCTCGGCAACCATGGGCATCGGCACCAGCGTGGGCGGCGAGCGCATCATCAAGTCCGTCGGCCAGAGTATGGTTAAGCTCGAGAAGTATCAGGGCTTCTCTGCCGACCTCGCAGGCGCCGCGAACCTGCTGCTTGCTACCCTTACCGGCATCCCCGTGTCCTCCACGCACATCAAGACCTGCGCCATCATGGGCGTCGGTGCCGTCAAGCGCCTCTCAGCCATCAACTTCGGCGTCGTCAAAGACATGATGTTCACCTGGTTCTTCACCTTCCCCGCCTGCGGACTCATCAGCTTTGTCATGGCCAAGCTGTTCATGGTGTTCATCTAGTCAAACCGAGCGTCCATCCGGACTGCAATGCTTCGCCCACCCGTCTTCGCCTCGAAAGGACCCACCCATGGCAAAGAAACCCGATTCGTTCTACTTTGACAACTACGTCGCTTGCGCTGACCTCGCCGTTCAGGCAGCCGAGCTGCTCACCAAGATTTTTGAGAACTTCGACCCCACGCAAATCCATGACATGCTCGATAAGATGCATGCGATTGAGCATGCGGCAGACAAGAAGCACCATGAGCTCGAAGACGCCCTGCTCACCGCCTTTATCACCCCGCTTGAGCGCGAGGATCTGGACCTGATGAGTTGCTCGCTCGACACCGTTCTCGACCGCATCGAAGGCGTCGTGCAGCGCGTCTACTTCACCAACATCCAGAGCATCCACCCCGATGCCATCGTCATCGCTCACAAGGTAACCGATGCCTGCCGCGCCATGAAGGACCTGATGGTCGAGCTTCCCAACTACCGCAAGTCCAAAACGCTGCGCGAACTCGTCATCCAGATCAACACGATCGAGTCCGAGGCCGACGAGCTCTACATCAACGCTATGCGCAACCTGCATGTCAACGGCAAGGATCCGCTCGAGGTCATCGCTTGGCGTGACGTCTACGCCTTCCTGGAGTACTGTGCTGACTGCTGTGAGAATGTGGCCGATGTTGTGGATTCGATTGTCATGAAGAACAGTTAATTGGGGGTACATGTCCCACCGGTCGCGGGCCCGACCACTGATAACCTTTTTTCACTCCGGCTGCAAGCAGAGTCGTTCAAAAGGTTATCAGTGGTCGGGCCCGCTCCCCTATGTACCACCATTGGGAACTTTGGCTGATAGTTTTAGCGCAATGGGGGTTTGGCTGAAGGGACCTTTGGTACCCGTTCGGACACTTTGGCCCTTGATGAGCGTTTGGCTGATTGCTGCTTTGGGTACTCTTTGGGTTACTTTGGGCTTGTTTGATTTTTAATTGTAGGAGGGCTTGTATGTCGTATTTGGATCTGGCTCGGTCTCGGTATTCTTGTCGCTTGTTTGAGGACCGTCCTGTGGAGCAGGCTGTGGTGGATGCCATTGTTGAGGCTGGGCGTATTGCTCCTTCTGCTTGTAATAATCATCCAACCCGCGTGATGGTGCTTGATACTCCGGAGTTGTTGGAAAAGGCTGCTGCTTGTCAGCCTCGATTTGCTCGTGATGGGTCTATCTTTGGGGCTCCGCTTATCTTTCTTATTTGCAGCGTTACCGACGATGCTTGGGTGCGCCCCTATGACCAGATGAACTCGAGCGAAATCGACACCTCAATCGTCTGCGATCAGATGATGATGGAGGCCGAGGAGCAGGGCCTGGGTACGTGCTGGGTGTGCCATTTTAAGCCCGAGGTGGCCTGTGAGCAGTTCAGCCTGCCCGAGGGCATCTATCCCTATCACATGCTCGTCTGCGGCCATCCTGCCGACCATATCGCCGACCCCGAGCAACGCGAGGCCCGCACCATTCCCCTCTCCGACTTCCTCCTCAAGTAGATTTTTGGGACATGCCTTAAAACCTACCCTTGACCGCTCACCCGTTCGCCGAGTTCTGCGCCACTATGTGCAGGGCTCGGTTTTTATGTTACGCACCCCGGCACAGTCATAAAAAAGGACCCGCAAGCTGCGGGTCCTTTCTAGGCACTAAATTGTAGGCCGAATGTTAGTCCAGGTCGTCGGCAGCGAAGTTGTCGATCGGGGCGAAGGGATCGGCCACGGGGACAACCGGGGCAGCGACGGGCAGCGGCTCGGCGGGAACAGCCACCGCAGGAGAAGCGGCAGAACCGACCGGCGTAGAGGCCATGAGGTCGGCCGGGAAGGAGTTCTGGGCATCGTCCATAAAGTGCTGGATGAGCTTGAGATACTCGGCCTTGAACTCCTCACGGGAAGCCTTGAGACGATCGATCTCCTCGAGCTCGGCCTGCTTCTCGGTCAGAGCCTGGCGGATAACCTCGCGGGCCTTGGCGTCAGCCTCGTTGCGGATGCGCTCAGCGTTCTCGTTGGCATCGTTAACGATAGTCTCAGCGGTCTGCTGGGCAGCGATCAGGGCAGCGGAAATCTGGCGCTCCTGAGCGGAGAAGTCAGGGGCGGGAGCAGCCACGGGGGCGGCAGGAACGGCCTGGTCGGCGGTATCCTGAGCCTGGGCAAGCTGAGCCTGTGCATCGGCAAGCTGCTGCTCGGTAGCAGTCAGGCGACCCTTAAGGTCAACGATCTTAGCGAGCATAGCGTCAACCTCGGAAGACAGCGTCTCCAAGAAGACGTCGACCTCGGCAGGATCGTAGCCACGCTTGGCCTCAGAGAAAGTCTGGGCCTGGATGTCTGCAGGGGTAATAGCCATAACAAGTCTCCTTTTTCATCGCCTCGGCGCTACACGCCCGACGTAAGTTACTAAGTCAGTTCTACACGAGTATACCTATAAGAAGCTGCAGAACCAGCCTCTGCACCAACTGCAACGCAATAATCGCAACGACCGGCGAAAAATCGATACCGCCCATCGGCGGGATGAAACGACGGAACAGGTTGAGCCACGGACCGCACACGCTATCAAGCACCGCGGCAATATCCTGAAGCAAACCACCCTGCTTCATGGGAATCCACGTCATAAAGCAGTAGACGACAATGAGCGTGGAATAGAAGTTGAACAGCGTGTTGACCAGCTGGACGATAGTGTAGATGTTGATGGGAATCTCCTCGTCTTGTCTTTACTTGAGGTAGCCGTCGGCACGAAGCTTCTTGAGATCGGAATCTTTGACCTCGCAACCGGCGGGCAGCACCATGAACACGCGGTCGCCCACCTCCTTGACCGTGGCACCCAGACCGCAGGCAAAGCCGTAAGAGAAGTCCAAGACGCGCTTGGCAACTTCGGTGCGTACGCCCACAAAAATCAGTGCGACAGGCTGCTTGGTGCGAACGCGGCGCACCACGGTCTCCACGTCATCATAGCTCTCGGGGCGCAGGACATAGGCCGGCAGCTGCGGCGTGGCGTTGATGATATTGCTCGCATAAGCCGAGGCATCGCTCGGTGCAGGCGCGGGCGCAGCGGCGGCACGGGCGCGGGTGTTCTCGGCGTAGCTCGACGGCGTGTCATAAGCACCAGGACGATAACCGCTCGCAACACTGTCCTGCGAGCGCGAAGGCGGGTTATACGTCGTGGCATGGCGAGAGTCATCGCCGACCAGCTGTCCGGAGCGTGTATACACGGCAACCGACTCAGCTTCACCACGGCGCGTCTGACCAAGCAGGCCGTTGCTCGGCTCGTCTTGGGTGTAGAAGCCCTCGCCCGAAGCACCGCTGTAGCCGTTGCCCTGATAGCCATCGTCATAGCCATCATCGTAGCCGTAGTCGTCGTCCTGGCCATAACCCTGGTCGTAACCCTGCTGGCCGCCCAGGTGCATCTTATTTTTAATCTCGTCAAGGAAGCCCATGGTTGTGTCCTCTCGCGGTTTAGTGCAGGCGCCCCGATAATCAGTGCGCACTTCAGAGCCTTATTTTACTGCAAACTCCGGGCTAAATACTACCCTGCCCAGGCGAACGAGCGTAGAGCCCTCCTCAAGGGCAGGCTCAAAGTCCTCGCTCATACCGCAGGAAAGCTCAGGCAGGTTCAAATCGGGATGCGCCGCCTCCAGCTCATCCCTCAGCTCACGAAGCCCCGCAAAAGTGCGGCGCGCCACATCCTTATTCCCCCGTGGCGCCATAGTCATAAGGCCCTGCACACAAATTCCCTCAAGCTCCGCAAGCTCACCCGCGGCGGCGCGAATCTCATCGGGCGAAAAGCCGCCCTTGGACTCCTCGCCGCTCACATTGACCTCGATCAGCACGCGCTGGGGGCCGGAGAGCTCGCTCGCCTCAATCTTGCGGACCGCACGGCTCGAGATGGCCTGAGCCAAATGCAGCGAGCTTACCGAATGAATCAGCTCGGCCGAGCCCAGAACCGCATTGATCTTGTTGGTCTGCAGGTTGCCGATCATATCGAAGCGCACCTCGGGTAGCTCCGGATGCTCCGCGAGGCCCGCAAGCTTGCGAACGAGCTCCTGCGGGCGGTTCTCGGCAAAATGGCGATACCCCGCCTGAATAGCGGCAACGGTCTCATCGACGCCAACAGTCTTGGAGACGGCAATCAGGCGCGCGGCATCGTGGGGACGGCCCGCGCGATCGAGTGCCGCATAAAAACGCTCCAGAATCTGCTCGCGGCGAGCGCGCATCAAGTCCAAATAGTTATCCATTGCCAATCGCCTCCGCTGACAGCCAAACAAGTAGCCCCATGCTAACGCAAGAGCGCGGCCTCGCATGTGCAAGGCCGCGCTCACTTAGGTATTTACAATCTTTCGACGAACGGAGCCACCCTACTCCTCGTCGTCCTCGGTGTCGTCCTCGTCCTCGAGGTGCTCGAGAAGGTAGCGAAGACCCTCGCTCACCTCGTTAGCGGGCACTTTGGCAACATAGCGTGCATCGACGGCAGGCCTCATGATGACACCCTCGCCCGAAGGCACGCGCATGCTCTCGAGCTCGTCCTCGTCCGTACGGGCGATATCGCCAGCATTCATGCGCTGTCCGGTCAAAAGGAAGGTCAGACGGCAGGCGGCATCGATCGAAATCGAGGCGATGCGATCGAGGTAGCGCGAGACCATGATGGCGCGGCGCAGGTCGTCATAGTTGCTGTCGTCGTCCATAAAATCGCCCGTGTCCATGCGGTTAAAGGTGCGGAAAAACTTCTCGTACGCCGCATGCACCGGCTCGTCCTCGACGGCCAGGTTGCAGATGATGGACATGTCGTTGGTGACGAGCGCAGAAAGCGACGAACCCAGCACCTGGTAAACAGCCTCGGCCTCGGCCTCAACCGTACCGACGAGTTCCTGGGGCAGCGAGATGTCGGCCTTGACCATGTGACGCGTGGCGCGGCAGATCTGGCGAACCTTATCGGTCATGCGCTGCAGGTTAAAGTCGACGTAGATGATCGTCTGCAGCAAGCGGAAGTCAGAGGCGACCGGCGACTGCGTAGCGATCAGGTTGTAGCACACGGCCTCCAAGTTGGCGCAGCGAGCATCAATCGAAAGCGTGCGCTTCTTGGTCTTGGTGGCGAGCTTGCGGTCGTCGGTCATATAGGCCTTCACGGCGTCGTGAAGGGCCAGATCGACGGCCTCGTAGATGCTCAGCATCTCGTGACGGGCCTCGACGAGCTGACGGGAAAACAGTTTGCGCATGGTTCACTCCAATCAGTTGGGTGCGGTCATGCCGCCCGCACAGTGAATACGCACCGGGCCAGGTCCGATCGCTTGGGACTAGTCGCACCGATCAGCCAAAGCGGCCGGTGATATAGTCTTCCGTCCGCGAATCCACCGGGCTGGTAAAGATTGCGTCGGTTTGACCATACTCGATGAGCGTGGCGGGCTCGCCGGCAACTTCCTGCAAGAAAAATGCGGTGTAGTCGCTAATGCGAGCGGCCTGCTGCATAGAATGCGTGACGATAATGATCGTCATCTCGGGCGCCAGCTCGGCCATCAGATCCTCGACCTTAGAGACGGACGTGGGGTCGATGGCGGAGCAGGGCTCGTCCATCAGCAGGACATCGGGCTGCACCGCAAGCACACGCGCGATGCACAGACGCTGCTGCTGACCGCCCGAGAGCGCCAAACCATCCTTGTTGAGCTGATTGGATACCTCTTTCCAGAGATTGGCGCGCTTGAGCGATTCTTCCACGATGTCATCGAGGTCGCTTTTGCTAGTCACGCCCTGCAGACGAGGGCCAAAAGCGACATTCTCGTAGATGGATTTGGGAAACGGGTTGGGCTGCTGAAAAATCATGCCCACGCGACGGCGAAGGTCGACCGGGTCGACGCCCTCGGCATAGATATCGTTGCCGTCGAGCGTCATGGTGCCCTCGACGCGGGTGCCCTCGATAAGGTCGTTCATGCGGTTGATGCAGCGCAGAAACGTCGACTTGCCGCAGCCCGAAGGACCGATAAACGAGGTGATGGCGTTTTTGGCGATGTTGAGGTCGAGCCCCGTCAGCGCATGAAAGTCACCGTACCAAAAGTTGAAATCCTTGGCCGTGATGGCCGCTTGCTCCAGCGTGGGAGCGGACTGATAGACGGACATGGGACTCCTTAACTAGCGGCGTTTGCGCGACAGATAACGCGCAAACAGGTTGAAGGCCAGAATGATAACCATCAGCAAAAGCGCGGTGCCGTAGGCTGCGTTCATGTTGATGCCGTCATTGGCAAGCAGATAAAGGTGAACGGTCATGGGACGGCCGGAATCGAGCGGCGAAATAGGCAGGTTGATGGCCTGACCCATGGTGTAGAGCACCACGGCGGTCTCGCCGATGGCGCGGCCGATGGCAAGGACGATGCCGGTGGCGATGCGACCAAAAGCCGAAGGAAGCACGATCTTGGAGACGACCTGCCACTTGGTGGCGCCCAGGCCATATGCACCCCAACGGATATAGCGCGGAACGGCGCGGATTGCCTCCTCGGTGGTGCGCATGACGATGGGCAGCATCAGAAGTGCCAGCGCCAGGGCGGCCGAGACCATCGAAAGGCCCAGACCCATAGCCTCGACAAACAAGGCGTAGCCAAAGAGGCCCATAACGATGGAGGGTACCGAGGCTAGGGCATCGGCAGCATAGCGAATGATGTCGACAATCTTGCCCTGCTTGGCGTATTCGGCCAGATAGACCGCAGCCAGGACGGCAACCGGCGTGCAGATGAGCATGGCGAGCGCCGTCACGTAGACGGTCGAGACGATCGTGGGCCAAATGCCGCCTTCGGCGTTGACGCCCTGCGGCCAGCCGAAGATAAAGTCGAGCGAGATATGCGGCAGGCCGTTGATGACCACGTAGGCGATGATGGCGATCAGCACCAGCGTGGTGATATAGGCCGCGGCGCGAAACACGCCGAGCATGATCTTGTTGGAGAGGTCCTTGTTGATGCGGCCCTTCTTGCCATGGGAAAGGGCACGCTTGATGCGCTCGCGCGACGAGGTCGTATCGACCATCGTGTCAACGGAATCGGACATAGCCTACCCCCTCTTCTTGGAAATCAGGCGGACGATACCCACCAGTGCAGCGGAGATGATAAACAGGACAACGCCCATGCCAAACAGAGCCGAGCGGTGCAGGCCCGAGGAATAACTCATGTCGAGCGCGATCTGACTCGTGAGCGTCGAGATGGGGCTCGAGATGCTATCCGGAATGACCGGGGCGTTGCCCACGACCATCAGCACGGCCATGGTCTCGCCGATAGCGCGACCCATGCCCAGCACGATGGCGTCCACGATACCCAGCTTGGCTGCGGGCAGCACGACCTTATAGATGGTCTGCCACTTGGTGGCACCCATGGCATAGGATGCCTCGCGAATGCCCATGGGAATGGAATTGAGGGCATCGATGGTGAGCGTGGTGATGGTGGGGACGATCATGATGGCGAGCACGAACCACGCCGTCAGCGCACCAAAGCCAAGGCCGCCGGTCAGCTGCGCGATAAACGGACGGATGATGACCATGCCAAAGAAGCCGTAGATGATGGAGGGAATGCCCGCCAGCAGGTCGACGGCGGGGCTGATGAGCTTGCGCACGCGCTTGCTGGCAATCTCGACCAGATACACAGCCGTACCCACACCCAGGGGCACGCCCATGGCGAGCGCACCGACCGTCACCAGGCCAGAGCCCGCTAGCAGCGACATAATGCCGTAGTGACCCTCAGAGGGCGCCCACGTAAAGCTAAAGAAGTCCGCCAGACCGATGTCGGTAAAGACAGGCAGCGCCGAGTACGTGGTAAAGACAAAAATCAGGATGACGGTGACGACCGCCAAGAACGCGCAGGCAAAGAAGATCCACTGCAGCGCCTTCTCCTTAAGATAGGTGCTGCGTGACACCAACGCCAACTCACGCTTTTTGGGCGCCTGCGTCTCATGCTCAATCTGGGGGGTTTCCTGTGCTTCCACGCTACTCACTCCCCTTTCCGTCGTTGGTGACGGGAATAAAGCCCGCCTCGCGAATCTGCTTGTCCATCTTTTCGGACGTCACATAGTCAATGTAGTCCTGCGCCTGCTGCGAAGGCGTACCCTTCACAAAGAAGTAAAGGTCACGCGAGATGGGATAGCCGCCACTTGCGACCGTCTTCTCGGATGCCTCGACATGGTTGACCGAAACGGCCTTAACCGAAGTCTTGGCATTGAGGCTCTCGACAAAACCCAGCGAGATGTAGCCAATGGCGCCACGCGAGCGGGACACGACATCGCGTACCTGGCCCGTGCCCGAAAGAACAGCCGAGCGGCGATCAAACGGCGTGCCGTCCATCACGATAGTGCGGAAGGCCTCGCGCGTACCGGACGCCTCATCGCGGTTGATAACCTGAATCTTCAGGTCCTCTCCGCCGACTTCTTTCCAGTTGGTGATCTTGCCGGCGTAAATATCGCGGAGCTGCTCGGTCGAGAGATTGTCGGCCGGGTTGTCGTCGTTCACGATGACTGCAATGCCGTCGTGCGCGATAACGATAGGCGTCAGACCCAGGTCTTGCTCATCGGCATTGAGGCCACGAGAGGAGCTGGCGATATCGGCGGTGCCGGCGCTAACAGCTTCGATGCCAGCAGATGAGCCAAGGCCGGAGACGAGCACGTCGGTGCCGGTCTCCTCTTTAAAGCCCTCGGCGGCAATCTCGGCAATGGGAAGGCACGTCGTAGAGCCGGCAACGGTGATGGAAGAGGTAGAAGATCCCGAGGAGCAGGCGCACAGCGTGAGCGTGAGCACTGCCGCACTCAGGACCGATGCGATCTTTCTCATAGCATCACGCCGATCGCAGCATGGCGCCCGCAGGCGCCACCCTCGTTGCGATAGGAATAAAAGCGGTCGTTTTGACGCACGGTGGAAAGTTTGGTGTCCACAATGCCGTTCACATCGACACCGGCATCCACCAGCGCCTCGCGAATGGCGGCGGAAAGATCGAGCATGCGAGAAGCAGTAGCATCGATGCACGAGAACTCGGCGGCAAAGCGATCCATAAGTTCTTGGGACACCTCATACTCGTCGCCCAGGATATGGGGCCCAATATAGGCAGAGATGTCCTCCGGCGTGCAGTCAGCCGCCTCACAAAGCGCCTGGCAGGCTTTGGCGGAAATACGCGCAATCGTGCCCTTCCATCCGGAATGCGCCACGGCAAAGCCGCCGGGAGCCACCAGCACCACGGGAACACAATCGGCAAAGCAGAGCATCACGGGCACCTCATGGGCCGTACAGACGAGGGCATCACAGCCCTCGGCAATCTGCTCACGAATGTTCTCGAGATCATCGGCACCGTTCGAGGTCACCGTCACGACGTGGTCACCATGTACTTGATTGGGCACGAGCAGATTATGCTCGCACTCAGCGGCGCCCATGGCTTCGAGCGCTCGACGACGATTTTCTTGAACGGCAAAGGGGTCATCGCCTACATGCGAGCCCAGATTGAGTGAGGAGTACGCATCTTCAGAAACACCACCGGTGCGCTCGGTAAAGGCAAAACGAACATCGGTCGTCGAACCCTCCACCAACGTAACTCCATCATGGTCGACACGCGAAACGTTGTCCGCACGTGCTGCCATACTAAAGCCTCCTAATAACACAAGTATCGCGGCATCGCCGCGCAGCCTGCTTTTATACGGCTGTCATACTTCTTTAAAAGGATACCCGCAGCAGTAGGGACCAAACGTAAAGGGAACGTAAGGAGATTGGAGGCTTTCGTTTACAAAGACGAATCACAACAAAAAAGGGGTACGCCCAATCGGACGCACCCCATGCAGGTCGTTGAGAAAACGAACTAGAAGCTGCCGCGCTTAAGGAAATCGGGAAGCTCGAACTGGTCGTTACCAAAGTTGGGAAGCTCGGTACCGCCAACGTTGCGAGTCGGGGCAGCCTGAGCAGGGCTGGCAGCCGGAGCGGTGCGCTGCGGCTCAGCAGAAGCAGCGGCCTTGCTCTGGGACTGCTGGGCAGCGAAGAGCTCGTCCTGACGATTGACGTTGGAGTCGGAGAAGCCCGTGGCGATAACGGTGATGCGCACCTGGTCGCCCAGGGACTCGTCAACAACGGTACCAAAGATGATGTTGGCCTCGGGGTCGACGGCATTGGCGACAACGTCGGCGGCGTCGCTGATCTCCTGGATGCCCAGGTCCTTGGAGCCGGCGATGGAAAGCAGGACGCGCGTGGCGCCATCGATGGAGCTCTCGAGCAGCGGACTGGAGATAGCCTGCTGGGCAGCGTCGACGGCACGGGTGTCCCCAGAAGCGGTACCGATACCCATCATGGCGGTACCGGCCTGCTTCATGATGGTCTTAACATCGGCGAAGTCCAGATTGATGATACCCGGGACGGTAATGAGGTCGGTGATGCCCTGGGTGCCCTGGGAAAGGACACCATCGGCAATCGCGAATGCCTCGAGCATCGTGGTCTTCTTCTCGGCGATGTCGAGCAGCTTGTCGTTAGGGATAACGATCATGGTGTCGACGCAATCGGAGAGGGTCTTGATGCCCTCCTCGGCGCTCTTCTTGCGCTTGCGACCCTCGAAGGTGAAGGGCTTGGTCACGACGGCGACGGTCAGCGCGCCGACCTCGTTCATCGCGATATCGGCAACGATGGGAGCGGCGCCGGTACCGGTACCACCGCCCTCGCCGCAGGTGATGAACACCATGTCGGCGCCAGCGAGCGCCTCGGCGATATCGTCGCGGGACTCATCGGCAGCCTTGCGGCCAACCTCGGGGTTGGCGCCGGCGCCCAGGCCGCGGGTAAGGTCGGTGCCGATGTGCACCTTGATATCGGCATCAGAGATCGCGAGCGCCTGAGCATCGGTGTTGATGGCAACAAACTCGACGCCGCGGATGCCCTCTTCGATCATTCGATTGACCGCGTTGGTACCGCCGCCGCCGACGCCGACCACCTTAATGACGGCAAGGTAGTTGTTGATCTCTGTCTCGTGCATGTCGGTCCTCCGAACAAAGGTTATAGCCATAGCATGGGTTGACCCCTGCGCACATTAACCTTCAGGTTGAAAGTAAATGCAAAGGTAAACCGTATTATGTTTGCACATTATGAACGTTGCAGTCAAATAATTGACCGTGAAAACCAAACAAACCAGATAAACGGCGTGGTATGGCCCCTCAACAAAGCCATTTAGGATGCTAGGCGGTCGGTGCGTTCCTAAACGTGTAGTTGCCCGGAGAGCGCACATTGATATAGGTTACGCCCTCTACCTGCGAAAGTAGCTTGGTCACGATGCGTTCTTTCTTGGCGATATCATCCGAATCGCCCAGCGACACCTCAACGCCGTTGTCGAGATTTGCCGAGATAGCCTCAACGGAAGGCGTGGAAATATCCTTCACCTGGTCCAAGAACTCGCTCGAAAAACCGCGTGCGTAATCCAGGCCGGCCTTGACGGCCTTGGAGCTCACCGCCCGACCCGAAACCGGTGCGACATCGGCCGAGACGTCAGTCAACAGCACGGCGCCGTAGTGCTTAGCAAGCGCCAGGGCCGCATCGATGCCGGTCAGGGTGTTGGCACCCTCCCCCGATGTAATGACGTTCCCCTGGTCGTCCACCTCGACAGACGTCGACAGCGGAGCGATCCAGGTGTCATCGTCTCCGATAGCCCAGGCAAGGTCGTCGGAGCTGATATAGGCAATGGCGATAACTTTACGCTCCGTCGGCGTGATGATAAGCGTATGGGGAAACCGGCGCTGGACATCCACGCCCGAGACCCACGGGTTTTGCTTGAGGCCCTCGGTGATCTGATCGGGATCCACGTTAAAGAGCGACGTGTTCTCGGGAAGATTGATGAGCTGCATGGCGTCGTGCTTGGTCACATGCTCGCTGCCATGAATCTGAATATCGGTGGCGGCGAACAGGCCAGAGTTGATGACGACGATGGCAACAATGGCAAGTACGGCCACGGCCGCCAGAATGCCGCCCGCGATCTTGCCCTTACCCTTAAGGGCAGAAGCGACGTCGGTCGTCTTGCTTGCCATGGCACCCAGCGATGACAGAGGATTGATGCCCTTTTTTGCCGAAGACGCCTTGGCGGCGGGCACCGATGTCAGTGAACGCGGCTTAGCGCCAGCCAACGTACGGCCGGCATGCGGCGCACGAGCTCCCAGCGAAGGTCTGGGCGTCGCCATGGGTCGGGAGGTCTTGGTGCCCATCGCCGGCTTGGGCGTCACCGAAGGACGCGGAGCCGGACGGCTCGTCTTTTTAGAAGCGGGGCGTCCTCCCAGCTGCGAGCCAACGACCGGGCGCTTGGCAGGACGAACGGACCCAACAGACTTGGAGGGCATGGCGGGCTTATGTTGAGGCTGGGCAGGTGCGCCGGAACGCCCTCCGGCGCGGCGGAAGGTTGGTTTCGATGCTCTAGAAGCCGAGGAATTTAACTTCCGGTCTGAGCTCGATGCCATACGCCTCCCTCACCTTTCCGTGCACATGCCTGATAACCGCGGCCACGTCATCGGCCGAGGCGGTTCCGTTATTAACGATAAAATTAGCGTGTACGGGCGAAACTTCCGCACCGCCAACCGAAAAACCCTTTAATCCACAATCCTCAATCAACTTGCCCACGCTTGCCTCGGGCGGGTTGCGAAAGACCGATCCGCAGGATGCACGGCCCATGGGCTGCGTGCGCTTGCGGCGCGTCAGGTACCGCTCCATACGCTCGCGAATGTCTGCCTTGGGCGCGGGCTTGAGTTTAAGCACGCACTCGAGAATGATCTCGTTACGCGGCAAGCTGCACTCGCGATACCCCCAAGCGATCTCGGACCCTGCATAGTGCTTAATACCGGACGCCGGATCAAACGTGACCACGTCCTCGATAAGGGAGCCGATCCACTCGGTCCGCGTGCCTGCGTTCATGGACACGGCGCCACCGACCGAACCAGGAATACCGACCGCGAACTCAAGGCCCGAAAGCCCGCGCGACAAGGCGTCGTTGACCAAACGCGCGAACATCACGCCCGCGCCAACGGTCAGTGTGCAGCCGTCCTCGGCAACAACCGTGCGCTGAAACTCACGTCCCAGCGAAATAACGGCGCCGCGATAACCGGCATCGGCAACCAACAGGTTGGACCCCTTGCCGATAATCACCCACGGCACCTGCTCGCGGTCAAGCACCGCCACGGCGCGACGCAGGGCATGGTAGCTATGGCACGTCACAAAGAGGTCGGCCTTGCCGCCGATACGATAGCTTGTATGGCGTGCAAGACGTTCGTCCTCGACCACGTCCGTGTCGATCATGCCCGAAAGCGCCATGACGGCGTTAAACAGACCCATAGAGGTTAAGCGTCTTTCTTGGCAGTCAGATACTCGATGAACTCGGGGCCGACGGTCGTAACGTCACCGGCACCCATGGTGAGCAGCAGGTCGCCCTCGCCCACGAGCTTCTCAAGCTCCTGGTTGAGCTCAAGACGACTGGAGCAGTACACGACCTCCTTGCCGGGGTGCTTAGCGCGAACGGTATCTGCGAGCATCTTGGAGGTAACGCCCGGAATCGGCATCTCGCCGGCGGAGAATACATCGATCAGCAGCAGCTTGTCGGCGTTGGCAAAGGCATCGGCAAAGTCATCGCACAGAGCCTGCAGGCGCGAATAGCGGTGCGGTTGGAACACGACGTCGACATGTTTGTAGCCCAGCGAAGAGGCAGCAGCGAGCGTCGCCTTGATCTCGGTGGGATGATGGCCGTAATCGTCAACTACCGTGATGCCGTCGATATCGCCCACGTGGGTAAAGCGACGGCGGACGCCCTCAAAACTCGAAAGTGCCTTAGCGGCGGCGTCGATATCGAGACCCAGGACATGGGCGACGGTCAAGACGGCCGTGGCGTTGAGCATGTTGTGACGACCGGGGTTGCTCTTAATCTCGACAGCGTGCTCGGTGCCGTCCTCAAAGCGAACGATAAAGTCGCTCTGGATGCCCTTGACATCCGGATGTACGCAGACGATGTCGTTGTTCTCGGCAAAGCCATAGGAAAGCACATGACGGCCCGTCGACTTGGCGAGCTCGACCAGATGCGGATCCTCGCCGCAAACGATGACGGTGCCGTCCTCGCCCACCAGCCCCATAAACTTGGCAAAGGTGGCCTCGATCTCCTCGATGCCCGAGTAATGATCGAGATGGTCGGCCTCGACGTTGGTCACAATGACCACGTTGGGGTTCAGGAACAGGAAGGAGCTGTCGGACTCGTCGGCCTCGGCGACAAAGTAGTCGCCCGAGCCGTTCTTGCCGTTCGTGTCATAGCCCTCGACGATGCCACCGATCAGGAAGCTCGGATCCAGACCCATGCGGTCGAGCATGGTGGCGCACATCGAAGACGTGGTGGTCTTGCCATGCGTGCCGGCAACAGCGACGGTAGTGTAGCCGTGGCCCAAAGCAGAGAGCATCTTGGCACGGGGCCACACGGGAATTCCAAGCTCGCGAGCGCGCACGAGTTCAGGGTTGGACTCCGGAATAGCGGTGGAGACAACAACCACGTCGGGCTTGACCTCGTCGATCGTGGCGGCCTCATGGCCCACATGCACCTTCACACCAGCGCGGGTAAGCTGGCGGATATAACGTGACGTCTTAAGGTCGGAGCCGGTAACGGCATAACCGCGCTCGTGCAGAACGAGGGCGATGCCGCTCATGCCGGCGCCGCCGATACCGATAAAGTGGGCGCTCTTAAACTCGGGCGCGGAGGTTGCAGTCTGGGAATCAGCCATGTGCTCGTGTACTCCTTGCGTAAACACTGCCTGTAACCCGTTAACTGTACCGCACCTACCGCATCAGCGCGAGGGCGACCGACGATATCCCGTCTAACTAACGCAAACCCTCTACCGCATCCGCCAGAAGAGCGGCGGCCCTATCCTGAGCCAGACCACGCGCCGCCTGACGCATGGCGTCGCGCGCCGCCGCGTCATCGACCAGGTGCAGCAGTTCATCGGCAAAGGCAGAACCGTCGATATCGGCATCGGCGAAGAGCACGCCGGCCCCGGCGTCGACCAGATAACGGGCATTGGTGGTTTGGTGGTCGGCCGTCGCATGCGGGTACGGCACGAGCACCGAAGGCACGGCGAGTGCAGCGATCTCGGCCACGCTCGATGCGCCCGAACGCGAGAGCACCAAATCGGCAGCAGCCAGCATATCGCCCATGTTGTCGATGTAAGGCTGGACGCGGTAACGCTTCGCCTCCTCGGGCGTCAGCGCCAAAGCGCGCTCGGTCTCCTCAAAGCCGTCGGCACCCGTCGAATGCAACACATAGAGGTTCTTGCGCGAAAGCAGCTCATTTTTGAGCGAAACCACGCGCTCGTTGAGGTGCTGGGCGCCAAGTGAACCGCCAAAGACGAGCAACAGCGTAGCGTCCTCGGGAACGCCAAGTGCCTTGCGGCCGCGAGCGCGATCGCCCTCGATTACCGAGCGACGTACGGGATTGCCGGTCATGAGCACGTGGCCAGGGTCACCTTCGCGCTCAAAGACCGAACGCGCTGCCGGCACCGAGATGCACACGCGGGCGGCGTGGGAGTTCATCATCTTGTTGGCCAGGCCCGGAACAGAGTTCTGCTCATGCAGCAGATACGGAACGCCCGCGCCCTTGCACCACCCCAGCAGCGGAACCTCGACATAGGCACCAAAACCGATGGCGGCATCGGGCTTGCCGACCTTTGAGAAATAACTGGCGAGCGCACGCTTGGCTTTGTTGACACGCCACAGCGAGGTCAGCGCCGTCCAAGGGCGGGAGCGGTCGAAGCCCGTGACCGTAATGGGCACAAAATCAAACCCAGCCTCGGGGACCAGACGACCCTCGAGCTTGCGCGACTGGCCCACGAACACAACGTGGTGGCCGCGGTCACGCAGCTCTTCGGCCAAGGCGAGCGCGGGGTTGATGTGCCCTGCCGTGCCGCCGGCTGCAATAGCAACGGTCATTTTATCGGTCATGGTAGCCCCTTCGTACACGCGGTCCCTGGTCGTCGGTGCGCAGACGCGCCGACGGGTCCGAGTTCAAATCGATTCGATTATATCCGCCGCCCGCATTGCGAGGAGTGGGGCGCTGCGGACGACCTTGCGGAGCCGTTCGCGGGCGTGGACGAGCTGCCGGCTCGGTCGCAGAGCCATCCAGGACGGTAAAACCGTTACGCGTAGATCGCTCGCCGCGCACGTGGGGCACGCCGGCGGTGCTCTCATCCATAACGGCAAAGCTCTCACGGCGGCGGTCATACTCATCGCGGCGGGCGCTCTCGTACGAAACGCGCAGAATCAATCCGGCAAGCATAAGCGACACGATAATCGACGAACCGCCGTAGCTAATAAACGGCAACGGTTTGCCCGTCATGGGAAACACGTTGAGGATGCCCAGCGCGTTAATCAAAAACTGCACCGCGAGAATGACCGCGGAGCCAGACGCCATAAGCGCGCCCCGACGATCGGTCGCCTGCTCGGCAATGCGAAACGCCGAGTAGATCAGCATCGCAAACACCAAGAAGAACAGCACGGTTCCGACAAAACCGACTTCCTCGCCAATGATGGCCAGGATGTAGTCGTTGTGCGCTTCGGGCAGATACGAGTACTTCATGGTTGAGTTGCCGATGCCACGACCGAACAGACCGCCCGAGGCAAAGGCCATGATGGCAAGCGTGGCCTGATAGCCGTCACCATACTCGTCGGCCCAAGGGTTTAAGGCAACCTGAATGCGCACCATACGGTACGGCTCTGCGACAAGCGCAATCACGATCACGAGAATGCCGAAGATTAGCACGCCGATGATAAATCTGGGGTCGAGACCCGCAAACAACGCCATGCACATGAGGGTCAACAGGATGATCAGGACAGTACCGAAATCGGGCTGGATAAAGATCAGAAAGAGCGAAATGCCCAGGTAGATGCCCATCTTGCGAAGGAATTCGTTGATGTTGCCACCGGGCGAAAAAAAGCGATCAAGCATGATGGCCGAATACGCAATGGCAAATGGCTTTAAAAACTCGGAAGGCTGGAACTGAATGCCGGCGATGTTGAGCCAGCGCGTGGCGCCACGGCTGCCGCTGCCCACCAAGAACACCAGAAACAGTAGCCCTATCATGCCTATGAGGAAGATCCTGAGCACATCCTCCCCAAACCAGCTGTCCGGCAAAACGCGCACGATGGCAATCAACGCCAGAACACCGACCACGGCAAACGCGGCCTGTCGACCCAGAAAAAACGTCGCCGAGCCATTCTCGTGCAGCGCCTCGACCGAAGACGCCGAGTACACCATCAGCAGGCCAAAGCATACCAAGGTAAACAAGCAGGCGATGAATATCAAACGGGGGCGCATGATACGGGCGGGAACGCCGGCAATATAGCGTTCGCTAAACGACTGCCCACCGCGGCTGGAGCGCGGTGTGGTGCGACGTGAGGAAGCACGGTCCGAGTCGGGCCTCCTCATACCTTGTCGGGGGCTCTCCTCTCTCACCGGCAACCCCTATTCCATTTGCGATTCCGCCGCAGCGGCAAGCTGGGCCACATAGTCCTTAAACACGCGGCCGCGCTCCTCATAGCCCGAGAACTCATCGAACGAAGAGCAGGCAGGAGAAAGTAAGATCACGTCGCCACGGCTCGACAGCGAACGGGCGACGTCCACGGCATCGCGCAGGTCATCCGCCTGGGCTATATCCACATCGCCATCGACATCGGCCTCGTCCATAGCGGCGGTGAACCGCTCGCGCGCATCGCCAAAGCAGACGACCGAGCGTACGTTATCCATAACAACGCGCGCGAAGTCCGTGAGCGGCGTGCCCTTATCGTGGCCGCCGAGCAGCAAGATCACGTCGTCATCGGGAAATGCCGCCAGCGCCTTCTCGACCGCATCGGTGTTGGTCGCCTTGGAATCGTTGACGTAGCGCACGCCGTCAATCTCGCCACACGGCTCCACGCGGTGCTCGAGCGGCTGGAACGAGGCCAGACCGCGGCAGACACCATCGACATCGGCACCGACTGCCAGGGCAGCCGTGGCAGCGCACAGGGCATTGATAACATTGTGATGGCCCGAGATCTTGAGCTCGGATGTAGCGATGAGCGGGGTCTCGACGCCCTTCAGGCGCACGATCATCTTGCCATCGCGCACAAAGGCGGCATCCTCGCCCTCGGGCTCGTCAAAAGCGACCTTGCAGATGCGACGACCCGGCGTGTAGATGTACTCATCGAACTCGTGAATGCCGGCGTCTTCGACGTCGACAACCGCCAGATCGTCATCGACCATATTGTCAAACAGTTTGATCTTGGCAAGCGCATAGTTCTTATGGCTCTTATGCCAGCCCAAGTGGTCGGGAGTGATGTTGAGCAGCACCGCCACGCGAGGATGAAGCTCGGCGGTCGTAGCAATCTGGTAGCTCGAGAGCTCGGCCACAAACCACTCGTTATGAGCTCGGCCGTCAATCTCGTTGACCGGCGGCTCGCCGATGTTGCCGACAGCTACGCTGGCCTCACCGGCAGCCTTAAGCAGATAATCAGCCAGCGACGTGGTGGTCGTCTTGCCGTTGGTGCCCGTGATGGCAATCCAGTTATCGGGCGACAGGCGATAGGCAAACTCGGGCTCACCCATAATCTGGGCGGCATGCTCGCGCCCGGCCTTAAAGAAGCCCGAGAACTCCGAGATGCCCGGGCACGTCACGCATACGTCATAGGCGCCCTCGACCTGTTCGGTCCCATAGACAAACGACGCACCAGCAGCCTCGAGCGCACGCGTGGCGTCATTGGGCTCAGAGGTGCCACCGCCATACACGGTAACGGCACTTACGCGCTCGGGATGTGCCAGCGCCCAGCGGGCGACATCGAGACCGGATTTGCCCTGACCCAAAACGAGCAGGCTAAAGACATCAGCAAGAGGCATGAAAGACCACTATCCCAACTGGAAGAACAGGGCAAGGCCAACGGCACCAAAGGCAGCAGCGATAATCCAAAAACGGATGACGACCTTGGTCTCGGCCCAGCCCTTCTTTTCGAAATGATGATGGATGGGCGCCATAAGGAAGACGCGCTTGTGCGTAAAGTGGAAGTAGACAACCTGAATCATGACCGACAGGGTCTCAACGATAAACAGGCCGCCGATGATGAGGGAGACGACCTCGGTGTTGGTCATGATGGACGTGCAGGCAAACGCGGCGCCTAGGGCAAGCGAGCCGGTATCGCCCATAAAGATGCTCGCCGGATAGCAGTTGAACCACAGAAAGCCCAAGCAGGCACCGGCACACGCGGTGCAGAAGATGGACAGGTTCACGTCTCCGTGCAAAAACGCCATGGCAGCCATGGCGAGCATGGCAATCATGGAGGTGCCGCCAGCAAGACCGTCAAGGCCATCGGTCAGGTTCACGGCATTAGAAAGACCGGCGATCATCAGCCAGCAAAAGACAATGTAAAGCCACGGGAACGAAAGGCCGCAGATAGTGGTCGAAAGAACACCGAGGTCAATCGTCAGGCCGCCGGGAAAACGAATCTCGGGGGCGACGCCGCACCAGTTGACGGCAAGTACCGTAAAGGTGACACAGATAATGGTTAGACCGATCATCTTGGCATGAGGCGTCAGACCGAGCGAGCGCCCATGCGTAACGGAGGTCAGGTCGTCGATCAGGCCCAGCACGCCGGTCGCCAGCGTGGCGAGCAGCACGAGCACGAGCTCTGTGGTGAGCCTGCCCATCAGCAGGCAGGTCAGCGAAATCGCGACGAGGATGACAACGCCACCCATGGTGGGCGTTCCCTGCTTAACCAAATGACGCTTGGGGCCGTCGGCACGAACCTGCTGGCCGATACCCTCGACCTTGAGCAGCTTGATCCACCACGGCATGAGCAGCAGCGCAATGGCGGCGGCGATGCCAAGCCCCAAAAAAGCCTGATACGTTGGATACGAGGGATTGCCGAACATGGGCTAGCACACACCTTCCACAAAGCGGTCGAGCTCAACAAAGCGGGAACCCTTGACCAGTACAACATCATGTTTTTCAAGCGCACCGCCCATGCGGTCGAGCACCTGCTGATAATCGGAGAACACCTGGATGCGGTCCTCGTCCATGCCCATCATGCGCGCGGCATCGGCCATAAGCTGGGCCAGCTCACCACCCACGCACGCCAGCATGTCGAGCTTCTTGGCGGCGGCATAGGCGCCCACGAGCTCATGCATGCGAGGAGCCTCATCGCCCATCTCGCCCATCTCGCCCAGGATCGCCATACGAGACCCCGTGCACGAAAGCGAGCACAGCAGATCGAGGCCAGCAGCCATGGATTCGGCACTGGCGTTATAGGAATCGTCGATGACGCGGGCACCGCTCTTGGCGCGCTTGATCTCCTGGCGGTGACCGGTGATCGTGAGGCCCCTAAAGGCAGCATCGATCTGCTCGGGCGTCACGCCCAAGCGATAGGCAACCGCGGCGGCCTTAACGGCATTAGGAACGGACTGCACGCCGGGGATGGCAAGCATGGTATCGATCGTCTCACCCTGGCCAAAATCGAGCGTAAAGACCGGACGGCCCTCGTCATCAACACGAACGTCGCGGGCACGGACCTCATCATCGTCCGAGACGCCGGCCAGCATCACGTCGATACCAGCAGGCTGGGCGAACGTATCGCGAATGAACGGCGTAAAGTCGTCCTCGCCGCCCAAAACCAGCAGCGGCAAGAAGTCGCCAGCGGCGCACATACCCTGGACAATCTCGGCCTTAGCGCGGGCGATGTTCTCGCGGCTACCCAAAATGCCGATATGAGAGGTGCCAATCTTGCTCACGATGGCAAGGTTGGGATTGGCGGACTGGGACAGGCGCTCAATCTCGTGGAAATGGTTCATGCCCATCTCGAGCACCAGGACCTCGGTATCGGCCGGAGCGGAAAGCACCGTGAGCGGCATGCCGATCAGGTTATTGAAATTGCCCTTGGTGGCCCAGACACGATAGCGCTTGGCGAGCACAGCGGCGAGCACGTCCTTGGTCGTCGTCTTGCCGATGGAACCGGTAATGCCAACGACCAGGCAGCCAAGCTCCAGACGGTACGCGTGCGCCAAACGCAGCAGAAACTCCTCGGGATCATCGGTCAGCAAGATGGCACAGCCCTTGTCCTGCGCCAGCGAGACCAGCTCAGCCTCGGGCTCACGCGTCATCACGACGGCGCCGGCACCCGACTGGACGGCACGGGAAGCAAAATCATTGCCGTCGACGTTTTCACCGGGAAAGGCGACGAAAATCGTCCCTTCCTCGACCTGACGCGAGTCGATAACGCACCCGCGGCATACCCGATCGGCTTCTCCCGTCACGGTTCGGGCCCCTGTTGCGGCCGCGAGGTTGTTGACGGCGATCTCTATCATTGCAGCTCCCCTGTAAACCTAATAATGCTATCGGCGTATTGTATCCCAGCGCCGCGCATGCGTGGTGCAGGGCATGTGAACACCCCTCATATGGGACAACAAACCACGCCCCAAAGATTGTAACCCCCTACCTCGTGCGCGGGATACCCAGCACGTCGAGCGCGTTGGCCATAATGGACTGGAACGGCACCGCAGCGGCATCTGAGCCGCTCGGCGTTCCGTCGAGCGTGATATAGCACAGTACCTTGGGCGATTGTGCCGGTGCAAAGCCCATAAAGGACGACATGTAGTTCTCCTTGAGGTAGCCGCCGTTCTCGTCGGCACGTTCGGCCGTACCGGTCTTACCCGCCACGTCATAGCCGTCAACCGCGCCGCCAACGCCCGTTCCCTCGGACACGACCGTCTGCATGCACGATGTCACCTGGGATGCGGCGTCCTCAGAAATCGCGCGTTCGCCTTCGCCCCAGTCCTTCTCGTCGCCTTTGCTGGACTTATAGAAGTGCGGGGTCATCATCACGCCGCCGTTGGCGATGCCGCCCACGGCACGTGCGATCTCAATCGGCGAGACGGACAGCGCCTGTCCAAAGCTCATCGAGCCCAGCGTGGCGCCGTCATACTGGTCACGCTCCTTGACGATGCCCAGGCTCTCGCCCGGAAAATCGACACCGGAGCTGTGACCGATGCCCCACTTGTCCACATAGGCGGCAAAGTCGTCGGCACCGATCTTGCGCCCCACCAGGACAAAGCCCACATTGGACGAACGGCGCATCATCTCGCGCACATCCATGGTCATGCCATAGTCGCGCTTGTCGGCATCGGTAACGGTATCGTCGCCCACCTTGATGCTCGCCGGCACCTCAAACGACGTACTCGATCGCACGACACCCAAGTCGAAGCCGGCGCCCGCCACGAGCGTCTTAAAGACCGAGCCGGGCTCGTAGGCGTCGGTGACCAGGCGCAAGTTCATATCCTCGGTCTTGGCGTTTTCCAGATCGGTCTGGTCGTAAGTCGGATACGAGCAGGCGGCGAGAATTTCACCAGTCGTGGGGTCGGTGACCAAAGCCGAGCCGTTCTTGGCCTTTGTCTTCTCGACAGCCTCCGCCAGAGCATCCTCAGCCGCTCGCTGGATATTGACGTCGAGCGTCGTCACGATGTCAACGCCGTCGACCGCAGCCACCTTTTTATAGGCACCGCCCGCGATATAGCTGCCGTCCCTCGCGCGCTCGCGCACGAGGGAACCATTCGTGCCGGTCAGAAGCTTGTTGTATTGCTTTTCGAGACCCGTCAAGCCGTCGTTGTCTACATTCACTACACCCAGCACCTGCGATGCCAGATTGCCGTATGGATATACACGCTTCATGGCCTGCTCAAAAAGCACGCCGGGCAGGTTCTTCTTCTCCAGCGCCGCAGCATCGTCTTCGTCCACCTGGCGCTTGATATATACCCAGGTGCCATCGGACTCGACGAGCTTACGGCAGGTCTTTTTATCGATTCCAGTTGCCTTGACCAGCGCCGACACCGTCTTGTCAACATCCTCGACAAGCTGCGGGTTCACGGCGATGTTGCGACATTCGACCGACGACGCCAGCACGTTACCATTGCGGTCGTAGACGGTGCCGCGTTTGGCATAGAGGGTCTGCGCAAGCAGGCGGCGCGCATCGGCACGCTCGCGCAGTTTATCGGCTTCGACAATTTGATAGTCGGCAAGGCGAAAGACGCCCAAGCCCAAGCCAAGCCCGATGAAGCCCATGACGGCTTTGCGGCGAGGCAGAGGCGCGCCTGTGAGCCATTCGGTCGACGAACTCTTGCGCGACCTGGTGTTATGCACTTGAGGGCCGCCCGAGCCGCGAAGTCGCGACGCCGGGTCGTTGCCACGGGACTGCCCGGCGTTGTAAGATTGCCGACCCGTTCCTTGATAACCAGAACGTCCCCGCGACGAGGGACGTCCAGAACCGCGGCCCCCATCGGAACCGCGGCGATAGTCATTTGTCATACTCAGCTACCGTCTTGCTACTGAGCGGTCGCGGTCGCGTTGGCGCCCGCGGCTGCATCCTGCGAAAAGTCAAGTGTAACGCTCTCGCTGGGCTCCACCATGCCATAAGCGCCCGCAAGGTCGCGAATGCGCGTGTCGGCGCCATAGACCGAATGCATGACCTCCAGGTCGGAGCTCTCATCGGTCGCTTTTTCGAGCGTGTTGGTAAGCTCGGCGTTGCTGTTGAGCACCTGGGCCGTAACGCCGGCGAGCGCCACGCGGGCGACGCCGATCGTCATGAAGATAGCCGCAATGATGCAAAACGTTTTAAGAACGCTCATGAAAACCGGGCTTACCGCCTGGTTTGCCTGACGGCCCGCGCCCGTGTAGACATCAAAGCGCGGCGTGCGCTGCTCACGGGGAGCAACGGGGGCCTGCGGCGTCTCACGATAGGCGGGCATGGCGTTCATATCATAGGCGAGTGCTGCGCTTGAAGTGTTGTAGCCCATGATATGCCGCCTCCCATCCCGAGTACGTTGGTAGTGTGTTTAAGCTTCGTTTATGGTGCGAGCGGGAGGTCCAATATCGCACGGTCGCGCCTACAGACGCTGCGCCACGCGGATTTTGGCTGATCTCGCCCGAGGGTTGCGCTCAACCTCATCAGGCTGGGCAACCAAGGGTTTGCGGGTGATGACCTTGAGTATCGGCACGTTGCCGCACACGCACACCGGAATCTCCGGCGGACACGTGCACCCCTGGCTCATCTCCTTAAAGTGGTTCTTTACGATACGGTCCTCGAGCGAGTGATACGAGATGACGCAGATACGTCCGCCCGGGTTGAGCCACCTGGTGGCGGCATCAAGCCCTCGTTCGAGCACATCGAGCTCGTGATTGACCTCGATGCGAATGGCCTGGAAACTTTTCTTGGCCGGGTGTCCGCCATGCCGACGAGCGGCAGCCGGGATACCCGCCTTGATGATCTCGACAAATTGGCCGGTGGTTTCGATCGGTTCTTGCTCGCGGCGGCGCACGATCTCGCGCGCGATCTGCGAGGCGAACTTCTCTTCGCCGTAGACGCGTAGAATCCGGGCGAGGTCGTGTTCGTTATAGGTGTTGATGACCTCAGCTGCGTTTAAGGTGTTATTACCCGGATCCATCCGCATGTCCAATGGGGCGTCCTCGTTATACGAAAAGCCCCTGCCAGGGATATCGAGTTGCGGCGACGAAACGCCCAAATCGAACAGGAAGCCATCGACCCCGGGCACCTCGGCCGAGCAAAGTAGCTCGTCCAAGTCGCCGAAGTTGCCCTTCAGCAGCTGGTGCGGAACGCCGGGAACCTCGCGGTCCAGACGGGCGCCAGCGGCCTCGAGGGCCATGTCGTCCTGATCGACGCCGAGCAAAAGGCCCGTCTCCCCCACCTGCGCGGCCATCTTTACCGAATGGCCGGCACCGCCAAGGGTGCAATCGCAGACAACGGAGCCGCTCTTTAGCCGCAGCGACTCAAGCACTTCGCCGAGCATGACAGGTTCATGCCGATATTCTTGTGTCAAGATCCCACGCTCCATCCGTTACCCGTGCCTTGCCCTTACGAGAAGAAGAGGTCCAGCAGGGCCTCATCGTCATCGTCCTCATCGGCCGCGGCGCGATCCCAAACCTCAAGGTGGTCGTAGTTGCCCACAACCGTGACCTCGCGGTCGAGGTTCGCCTGCTTGCGGAGAGACTCGGAAAGACCGATACGACCGGCGCTGTCCACGTCCATCGACGTGGTGCGCTTGTTGATCGCCCTCATGAGCTTCTGGTCATTAATGTCACGCGGGTTAAAACCCTCGTGGCCCTCACGACCCGCGAAGAGTCCTTCGACCCACTTATCGAAGGCCTCGGCAGAGAACACGTACAGAGCATCGACATCCAGAGCTTTGAACACGCGAACGTGCTCTCCAAGCTCCTCGCGAAGGGGTGCAGGCAGGGACAGACGACCTTTTGCATCGAGATTGCGCTCGTATGCACCAGTCATTCCCATGTGCGCCCTCCCCTCGGTTACTCAGATGGCACGTACGCGGGGAACCACCCCGCTTGTCGACGTCATTAATAATATGGGGAACCGCCCCATTTTTCAACACCTTTCCCCACCCCTTCCCCCACCCCGCCCCACTACTCCACTCACCATATATTGCAAAACACCCCCAAGCATATGTTCGAAAACACAATATGTTGTGTTTACAGCAACGGCGGGATGCCACCTGTAGAACCACGCCCGCGAACCTCAACCTTCAAGTTGACCTTGAGGCGATTTTTACGTCCCTTTACACGCCGTTCACATCGCCCCCAAACTCCCCCGCCCACGGTAC
The DNA here is from genome assembly GCA_958420205.1 of uncultured Collinsella sp. Taxonomy (GTDB): domain Bacteria; phylum Actinomycetota; class Coriobacteriia; order Coriobacteriales; family Coriobacteriaceae; genus Collinsella. Next base: position 122,457 of record CATZIX010000005.1, on the reverse strand, counting down.
ACACGGCCCACCGCCGCGTCGGTGTCTGGCAAAAAATGGGACGGGCCCCAGATTGCCCATGCGCGCAAAAGTGCGTATCGGCAATCTGGGGCCCGTCCCATTTAATATTTATAAATATGCAGGTCAGCGAGGTGCTAGCGATGTGCTAGCGGATGCGCCGCCAGATAGACCTCGGTCAGTTGCGTTCGGTCGACATGCGTGTAGACCTGCGTGGTCGAAATATCGGCATGGCCCAAAATCTCCTGCAGCACACGCAGGTCGGCACCGCCCGCGAGCATGTGGGTGGCAAAGGAGTGGCGCAAGGTATGGGGATGGAGCCCCACCAGTCCCACCTGGCGCCCGTAGCGCTCACAGATGGCATGGATGCCCTGGCGCGACAGACGGCGGCCGTTCTTATTTAAAAAGACCGCCGAGGTCTCGGTTCCGCGGGCATGGGCCGCCAAGCGAGAACGCCCCTCAGTTACATAAAGCGTCAGAGCTCGCGCCGCGCTTCCTACCAGCGGGGACAGGCGTTCCTTCGAGCCCTTACCACGAACGAGCACAAAGCCATCGTCGATATGGATATCGCCCACATCGAGCCCCACCAACTCGCTCACACGCAAACCGCATCCGTAGAGCACTTCCAAGATGGCATGGTCGCGCAAGCCCATCTCGCCCTCGGGGAAGTCTTGATCGAGCAGCGCCGAGACATCCTCCACCGATAGATACTCCGGCAAACGCTCAGCCTTTTTAGGCAGGCGCAACGCCGCCGTTGGATTTTGGGCCACAGCCCCATCGCGCACCAAAAAGGCATGTAGGCCCTTCACGGCCGCAAGCGCACGCTCCACCGAGGCATCGGAATAGCCCCCATCGCGACGGTCGGCGACAAAGCCCTCCACGACCTGACGGGTCACCTCTTCAAAAGACACAATACCCGCCCGCTCCAGATAGGCGCAGTACGTCGTCAGGTCACGACGATAGGCCGCAATCGTGTTGCGCGCCAAACCCCGCTCGACCGCGAGGTAATCGAGATACTCCCCCGCCGCCACGGCGAGCGACGAGGGAGTAGCTTCGGTATGTTCCTTATTCGCCGGCACCCTTAGTCCGTAGCGAGGTTCATGGGCGTCACCTGCAGACGGTCGACACCCTCGTGCTGGCCGATCGAAGCGCGCACGAACTCGCGGAACAGCGGCTGCGGGTTGGTCGGGCGGCTCTTGAACTCGGGATGAGCCTGGGTTGCCACATACCACGGATGCACGTCGCGCGGCAGCTCGACCATCTCGACCAGGCGCTCGTCGGGCGACAGACCCGAGATAACCAAGCCGGCGTCCTCGAGCTGGTCACGGAAGGCGTTGTTGAACTCAAAGCGATGACGGTGACGCTCGTAGACGAGCTCCTCGCCATATGCCTCGCGAGCGAGGGTATCGGCGGCGAGCTTGCACGGATAGGCGCCCAGGCGCATGGTGCCGCCCTTCTCGGTCACGTCCTCCTGCGAGCTCATCAGATCGATGACGCTAAACGGGCCGTCCGGATCGAACTCGGAGGAGCTGGCGCCGGCAAGGCCGACGACGTTGCGGGCGAACTCGCACACGGCCACCTGCATACCCAGGCAAATGCCCAGATACGGAATCTTGTGCTCACGGGCAAACTCGGCCGCGAGGATCTTGCCCTCCAGGGCGCGCTTGCCAAAGCCGCCGGGGACCAGGATGCCCGAGGCGTCGCCCAGAACCTCGGAGACATTCTGCTCGTCGAGGCTCTCGCCGTCGACCAGCTGGACGTCCACATGGCGATCGTAGAAGACGCCCGCATGGTGCAGGGCCTCGATAACCGACAGGTACGCATCGGGCAGCTGCGTGTACTTGCCCACGACGGCGATCTTCACCTTGTCGGCGTGATGGTTGGCGTGATTCTGTTTGCGCAGGAACTCATTCCACTCGCTCATGTCGCGCTCACGCGGGTCCAGACCCAGGCGCTCGCAAATGCGCAGGTCAAAGTCCTGCTCGGCAAGCAGCTGCGGAACATCGTAAATGCTCGCGCAGTCCTCGTTGGTAAAGACGCAATCGGTGTCGACGTCGCAGAAGCTTGCGATCTTTCCGCGGATAGCGTCATCGATATGGTGGTCGGAGCGCAGCACGATGATATCGGGCTGGATGCCAAAGCTGCGGAGCTCCTTGACGGAATGCTGCGTGGGCTTGGTCTTGACCTCGTGGGCGGCGGCGATATAGGGAACGAGTGACACGTGGATGTAGCAGACGTTCTCGGGACCGGCCTCCTTGCGGTACTGACGGATGGCCTCGACAAACGGTTGGGACTCGATGTCGCCGATCGTGCCGCCCAGCTCGGTGATGACTACATCGGAGCCGGTCTGCTCCTCGATGCGGCGGAACTTGTCCTTAATGGCATTGGTGACGTGAGGAATCACCTGCACGGTACCGCCCAAAAAGTCGCCGCGACGCTCGCGGGCGATCAAGCTCTTATAGATGGCGCCGGTCGTAAAGTTGGAATCGCGGGTCAGGTTCTCATCAATAAAGCGCTCGTAATGACCCAGGTCCAGGTCGGACTCGTAACCATCCTCGGTAACGAAGACCTCACCATGCTGGAAGGGGCTCATGGTACCGGGGTCGACGTTCAGATACGGATCGGCCTTCTGCATCGTTACTTTGTAGCCACGCGACTTGAGCAGACGGCCCAGCGAGGCCGCGGTGATACCCTTGCCCAGAGACGAAACCACGCCACCGGTTACGAACACATGCTTGGTCATATTGAGTTACCTGCGCTTCCCGTAGAAGTTGTTTATCCACATCTTACGGGTCTTCATTGTAATACTCGCGCCGCGGACCGTTCGCAATTTTTCTCGCGTGCGATTGCATTTCTCAATCTTGAAACAAAACGCCGCCCGGTTTCCCAGGCGGCGTCGCTGTGGCAAGGGTTACATGCTGCTATCGATCAGCAACCTCGTCCTCAAGCATTTCTTGAACGAGCATGCCGGTACGGACGCCCTCAAGATACCACTCGCCACGTTCGGTGAGGCAAATGCCATTTGCAAGCTGACCGCCGTCGTCGCTATAACGCGAGACGACATCAATCATGCCTTCGGAATCCAAGCGATCGATTGCGGCGCGGGCACGATACGGCGAAACCCCCACGCGCTCGGCAAGCGTTTTGCGCGAGAAACCATACGGCCCGCCATTGTCTTCGGTTTGCTGGTCGATCTCCATCAACACCAGCACCTCGACACGCTTCATATCGTTGACACTCGCACGACCCTTGCCCGCCATAGCAGCCTCCTCAAACCGAGCACGAGCATCTAACGCGCCGTGCGCGACCGACACACCTCACGATGGCAGGTAATATCCATCATGCGGCATCCCGCTAAGGATGAAACAGTTACGGTTATTGTATACCGCTCAAATTGTTTCTAGGCAGGTAAACAGCTATTTTTCGCCGAAATAGGCGCTTTATTGATCAAAAAGCCGTACCGGGCGCTAACCCGATACGGCCAAAATGCAATGCAATTACCGCGGTGCTTCAAACTTAGCGATGGAAGAAACCGCGGCGCTCAAACTTGGGCTCGCAGCACACGTTGATACCCAGTTTGCGCAGTACCGTCTCGTCCGTCGGCGAGATAATCACGCTAAAGAAGGCATCGCAACCGCGCAGCTGCTCCAGGCCCGAAAGGACGCGAGCGGCCGTCTCACTCGTGGCCGAGGTGATCGACAGCGCCATAAGCGTCTCGTCGGTGTGGAGGCGCGGGTTTTTGCTGCCCAGGAAATGCGTCTTGAGCTTGCTGATGGGCTCGATCGCTTCATCGCTAATGACCTCGAGCTCAAGGTCGACGCCCGAGACATGCTTAAGTGCATTCATGATGAGCGAGCTCGCGGCGCCCAGGCGCGTGGAAGTCTTGCCGGTCACCACGGAGCCATCGGGCATGACCATGGCACCCACGGGACCACCCGTCAGCTGCTCCCTGGTGAGGGCCGCCGAGCGCGCCGGTGAGTAGTTCTTATCGATGCCGGCTTTCTTCATAATAATCTTGAGACGGTCGACTTGCTCATCGCCCACGCCGGTACGGCGCACATTTTCGACCGCGGTAAAGTAGCGGCGGACGATCTCCATCTTGGAAGCGTCGCGGCAGGCATCGTCATCGGTGATGGCAAAGCCGACCATATTGACGCCCATGTCCGTAGGGCTCTGGTAGGGGCTCTTGCCCAGGATCTTTTCCATCAGGGCACGGACTACCGGGAAGGCCTCGACGTCACGGTTATAGTTGACCGTGGTTTTGTTGTAGGCCTCCAGGTGAAAGGAGTCGATGATGTTGGCATCGTCGAGGTCTGCCGTGGCGGCCTCATAGGCAATATTGACCGGATGCGTCAGAGGAAGATTCCAAACCGGGAAGGTCTCAAACTTGGCATAGCCGGCGGCGGTACCGTGCTTATGCTCGTGATACAGCTGCGAGAGGCAAGTGGCGAGCTTGCCCGAGCCAGGGCCGGGCGCCGTCACGACGACGAGCGGACGGGTGGTCTCGACAAACTCGTTCTTGCCATAGCCGTCGTCGGACACGATCAGATCGACATCGTGCGGATAGCCCTCGATGGGATAGTGCAGCTTGGCAGGAATGCCGAGCGCGTTCAGGCGGTTGCGGAACACATCGGCGGCGGGCTGGCCGGCGTACTGGGTGATGACCACGGCCGCGACGGCAAAGCCGTTGCCGCGGAACAGGTCAACCAGGCGCAGCACATCCTCGTCATAGGTAATGCCCAGGTCACCACGAGCCTTGTTTTTCTCGATGTGGTTCGCGTTGATCGCGATGATAACCTCGACATCGTCGGCAATGCTCTTGAGCATGCGGAACTTGCTGTCCGGTTCAAAACCCGGCAGCACGCGGCTCGCATGATAGTCATCAAACAGCTTACCGCCAAACTCCAAATAGAGCTTGCCACCAAACTGCGAGATGCGCTCCTTAATGTGAGCAGCCTGCAGCTCGATATACTTCGCGTTGTCGAAACCCTGGCGCATGTATGGCTCCCGTCCCGTTTCCAATTAATGTTCTAGGCGATTATAACGGAGCCCGCCCTCCCCGATACCCAAACCATCAACAGGCACCAACCAAACACGCCCACCGCAACCACCGGGGACCCGAGGTAGCTCATTTGGGACGGGAAACAAGGCACTCAGCACCAACAATGAAAACGTCACAGGCAGAGCCAAAGCCAGCGAACGGGCACCCGAGTAGGCAAAGCGCCCTCTGCACCAACAATGGAAAGCACCGCAGGCAGAGGACGGACAGCGAGCGACGTCCAGGACGTACAAGTTGGCATGAAAAAGGCAAGGCATAGACCTTTTGGTCATGCCTTGCCTTTTGAATGACAAATTGTCGTCCTGGGCGGCGCGCAGCGTCGACTGGTTGCGCGGTTCGTAGAACCGCGCAACATAAGTGCGCCCCCTCCCGCGCACGGAACGGAAGGGGGCTAAAGGTAGGAGTCTACCGGTGGGTTGACCCCACCGGACAGACGATGACCAGGTGATCCTTTACAGGATCGTCAAGGTTTCCGTGGGGTACCCGTTGGGTACTTAGAGCAACACGCAGGCGACGGTCAGGATGACGGCGCAGACGACGGAGAGCGCGACGATGAGCTTAAGGGCAAACTTGAGCCAGGTCGTCCACTCGATCTTGGCCAGGGCGAGACCGCCCATGATGGCGCCGGAGGTCGGGGTGAACAGGTTCACGACACCAATGGCGGCGGAGAAGATCATGACCATGACCTCGGGCGAGAAGCCGAGCTTAACAGCCAGCGGTCCCATGATGGGCATGGAGACGGTGGCCATACCGGAGGTCGAGGGAATCAGGAAGGACAGGCCGAAGTAGACCAGGAAGCTCATGGGAGCGAAGATCACGCCGGACAGGCCAGCCAGGGCTTTGGCGGCAGCGTCGAGGACGTAGACGTCGAGACCGGTGTTAGCCATGAGGACGGAGATACCACGAGCGAGGGCGATGACGAGAACAACAGACATCATGTCGGCAGCGCCGGTGATGAAGGTGTTAACGATCTGCTTCTCGGACAGGCCACCGATGATACCAATCAGGATAGCCATGAGGAAGAACCAGGTGGAAGCCTCGTCGAAGTACCACTGGCCAATGGGCAGGCCGGTGATCAGGGCAGACCAGCCCTGGACGACGGCGTTACCGTCGGCGTCGTAGACAGCGCCAGCGTCGAAGAAGTTGGCGACGCCCTCGTTGAGGTCGGCCAGCGGAATGAAGCCGACGATCATGACGACGAAGGTGAAGGCAAAGGCAATCAGAACACCCTTCTGACGACCGGTGAGCTTGACCTCCTTGTTAACCTCGGAAGCAGCCTTGCCGTGAGCCTCTTCGGCGTCCTTGAGCTCCTGCATCGACAGGATGGTAGAACCCTTGTCAGCCTTGACCTTCTTGGCATAGTTCATCACGAAGACGATGGACATGGCGGTGGTAACAATCCACAGGACGGCACCGAGACCGATGATGATGGACTGATTCACGGCAATGTCAACGCCGGTCAGAGCGTCGACAGCAGCGCCGACGGCGAACGGGTTAACCGTGGAGCCGAGGCAGCCGCAGCCAGCACCGAGCAGGACGGTAGCGGCACCGACCATGGGGTCGAAGCCAGCGGCCATCATGGTAGCGGCGAGCAGGGCGTAGAAGGGAACGGTCTCCTCGCACATACCATAGGTGGTACCACCGAGGGAGAAGATGAGCATCAGCACGGGAATGAGCATAATCTCGTTGCCCTTAAGCTTCTGCACCAGAACGGCGATGCCGTTGTCCAGGGCGCCGGTCTCGGTCATCATGCCGAGGAAGCCGCCCAGGATCATAACGAAGAGGCAGACGGGCAGAGCGTCAGCGAAGCCCAGGATCGGGGCGGTGCAGAAATCGCTCAGACGGGCGGCAGTAACCGCGCCACCGGACGTGCCAGAGACGATAACGGTAATCACTGCGACAATTGCCAGCAGAGCAAGAAGAATGGTGAACGATGAAGGCATACCGCGCTTTTTCTTAGCGGTCTCAGTCATAGTTCTCATCCCCCCTTCATAAATCATTTACTGATCTCGCCAGGAGCGGCTCTTCCGTGCCGTGCCTGCCGCTTGATGCGAGATTATTACCAGATAAAACCGCTCGGGGTGTGCAGCAATACACCCCGAGCGAGATGCTAGATGCTCTTACTTGAGCGTGGCGTACATGACAGCCTTGATGGTGTGCATGCGGTTCTCGGCCTCGTCGAAGACCTTGGAAGCGGGGCTCTCGAAGACCTCGTCGGTGACCTCCTGCTCGGTGATGCCGAACTGCTCGCACTTCTCGGCGCCAATGGTGGTATTGGTGTCGTGGAAGCTGGGCAGGCAGTGCAGGAAGATGGCACCCGGGTTGGCCATAGCCATGACCTCGGAGGTGACACGATACGGGGTGAGTTGAGCGATGCGCTCGGCCCAGACCTCGTCAGGCTCGCCCATGGAGACCCACACGTCGGTGTAGATAACGTCGGCACCGGTAACGCCGTCCTTGACGTCGGTAGTCAGCTTGATGGTGCAGCCGTTGGCCTCGGCGATGGGCTTGCAGGCCTCGATGACGTCGTCAGCGGGCATGCACTCCTCGGGGCCGCAGGCCACGAAGTTCATGCCGAGCTTGGAGCAGACGACCATGAGGGAACGAGCGACGTTGTTCTTGCAGTCGCCCATGAAGACGAGGGTCTTGCCCTTGATGTCGTAGTTGAAGTTCTCCTGGACGGTCAGGATGTCGGCGAGCATCTGGGTGGGGTGCCACTCGGTGGTCAGGCCGTTCCACACGGGCACGCCGGACTTAGCAGCAAGCTCCTCGACGTCGTCCTGGGCAAATCCGCGGAACTCGATGCCGTCATACATGCGGCCGAGAACGCGGGCGGTGTCCTCGATGGACTCCTTCTTGCCCATCTGCGACGAACCGGGATCGAGGTAGGTGACGCCCATGCCCAGGTCCATGCCGCCGACCTCGAAGGCGCAGCGGGTACGAGTGGAGGTCTTCTGGAAGAGCAGGACGATGTTCTTGCCCTCGAGATAACGGTGCGGAACGCCAGCGCGCTTCATGTCCTTGAAGTTCTTGGAAAGCTTGAGCAAGTACTCGATCTCCTCGGTGGAGAGGTCGAGGAGCTTGAGGAAGCTACGGCCGGAGAGGTTAACACCCATGGTTCGTTTCCTTTCGAAGAAATGAATTACATAAGTAATAGTGGTGCCCGTTTGACGGGCGAAACCGGTGCGGTTGTAGGGAGACCGCACCGGAACGTTAAAGACTTAGAGGTCCTCGCGCCAGAAGGGCATGCTCATGCAGCGCGGGCCGCCGCGGCCGCGGGAGAGCTCGGCGGAGGGCACGACGAGAAGGTCCAGGCCCTCCTTGTACAGCACGTCGTTGGTGACGGTGTTGCGGGCGTAGACGCAGATCTTGCCGGGCTCGACGCACAGGGTGTTGGAGCCGTCGTTCCACTGCTCGCGGGAGGCCGCGATCGGGTCGCCGCCGCCGCAGGGGATCAGCTTGACCTGGTCGACGCCGGTGGCGTCCTCCAGGACGTGCTCGAGGGTGTCCTCGATCAGGCGGATGTTCACGTCGCCCGGGTTCTTGCCGGCGGTCAGCTCGTAGACGCGCAGGGTGCCCATGATGGCGGGGTGGATCGTGAACTTATCGACGTCGATCTGGGTGAAGACCGTGTCGAGGTGCATGAAGGCGCGCGAGACCGGGATGTCGAAGGCCAGGATGCGCTCGACCTTGGAGTCGGAGTTCCAGAAGATGTTCTGGGCCATGACGTCGATCGCGGCGGCCTGGGTGCGCTGGGAGATGCCGACGGCGAGGGTCTTCTCGTTGATGTTCAGCACGTCGCCGCCCTCGGTGTGGAACTGGCAGTCGCGGCGGAAGTACAGCGAGACGTCCTTGTAGTCGGGGTGGTACTTGAAGATGTACTTGCCGTACAGGGTCTCGCGGTTGCGGGTGACCGAGTACATGCGGTTGAGGTTGACGCCCTCGCCGATGACCGCGAACGGGTCGCGGGTGAAGTAGAGGTTGGGCATCGGGTCGATGATCAGGTCGGACTCGGACTCGGAGTTGACCAGGGAGTCGAGGGTCGTGGACGCCGTGAGGGGCATGTCGATCTCGGACTTGGTCATGCCGGCCATGGTCTTCTTGACGAACTCGAGGTTGTCCTCGATGGAGTCCAGCTTCTCGCGGACGATCTGCGGCATGTGCTGGCCGCGGATGCCGGCCTCGGCGATGTACTGGTCGGTGAACTCGGCGCGGGCGCCGGGGACCTGGTCGAACACCTCAGCGACGAGGTTCTCGAGATAGAGGACCTCCACGCCCTGGTCCCTCAGGATCTGGGCGAAGGTGTCGTGCTCCTGCTGCGCGACCTCCAGGAACGGGACGTCGTCGAACAGGAGTCGCTCGAGCTCGTCGGGCGGCAGGTTGAGGAGCTCGTCGCCGGGACGGTGCAGGCAGACCTTCCTGAGCTTGCCGATCTCGGAAGGCACGTGCAGACCTTTCGTCATGGCCTCCTACCTTTCTTTCGGGCCCTTGTCAGGGCCGATTCGTTAGCGCCCCTCCGTGTGAGGCGTTATTGCTGACGACATATTTATATCCAAAATCAGCTCATACTTCCACCTTGCCCCCGAACGGTTTTTTATAGGGGGTGAACGGCATACACATATACTTCACGCATGGCACACTTCATCTTAATAAAGCGTATTTACGTGCTTAAACGCGTTTTAATCCTAAAATCAAATGGAACTAAACTTTGTTAAACCATCCTCAAATTGCATATTTCCAATAAACCTATGAATAGAATTAGCGGTTCACACCGCGTCTCAACCATTTTCATTTTTATTCAGAAAAAAGTTTGTCCTATTCATTTCTGGTAAATAAATTACCGTTTACCAGACGCTTGATACCGTTCACCGGAAACTCAGTATAAGGCCCAGCGGATACCGGCTCGCTTTACGGCCCCATTTGTAACAACTTGACTTCTCGGTATAGAAAAACGGACCCGCTTCACTAGGGAAACGGATTCGTTTTCGATTATCTTCGGCTAATTTGGATAAGGCCCCCGAAGACCATCGGAATCCTAGCGATCGAACTCCGCCAGCGCCTCGCCCAAAAGCCTCAGGCCCTCGCGCAGAACGTCCTCGCTCGCGCAGTAGCCCAGGCGTGCGCCGCAGGGAAGCTCAAAACGGCTACCGGGGACCAGCAGCACTCCCCTCTCGGACAGCAGGCGTCTGCAGAACTCCTCGTCATCCTCGGGAATATCCAGCTGGATAAACGAGGTGGACACGCCCTGCGGGGCCGTCCAGGAAACGCGATGCTGCGTATCGATCCAAGCCTGCGCGATATCGCGGTTGCCAAACACGATCTTGCGATTGCGCTCGAGAATCTTATCCTTGTGCTCAAGCACATAGGTCGCCAGGGCATCGTTGAACACGCCGCCGCAGATCATGGTGTAATCGCTATAGGTACGGATGCGGTTGGACACCTCTTCGTCGGCCAGGACCCAGCCCACGCGGGCCGCAGGCGTCGAATAGGTCTTCGACAACGAGTTGGTGACAATGGCCCTCTCGTACATGTCGACCATCGACATAAAGGACTCAGTGTTTTCGAGCGGCAGATACACCTCGTCGCACAGCACGTAGGCGCCCACCGAACGGGCGATCTCGGCAATCTGGCCGAGCATATCGGCATCGAGCACCGTACCGATGGGGTTCGAAGCGTTGTTTATGCAGATAAGCTTGGTGTTGGGGCGCACCAAGCGCTTGAGTTCCTCGATATCGGGCTTCCAGCCGAGTTACTCGCGAAGCTCCCAATACTCGACCTCGGCGCCCAGCGTGCGCGGAATCTCGTAGAGCGGCGCGTAGGTGGGCCACTCGGCGATAACATGGTCGCCGGGCTCGACCACAGCCATGATGGCGTTGAGGTTAGCGCCCGTGCAGCCATTGGTCTGCAGAATGTGATCGGGATTGACCTCCCGACGATACAGCTTGGCAACCTCGGCCTTAAACTTCGGCGAGCCCTCGATCCAGCCGTAGTTCATCTTCTCGCGGTCCAGGCGCTCGTAGAACGTGGCGCCGTCCTGCTCGTCGAGCGCGCGCAGCTCGCCCATGGTGAGCGACGAGATCGTCGACTGGGCGATGTCCCACGTGGCGCTCTTCTCCCAAACGTTGAGCCATTCCTCAACGCCAATCGTCTTGATGTCCATGGCCAAGCTCCTTACAAAAGCAGTCATCCAATCGTGTTGACGTTCCTCATACAAGATTGGGGCGGTGCGAAAACCCGCACCGCCCCAATGGGAGACATCTAATGGCAGCTAGATGTATGTATTATGACCTGTACGGGTCCTTGAAGACCCTAGAGGTCCTCGCGCCAGAAGGGCATGCTCATGCAGCGCGGGCCGCCGCGGCCGCGGGAGAGCTCGGCGGAGGGCACGACGAGAAGGTCCAGGCCCTCCTTGTACAGCACGTCGTTGGTGACGGTGTTGCGGGCGTAGACGCAGATCTTGCCGGGCTCGACGCACAGGGTGTTGGAGCCGTCGTTCCACTGCTCGCGGGAGGCCGCGATCGGGTCGCCGCCGCCGCAGGGGATCAGCTTGACCTGGTCGACGCCGGTGGCGTCCTCCAGGACGTGCTCGAGGGTGTCCTCGATCAGGCGGATGTTCACGTCGCCCGGGTTCTTGCCGGCGGTCAGCTCGTAGACGCGCAGGGTGCCCATGATGGCGGGGTGGATCGTGAACTTATCGACGTCGATCTGGGTGAAGACCGTGTCGAGGTGCATGAAGGCGCGCGAGACCGGGATGTCGAAGGCCAGGATGCGCTCGACCTTGGAGTCGGAGTTCCAGAAGATGTTCTGGGCCATGACGTCGATCGCGGCGGCCTGGGTGCGCTGGGAGATGCCGACGGCGAGGGTCTTCTCGTTGATGTTCAGCACGTCGCCGCCCTCGGTGTGGAACTGGCAGTCGCGGCGGAAGTACAGCGAGACGTCCTTGTAGTCGGGGTGGTACTTGAAGATGTACTTGCCGTACAGGGTCTCGCGGTTGCGGGTGACCGAGTACATGCGGTTGAGGTTGACGCCCTCGCCGATGACCGCGAACGGGTCGCGGGTGAAGTAGAGGTTGGGCATCGGGTCGATGATCAGGTCGGACTCGGACTCGGAGTTGACCAGGGAGTCGAGGGTCGTGGACGCCGTGAGGGGCATGTCGATCTCGGACTTGGTCATGCCGGCCATGGTCTTCTTGACGAACTCGAGGTTGTCCTCGATGGAGTCCAGCTTCTCGCGGACGATCTGCGGCATGTGCTGGCCGCGGATGCCGGCCTCGGCGATGTACTGGTCGGTGAACTCGGCGCGGGCGCCGGGGACCTGGTCGAACACCTCAGCGACGAGGTTCTCGAGATAGAGGACCTCCACGCCCTGGTCCCTCAGGATCTGGGCGAAGGTGTCGTGCTCCTGCTGCGCGACCTCCAGGAACGGGACGTCGTCGAACAGGAGTCGCTCGAGCTCGTCGGGCGGCAGGTTGAGGAGCTCGTCGCCGGGACGGTGCAGGCAGACCTTCCTGAGCTTGCCGATCTCGGAAGGCACGTGCAGACCTTTCGTCATGGCCTCCTACCTTTCTTTCGGGCCTTTCGGCCGAATCTCTCAGCGCCCTTCCGTAACGGGCACTGCTTGCTGACAGCTCTAGTTATATCCAAATTCCACCCGCAATTCCACCTCGCCCCCGAACGGTCAACAAAGTGCGATGAACGGTATATCGCATGTGATTCCCCCATGATGTACTTCGGCGTTCTAAAGTAACTTTTCTAAGGTAAACGCTCTTTTTTCTTAAAAACCATTTGCGATTGCGTCTCTAAACTTTTGATTCAGAATTGCATAGCTAAATCGGTTTTATGTATATAAATGATGTTGTTTACGTTTCCGCCTGCATTCAATGATATTCAGCTATCCATCATTCTTATTCACACTTACGTACCAGTTGAGTGAGGATATAGACCGCTTGCAGACGAGCAGGGCGTCAGTCCTATGACTCGTCAGCGTAAGAAGTAGGTAAAGATACCGTTCACGCGATACGTTCGTGCCAGCGGTCGACTAAATTGAGACAATAGTGATTAGTGTTAGGCTACCGTCCCTTGTGGGGACTGAACGGACAGATGCATATGCCGAGCAAAATCGAAAAGAAGCAAGCCGCCGCAAAGCTGCGCAAACCGCCGCGCGACTTCTCGTACACGCAAAACCGAGAGCTCAGCTGGCTACGCTTTGACAACCGCGTGCTTGACGAAGCCTTCGATGAGACCGTTCCGCTGTTCGAGCGTCTAAAGTTCGTGTCGATTTTCGAGTCCAACCTCGACGAGTTCCTTATGGTGCGCGTGGGCGGCCTGTCCGATCTGGCGGAGCTCAAAAAACAACCTGTCGACAACAAGAGCAATATGACCGCCTCCGAACAGGTCGATGCTGTCATGGCCGAAATGCCCGGGCTCCTTACCCGTTGGGAGTCCATCTTTAAGAGCATCGAGGGCAAGCTCGACACCTTGGGCGTTCACCGCGCCCGCATCGATTCGTTTACGCCCGAGGAGCGCACCTTTGTAACCCGCTACTTCCAGGCCTACGTGTCGCCGGTCATCTCGCCGCTGGTCATCGATCCTCGCCACCCCTTCCCCAACCTGCGCAACGGCGCGCTCTATCTGGCCTGTGGTCTGGACGGCGCCACCGACGAGGAGAGCCTACTGGGCCTTATCGAGATTCCCGCCTCGATGAACCGCGTGGTCGAGATCCCCTCGCCCACCGGCGCCTACTCCTACATCTTGCTCGAGGACGTCATCCTCGCCTGCCTGGACAGCTGCTTTGGCTCCTATAAGCCGCTGGATCGTGCGCTGATCCGCGTCACCCGCAACGCCGACATCGATCCGGACGGCGAGGGCGTCGAAGAGGAAGAGGACTACCGCCAGCACATGAAGCGCATTCTCAAGAAGCGCCTGCGCCTGCAGCCGGTAGTGCTCGCGGTCTCGGGGTCGCTCGAGAAGGCGACGCTCAAGACTATCCGCAAGGCGCTCGAGCTTTCGCGTCGCTCGGTCTTTACCTGCGATATCCCGCTCAACCTGGGCTACGTCTTTGGCATTGAGGGCAAGATTCCCGAGCACCTGCGCAACGAGCTGCTCTTTACGCCGTTTAAGCCGCAGCCCAACCCCACCATCGATATGACCCGCTCCATCCGCGAACAGGTGCTGCAGGGCGACAAGCTGCTCTTTTATCCCTACGAGGCCATGAACCCCTTCCTGGATCTGGTGCACGAGGCCGCCTACGACCCCGAGTGCATCTCGCTGCGCATCACGCTCTACCGCGTGGCCAAGCAGAGCCGCCTGTGCGAGTCGCTGATCGATGCTGCCGAGAACGGCAAAGAGGTCACGGTGCTCATGGAGCTCCGTGCCCGCTTTGACGAGCAGAACAACATCGAGTGGGCCGAGCGCCTGGAAGAGGCCGGCTGCACCGTCATCTACGGCTCCGAGGGCTTTAAATGCCACTCAAAGATCTGCCAGCTCACCTATCGCGAGGGCATGGCGCTCACCCGCCTCACGCTTTTGGGCACCGGCAACTTTAACGAGAAGACGGCCAAACTCTACAGCGACTTTATGCTCATGACAGCCCATCCCGGCATCGGTGAAGACGCCAACCTGTTCTTCCGCAATCTGTCGCTGGGCAACCTGCGCGGCGACTACCGCTTCCTGGGTGTGGCGCCCGTCGGACTGAAACCGCTCATCATGCGCGGGCTTGACCGCGAGATCCAGCGCGCCCTTGCCGGCGAGCCCGCCCGCGTGTTCTTTAAGCTCAACTCGCTGACCGACCGCGAGGTTATCGACAAGATCGCCGAGGCATCGTGTGCCGGCGTGCGCGTAGACATGATCATCCGCGGCATCTCGTGCCTCAAGCCCGGTGTTCCGGGCAAGACCGAGAACGTGCATGTCCGCTCCATCGTCGGACGCTTTTTGGAGCACGCGCGCGTCTATGCTTTCGGCGTGGACTCGGACATGATTTACCTGAGCTCGGCAGACATGATGACGCGCAACACCGAGCACCGCGTGGAGATCGCCTTCCCCGTGCTCGACCCCACCTGCCGCGCCCTAGTGCACGAGTACATGGGCATGCAGCTGCGCGACAACGTGAAGGCCCGCAGCCTCACGAGCGACGGCACCTGGGTCCCCGTGGAGTGTGCAGAGGGTGAGAAACCCTTCAACTCGCAGGAAGCTCTGCTGGAGCGTGCCTATCGCAACGCCGAGGCCGCCGCGCAGCAGCGCGCACAGGAGAAGGAACGTGTGGCCGAAGAAGCTATTCAGGACGAGGTTGAACATGGGGCAGCCGCCAAACCGGAAGCGGTTGCCGCTCCCCCGGTGAATGAGCCCGAGGCTGCCGCAGAGCCCGCCCCTGTTCCTGAGCCGCAGCCGGCCACACCCGAAGTTCAGAAGGTCCAGGCGACCGTCATTGAGCCCGAACCTGCACCTCAGCCCGAGCCGCAGGTCACCAAGTCCGCACCCGAGACGAGCGCCCGTCGCGATAAGCCCGCTGGCAAGACCAAGGCCATCGAGCGCCATCGCCCCGGTCGCGTGCGCATGGGCCTGGGCCTGATCGGCCTGGGTCTTAAGACGCTCATTACCGGCAAGACGAAATAGTCGTTTGTAGAAGCAGTTTGTAGAAGCGCCCCGCATTTGAGGAAAGCCTCAGATGCGGGGCGCTTTTCCCTGCTACCATGGTGCGAACAACAACGCGAATGACAGGCAGGAATATGAAGCTCACTATAGAATCGATGACCTACGGCGCCGACGGGCTGGCGCACGCCGACAACGGCAAGGCCGTCTTTGTGCAGGGTGCCGTGGCAGGCGACACCGTCGAGGCCGAGGTCGTACAGGACGGCAAGTCGTTCATGCGCGCCCGCACCACCGAGATTCTGGAGCCAAGCCCCGATCGCATTCAGCCTCCCTGCCCCTTCGTGGGCATCTGCGGCGGCTGCTCGTGGGGCAATCTCTCACGCACGGCACAGCTCGCCGCCAAGGAGCAAAACCTGCGCTCCACGCTCGAGCGCATCGGCAAGTTCGCTCCTGAGCAGGTCGATGAGTTGGTACAGCCCATCTGCCACACCAAGGACGACTGGGGCTACCGCAATAAAATCGAGCTCGAACCGACCGTCGTCAACGGTCGCGTGCGCCTTGGCATGCACGGTGTCGACCCCAGCAAAATCGTGACCGTCGATACGTGCCCGCTGTTCGATAAGCGCTTCCCAAAGGCGCTCAAATCGGTCGTCGGCGCACTCAACTATCTAAGCGGCAGCCATGACTTGGGGCTCGAACGCGTGGGCATTCGTGCATCGCGCCGCACCAAGGCACTCGAGGTCGCACTCTGGACGCCCACAGGCTCTTTTCCGCGCTCGCAGGTCTCCCGCGTGCTGGCGGACGCCGCTCACCCCACGAGCATCGTGCGCGTGATGAGCAAGGGCGAAAAGAAGGCCCGCCGTGTCTCCAAGGTCGAAATGCTCGCCGGAGAGGGCTCATGGACCGAGAATATCGCCGAGGGTCAGATGCGCTTGTCTGCCCCGTCTTTTTTCCAGGTCAACACCAAGGGTGCCGAGATTTTGATCGATCTTGTCATGGAAGCGCTCGACCCGCAGGAAGACGAGCTTGCCGTGGACCTGTACTGCGGTGCCGGCACCTTTACCCTGCCGCTCGCCCGCCGCTGCGACTTTGTCGCCGCCGTCGAGGCCTACGGCCCCGCTGTGCGCGATCTACGCCGTAACCTAGAGATCAACAAGCTTGACAACGTCGACGTCATTGGCGGAGACGCGGTGCGCGAGTTCCCCGACCAGGATGCCGACGTCTTGGTGGTCGACCCGCCGCGCGCAGGCCTCGCCCCCGAGGCGATCGACCTTATCGCCAGCACGAGTGCTCGCGATGTCGCCTACGTGAGCTGCGACCCGGCCACCCTGGCGCGCGATCTCAAACGCTTTGTCGAAGAAGGCACCTTCTCCCCCGTAAAGATCACGCCAGTCGACCTGTTCCCACAAACCTTCCACTGCGAGACCGTCGTCCACCTTAAGCGCAACTAGCCACTTAATCATTGCTCAGAAAAATCATTGGGAAATCGAGCGTGGCAAGCGGAGGTCTTCGGGGTATAAGACGGCTAATTGTATGCCGCCTATGAAAGGAACCCTCATGCCCAGCGTTGCCGTTCTCGCCGCCGATGGCTTTGAAACTATTGAATGCCTGACCATGGTCGATGTCATGCGTCGCGGCGGCGTGCGCGCCACGCTCGTCTCGATCATGCCCACGCGTGAGGTCGTAAGCTCGCTGCAGATCCCCGTGACCTGCGATGCGCTCTTTGATGAGATCGACTTTGACGAGTACGACTGCGTCGTGCTGCCTGGCGGCCTGCCCGGTGCCACCAACTTGCGCGCCGACCAGCGCGTCTGCGATGTGGTCTGCGAGTTCGCCGCGACCAAGCACGTCGCCGCCATCTGCGCCGCCCCGTTTATCCTGGGCGAGCTCGACCTGCTCGAGGGACGCCACGCCACGTGCTTCCCTGGCTTTGAGAAAAGCTTCCCCGAAGGCGCCTATACCGGCGAGAAGGTTACGCAAGACGGCAACATCATCACCGCCAGCGGCATGGCCCAGTCGCTCCCCTTTGCGCTTGAGCTGCTGCGCACGCTCGCCGGCGACAAGGCCGTCGAGAAGGTCGCCGAGGGCATTCAGCTATGATTTTGGCTTCGCAATCACCGCGCCGCATCGAGTTGATGCGCGAGGCGGGCTATGACATTCGCATCATTCCTGCCGATATCGACGAAACGCCGTTTGATGGCGAGGCCCCGCTTACGCTCGTTGAACGCTTAGCACGCGCAAAAGCCGCCGCCGTTGCCGCCGAGCATGCCGAGCCCAATGAGCTGACGGTCGCGGCCGACACCATCGTCACCTTTGACGGCAAGATTCTGGGCAAGCCGGCAACCGAGGACGAGGCGCACACCATGCTCCGTGAGCTTTCGGGCCGCACGCACCAGGTTGCAACCGGCGTCTGCATCGTTAAGGCAGGCGATACGGCCGCCCCGCATGCCGCAGAAAGCCTGTCCTTTGTCGATGTGACCGACGTGACGTTCTACGAGCTCAGCGACGAGCAGATCGAGCACTACGTCGCCTCGAGTGAACCCATGGACAAGGCCGGCGCCTACGGCATTCAGGGCACAGGAGGACGCATGCTCGTGCACGATATTTCGGGCGACTTCTATAACGTGGTGGGCCTACCCATCGCCCGCGTCGCGCGCGCGATTCAAAAACTCTCGTAATTACATCTGGCGCTGGGTATTCCCCAGCGCCTACAATTTTGGCGTACCGTACGGATCCCGACCGGGCACAAGGCGCGGCGGAAAACCGATAGGAGTTAAACATGGATACACTGCTCGAGGCCATTGACGTCTGCGATGTCGATGGCTTTTGCTATGGCAACTATACGGACGAGGAGGCCGGCACCGGTTGCACCGTAATCGTGGCACCCGAGGGCGCCACCGGCGGCGTTGACGTACGCGGCGGTGCTCCAGCATCGCGCGAAACCGACCTGCTACGACCTGAGAACACCGTCGACGAGGTCCACGCCGTCTGCCTTTCGGGTGGATCGGCCTTTGGCCTCGAGGCTGCAAGCGGCGTCGCTCGCGAGCTTGAGAGCCGCGGCATCGGCCTTCCCGTCGGCCCCACGCAGGTGCCCATCGTGTGCTCCAGCTGTATCTTCGACCTTGCCTTTGGCGACCCCACCGTGCGCCCCGACATTGAGGCCGGCGTCACCGCCGTGCGCGAAGCACTCGACAACACCCCCACCACGCTCGAGCAGGGCAATGTAGGTGCCGGCACCGGCGCCACTGTAGGCAAGCTCATGGGGCCTGCCACCTGCATGAAGGCCGGCCTTGGAGCTGCCGCCGTGGCACTCGGCCCCATCAAGGTGGGCGCCGTGGTCTCAGTCAACGCCTGCGGCAACGTGGTCGACCCCTTCACCGGCGAGTGGGTCGCCGGCATGCGCGCCGCAGCCGATAGCGACCAGATCGTCGACATGGAACTCGCAGCCTTTGCCTCCGCCGGATCCATGCAGATGCCGCTCGACCGCACCAACACCACCATCAGCTGCATCGTCACCAACGTGGAACTCACTAAGGCACAAGCCACCAAGGTCTCCCAGATGGCCGCAGACGCCTACGCGCATGCCATCCGTCCCACGCACACCACCAACGACGGCGACACCATCTACACCCTCGCCAGCGGCAAACTGGGCGCCCAGGCAAGCGCCGCCGTTCCCCTAGACCTGCTGGGCATGCTCGCAGTAAGGGCCCTGGAAACTGCCATCGTAAACGGAGCCAAAACCGCCAAAACCTCCCACGGCATCCCGGGTGCCGCAAAGTAACCAAGCCCCACCGGGCAACCTACCAACCAAGTCTTTTCAGCCCAGGCCCCTGTGTACCGCGCGTCTAAGATCTTCAAATTCAGGCACCCTGACAATCGATTCTTATAGCAGAGGCCCCTTGGCCTTTAGTTTGATACAAGTTCCGCACGAGCCGGAAAGCACTTAATGTGCTTTCCGTGCGAGCAGGACTGTTCGCAGTATCAAACTAAAGGCCAAGGGGCCCAGTCAACCTATCAGCAGCGATTACTCAGCAGCTAGTTGAATTTGAAGATCTTTGAGGCAAGACGGTATAGGCCGAGTGTGGTTTTGTCTCCGGCCCGTCCACGCAGGTTAGTGAAGAAGCCGACCACGCCGTAGCGGGCACGACGATACATGCGCTCGTCGTAGGCCTTCAAATCATTCCACAGCGTCTTTAGGCGCTCGTCGGCGCAATCTTCCTCGGAAAGCTTGGTAAGCACCGAGCAGATCGCCATCATCATGGTGAAGTAGCCCATCATGTACGAACGCAGACGCGACGACTCGACATCGCTGTACAGGTGGTACGACTCCATCATGATACGCGTAACACGGAACTGCTGGTCCAGACGCTTGACCATCGTTGCCTCGTTGACGCTCTGGCCTTCGCGACCGATAAAGTAGCGGTAGAGGTCGATGTCGGCGTAGTACATGGTCTTGCAACGCGGCAGCGGCACGTAGGCGTAGATGTTGTCCACATAGAACGTGTGCGGCGGCATGGGAAGGTTGGACTCGCGCAGCACATCCGTGCGATAGCACAGGCTGTGCATGAGTAGGTTCTGGTCCAGGCGAAAATGACCGATCTGACCCCAGGAAAAGATCTTTTTGCGCGGCAGGGCAAATTTGTAGCCAATAGCGGTATGCGTGCCCTCGTAAACCTTCTCGTACACGTAGTTCGAGATAAACAGGTCAACGCGCTGGTCGCGCTCTTCAAAGCCACGCAGAATCGACAGCATGGTCGAAAGGGCAGCGCCGTCAAGCCAGTCGTCCGAATCAACAACCTTGTAGTAGGTGCCCTGCGCCTCGCGCAGACCCGAAAGGACGGCAATACCGTGACCGCCGTTCTCCTGGTGCACCGCGCGGATGATTCCAGGATAACGGGCCTCCCACTCGTCGGCCTTGGCGGCCGTCTCGTCCTTGGAGCCGTCGTCCACCACGATAATCTCGATATCGGTGGCGTAATTGCTCCCCTCCAAGATGGAGGTGATGCAATGGTCCATGTCCTTGGCGGCGTTATACGAGGGAATACCGAATGTTATGACTTTATGCATGGCAGGCGATAATCTCATCCGAAAGATCGAGGGCAGAATTGGTCACGGCATCCATATCGTAGTAACGATACTCGGCCAGACGACCCACCGGGTGGAAGTTCGTCAGGTTCTGGACGCGCTCAAGATAGCGCTCATAGAGCTCACGGTTCTCGGGCTCAAGAATGGCGTAGTACGGCGTCTCGCCCGAGCCGGGCGTATAGGCCTTGGAATACTCCTTCATGATGGTGGTCTTGCCGGGCAGGACCTGGCCAGTCATATTCTTGAACTCGGTGATGCGCGTGTAATCCTCGCTCGTGGTGTAGTTGACGGTGCCCACGGGCTGGAACTGATCCATATCGAGCGTCTCGAACTTCATGTCGAGCGTACGGTACGGCAGGGCGCCCAGGTCGAGATTGAACAGCTCGTCGAGCGGACCGGTGTAGACGATCTCGCCGCCATAGACCTTGCCGTCGATCTTGACGGTGGTCTCGTCGATCTCGAAGAGGTCGCGGGCGTCCACGTCGCAGAACACGTCAATCAGGTCGTGGTCGAGGATGTGCTCAAAGAGCGCCGTGTAGCCCTCCTGCGGCATGCCCTGGAAGGGAGCTTGCGGGAAGTAGCGGTCATCATCGCCCACAAAGACGGGAACGCGGCCGGTGATCGAGGGATCGATCTGGTCGGGCGTCTGGCCCCACTGCTTCATGGTGTAATGCAAAAAGACGTTCTCGTAGACGTAATCGGCGACCTCGGCAAGATCCGGGTCGTTCTTCTTGCGCAGCTCCATGATGGGCACCTTGACATCCTTGCCAAAGGTCTCCACGAGCTTCTGATACAGCTCCTCGCCGCGCTCGTCACCAAAAGCGAGCTTGAGACTCGCATGGTTGAAGGGCACGGGCATAAGGGTACCGTTGATGTTGGCGAGCACCTTGTGCTGATAATCCGTCCACTTGGTAAAGCGCGACAGGAAATTGTGCACGCGCTCGTTAAAGGTGTGATAGATATGCGGACCGTACTCGTGAATCAGGATTCCGGCCTCGTCAGTGCAGTCATAGGCATTGCCCGCAATGTGGCTACGGCGCTCCAAAACGGCAACACGATAGCCGATGGTCTCGGCAAGACGGCGGGCACAAACGGCACCGGCATATCCAGCACCGACGACAATCATGTCGTACGCGCCGGCGTTAAAGCCTTCAGGCAGGCCTGAGGTAATCTGCATCGATACTCCTTGTCAAAAGCCACGGGCTCGTTAGCTGGGCTTTTCTCGAACATTCTTCGAGACATATTTATCAGAGCGATTATAGCGCTAATGCGTCCTATAATGAGCTTGCCACACAAGGAAAGCTCAAGCACCGCGGCGTACATAATTGAAAGGTAAACCCGCTAGCAGCGGGTTTATTCGTGAACAGCCGGGCGCCTGGAGCTTAGCGAAACGCTTGTAAGGAGTAACATGAGCGATTTCCTAACCCGTATGAAGTCTGCCGCCAAGGCCGACCTTAAGACGATCGTCCTGCCCGAGGGCGAGGATCCGCGCACTATCGTCGCGGCCACCAAAATCATCGAGGAGGGCCTGGCAAAGATCGTCATCCTGGGCAACCCCGACGAGATCAACGTTCCCGGCGCTACCGTCATCGACCCGCGCAATGCCGAGAAGCACGAGGAGTACGCGCAGAAGTTTGCCGAGCTCCGCGCCAAGAAGGGCGTTACCATCGAGCAGGCTCGCGCCCAGGTGATGGACGCCACCTACTTTGGCACCATGATGGTCAAGATGGGCGATGCCGACGGCCTGGTCTCCGGCGCCTGCCACTCCACCGCCGACACCCTGCGCCCCGCGCTTCAGATCCTCAAGACCGCCCCGGGCACCAAGCTGGTCTCGGCCTTCTTCGTGATGTGCACCGACACCCCGCAGTTCGGCACCGACGGCACGCTGATCTTCGCCGACTGCGGCCTCAACATCAACCCGTCCTCCGACGAACTCTCCGAGATCGCCATCGCCTCCGCTCACTCCTGGTCCACCTTCATGGGCAACGTTGAGCCGCACGTGGCCATGCTCTCCTACTCCACCATGGGCTCCGCCGGCGGCGAGGTCGCCAAGAAGGTCCAGGAGGCTGTGAAGTTCTGCAAGGAAAAGGCTCCCGAGCTCGCCATCGACGGCGACCTGCAGCTCGACGCCGCTATCGTCCCCACCGTCGCCCAGCTCAAGGCTCCCGGCTCCTCCGTCGCCGGTAAGGCCAACGTGCTCGTGTTCCCCGACCTCGAGGCCGGCAACATCGGCTACAAGCTGGTCCAGCGCTTCGCCGGTGCTGACGCCTACGGCCCCATCCTGCAGGGCATCGCCAAGCCGGTCAACGACCTGTCGCGCGGCTGCTCTGCCGACGACATCGTGGGTGTCGTGGCCATCACCGCCGTCCAGGCTCAGATGGCTGAGTAGCTGACATATCCCCTCGGGGCCCTACAGGGTAAAGCTCTGAAAACGTCCTCGGACATGCATGAAACCCCCGCTGCGCACTTCGTGCGGCGGGGGTTTCATGCGTCCTGCGGAAAGTTTTCAGAGCTTTACCCTGTAGGGTCCCTGCCGCTACGTTGCAATCAGGGCATCTGGAGTGGACGGCAGCTTGGCTACGAGCTGGGTCTGAAAATCTGAACGGATGGGTGTCGTTGCTGAAAGTGCAGACGTTGCTGGTGGCGATCACTTTGGGACTCGGATTTCCACTTGCTAGCAAAAAGGCCTCCGGAGCTGTTGCTCTGGAGGCCTTTTGTTTACTTGCAAATGCGCGCGTTAGTTGTTCTTGGTCAGACGCTCGACGTCGTGGGCGATCATGTATTCTTCGTCGGTGGGGATGACCATGACCGTGACGGCGGAACCGGCGGCACTGATAACCTGCGGGCCGTTGCCCACAGCCTCGCGGTTCTTGTTGTTGTCGATGCGTACGCCCAGCCACTCAAAGCAGTCGCAGAAGGCCTTGCGGATCGACCAGTCGTTCTCGCCGATGCCGGCGGTAAAGGTGATGGTGTCCACGCCCGCCATGGAGGCGATCATGGAGCCGGCCTGCTGCATAGCCTTGTAGGCAAACATATCGAAGGCGAGCAGGCAGCGCTCATCTCCCTCGGAGGCGCGCGTGCGGATGTCGCGGGCGTCGTTGGAGATGCCCGAAATGGCAAGCAGGCCGGACTGCTTGTTCATCATGTCGTCGACTTCCTGGTAGCTGTAGCCGCCCTCGCGCTGCAGGTAGCACACGGTGGCCGGGTCAATGGAACCACAACGGGTACCCATCATCAGGCCGTCAAGCGGCGTGAGGCCCATCGTGGTGTCGCGGCACACGCCGTCCTCGATAGCAGCGAGCGAAGCACCGTTGCCCAGATGGCACGAAAGCAGACGGTGGCAGCGCGAGCCCAGGATCTCCTTGGCCATCATCCACTCGTAGCGGTGGCTCGTACCGTGTGCGCCGTACTTGCGCACGTGGTACTTGTCGCACACGTCCTTGGGCAGCGCGTAGGTGTAGGCGACCTCGGGCATGGTCATGTGGAACGAGGTGTCGAAGACGGCCACGTTGGGCAGCTCAGGATACTTCTCGCGGCAATATTCGATTGCCGCGGCCTCGCCGTAATTGTGCAGCGGAGCGAGCGGGGCCACCTCAAGGATCTTAGCCATGACCTCATCGTCGACGACCGCGGAATCATCGAAGTGCCAGCCGCCCTGAACGATACGATGGCCAATGCCATCAATCGTAAAGTCGGTCTTCTCGAGCTCCTCGAGCACGCGAGCGATAGCAGAGCGATGATCGGGGAAAGGGACCTCCTCGGTCTGCTTGGCGCCACCGTTCTCGGAGTGGCCAAAGATGCCCATGTCCGAACCGATACGTTCGCAGTTGCCCTTGGCGAAAACCTCGCGGGTATCGGTATCCAAAAGCTGATATTTAAGGCTTGAGCTGCCGGCGTTGACAACAAGTACGTTCATGAGACTCCTTCGCAGTGCAATACGGTCGACGCAGGCCCCTTAAGGCGGCCGCATTTTAATAAGAAGTTATCATATCTTGATAAATAGATATCAGCATATCGCCCAACGAGCGCAAAAGAGGGGCCGAACGGCGCTCGGTCGTCCAGCCCCTCCCCTCTTGCAATTACTTGCCGTTGACGATGCGCTCGACGTCGGAAGCGATCATGAACTCCTCGTCCGTAGGGATGACGAAAATCTTGACCTTGGAATCCTTGGCGGACAGGCACCAAGCGCCGTCGCCACGCAGGGCATTACGGGCGTGATCCATCTTGACGCCCATAAAGGCCAGACGATCGGCCACGCCAGCGCGAACGGCCGGAGCGTGCTCGCCGATGCCGGCGGTAAAGACCAGGGTGTCCATGCCGCACATGGAGGTGGCCATCTCGGCGGCCTTAGCGGCAATCTTGTAGACGAACATATCGAAGGCGAGCTGAGCCTCGGGGTCACCAGCAGCGGCGAGCTCCTCAACGTTGCGGCAGTCGTTGGTCTTGCCACCGGTCACAGCCAAAAGGCCAGACTTCTTGTTCATCATCTCGTCGACCTCGTCGAAGGTGTAGCCACCCTCGCGCTGCAGGTAGCACACGGTAGCCGGGTCGATGGAGCCGCAGCGGGTGCCCATCATGACGCCGTCGAGCGGCGTCAAGCCCATGGTGGTGTCCATGCACTTGCCGTCCTCGATGGCGCACAGGGAAGCGCCGGAGCCGATATGGCACACGACGACCTTGCGGGCCTCGCCGTTGGTCATCTCGGCGACCTTCTTGGAGATGTAGCGATAGCTGGTGCCGTGGGCGCCGTACTTACGGATGTGCAGCTTGTCGCAAACATCCTTGGGAAGGGCGTAGGTCTTGGCGACCTCGGGCATGTTGAAGTGGAAAGCGGTGTCGTAGACCGTGACGTTGGGCAGATCGGGATACTGCTCCAGGCAGTACTCGATAACGTTGGCCTCGGGGTTGTTGTGCAGCGGCGCCAGCGGGGCGACCTCGCGAATCTTGGCGAGGACGTCCTCGTCGACGAGGGAGGAATCACCAAAGTACCAACCGCCCTGAACGATACGGTGGCCGATGCCCTCGATCTTGACGCCGTTGGCCTCAAGGTCCTTCAGGACGACCTCGATGGCGACCTTGTGGTCGGGGAACTCGATGTTCTCGGTCACCTTCTTGGAGCCATTGGCAGCATGGGTGAAGGTACCACCGGTAAAGCAGACGCGCTCGCAGGAGCCCTTTGCGGACACCTTATGGGACTTGGTGTCGATGACCTGATACTTAAGGGTCGAAGATCCCGCGTTGACGACCAGAACGTTCATGTGTCTCCCTACTAACAGGCGGTGTGGCGCCGCCAGGTTACATACGCTTCAATAATAAACCCAAACGCCCTCGCGCTCGGGTTTATTGCGTTGATATATAAGTTATCGGTACCTAAATACTCATGGCCTTTGACTTGTAAGACGAAATAGCGCGGGGATATACACCAGGGAAGAAATCCCGAGCGCAACAAGCAATACGACTCGAATGCCCGCGATGCTGCTCAACGCAGCATTGAACAGATAGAAAAGGATGGCACCCACCGCCACCATCTGGCTTTGGACCGAAATCAGTGAACAGCGCATCGAAGAATCGACAGCATTTTGAAAAATTGAGTATTTAATTGGAGCAAATAACGAGTACGCGACCGTCTGCAGTACATAGAACACGGGCAGCAAATAGACCGGAGTAAAGGGAATCAAAAACAGAGCAGCCAGGGAAAGGCGCACGATGCCGCAAATACGCGCAAAACGGCCCTTGTCGACATGAGCAATCACGCTGGGCACAATAAGCCCCATGGAGGCCGAGGCAAGGAGCTGGACCGCAATGGTCACACCCGAAGCGACGGAATTCATTCCGCGGCCCGCAAGCAGCAGTGAGAAAAAGTCTTCCAGGGCGACAAAAGCAAATGCCTGAGAACAGTCCATGATGAACGCTGAACGAAGAATGCCATTACACGCAATAGCGGCACCGATCATCTTCGGGCTAATTCCACGCTCAGGTGCCCCCGCAGTGCCCCCTCTTCGCATCTCAGGAATGCAGACAGCGACAACCAACGTCAACACCATTGCGATGATATCTGCCGAGAGACCAATGAGATATGCACCGACAGACGAAATGAAACCGCCCACGCAAGCGGAGATGGCATAAGAGGCATAGAAAACAAATCGCTCAACGACATTAAGTCTTACGAGCTGGTCCTGAGAGACGCTGTCAATGTAAATCGCTTCTATGGATCCGCTCAGACATGCAACGGCAAAACCTTTGAGAGCGAACGCACCGATTAAAAGCAGAGGGGAACGGACGAGAAGCAGGGCGGCGTAGTATCCAAGCATCCCCACGACGCCAACGAGACCGCTTGCCTTTCGTCCAAACCTATCAGCAATATAGCCAGTGGGAACTTCGAGGATGAACTTGCTCACTTGATATGCAATCATCATGCTAGAAATCGCCACTATCGAGAATCCGACGAATTCAAGGTAAACCGTCAGAAAATACAAAATAGTGCTGAAGTTCGACAGAAAAACGAACGTCATATAAAGCAAAACCGTACGGTTTTTCATGCTCCGCCCTCCAAGAGTCAGCAATCTAAATCGAAATCTTGGAAAAGCATGAGGGCAAAGCTGTCAGCTATGTGTTGCAGGGCGTCAACATTCACTTGACGACACGAGGCCAAATGGCCTCACGAAGCGAGATGACGCAATAAGTGAAGAAATACCGTCTGGTGTCGATCGGTCCAGGCATTTTGTCGATAGCAAAAGTAGATGGGCAAGGCTACGTCATGTGAGGCTTCAATGGAGCACTCGCTCACTTCCGATCCATCCGATGCGAGAGAAGAGCCAGAAAAACTCAATATCAATCCCCCGGCTTGAAGAAACTCAGCCTGCGCCCTGTTTCCGTATTCGACATCGCGAAAGCGGAAATTAACCAGCTGAGCTTCGGGACATTGATTGATTGCATTAAGACAGGGTGACAAATTAATGGGAACAGCGAGCCTGCCGCCCAGTAACTCACGAATGGTCATAGCGTCAACAGATTGATGACCAGCCGGACATGAAAGAACCCTGAGCTCCTTTTCACCCATATATTTTGAAGAAAGGACGCTGTCCCGTGGTTCCTCAAACGAGATAGCCGCGTCCAAAATTCCAAGTATAAGTGATTCAAAGCATGTTGCCGTTGGCTGATGCCACACATCAAGATGAATCTGAGGGTGCGAGCTTTCAAACGAGTCGTACCAGTTTTCGGAAAAAAGGCGCCCCCGCCCGTGAAGACAGGGGGCGTAAAGACGGAAATGGCCGTCGGGCGAAACGCCGCCGTTCCCCGATTGAGCGTACTTTTTGAGATCGTCGACTTGCGCCAGGATCACGCGTGCACGACGCGCAAATTCTCTGCCCGCCGGAGACAAAACAGCCTCCCCCGCCGATCGGTCGAGCAAAACAATCTGATACTCAGATTCCAACTTTTTTATTGCCGACGAAACGGCCTGCGGACTCACGTGAACGGCGCGAGCTGCTTTGCGCACGCCGCCATAGTTCGCTACAGCTTGAAGGTATTCGAGTTGAGAAAGCTGCATAGATTACTCCAAAGGCAGCCAAGTCGACGGCCTACGCGCCCTCAGATGAGGTTCTCGCCCAGGTTCTTGCCGCCGAGGACGTGCATGTGGAAGTGCATGACGGTCTGGCCGGCGTTGACGCCCTTGTTGGAGATGACGCGGAAACCGTCCTCCAAGCCCTTGGCCTTGGCGACCTCCTGGATGGCGTGAGCCATGGCGCCCATGGTCTCGGCAGGTACGTTGTCGGCAATGTCACTGTAGTGCTTCTTGGGGATCACGAGCGTATGGACCGGCGCCTGGGGATTGAGGTCGTCGAAGGCGATGACCTGGTCGTCCTCATAGACAACGGTCGAGGGGATCTCGTGGTTGGCAATTTTGCAGAAGATGCAATCGCACATGGTTGGTTCCTTTCTCACAGACCAAGGTAATTATATTTGGTCGGGATGGTTAGAACGAGAGGTTGTCGTCGGTGTTGGCGGCTTCGCCGTCGGCGAGCACGTCGTTGCCGTCGACGTCCTTAAGAAGCACCGAGACCTTCTGCTCGGCATCGGACAGGCGGGTGCGCAGGCTCTTGAGGAGCTCGACGCCGCGGGTATAGCTCTCGAGCGACTCCTCGAGCTCCATATCGCCCGACTCCAAGCTGCGGATGATGAGCTCCAGCTCCTGCGAGGCCTGCTTGTACGTAAGCTGCTCGACCGGGGTCTTCTCTGCCATATCTGTTTCCTTTCCTAAAGGTTTATCGCTATGAAACGCGGCCTACTCGACCGTATTGACCGTTGCTGCCACGTTGCCGTCTGCCATGCGCACGCGGATGGCGTCGCCGGGCTTAAAGGTCTTGGCGCTCGTAGCCACCCCATCATCGCTGTACGCGATGGAATAGCCGCGAGCAAGCACCTTGAGCGGCGACAGGGCATCGAGTGAGGCTGCCGCACGGCCCAGGTCGGACGCGGGTTTGCTGAGCATCGAACGTCCCTGATGCTCCAGACGGGAACTCGCAAGCGTGAGCGCATGGCGCTTACCATCGAGCCCCGAGGTGCTTGTAACCAGACGCTCGGGCAAGCGCTCAAAGTTGGAGCGAAATGTCCCGACCGAGCGTACTATGGCGCCCGACAGGCGATCGGCAGTTAGCGCAAGCTCCGATTCGCGACGCTCGACCATAAATGTGGGGTCGTTGAGGCACGGACGGCACGCAGCCGCATCGAGCGCATCGCCCAAGCGAGCCGTATAGGTATCCCAGGCGCGGCGACCGCGCTGATCGAGCATCTCCAGGTCGACCTGGGCCGACCCAATCATCGATGCCATCGCGGCACCCAGACGCTGATGGCGCGCCTCGAGCACATCGGCCAACTCCGTCATAGCCGGCGCCACCGATTCTGCCGCCGCCGTGGGCGTGGAGGCGCGGCGGTCGCTCACCATGTCGCAAATCGAGGTATCGGGCTCATGGCCAATGCCAGTCACCACGGGCACAGGACAAGCCGCCACCGCGCGAGCAAG
The DNA here is from genome assembly GCA_958420205.1 of uncultured Collinsella sp. Lineage (GTDB taxonomy): Bacteria > Actinomycetota > Coriobacteriia > Coriobacteriales > Coriobacteriaceae > Collinsella. The sequence goes on along the minus strand of CATZIX010000005.1, from coordinate 92,708 downwards.
CTCCTCGTCGTTAAAGGTCATGAGGTCCTCAAAGGAGCCGCCGCCGCGCACCAGCAAAATACAGTCGGGCGCCGGCGTGATGGCGGCGGCGCGGCGCAAGCCCTCAATGAGCTCGGCCGGCGCACCCTCGCCTTGAACCTTGGCGCCCACGCAGACGAGCTCGACGAGCGGGTTGCGACGACGCAATGTGCGCTTGACGTCGTCGATTACGGCACCCGAAAGCGAGGTGACGACCGCCACGCGGGAGCAGAACACCGGGATGCGGCGCTTGCGCGCTTCGTCCATCAGGCCCTCGCGGCGTAGCTTTTCGGCCAGTTGCGCCACTTGTTGACGCAGCAGACCCTCCCCCGCCAGCGAAAACGAGCGAGCGACAAAGCTCATGCGGCCCGTGGCCTTATAGAGGTTGAAGCTGCCCTTAAAGCTCACCTGCATGCCGTCGCGCAGATCGAACGTGCGCTTGAGATAGGCGCCCTTCCAAATGATGCAGTCAACGGCCGCCGAGTCGTCCTTGATCTGAAAGTAGCAGTGGCCGCTTCGGGCATTGGGGCCACGGAAGCCCGTGACCTCGCCCAAAACGCTCAGCTGCGGAATGGCATCGAGCGCGCCGGCGGCGATCTCCACCGCCTGGCTCACGCTGAGCTCCTTGCGTTCCTGCTCATCCGAACCGTCAAACTCGGCGGAAACGGCATTGCCGGTTAGATTCCAGCCCGCCACGCAGCCTCCTTTCGTCATCGTGCACAAGGGCTTCGGCCCTGCGCAAATTCAAGTCCAACACATAGTACAGCGCCGCGGGGACACGAATCCCCGCAGCGCCCAGCGACCCAATTTGTTATCGGTTGGAGTTTCTGTTGTAGCGAGCCATAAGATAGAGCAGCTGAATAATCGAGGTGAGCGCAGCGGCAACATAGGTAAGCGCGGCGGCCGTCAGCACCTTCTTGGCACCGTTGACCTGCTTGGAACTCATACCCGACTGCTCAATATATGCCACGGCGCGGCGGCTGGCATCAATCTCGACCGGCAGCGTAACCAACTGGAACAACACACTAAACGAGAAGAAGATCAGCGCGAGGGTCGTGAGCCCGGCAATGTTCATAAACAGGCCCAAGAGCAACACGATGGTCCAGGTGTTCTGGGTAAAGTTGACGACCGGCACGAGGGCGGTACGTACTTTCATCATGGCATAGCCGCTTTGACGCTGGGCGGCATGGCCCGCCTCGTGGCAGGCGACGGCAACGCTTGCGACCGAACCGCCCGAACGGTTGGCATCCGACAGATACAGGTTGTTGTCCTGTGGGCTGTAATGATCGGTGAGCTCGCCGGCAACGCCCTCGATACCCACGGCGTTACAACCGTTGGCGTCAAGCATGCGGCGAGCGACCGTGGCGCCCGTGTCGCCGTCCGAGCGAACCTTGGACCAGGTTTTGTACGTCGAGTTGATATAGCTCTGCGCGGCAAGACCGAGTACCGTGCAAACAAGGACAACCAGCAGGTACAGCGGGTCGATGCCAAAGCCGTAACCATAGTAATAGGGCATGCGAATTCCTCCGAATCGAGTTACACGTTGGAGGCATTTTACCCATTCGACTGACCAGCAAATCAACATCAATGTTTTGGCAATGTCAGCGAAAACGGCCGAGAGCGAGCAAGGTGACGTGAAAGAGAAGCGACGCGTACTTTGGTACGCGAGCGACGATTGAACGTCAGATTGCCGCTCTCGGCCGTTTGCAGCGTCGAGCTGTTACGCGGTTTGGTAAAACCGCGTAACTATATACCTACAGCAATTCAATTTTGCCATCTTTGACCGTCAACCCCATATTGCCGGAGAGCAGATCGTCCAGGCGCGAGCCCACAAGCTCAAAGCGCCAGCCTTCGCGCAAGGGGCTCTGCTCGGGATGCTCAATATAGTCGGCCAGGTCATCGCGCGAGGCAATGACCGAGGTCGCCACTCCCGAGCGTTCGGCAACCAGGCGGATAAGCGCGTACATGAGATCCGTCACGCTCTCCAGCTCCGGAGAGATCTGGCGATGCCCGCGCACCATGAGCGGCAGGCGATCGTGCGGGCAGCTTGCGCCGCGCTTGATGGCCATGAGCGCACCGTCCACGTCGCGCTCCCCCAACTGATCGGTACCGCGAATGCTACGGAACTCCTCAACGCGCACGGGATTGCGCTTGACGAGCGCAAGCAGCGTGTCGTCGGACATGACCCACTTGCGCGGGATGTTACGGCGCTCGGCGCGGTCCTCGCGCCAGGCGGCGAGCTCGCGCGCGATGCCCAGCTGGTGGCGGCTGCACGAGTTGATGCGCTTGACCTTGCGGAATGCCTCGTGACGGTCGGCGCGATAGTGCGACTCGTCAGCCAGCGGGCGTAGCTCGTCGAGCACCCAGTCCACACGGCCCAGCTCGCGCAGGCGACTCATCATCTCGGTATAGGCGACGATCAGGTACTTGACGTCATCAATCGCGTACTCAATCTGCTTATCGGTCAGCGGGCGACGCGACCAGTCGGTCAGCGACTCGGTCTTGGGCAGCGAGACGCCGCAAAACGTCTGAACAAGCGCGCCATACGAAATCTGCTGGCGCTCGCCCAAAAAGGCAGCGGCGACCTGCGTATCGAAAATCGGTCGTGGCAGCACGCCCACGGTATGGAGCATAACCTCCATATCCTGCGAGCAGGCGTGGAAGACCTTAGTCACGCTCTCGTCTGCCATAAGCTCGGCCAGCGGCGATAGGTCGTCGATTACCAGAGGGTCGACCGCGACGCTCTCGGCAGGGGTGGCAATCTGAACCAAACACAGACGCGGATGGAACGTGCGCTCGCGCAAAAACTCGGTATCGACGGCAATCGCGTCGAACTCACGGGCGCGCTGGCAAAAGTCGAGTAAAGCCTGATGTGTGGAAATGTACATATCAACCCATCGAATAAGGTTAGGCCCGAAAAACACGGGTAGGATATCGGCATTGCCTTACAACTATACTCGGTTAGTCACAGAACGGGAACGTAAGTATGCGCTGCCTTATCATCCATAACCCTGCATCGGGCCCCAGCTCAGATGAAATCTACGCATTCACGCACGCCCTCGCGCAGGGCGGCGACGAGGTCGTGATGCGCTTTATCGGCGATGGCATGGAGCCCGAGGACGCCGTGGCAGACGTGCGCGAGTTTGATCGCGTGGTCGTTTCGGGCGGCGACGGCACCGTCTCCAACGTGCTCGACCAGATGCGCGGGTGCGGTGTCCCCACGCTCGTCTTCCCCTCCGGCACAGCCTGCCTGTTCTTCAACAACATCGGCAATGCCCCCGAGGCAGCGGCGCTCGCCAAGGCTTGCCGCGCCGGTCGCACGGTCAAAGTGGACATGGGCGAGCTCTTTTGGCTCGACGAGAACGGCAACGAGAAGCGCCACGGTTTTATCATCATCGCCGGCTCGGGCTTCGACGCCGAGATCATGATGAAGGCCGCTCCCACCAAAAACGACATCGGCGAGATCGCCTACTTCCTCTCTGCGCTCGCCACGCCCAATCCTACGGTAGCGCACTTTACGATTGAGCATGACGGCATTGTCGAGGAGCTCGACGGCATCTGCTGCATGGCCGGCAACACCTCGGTCATCCAAAACGACATCAACCTGTTCCCCGACTGCCGCATGAACGATGGCATGGTCGACATTGCGGTCATCGAACCCGTAAAAACCGTGCAGCTTCTACCGACTGTGATCACCGCCGCACTCGACCCCGCCGGCAAGGTACTCGGCCGCCCGCAGTTCAAGATCATCCAAACCAAGGAAGCCAAGATCACCTGCACCCCATCGCTGGGCATGCAGTTCGATGGCGAGATTATCTCCAGCAATTCGGGCGTCTTTGGAGCCCGCGCGCTTCCGCAATGCCTCGACCTCATCGTCGACGAATTCTCCCCGCTCGGAAAATAGGAGGACCCTATGAACGACAATCCCCTGCTCGGCTTTATCATCATCGTTTTGGCCATGCTCGTCGGCTATGCGATCAACGTGATCCACCGCCGGAAGAAGTAATTCCATATTGGCATGATATTCATCCAATTATCGTCTCCCCTGCCGTTTATGCATTTGCCAAACAGCAGGGGATTCTCATTTCGGGCATTCCCAGCTACTTTATTCGGCTATAGTAATTGCAGGGCGTCTTTATTAAAATAAAGCTACAAACTGAGTATAATTAACCGCTCATCGCATATTTCATCACGCTTATCGAGTAAGTTTCTTTCATAGATGAATATTGTTTCTAGTTCGTTACGCTAATGAGGTGTCTTTATTGGCTGAAGCCCTCTGGCGACAGAGGGCTTTCGCACGCTGGGAGGGAAAATGAGGAAAACTCACCCCGTCAACGCGCTCAAGAAGCTAGGCATAGGCCTCGCCTTTGGAGCTGCAACCATCATGTCCATGCCGACCTCTGCGCTCGCCTGCACGCAGATATACATGGGGAAAAACCTTACGGCCGACGGCAACACGTACTACGGCCGCGCCGAGGACTTTGGCAAGCGCTATCTTAAGCACTACGGCATCGAACCTGCCCACGAACCTGGCTTTAAGTACAGCTCGATTGAATCTGCTTTTGAATACACTTCGAACAAGCCTACCTATCGCTACAGCTATGTACGCGACCACCCCTCCAACTGGATGGGTCGCACCGACGCCTACTCCGAGGCCGGCATCAACGAGAAGGGCGTCTCCTGCTCCGCCACGCTAAGCACCTCCTATAACGAGGAGGCCGCTGCAGCAGACCTCATCGATGAGGAAGTGGGTCTGGGCGAGTACAGTTACGGCAGCATCATCCTGGGCGAGAGCGCCACGGCCCGCGAGGGCGTCGAGCTTCTCGGCAGCCTGATCGATGACCAAGGCGTCTGCACCAACGACCAGATCATCATCGCCGACAACAACGAGACCTGGCTGTTCGCCACACTTTCCGCCCATCAGTGGATCGCCATGAAGCTCGCTGACGACGTCGCGTCGCTCAACCCTAATATCGGGAGCCTCAACTACGATGTCGACCTCAATGACACCGAGAATTGCCTCCACTCTGAAAAGATCCAATCCATGCCCGAAGAAAAGGGTTTCGCCAAATACTCCGCTGACGGCAAATTCGATGTCGCCCAAACGTATGGCGAAAGCCTCGCTGATTCCGGCGTAAACCAGTGGTCCCGCTATGTGCAAGGCCGCGATTATTTTGGTAGTCAGCTGACCGAAGGCACAGATTACGACATTATCACAGTAAAGAAGGATGGAAAACCTGACCAAAAGGGAGCCATGGTCAGCGAAATCCAGCCCCTGTTCTTCAAGCCTGGCAAGTCTGGTTGGAGCACTTTCGAGTTGATTCGCGCCTTCGGCAACCGCGGCGAGAACGTCCCTGGCCTCAACGCGAACACTGATGGTGTTTATTGCATCGGCAGCGAGCGCAGCACCGAGATCAACCTCTTCCAGATTCGTCGCGGGTATGACCCCGAAGTCGCTACCATCCAGTGGGAGATGCTCTCCCGCGCCGCGTACTCCGTCGCTATCCCGTTGTACTCCGCTCTGATAACTGAGGTCAGCCCGTACTTCAGCGATCAGACCGTCTCCTTCGATCACTGCAAACAGACTGACGTCGTGTACAACGAAGAGCCCGAGAACTCAATCAACTACGTCCTCATGGACATCAGCTCGCTCTGCTTTGAGAACCCTGACACCCTTGGTATCAGCGTCCGCGCCTACCTCGATGCGCTCCAGAACGAGCTCATCGAGCAGAACAAGGAAGTTGACGCCGCCATGCTGGCCGAGACGACCACCGAGGGCCGCACTGCCCTGGCCAACAAGGCCGGCAAGGCTGCTACCGAGAACACCTACAAGAAGTGCAAGGCCCTGCTCCAGGAGATGCGCGCCTATCAGAAGGCCGAAAACTTTGACGAGCCCTTCACTCCGAGCGATCTGAACACTGAGACCAACGGCCTCAAGGTGTCCATCACCTACGCCAAGGATGCTCTTTCCACCGATCCGGTAACCCCGGATCAGCCTGGCACTCCCGAGCAGCCTGGTACTCCTGAGCAGCCCGGTACTCCTGAGCAGCCCGGTACCCCCGAGCAACCCGCTAAGCCCGAGCAGCCCACCACCAAGCCCGAGAAGCCTGGCAAGTCGGACACCACGACCACGGTAACCACCAACAAGACGAACGCCAAGGGCGGCCTGCCCACCACCGGTGATCGTTTTGATGGCCGCGTGGTGGCTGCATTCGCCATCGCTGGCGTTGCCGTCATCTCCGCGGGCGGTTACTTCCTCTACCGTCGCAATAAGGAGTAACGTCTTAGCTGAGCGGGCAAGGCAGCAATGGCAGCCTCGCCCGCTCAGCCCGCTCTTTTGACCGGCGGGAAACCCGCCTGAAATCTTTTTAAAAAGATTTCCCCGCACACACTTCGCTGTGCTATAGTGCAGCGCAACAGCAACTAGGTGCGACCGCGCCACGGCATCACGAAAGGAGCCACCGACATGAAGAACACGATGAAGTCTCTCAACAACTGGTGGTGGCGTGATGCGAATACGATCGGTCGACAGTGAGTCCCTCACGCCTGTTTTTGCGCTCTAGGTGATTGGAAGGCCTCCGGTTTCGACCGGGGGCCTTTTTCTATCTCGAGCCCGATCGCATTCGCATCACGCGCCTCCGCTTTTCCCCTGCGCTTCCCTTCAGAAAGGATTTTCACCATGTCTCAGAACACCACCGCCACCCAGCCCCGCACCGTCCAGACCGCCGACCGCGGCAAACTCGACGTCCGCGCTCTCGTCCTGCTCGCCATCCTGCTCGCCGCCGGCTTCATCCTCAACTTCACCGTCGGCAAGGCCATCTCGGGCATCTCGGGCGGCATGATCAGCCCCGAGTTCATCATCTCGGCCTTCTGCCTCACCATCCTGGTCGTTCGCCCCAACATCGGCCAGGCGCTCGTCATTGGCCTCATCTCGGCTGCCGTGATCCAGATCACCACCACTTCGCCGTTCGTCGATTTTGCCGCCGAGGGCATCGCCGCCATGCTCATGGCCGGCATCGTCAACGCCGCCGGCAAGGACGGTCAGGTCAAGCCCGCAATCGCCATTGTCGCAACCTTCCTGACCACCTTTGTCTCCGGCGTCATCTTCATGGTCATCAAGATGGCCATGCTCGGCGTGGTCGGCGAGCTCGCCGCCGCCATGTTGCCCGTCGTCGCCATGACCGCCGTCTTTAACGCCATTCTGGTCGGCGCCCTCTATCTGCCCATCCAGAAGGCCCTTAGGCTCAACTAACCCGCTCGGCTTTACGAGCCACCCCATCTTGGCGTTCATTCGACGCTCGCGTACCCAAGTACGCTTCGCTCCTCTTTCGCGCCAACCTGGGGCCCCTCGTAAAGCCGTCTCCGTGCTTCACCACCAAAGACCGTCCCAAACAACGAGCTTTTTTGGGACGGTCTTAAACAACTGGTCATTTAAGACTGTCCCCAATGACTATGAAAGGTATCCATGGAAACGATCATCAACGTCGACGATGTCTCGTTCTCCTATGGCACGCAGACCGAGCAGGCGCTCAGCCACATCTCGCTCAGCGTGAACAAGGGAGATTTCATCGGCATCATCGGGCCCTCGGGCGCCGGCAAGTCCACGCTTGCCGCCTGCCTGTCGGGTGCCGTGCCCCACCACTACACCGGCACGTTCTTTGGGTCCGTCATGGTTGACGGCCACGACACCTGCGAGGTCTCGCTGACCGACGTGTCGCAAATCGTCGGCAGTGTGCTGCAGGATATCGACACGCAGATGGTCGCCTCGGTCGTCGAGGACGAGATGCTCTTTGGCCTCGAGAACTTTGGCGTTCCCCACGACCAGATCGAGCGGCGCGTGAGCGAAACGCTCGAGACCGTCGGCATCAGCGACCTGCGCGACCGCGAGATCGCCACCCTCTCGGGCGGACAGAAGCAAAAGGTAGCCATCGCCGCCATCCTCGCCATGCGTCCGCGCGTCTTGGTTCTCGACGAGCCCACCGCGGCACTCGACCCCGCTAGCTCCACGTTGGTCTTCGAGACGCTGCGTGAGGCAAACCGCGCACTTGGAATCACCATCGTCGTCGTTGAGCAAAAGGTCGCCCTGCTCTCGGAGTACTGCAACCGCGTGCTCGTGCTCAACCATGGCGAAATTGCGCTGCAGGGCGAGCCACACGAGGTCTTCGCGCATACCGACGAGCTCCGTGCCATCGGCGTCGACTGCCCTCGCGTCACGCGTATCTTCAATAGCCTCCAAACCGATGGCCTGGTAAGCGGTACCCCCTGCTTGGATGTCGATGAGGCTGAGCGCCTGATTTCGGGCATCGTCGACCCCGCACACGCGGCCATCGAAGCCCAGGCACCCGCCGGTTCCCCGCATGCACCGTCGTTGCGTCCTCATGCCAAGGACGCCGAACCCGTACTCACCTTCGACCATGTTGAGTTTGCCTACCCCAATGGCGGCGCCGCCGTACACGACCTTAGCCTGACGCTCTATCCTGGCGAGCTCGTGGGCATCGTCGGCCAAAACGGCGCCGGCAAGACCACGCTCACCAAACTGCTCACGGGCCTGCTTAAGCCCGCCTCGGGCAGCGTGCGCGTCACGGGACTGGATACCGCAGCCGTTCCCACGAGCCGCATCGCTCGCGAGGTCGCGACCCTCTTCCAAAACCCTGACCGTCAGATCTGCAAGGACACCGTGCTCGACGAGGTCGCCTTTGGCTTGGAGCTTGGCGGCATGGACCGTGCCGAGGCTCTGCGTCGTGCCCAACTCGTCATCGACCGCTTTGGCCTGCCTGCCGATGAGGCACCGTTCTCGCTTTCGCGTGGCCAGCGACAAATGGTGGCGCTTGCCTCCGTCGTAGTGGTTGAGCCCAAGATCGTCGTACTCGACGAGCCCACGAGCGGCCTTGATTACCGCGAATGCATGACCGTCATGGAAACGGTGCGCACCATGGCCGAGCGTGGCTGCGCCGTTATCATGGTCTGCCACGATATGGAAGTCGTCTCGGATTTTGCCGAGCGCATTGTGGTAATGGCCGACGGTCGCATCCTCGACCGCGGCCGCACGCACGAGCTATTCTCGAACATCGATCTCATGCGGCGTGCCTACGTGGAGCCTCCCCAGGTTATTGAACTCTCGCGCCGTCTGGCATCTTCCGTCTCGCCCGCTTTTGCGCAGGTGAGCGAGGTCACCGATGTCGTTCGAATTACCAAGGAGATGGTCCACCGTGGTTAACGTCATCGACTACATGCCGGGCGATACGCTACTGCATCGCCTGAACCCCGTCGTCAAACTGGGCCTCGCCGCCGCCATCATCGTCGGCATCTTCTTGTCCGACACCTACGTGGCGCTGCTGGGCTTTTTGGCACTCACCCTTGCGCTGGGTGCCTATGCCGGCGTCGTCGACCGTCTGTTCTCGCTGCTCAAGTTGCTGATCCCGCTCGCGCTTATCATGCTGGTGCTCCAGCTGGCCTTTATGCGCGATGGCAACGTGGTGTGGGGCTTTATCACCGACACGGGCCTCATCACAGGATCGAAGGCCTGTCTGCGCCTACTGGGTGTGGCGTTACCACTCATCCTCATGCTCATGGTGACCAAGCTCAACGACCTTGCCAACGCCTGCGTCGAGGTGCTGCACGTACCGTATCGCTATGCCTTCACCTTTACCACGGCACTGCGCTTTGTGCCGGTGTTTGGTCAGGAGATGAACGCCATCATGGAGGCGCAGACCGCACGCGGCGTCGAGTACGACACCAAGAACCCCATCAAGAAGCTTAAGCTCATGCTGCCACTGTGCGTGCCACTGCTCATCTCGAGCGTGGGCAAGACCGATGCCACAGCCTTGGCGGCAGAACAGCGCGGCTTCTATCTGCGTACGCGCGCCAGCTCGTACAAGCGCTATCCCATCAAGGGTCTGGACATCGCCGTGCTCATCGTCAGCATCGCCCTCATCGCCATCGGCTTCCTGTTCTAGTTCACCACCGACAGCAACCGCCCAACGCAAAAGGCCTCAGCTCGCACCAAACGAGCCGAGGCCTTTACTGTTTCACCAGATAAAACCTGCCAAAATTAACCTGTCCCTTTTTGACAGGTCGAAAGCTAGAGGCGGTAGGGGGCGCCGCTGCGGATGATGGATTCGCGCACCAGGACATCCATGGCGTCGAGGGTGATCTCGGGCATCTCTCGGTACTTCTGTAGCACCGAGAGCTCGGTGCAGGCCAGAATGACGCGGTCGCAGCCGCTACGGGCGAACTCCCACATCACGCGGTCGAACTTATCCATATCGGGCTCACGTCCGGCCTTCACATCATCGTAGATAAGCGACATCACATCGTTCTGACGTTTCTCGCTGGGATAGACGACCTCAACACCCGCAGCCTTACATTCGCGGCCGTAGACGCCCGCGCCCACGGTTCCGTCGGTGCCCATGATGCCAATCTTGTGCACCGGCTCGGCCGGCATACTCAGGTTGGGGTCGAACTCGCACTCCCCCATCACCGCACCAGCCAGAGCATAGCGCACCGACTCACGCGGCATATGGATAATCGGCACCTTCGTAAACGACTGGATCTGGTCATAGAAGTAGTGTGACGTGTTGCAGGGAATGGCAATGTGTGCACAGCCCAGCGACTCGAGTGCCTGGGCGCACTCTTTCATGGTCGCCAGCAGCTTAGCATGCTCGCCGGTCTTAATGGCCAACGTGCGGTCGGGCATGGTCGACTTGGAGAGTACCACCATGTCGATATGTTCCTGATCGCAGGCAGCAGCCGTATGACGCACCACCTGGTCGTAGTAATACGACGTGGCCTCGGCGCCCATGCCGCCGATAACTCCCAGCTTTTCCATCGCCGCCTCCTTGGTGACGCTTGCGCAATTGCGCGTATCATACCCGCGCCCGCCCGATGTAAACCGGACGGGCGCCGCGCTCATCTACTTGTAATACGTCTTGAACAGCTTAAAGTGGCGCAGCTTGGTGTGCCACATGCGCAGCCAGCGGTTAAAGACAAAGTCGCCCTTCATAAACGAAGGGTCGGCGCCCTTGCCTTCCTTGTCCAGGCGATGCACCTTAGCGCGCAGCTCGGGATCCTTGACGTACTTGTCGACGACGCCCATGGGGACGACCATCCACAGCGCCTCGTCCTGCGCCGTCACAAACTCCGGTTCAAACGGGCGGTTGAACACATACTCGTCCACCACATACTTGGCAACGTTAAAGCCGCTGTTGGTGACGTAGTAGTTGCTGCGGCCCTGGCGCGTGTTGAAATCGAAGAACTTAAACGAGCCGTCGCGCTCGTCGTACTTAACGTCAAAGTTGGAATAGCCCACAAAGTGAAGGTCCTCGAGCAACTTGCGCACGCCGCCCATGAGCTCGTCATTGGGCTCGGTGATGATACAGGCGTGGTTGCCGACACCGTGAGGCTGATGCTCCTCGAGCAGCACATGGCCCAGGCACATCATGCGCACCTTGCCGTTGCGGTCGGAATAGCTGGTGAGCACGCGCATGTACTCGTCGTTGCCGGGCACGCGATCCTGCAAGATCAGATCGTCGGTGTAGCCGCTGGCATACGAATCGCGAATGACCTGCTCCAGCTCGGCGCGGTCGGCAATCTCGTAGGCCTTCTTCTGGCCCTCGAACTCGTGCTGCCACCACATGATGCCGTCAGAAGGCTTCAAAATCATCGGGTAAGGAAAATCGATCTGGTCGAGCACTTCGGCAGGCGCCTCGCCCTGGGCATTAAGCATCGCCTTGGTAAAGGTAAACGTGTGCGGATAGGGCACGCCATGCTTCTCGCACAGCTCGTAGAAGATCTCCTTCTTCTGGCACTGCTCGAGCATGCTATAGGGCGCGTAGGGAGCGACGATGTTATCCGCCAGCTCATGAGCATCCTTGGCTTGAGCCACGAGAGCGACATAGTTGTCGCCACAGCCCACAAGGACAATAGTCTTGTCGGCATGCGCTTGGGCAATGCCGTTGACGGTTTTGAGCATCACGGGCATGGTGTCGATATCCACGTTGGGCGTGTAGTCGATAATCTGACTGCGGTACGCGGGACCCGTCTGATACTTGCCAAAAACCAGACTCTTGACCTGGTACTCCTCGTAGAAGGCGCGCGCCACCGAATAGGCGTTGATGTCGCCACCGAGCAGCACGGGAATGAACTCGCGCTCTGTAAACTGCAATGCCATGGAAACTTCCTATCATGAACTGCCCACACAACGGGCGGTCTTTGCGCAACTGATTTATTCTAGCGTGCCAAGCCGCCGGCGCCCAAAGCTCCACCGTATCTATGGCAATCGACGTAATCGTCCAGCACGAAGGCCAGCACGAAGACGGCGCTCACCGTTGTATGACAACGGGCAATGAACCTACCATTGTTGTAGGATTCAGTGTATTGACATCCTCGAGCGAAAGGCGCGCGCGTGCCCCAAGACCATCCGACCGATAATTCCATCCTCGATGCCGCGAAGCGCGAGCTGGCGGAACGTGCAAAAGCGACCGCTCCCCTGTGCACGGCAAACGACGCCTACAACGGACCCGCCCACATCGTCTCGATCAACACGTCGGAGCACAAAGGCACGCGTAAGTCACCCGTCGCCGACGGGCACGACACCGTCATCGAGCAATTTGGCCTCGCTACCGATGCGCACGCCGGACATTGGCACCGCCAGGTCTCTTTTTTAGCCGCGGAGTCCATCCAGACGGCGCAGGCACGCGGGCTCGATGTGCACGAGGGCGACTTTGGCGAGAACTTCACAACCCAGGGTATCAACCTGCTCTCGCTCCCCCTGGGAACGCAGCTCAAGATTGGCAACGATGTCCTGGTCGAAATCAGTCAGATCGGTAAGGTCTGCCACACCCGCTGTGCCATCTACTATCTCGCCGGCGACTGCATCTTTCCCCACGAGGGCGTTTTTGGCGTGGTGCTAAAGGGCGGAGAGGTCCATACCGGCGACGAAATCCAGGTGGTCAAGCTCGGCGACGGCACTTGCTCGTTCACCCCTGCCGAGGCCCTCGAAGAGATCGAGCAGGCTCGCCAGGAGGGCACGCTGTAGTTGTAAAACCCCACGTTGAGATAGCTTTTACAGCCCAAAGCTCCTCTTAAACAGGCCCCCGTAACGTTAAAGTTGAACTCTATGGTTTCTCAACAATTCATCATAACTGCAGGTCAAAGCCAAAGCCTCAAGTTCAACTTGACCCTTTGGAACCTTTAAGGTTCAAGTTGAGGTCGAAAGCAGTAGTAGAATACCGTTCGAACCATAACCTACGATTGATTGCAGAGGGACTGGATGCAGCATTCGAATCATCGCACCGCAGCGCTCATTGCGTCGAAGCCGGCTCGTATCATCACGAGCGCCGCGCTCGCCGTTGCGCTGACGGCCTCGCCGATGCTCTCCCCCGTTGCGGCGTATGCCGCCTCGCAGGCAACGCAGGACCAGCTTTCCGCAGCCCAGCAGAAGATCGAAGCCGCCACGAGCGCCTACAACGACGCCCGCACCAAACTCGATGACCTGCAAAAGCAGATTGACTCCAATGAGGCAAGCATCGAGGAAATCGAGGCTAAGCTTCCCGAGCAGCAGGCCAAGGCAAGCTCCGCCATGCGCGATCTGTACAAGTATCAGAAGGGCACCAATCCCATCGTGAGCTTCCTGGTCAACGCACAGAGCCTGGGTGAGTTCATCACGACCTGCAAATACACCAACCAGATCACGAGCTCGAGCGTCGACGAGATCGAACAGCTCAATAACATGCAAACCGAACTCGAGCAGAACAAGGCCGAGCTCCAGCAGGCCAAGTCACAGCTTGAGGCAGAACAGAAAAACGCCGAGGATGCGCTGACGCAGGCCCAGCAGCTCCGCAGCGAGGCACAGGCAAAAGCCGAGCAGGAAAATGCCGCCGAGCTTGCCAAGCTTGAGGCCGATAAGGCCGCTGCCGCCGAAAAGCTCTCGGGCGAGGGCGTAAGCGGCAGCAATTCCAGCAGCCAGGCCACCAACACCAACACCACCATCGACACCACGGTGAACAACGCCAATACCGGTAGTTCCGATTACGATTCGTTCATTAATGAGTGGACGAGCCGCATCGACAATTATCTCGCCGGCTCCCCCATGGCAGGCCAGGGCTATAACTTTGCCGTCGCCGCTTGGAATACCGGTGTCGACCCCCGTTGGTCCCCCGCCATCGCCTGCATCGAGAGCACCAAGGGTGCTTATTGCGCCAATTCTTACAACGCCTGGGGCTGGAGTGCACGTGGCGGCGGTTGGCGCAGCTTTGGCAGCTGGAGCGAGGGTATCTCCGCTCACGTTGCCTATCTGGGCGCCAACTACGGCTCCACCCTTACCCCGGCTGCGGCCAAAAAGTACTGCCCGCCCACGTGGCAGGACTGGTACAACAAAGTCGCCGCTCAGATGAACCGCATCTAAGTGCAACTGCAAAGGGCCCCAACGGGGCCCTTTTCTTTTAGGTAGCGGAGGTATCGACGACGCCGGTCGCATTGGCAACCGCGACTATAACGATCATGCATAGGAGCAGCACACCCAATGCCTTGAGCCAGAGCTTCGCGAGTTTCTTGCCGCGATAGCTGTCGAGCAGTGCGAATCGCCGACGAAGACGGCGCTTATCGAGCAGCGCAAAATGCATAAGCACCATAAGGCCATCGACAAAGAAAAAATACTCGATTATGAGAAGCCACGTCGGGTAGCTTTGGTTTGCTCCCGTGGGGTGAAAGACGGCAAAGTGACTTCCGGCAAAGAACACAAGCAGCGAGAAGCAGACGAGCGTATTCCAAATACGCCCCAGAGACTCCGGAACGCGAGAGAGCAGACCGCATGCAGCGGAGGCGGCAGGCCTAGGAAGCCCTGTGGGGTTCTGGAGCCCTTGGGGCGTCAACACCGTCTCCGAGGCCGGAGTACGGACAGGCGCAGGCGCAGGAGGCCGCACGGGGCGACTTAGATCGTATGCCGCGCGCGTCGCCCGTCCCAACGCTTCCGCGCTCGCAAAACGCTTGGCCGGGTCGAGCGCCATCGACATGCAGACGGCATCGGCAAGTGGAGTGGGAATGCCGCGTGCCTCGCATTGCTCGCGCATGTCGAGCCCTGGTTTAGGGTCGACTCCCGTCAAGCAGAAGAACAACAGGGCTCCAAGTGCGTAGACGTCGCTGCGCACGCTCGTCTGCCCAAACCCATACTGCTCGGGCGGCGCATAGGGCCGTGTCCCAAACTTGACGGTATCGGCATCGGCGCCATCGCGCCATACGCGCGCGATCCCCAAGTCGATAATCACCAGCGATGAAAACGTCAGGCCGTCATCAGGCGTATAGTTGGCACCTGTCACGATGATATTCGACGGCTTGAGGTCGCGATGGATCACCGGCGCCGACGTCTCCCCCGCCATTGCAAAACCGGCGTGGAGCTCGCCCACGGCATCGCATAGGGCAGGATACAACTCGTGCGCATAATCGGGGGTGGCTCCCAGACGGTCCACCAGCGCCCCGAGCGTCTCCCCTTCGATGTATTCCATAACCACGTTGAGCTCGTCGCCCACACGACGACAATCGACGATTCTGGGCAGGTGCTCAAAACGCCTGCCTGCCCGCTGGGCGGCAAACAGACGCTCGTATGCCCCGCCGATTTGAGCCGAAGCATCGATGCGTTTGCGGACAAAGGGGCCGAGCGAACCACCGCCGGTTCCTTCAAAGTACACAAGCTCGGTTGTTTCAACGGACGAGCGCTTAAGTACACGCTCCACGCGATAGCTGTCGTCGCGATCGAGCGACGCCAGGTGCTCGGCAAGCGCTGTGGTCAGCTCGTCATCGGAATATGTTGGGGTCTGAGTATCCATAGCCTCCATCATAGCGCAGGGCGCAGACACCCCATGGCATCCGCGCCCCATTCGTTTGCATCGTTGTTCGACAACTCCGCCGGCTCAGATATCAGCCGCTAACTCACCGTCTCCTCGCCAAAGCGATACAGCTCCTCGTTGACCTTTTGGAGGCTGCACCCGCGATCGATGCAAAAGATGATAATCGCATCGCGGCGGTCCTTGCAGTTAAGGACGCTTACCCCGGCAGCCGTCAGCGCACGGTTGGTCTCTTTGAGCGTCAGCGCCATCGCAAAGGCAATCTGCAGCACCTTATTACGACTCGGATGACGCGCACCGGTAAAGATCTGATAGCCAAAGGTCTCATTGAGATCGGCCATACGAACCACGCGCGAGCGCTCCAAGCCCTTTTCCTGCAGTAGCTGCTTTAGGTAGTCCGAAAGCGACGGGGCGGCAAAGTCGTGCTCCCTGATATAGCCATCGATGTTCGGCGCATCGAGAAGCTCATTGAGCAACTCCTCGGTCAGCTTTTTATCGGGCATACGGCTTCACCTCCCCCAGTGCATGCAACATGCTAGAAACCACTTACGTCCGAACGCTCCCAGCTAGCAACCTGGTCGGGAGACACTGTACCCAGCGCCTCGAACTTCCAGGAGCCGCCCGCCTTCAGATGATTGGTGTTTGCAAGAGCCGTTCCAACCTGGTTGCCATCGGCATCATACAGAACATACTCAATCTGAATGTAGCTCTTTTCCTTGTCCGTGTTATTGGTCAGCGTGCCCGTGATCTTATAGGCAAACTGATTGGAGGTGTCTTCAGCCTCATCAGCAATGGTATACGGTTCTTGCGGTTCTTTTTGCTCCTCAGCCTGCTGTGTCGCCTCGGCAGGTTTTGCCGAATCGCTCGCAGACGAATCGGTTGAATTGCCACCTATAGAGCCCACGGCACCGACGATAACCAGCACCACGATGACGCCTAGGACAATCTTGCCGATCGGCTTCTTTCCCTCTTTTGCCATTATTCATCCTTCCTACGATCCGGCTACCGCGCCGGCACGCAGCACATCGTAGAAAGGATTGAACTTGAATTCATTAGCTGAGAGCTAAGGCTGCAGTAAACGGCCAATGCAGTTATCCAAACGCCGAGCAAACGCACTTTGCGCAACCGTCTGCTGGCAGCGCGTCAACCCACCGTTACGGATTCCCCAGTAAAGGCGCTGATCATCAACAGGACAAAGAACACCAGGTAGCTGGCACTCAGCGGGTACGCAATAATCAGGAAGACGACCCAGCCGACATTGGTTTTACCGTCGGCATGGCGTTGCTCGCGATTGCGGCAGAGCCAAATCGTCACGCCAATGGCCACAATCAACAGCACAAGTGCTGCCGCAGCCAGCCCAGCAAGCACAAACATCACGCCAATGCTCACAGCGATAACCGGAAGCAGCAGCAAACCGCACCCGCATCCACCCGGACTATATACGGCAGACTGTCGGCGTCGCTTCATCGCCGCGCCACCCCCATCATCTCTGAGCACTACAGTGCGATGGCCTGCTGAACAGGAACGATCTTATCGAGTTCCGGTTCGATCCGCCTTTTCTCGGCCTCAAGGTCAAACGCCACCTGAGCGCGCAGCCAATAACCATCCGTCAGGCCAAAATAACGGCAAAGACGGAGGTCGGTGTCGGCCGTCACGCGACGTTTTCCCAAGACAATCTGCCCGATACGCTGAGCCGGAATCCCGGTCTCTTTCGCAAGGCGATATTGAGAAATGCCCATGGGAACAAGAAACTCCTCTTTGAGAAGCTCACCGGGAGTCACCGGCGACAGCAAATCGGCCGAAGTCTCATCACTTGTGATAATCGACGATTTCGACATTCCAAGCCATCTCCTGTCTCCACTCAAAACAGACCCGATAGCGCTCGTTAACACGGATGCTATATTGACCGGCACGATCGCCCTTCAAAGCTTCCAGGCGGTTGCCCGGCGGAACGCGAAGATCATCAAGCGAAGCACAAACCTGCAGTTGGCGAATCTTCCTCAGCGCAACGCGCTCAAAGGGCACGAACCTCCTGACCCGCACACCCATGGCAAAGCGTTCGGTATCCTCATCTTTATACGATGCAATCATAGTATCGCCTTACGTTAGTAACGTCAAACGTTTCTATAGACTTACATCTCTATTATATCGTACGTTTGTTCGTGTTTTCTAGAACAAATAGTCCTTCACGCCTTAGTCAAGCGAAAGTAATCGTTTGTAGACATCGAGGCCTTTTAGTAGGATTTCCTCGTCAAAGAGCATGGTATCGGTGTGAAGGGCGCTCATCGCATAAGCTGAGCAGCCGTCTGCGTCGATCGGGTTTTCTTGCGCCTCTGGCACGCCCGTGCCCAGCAAGAAGAACACGCCCGGCAGATGGCGTTGGTAGAACGCGAAATCCTCGGCAATCAGCAGCGGCTCGTCCACGAGCTGTAACTCGGGCAGAGCAGGCGCGATTCGAGCAAACAGCTCGGGGTCGTTATCGACCGGTGGATAACCCTCGGCAAAGTCGAGATCATACGTGCAGCCCGTTGCGGTGCACACCTCGTCGAGCACACGGCGTACACCTTCGCGCGCACGGTCGAACATGGCGTCCGTAAACACACGCAAGCTACCGGCAACATGGGCCTCCCCCGCCACCGCATTGCAGACGGTGCCCGCCTGCAGCAGGCCGAACTTGCCAATGCAGGGCTCATCGGCACCCAGCTCATCCATCAGTTCGCGCTCGGCAACCAAGAACTTGGCAGCCGCCAGCGCCGCATCGTGCGACTCCTCGACCGGCACACCATAGGTCTTAGCGATGTGGATGCTCGTACCGTGAATATGGATATGCGTCTCGCTCGAACGCGCCAGCAGCGGACCGGAGCAGCTCGCCAACGTGCCGGCGGGCAGATCGGGCCACACGTGGAAGCCGAAGATGCGATCCACCCCATAGCGCTCGAACACACCGCTCTCGCATACCGTCTTGGCACCACCTGTCGTTTCCTCGGCCGGCTGAAACACAAAGAGTACGTTGCGCCTAATGGCGCCCGGCTGCTCGCGAATCGTACGGTCGACATACGTCGCGGCGGCAAGTGCCATGGCCATGTGTCCGTCATGTCCGCAAGCGTGCATCTTGCCGGGATGTGTCGAGGCGAACGCTGCCCCTGTTGCCTCGGCAATGGGCAGCGCATCCATATCGGCGCGAATCGCCGTGGCATGCGCGGCACCAACGCCGGCGTCGAAGAAAGCGCAGACGCAGCTGGGGCACGGATGGGTCACCTCGCAAGCGAGCGGTGCCAACACGCCCTCGATATAGGCAATGGTTTGCGGAAGATCGAAATCGAGCTCCGGAATGCGATGGAGATCGCGGCGATAGCGACGGAGTTCTTGGAGCTCGGTCATAGAGGATCCCTTCGTGAGGCATATCTGTTGCAACTTATTGTGATACAGGATTGTGGCACACATGTTTCCAGCATATTGCTGCATTTTTTAAACGTTATATACGAATACTCTTGTTTGCTAAAGTGCAACGTGGTAGGGTCGTTACCACTTGATAGAGGCGCGGGCACGAAGAACCGCGGGCGAGCCGGCAGGCTTTGACCCCGTGGGGAGGCGAAACCCGCCGAACTGGGCTTTTCGGGCACGAACAACCTGGTGGGCCTGCGGGAAACACCCACAGGACTGTCTGCAGCAATGCGGGAGCGCTATCCGGACATTGGGTCCACGCTATGCGGATTCGATGCGCAGATGGCGCCGTCTGGATAGCGAGGTTTACGGGACATGGCATTGACCCCCAACGAGGCATATGCGGCCAAGCAGCCGTTTGTGGACAAGGAGACACTCGAGCATATCGTCGAGCAGTTCCCCACGCCGTTTCATCTATACGACGAGGCGGGCATCCGCCGCAACATGCAAGAAGTGCGCGACGCCTTTGCATGGAACCCGGGCTTTAAGGAATACTTTGCCGTCAAGGCCAACCCCAACCCGGCGCTCATCTCCATTCTCAACGAATACGGCTGCGGCTGCGACTGCTCGAGCTATACCGAGCTCATGATCGCCCGCTCGCTGGGTATCACGGGACACGACATCATGTTCTCGTCCAACGATACGCCGGCTGCCGACTTTGAGCTCGCCGACAAGCTGGGTGCCATCGTCAACTTTGACGACATCAGCCACATCGAGTTCTTTGAGCGTGTTGCGGGACCCATCCCCAAAACGGTCGGCTGCCGCTTTAATCCAGGCGGCCTGTTCCAGCTCTCCAACGGCATCATGGACAACCCAGGCGACTCCAAATATGGCATGACCACCGAGCAGCTCTTCGAGGCCTTCCGCATGCTCAAAGCCAAGGGCGCCGAGGACTTTGGCATCCACGCATTCCTTGCCAGCAACACCGTCACCAACGACTACTACCCCGAGCTCGCGCGTATCCTCTTTGAGCTTGCCGTACGCCTGGAGCGCGAGACCGGCGCACACGTCGCCTTCATCAATCTGTCCGGCGGCGTCGGCATCCCCTACCTGCCCGAGCAGCAGGCCAACGACATTCGCGCCATCGGCGAGGGAGTACACGCGGCATACGACGAGATCCTGGTTCCCGCCGGCATGGGCGATGTGGCCATCTGCACTGAGATGGGCCGCTTTATGATGGGCCCCTACGGCTGTCTGGTCACCAAGGCTATCCACGAGAAGCAGATCTACAAGGACTATATCGGTGTCGATGCAAGCGTCGTCGATTTGATTCGCCCTGCCATGTATGGCGCCTACCACCACATTACGGTGATGGGTCAGCCGGGCGGCGCCGACAAGGCCACGGCGCCCGTCACGAACACCTATGACATCACGGGCAATCTGTGCGAGAACAACGATAAGTTCGCCATCGACCGCGAGCTGCCGCATATCGACATGGGTGACCTGCTTGTAATCCACGATACCGGTGCGCATGGCTACTCCATGGGCTACAACTACAACGGACGTCTGCGCTCCGCCGAGGTCCTGCTGCGCCCCGATGGCGCGGCCGACCTCATCCGCCGCGCCGAGCGCCCGGGCGATTACTTTTCCACGCTCGACGTGCTGCCGTGCGGCCGAGAGCTGCTGGCCAAGTCGCGCGCCGAAAGCGCCCGCCGTCGCGCCCAAGACGAGCGCCTGGCAGTCGCAGCTCAATGGAACAAACGCATCCAGATTGCGGAGGCGAAGGAGAAGAACATGGACATCCGCAATCTCGAGGGCTCAATCGTCGCCCTGGTTACGCCGTTTAAAAAGGACGGCAGTGTCGACTTTGACGCGCTCGAGCGCCTTATCGATTTCCACTTGCAAAATGGCACCGACGCCATTCTCACCCTGGGCACCACCGGCGAGAGCGCCACGATGACCGATGACGAGGACAACTCCGTCGTCGCCGCCGTGGTCAAGCATGTTGCAGGACGCGTCCCCGTCATCGCCGGCTCAGGCTCCAACTCCACGCAGACCATGCTCACCAAGTCGCTTACTTACCAGGGCTTGGGAGCCGACGGCCTGCTGCTCATTACCCCCTACTACAACAAGTCCAACGAAGAGGGTATCTATCAGCACTTTAAGACCGTCGCCGATGCCGTTGACATCCCCTGCATCCTGTACAACATCCCCGGCCGCTGTGGCTGCGGTATCAGCGAGCGCAACGTAGAGCGCCTAGCCGCGCACCCCAACATCATGGGCATCAAGGAGGCCTCGGGCAACGTCGCCTACGCGGCCAAGATCGCCCACCTGCTGTCCGACGATTTCCGCATGTACTCGGGCGAGGATGCACTCACAGTGCCGCTCATGAGCCTGGGCGCTTCGGGCACCATCAGCGTGTGGGCCGACGTGCAGCCGCAGCTTGTACACGACATGTGCCGCGCTTATCTGGACGGCGACGTAGCGCGCGCCCGCGATATCCAGATTGCCGGCCAGCCGCTCATCAACGCCCTCTTTAGCGAGGTCAACCCCATCCCCGTCAAGGAAGCGCTCGCCCAGATGGGCATGATCGAGGCAAACTACCGTATGCCGCTGTGCCCCATGGCAGACGACACGCGAGCCGCACTTACCGATGCTCTGAAGGGAGCTGGTCTACTTGATTAAGACCGTCATTATGGGAACGGGCCGCATGGGCTCGCTCATCCGCACTACCGCCGAAGGCATTGTCGACGCCGCTGGGCAGCCCGTTTTTGATATCGTGGCCCAGATTGGCTTCGATTTGAGCGAGCTCGAGAACGCACCGGCTGCCGACGTCATCATCGACTTCTCGAACGTCGCGACCTTCGACGCCGTCGTCGCCTATGTCGAGCGCACGGGCGCGGCGTTGGTCTCAGGCACCACAGGCTACACCCCCGAGCAGATGGACCGCCTGCGTGAGCTGGGCCAGAACACCCGCGTTATGCACTCGGGCAATTACTCCATCGGTATCGCAGCCCTGCGCCATCTGGTAGCGCAGGCTACACGCGAGCTGCCCGGCTTTGACTGCGAAATCGTCGAGACGCACCACAACCAAAAGGTCGACGCCCCCAGCGGCACTGCCAAGCTACTGCTCGACGCCGTCGTCGAAGCCGAGCCCGAGGCAGGCTACCACCCCGTCTATGGCCGCGAGGGCATGTGCGGAGCACGCGATCCCAAGGAAATCGGTATGCACTCGCTGCGCGGCGGCACCGTCGCCGGCGTGCACGAGGTGAGCTTCTTTGGCCAGGACGAGGAGGTCACGCTCACCCACCGCGCCACGAGCCGTCAGATCTTCGTCAACGGCGCCTTGGCAGCAGCCCAAAAGCTCATCACCCGCGACCCCGGCTTCTACACCTTCGACCAGGTCATGTTCGCCTAACTAGTTATCAACCATACCCCCTCAAAGGAGAGACAGCATATGAGCAACGCAGCCGAGATGGATGCACAGGAGATTATCAACTACATCGCCACCGCGCCCAAAAAGACGCCCGTCAAGCTGTACGTGCGCGAGAAGCCGGGCATGAAGGTCCAGTGGGGCAATGCACACGTCTACGGCGGTCGTCGTGGCAAGACCGTCTTTGGTGACTGGGATGAGCTGAAGGCCATCCTGGACGCCAATGCCAATTCCATCGATTACTACGACGTTGAAAACGATTGCCGCAACTCCGCCGTGCCCATGCTCGACCTTAAGGGCATCAACGCCCGCATCGAGCCGGGCGCGATTATCCGCGACCGCGTCGAGATCGGCAACCGCGCCGTCATCATGATGGGCGCCATCATCAACATCGGCTCCGTTATCGGCGAGGGCTCTATGATTGATATGGGCGCCGTCCTGGGCGGCCGCGCAACCGTGGGCAAGAACTGCCACATCGGCGCCGGCACCGTGTTGGCGGGCGTCGTGGAGCCCGCGAGCGCCACGCCCGTCATCATCGAGGATGATGTCATGATTGGCGCCAACGCCGTGGTCCTGGAGGGCGTGCGCGTGGGCAAGGGCGCCGTCGTGGCTGCCGGTGCCGTGTGCGTCGAGGACGTCCCCGTCGGCGCCGTCGTGGCCGGTGTCCCCGCCCGCGTCATCAAGATGCGCGACGAGAAGACCGACAGCAAGACCGGTCTCGAGGAAGGCTTACGCCGGCTCTAGAGGCGTGTCAACCTGCAAGGAAATGCAGTTCTAAGCAAAAAGGCCGAAGCTCCATTGGGGCTTCGGCCTTTGTTTTTCTGCAGCGTCCAAGCGCAGTTTATCGATTCTCAATTGACCCGATGTTTTTGAGCTCGATGGAGATGAGGCCGTTGGGCTCGTTGACGAACTCGATATACTCGGAGTTCGAACCCATCTCGGCCGGGAAGCTGATCTCGATGCCCGTGTCGGTACGAATCTTGTGATTGCGCACGGCCGCGCGCTCGACCTGCTTGCGCTCCACGGGCACGCGCTCAGGCACCTTCTCCTCGGTCAGCGCCGCACGCACGCTCTCCTTGATGACCGGCTCGTCCTCAAAGACCTCATCGACGATATCCCAAGGCGGCAGTTCCTCGTCATCCTCAACCTTCTCGGCAACGGCGGCCTTAACCTTAGCGAGCGCTACGGCCGTGTTGGCGCCGTGCTCTTCAGCGACCTCCTCGACCACGCGCGTCACCGTGTCGATGACCTCCTTACCCGAAACGCCCGTGTCGCATTGCAGCAGGCCGTCGGGAATGAGCATGCGATCCTCGCCGGCAATCTTGCGCTTCTTATCCACGTAGCCGATCTCCATGGTGTTTGCGCGTACGATGGCATAGCTCGGAACCTTTTGCGAAGGGTTCGGCAGAATGGCATAGTGGCGCGCGATGTCGTTACGAACCTCGCCCTCTTCGCGACCCACCTCGTGCATGAATGCCTGCTTGGAGCCCAGCAGCATCACGGCAAACCAGCGGGCATCCTCATCATCGTCAAAGTCCGCCACCAGCACGTCAGTGGACTCGGCTTTCTCGGCCTTGGTAAGTTCGGAAGAGATGAACTCCGCAATCTGCTGCGACAGGTCCACGAACTCACGCTCACCAAAGAAATAGCCCTTGAGCTCGCCGCCGAATGCGGAGTTCTCGGCAAACGTGGCACGCTTGTTGTCGGCCGAAGTACGAGCGCGGCGCAGATGCGTGGTCACGAAGTTGCGCACGGTACGGCTCTCGATATCGAGCTCGCGCTGGCTCATGACGTTGACGGCAGAGTCAAAGTCCAGGATATGCAGGATCGCGTGATTGATTTTCATATACGGCATTCCGTTCTAGATCGATTTCGGCACGAACCAGTATAGCGGTCGAGCCTGCCCCAGGCGCATCGAAGATTGGTGCATCGGGGACAGGTTGCTTTGCGCCAATGGTTAGCGCAGGAGCTCGGACTGCCAAGCCTCGAGCTGTTCTGCCAGGCTCTTACCACTAGAAGGCACGCTGAACTCTGGACGCCTGGGCAGCAGTGCACACTTAAGAATCGCAACGATGGTCTGCGAGACAAAGCGTCGCGTATCCTTGTCAAAGCCTTGCGCAGCCTGGAGCATCACGGGCAGGCTCTCGCGCAGATTCCCAGCGATATCCGCAAACCGCTCAGCACCCGTTGCCTCAAACACGGAGAACAACGCATCTACAAAACGCTCGCGCTCGCCAGGCGACACTGCAAGCAGCATCTCGCGAATGGAGCCATCAACATATCGAGCACCGGCGGACAGGCGCTCACAGTACACGAAGTCGCGACCATCAACCACCCAGCTAAAGGGATTGTGCTGCAGCAGGCTGAACTCGGTACTCTCAACGATGGCATAGTCCTCCTGTGTCTCGAACATCATGCCAAAGATCGACGACCGAGGTAGCGTCTTGTCGATTCGACCGGAAAGATCGGCAAAGGCGTCGCCGTTCAGAAACTCCTCGACGAAGCCCGGGCCATCATGGGAATACGCCCGTTCGATTCTCTCACGGGCGATGTTGGAGCACATCGCCGCACCGTACACCGCAAGGTTTCCACCCTTGGAATGACCTCCGCACAAAAGCGGCCCGTCAATCGCATCCGCCGCCTCGTCCACATAACGTGCTGCGGATTCCTGGGCCGGCACAGGACACCGGAACGCCATGTTAAAGTCCTCTTTCCAGCCCACAATCGTGCTGTCGGTCCCCCGGAAGGAAAGATAACTAAACCCCGCAGGAAACCGGAACGCCATGGCTGCAAACTGCTCTGTCGCCACCACATCGCTCACGGCACGATAGCCGCAAACGTGCACGCCACGGTAGCGAGGGCTTGCTGCCACGGCCTCCAACAAGGCCCTGCTCCCCTCTGGGTCCCACAAGTCGTCAATCATGCCCCGGTAGCACTCGGCACGCAGCAGCTCGCGTACGTCTAGGCCCTGCCAGTTCGTCAGCTCCGCCATATCACCCGGCAAACGCAAATAGGACAACCACGCAAAGACCAGGCTATCCACCGCGCAGAACGGCCGCTTCTCAAACGGATCAAATGCCGTCTGGGCATAGGTCAAAAAATTAGGCGAATCCGACATGGCCCTCCCATCAACTATGGTGCATTGGGATGGTGCAAAGTAACCTGACCCCCTTGCACCAAAAAGGCGCCCGGACCGTGTGGCCCGGACGCCTTTCATTGTAGCTTGTTGCCCAAAAGAGCTTGATTTAGCAGGAGAAATCGACGCTGTCGATGATGTCCTTGAGGGCCTTGGCGGAGACGGTGAGCTCATGCTGCTCGTCATCGTTCAGCGGCACGGGGACGCGGCAGACAACGCCATCGCGGCCAACGACAGTCGGCATGGAGATGGCAAGATCGGACAGGCCATACTCGCCCACCATGAGCGAGGAGACAGGCAGAACGGTCTGCTCATCGCGCATGACGGCGGTGCAGATGCGCTTGACGGCCATGGCGACGCCGTAGTAGGTAGCGTGCTTCTTCTCGATGATGGTGTAGGCGGAGTTCTTGACGTCCTCGGCGATGCGCTTCTCGGCGGCCTCGTGCTCCAGATGACCGTGAAGCTCGCAGAAGGTGTTCAGCGGCACGCCAGCAACCTGAGCGCTGGACCAAGCGACAAACTCGGAGTCGCCGTGCTCACCCATGACATAGGCCTGGACATCGCGCGGGTCAACCTCGACGTGGGCACCAAGCATCTGCTGTAGGCGGCCGGTGTCGAGCACGGTGCCGGAGCCGATGACATGGCCCTCGGGCAGGCCGGACATCTTGATGGCGGCGTAGGTCAGAACATCGACCGGGTTGGAGACGATGAGCAGAATGCCGTCGAAGCCGGACTTCTTAATCTCGGGAATAATGGACTTAAAGATGCTGACGTTCTTGTTGACCAGGTCCAGGCGGGTCTCACCGGGCTTCTGGGCAGCGCCAGCAGTGACGACGATCATGGCGGCGTCGGCGACATCGGAATAATCGCCGGCGTAGATCTTCATCGGCTCGGCAAACGTCATGCCGTGCGCGATATCCAGGGCCTCACCCTCGGCGCGGTTCTTGTCCACGTCGATGAGGACCATCTCGGAGAACAGACCGCTCTGCATCAGCGCGAACGCCGAAGACGAACCGACGAAACCGCAGCCGACGATAGCGACCTTCTTCTCGTTAACCATTAGAAACTCCCATCTCTCTCCACAAACAAGCCGCCCGGGAACGACCCGAGCGGCTTGCCGTAATCCCAATACATCCAATCGGGACTTTGATTATGCTCCTATTCGCAGCCAAAAATCGACCGTTTACCGAAATTGTTTGCAGGATTCGTAAAATAACTGCACGAAATCGGTTTCGAGCTATTGACGAGCCAAAATACCTTTCTAATACAGGCCCGCCTCGCGAATGGCCTCGACAGCCAAAGCGATCTGGTCGGGCGGCAGGACCAGCGCCATGCGCACGTGCCCCTCGCCCGAAGGACCAAAGCTCGCACCCGGCGTCACCACAACGCCGGCCTTCTCCATGAGCTCCTCGCAAAACGCCATGGAATCGGTGCGACCACCGGGAAGCTTGGCCCACACAAACATAGAGCCATGTGCGTTGGGTCGCTCCCAGCCCAGGTCCTCAAGACCGTCGCACAGGGCATCGCGGCGCTCCTGGTACTTCAGACGCTGCGCCTCGACCTCATCGCGCGGGCCATTAAGGCACGCGATGGCGGCCTTCTGGATCGGGAAGAACATGCCAAAGTCGATCTGGCTGCGCAGCTTGGCAAAGGCAGAGACCACATCCTCGCGGCCGACCAAAAAGCCGATACGCGCACCGGTGACGTTAAACGACTTGGAGAGCGAGAAAAACTCAACGCCCACCTCGAGCGCGCCGGGATACTGCAAGAAGCTGCCGCCCGGCTCGCCGTCGAACACGATGTCCGAGTATGCGTTGTCGTGAACGATCAGCAGGTCGTGCTCGCGGGCGAAAGCGATGATCTCCTCGTAGATCTCGGGCGTGCCCACCGAGCCCACCGGGTTGGCGGGCAGCGACACGATCATATACTTGGCGCGATCGGCCACCTCGGGATCGATACCCGCCACATAGGGCAGGTAATTGTGCTCGGCAACCAGCGGATAGTACTCGAGCTTGGCATCGGCGATCTTGGCACCCGCCTCAAAGACCGGGTAGCACGGATCGGGAACCAGAATGGTGTCGCCCGGATCGAGCAGGGCCAGGCCCAAATGACCCACGCCCTCCTGCGTGCCGTTGCACGACTGCACCATGGACGGCGTAATACCCGAAACGCCAAAGCGACGCTTATAGTAATCGCACACGGCTTGCTTGAGTTCGGGCAGGTCGCGCAGGGCATACTTCCACATCTCGGGATCTTGGGCTGCTTGCGTGAGCGCTTCGACCACATGGTCGTACGGCTTAAAGTCGGGCGTACCCACACTCATGTTGTAAATGGTCTTGCCCTGAGCCTTCAGCGCGAGCAGTTTGTTGTTGAGCGAGGCGAAGACCTCCGCGCCAAAGCGGTCGAGACGCTGTGATGCCTGCATGGTGCCACCTTTCGATATAAAAAACGCGGCGCTCCGACAAGAGCGCCGCGCGATACGGGCCATCAGATTTCAAAAGTGTAACGCTTGCAACCCCCGTATTGGTTCAATTTAGCCAACCTTAGTCAATTGGATTGAGCGCGTCGATCTGCGCAAGCCACAGACGCGAGCTGGCGTCACTCGGCATACGCCAATCGCCGCGCGGGCTGAGCGTCACCGAACCCACCTTGGGACCATCGGGCAGGCAGCTGCGCTTAAACTGCTGGGCAAAGAAGCGACGATAGAACGTACGCAACCACGTGTGGACGGTCCCGGCGTCGTAGACGCCCTCGAAGCTCTTGAGCGCCATGCGGTAGATCTTGCCCGGCTCAAAGCCAAAACGCAGCAGGTAGTAGAGAAAGTAGTCGTGCAGCTCGTACGGGCCCACCAAATCCTCGGTCTTCTGTGCAATCTCGCCGTCGCCCGTGGGCGGCAGAAGCTCGGGGGACACCGGCGTATCGAGGATATCGAGCAAGACCTCGGCGATACGCCCGCCAAAGACATCGGCCGCATAACGCACCAGATGGCGTACAAGTGTCTTGGGCACGCTCGCGTTGACGGCGTACATGCTCATGTGGTCGCCGTTATAGGTAGCCCAGCCGAGCGCCAGCTCCGACAGGTCGCCCGTGCCGATGACAAAGCCGCCAGCCTGGTTGGCCAGATCCATCAGAATCTGCGTACGCTCGCGGGCCTGGCTGTTCTCGTAGGTCACGTCCTGCACGGCCGGATCGTGCTCAATGTCCTTGAAGTGCTGCTCCACGGCCGCGTGGATCGAAACCTCGCGGAAGCTCACACCCAGGTCGCGGGCAAGCGACTCGGCATTCGACTTGGTACGACGCGTCGTGCCAAAGCCGGGCATGGAAACCGCCGTGATACCCGTGCGCGGCAGCCCCAGCGCATCAAAGGCGCGCACGGTCACAAGCAGTGCCAGCGTGGAGTCCAGGCCACCCGAAAGACCGATGACTGCAGCCTTGGTACCCGTATGGGCAAGGCGGGTCTTGAGGCCAGCGGTCTGCAGGTCGAGGATGGTCTCGCAACGCTCGGCCAGGTCACCATGGTCGGCCGGCACAAAGGGCGCGCGGGGGAAGACACGGTCGATGTCGAGTGCATCGCGCAGGACAGGCTCGTCTGCCAGCACGCCCTCAAACGAAAACTCAACGGTCGTGGCCTCCGGCGCATCGTCCGCGCGCGTCCACGTCGTCGAGCGACGGCGCTCGGCAACCAGGCGGTCAAGGTCAACGTCGGCGACGGCCATATCACAGGTAAGCAGTTTGGTAGCGGCGAGCTTGGAGCCGTTTTCGTAGATAAGGTTCTCCCCCGCAAAGACCATGTCGGTCGTGGACTCGCCCTCGCTCGCGTCCGCGTAGGCATAGGCGCAGTACAGGCGCGCGCTTTGGTTAGAGATAAGGCTGCGGCGGTAATCTGCCTTACCGATAATCTCGTCCGAGGCCGACGGGTTGAGAATCACCGTCGCACCGGCAAGCGCCATCTCGGTCGAAGGCGGCGCCGGCACCCACAGGTCCTCACAGACCTCAACGCCCAGCACCAGGTCCTCGGCGCCCTCATCACAGCAACGGTAGACAAGCCCCGAACCCAGCGGGACCGGACCCTGACCGGCAAATTCAACCCACACGGGATCCGCAGGCGCCGGAGCAAACCAGCGGCGCTCATAGAACTCGCCATAGTTGGGCAGATGCTTCTTGGCCGTGAGGCCCAAAAGCTCGCCCGCGCAGCACACGGCGGCGCAGTTGTAGATATTCTCGGCAACTGCAACGGGAAGGCCGATGGTAAAGACAATCGGCAGCTCGCGGGTTTCATCGAGAATATGTGCCAGTGCGGACTCGCAGGCATGCAGTAATGTGCGGTTATGGAACAGATCGGCTGCGGTATAGCCAGTCAGGTTAAGCTCGGGCAACACCAGCGCGCGAACGCCGCGCTCGGCAGCATCGCGAACAGCCGCCAGCGCAACCTCGGCATTGCCCTCGACATCGGCAACGCGAATCTGCGGCGACGCCGCCGCCACACGCAAAAAGCCATCAGACTGAGAAAGGTGAAGATTCATAAGAATGCTCCCGTGCGTAGACGCCATTCACAACAATTAGCAAGCCCTATTGTAGTTCAACCGCCGGGTGCAACCGTATCCCACCAACTTGGTGAGCTATTGATGAGTTGATGGTATCTGTTAAATGTCACGTACGATTCACATCTGGTGGGTACCCTGATGGCTACACGAAACGAAGCAGATTTACGCCGGGAGGACCCCGTATGACAACCAAGTACACCGACGCGCCGCGTACGCGCGTCATGACACCGGCATCGCTCAACAACGGCGTGCACGAGAACCATTCCATCGGACAGACCATGGCCATCGCGCCCAAAAAGGGCCTGTTCGATGACATTTCCATTCCCCAGATCATCGCCGGCGCCGCAGCCGCCGCCACGAGCGTCGCGCTTGCTTCCAAGATCGGTATCGCCGGTTCAGTAATTGGTGCCGCCGTGAGCTCGGTCATCACCGTTGTGTCCTCGCAGGTCTACCGCCACTTTATCTCTGCCAGCGCCAAAGCCCTCAAAGGTACGCACGCCGACGTCGACTACCCCGCCGGCGCCTATGAGCCCGTTGAGCTTAATGCCGAGGAGCACCTGGGCGGCGCCGCGACTACGCAGGAGATGCGCCAGGTTGCGGGGCGTGCGACCACGGCGCGCGTCGCCCCTAACAGCCTGCGCGCCAAGGCCGCGGCAGAGCGCAGCCAGACGCAAAAGAAGGTCATCGTCTTCTCGATCGCCATCGCCATCGTCGCGGTCATCGCCTGCACCGGCGCCATCCTTATAACCACCGCCGGTGAGGGTCTGGGCGAGCGTCCCGAGCCAATCCTGTCGTCGCGCACGACCGAGAGCGATGCAAATGGCAACACCCAGTCGCAGGATCAGCAGGCACAGACGGACGATACGCAAGACAGTTCTACCTCTGCCAATTCGTCCTCGAACACCCAAAACCAATCGCAGGGCACCGATTCCTCTACGGCCAATAGCAGCACGCCGTCCGGCACGACCGACTCAAGCCAAACGACTGGCGGTTCGCAGCCGAACACGGGCGGCCAGACGAGCGACACCACTTCGGGAACGGGCACAGCAGACAGCAACAACACCAACAGCTCGAACAGCTCGAGTGGAACCGCGTCCGGCACGGCATCTGACAACTCGAGCCAAGGCACGGCATCGGGCAACTAAGCACATTTGCCTCTCATAGATAACCGACCTGTACAACGGGCGCGAATCGAAAGCGGTTCGCGCCCGTTTGCCTTGGGCGCCGCCATGGCGAACACCATGCGATGGTAAGATGCTTTGGTGTGTAAAGAGGAGATTTGCCATGAGCAAGACAATAGTTAGGCCCACGCTTTCGCTGGGCAACCACATCTATCTGTATCGCCTGCTACGCGATGCAATCGGATGCGGCAAGCAAACGTTTATGACGCAGGTCGAGGAGGCGCTCGCCGCCGGCGACATGACCGCTTATGACCTGGGCTTCGAGTCCACGCGCGAGCTGCTCGAGGAGCTCAACGACTGCATTAAGCTGACCGTCTTTAAGGGCGGCCGCCTGTATGCCACCGTCATCGCCAACGAGGCCTGGGATGCCGCCCTTGCCAAGGGCGAGGACAAGCCCAAGGCTGCCAAGGGCGCCAAGCAGTCCTACAAAAAGAAGAAACGCGGCGAAAAGGACCTCAAGGCCGTACGCCCCAAGCACGTTAAGCGTCCCGAGCCCGAAGCCATGGTTGAAGCCGCGCCGGAACCCGAGCCCGAGACAGAGATCGAAGTCGCTATTGAGGTAACGGCAGAAGCCGAAACCGAAATCGCCGCATCGACCGATCCCGAAGTCATATCCGAGCAGGAAGCCACTGTGGAGCTCAACGAAGCGCCCAAGTCGACAACCGAAGAAGCCGCCAACCAACCCGAGACGCCTGCGTTCCAAAACAGCGATGTCTTTAGCGACGAGGCCGAGGACGATCAACCCGACGAGTCCGCTGATCAAGACGCTACCGAGTCGACGCCGGAACCCGAGGCACCGCAGCCCGCCATCTCGCTCACGGTCGTCTATGACCCCGAGAACGCAAACGCCGGCATCACCACCATGGCATCCACGCCCATCGAGGCAAAGTCGAGCGTCGAGAATCAGAGCGCTCCGCAAGTCGAGTTCGACACCGCGACCGCAGACGCACCTGCCATCGTCGAACCCGCAGATTCCGCGGCGATGCCGAAAGCGGACACCGAATCAGTACTCGGCGCCGAACCCGCGCCCGTCATCGAGGTGACGCCCGTCAATGATCAGGCCTTCGCACCGACGATGGTACCGGCCCCCGCACCCGTAGCGCCCGCCATCCCCGAGGACTTCCCCATCGATTTCGCAACCGAGGTCTTCTGCCCCGGTCCATTGCTACACCAGCTGTCGACCTATCTCCCCTACGGCGCTGACACGCTCGGCATCGTCGGCGAGTACTATTGGATCGCCCGCGAGCGCGGCACCATCGAGGCCGCGCGAAACCGTGCAAGCTTCCCCCTGCGCTACACGCAGGCCGGCGAGCGCCGCGAGGTTACCGTGCGCATCCGCCGCAACACCACCGGCGGTCTCGGATCCACCTGGGCCATCGATAAAGTCGAAGAACCCGAGCAGTAACGACAAACGGCTCAAATCCAAATCAGGATTTGAGCCGTTTTTATTTGTTGATGTTGCGTAACCAACAGCGAGCGGGCCGCAAGTGCCCCAGGTTGCCGTGAAAGAGGAGCGACGCGTACTTCGGTACGCGAGCGACGGCTTGAACGGCAAGATGGGGTGCTTGCGACCCGCGCAGCGTCGAGCAGTTACGCGGTTTGGAAAACCGCGTAACGATCTAGTCGCGCGTCAGCTTGCGGTGAATACGATGCGGCTGGGCTGCGTCCTCGCCAAGGCGCTCGATGCGGTTGGCCTGATAGGCCTCAAAGTTGCCCTCAAACCAATACCAGTTGCCCGGGTTCTCGTCGGTGCCTTCCCACGCCAGGATGTGCGTGGCAACGCGGTCCAGGAACATACGGTCGTGGCTAATAACCACCGAACAGCCCGGGAACTCGAGCAGCGCCGCCTCGAGCGAGGACAGCGTCTCGACGTCGAGGTCGTTCGTGGGCTCGTCGAGGAGCAGCAGGTTGCCGCCCTGCTTGAGCGTGAGTGCCAGGTTCAGACGGTTGCGCTCGCCACCGGAGAGCACGCCGGCGCGCTTCTGCTGGTCCTGGCCCTTAAAGCCAAAGCTCGCCACGTACGCGCGGCTGGGGACCTCGGTCTCGCCCACCATCATGTGGTCCAGGCCGTCCGAGACGACCTCCCACAGGTTCTTGTCGGGGTCGATGCCAGAACGGTTCTGATCGACGTAGGAGATCTTGACGGTCTCGCCCACCTCGAGCTCGCCCGAAGTCAGCGGCTCCAGACCCACGATGGTCTTGAAGAGCGTAGTCTTGCCCACACCGTTGGGGCCGATGACGCCCACGATGCCGTTACGCGGCAGGGTGAACGAAAGGTCGTCGATGAGCACACGGCCATCGAACTCCTTGTGCAGGTGATGGGCCTCGAGTACCTTGTTGCCCAAACGCGGGCCCACAGGGATGCGGATGTCGGTCCAGTCGAGCTTCTGGCTTGCGCGGGCCTCGGCCTCCATCTCCTCGTAGCGAGCCAGACGAGCCTTGTTCTTGGCCTGGCGAGCCTTGGGCGAACTGCGCACCCACTCGAGCTCGGCCTCCATGCGCTTGGCGAGCTTGGCGTCGCGGTTGCCCTGCGCCTCGATGCGCGCGGCCTTGGTCTCCAGATACGTGGAGTAGTTGCCCTTGTAGGGATAAAGGTGACCGCGGTCAACCTCGCAGATCCACTCGGCAACGTTATCCAGGAAGTAGCGATCGTGCGTGACGGCAAGCACCGCGCCCTGATAGTTGTGCAGGAAGTGCTCGAGCCACAGGATCGACTCGGCATCCAGGTGATTCGTGGGCTCGTCGAGCAGCAGCAGGTCGGGAGCTTCGAGCAGCAGCTTGCACAGGGCCACGCGACGACGCTCGCCGCCGGAAAGCACATTGACCGGCATGTCGGAATCGGGCAGCTGCAGGGCATCCATGGCCTGGCCGAGCTTGGAATCGATATCCCAGCCGTCGGCGGCGTCGATCTCGTCCTGGAGCTTTCCCATCTCGGCCATGAGGGCGTCCATGTCGCAATCCGGGTCGCACATCTCCTCGCCGATCTTGTTGAAGCGATCGACCTTGGCGATCATGTCGCCAAACGCCATGCGCACGTTCTCGATGACGGTCTTGTCGTCATCGAGCGGCGGCTCCTGCTGCAGGATGCCCACGGTGTAGCCGGGGGTGAGCCTGGCATCGCCGTTGGAGACCTCCTCGATGCCGGCCATGATCTTGAGCAGGGTCGACTTGCCCATACCGTTGGGGCCCACGACGCCGATCTTGGCACCGGGGTAGAAGCTCAGGGTCACGTCGTCAAGGATTACCTTGTCGCCATGGGCCTTACGAGCCTGATACATCTGGTAGATAAACTCCGCCATATGTCTGTTCTATCCTTTCTACCTGCTGTTTCCCTATTCTTGATTCGCTTTAGTGGAAACGAAATGAGGGAACCAGCTCTGAAACGTAACGAAAAAGGGGCATGGTTGCCCACACCCCCTAATACTACCTGGGAAAAGTCCCCCGGAACATACTATGAACTGCGTACGCTAGTTTTCCGCAACCTTAACGAGCGGCTCGCTGCGATTTGCGCCACAACAGATACGAGTAGACGTAGACGGCTCCAACCGAACCAAACGCCAGAGCCGCAATCACCGCGGCGACGACTTCACTCGAAAGCACGCTGCCTGCCACGCCCATCACAATCAGGCCAATACCCAGCACCATAAAGCAGGCGCCGCCAAAACGCTGCGTACGGCGCCAGTTCTCGGGATCGGCAAGCGCCCAAGGTGTCTTGATACCGAGCGTATAGTTCTGCTTCACACGCGGCAAATAGTTGCCTACGCCGATGAACAGCAAACCGACAACACCGGAAATCAGCACGTTAACCGAACCGACCGCCGGCACCACGCCCCAGACCGTAAGCTCTCCCAGCCAGCTTACGGCGCACATGAACAAGGTGAAGGCGATTACGAAGCCCTGATAGAACTTGCCCGAGGTTCGATATGCCTCACCTTTGGGATCGATGCGCGGCACCACGCAGAACATTGCGAGAAGTGCCAGAGGCAGCACGCCGAGCGCGGAGGCCATCCAGCTAGGACCCCAACCGTCGACGGCGCCGTTCGCGCCCCAGTGCGTGGGAATCTGCGCAGGCAAGCTCGGCATCACCATGAGGTGCGCTACGACATTGGCGACGCACAGAGCGACCAGCGCAATCCACACGCGCGACGATACCCCCGTGGGGTGAATGCCCTTGTTTTCGTTATTCATCCTTATCACCTTCCGTGTTTGTAAAACCCATAAACCAGCCAATCAAATCCTGCATGACGGTGGTGTTTAAGCTGTATACGATGTTTTGGCCATGGCGCTCGTCGGTCACCAACCCGGCGTTTTTGAGCGTCGCCAAGTGATGGCTCAGCGACGGCTTACTGATATCGAAATGCTCGGCAAGCTCCCCCGCCGTGCAATTGCCCTCGCGCAGCAACTCCAAAATGCGCCGTCGCGTTGGATCGGCAAGCGCCTTAAAACCCTCTCCCGGCATAAGACCTCCTCTCATCATCTCTCATGACGCGCACACTATACTCGATATTTAGATGTTTGTCTAACTATCTAATCTTGTACTCAAAAAAATAGCCGCCTCCGCGTAATGCGAAGACGGCCACTTCTCACGCTACAAACGTGTTTTTGAGTTGGCCAACCCGCTGCAACGGGTGCCATCTGCTTCAATCTTATGCGAACCCCGATCCCATTTCAGCAAGCCCAAGGGCTCAAATGGAATCGCGATAACACCTATAATGGCGATAGCTAAAACACGATTCGCTTCCCCATCGGAGGATGTCTATGACCGAAACCGCTGCCGCTCTCGTCGAGACACGCGACACCAAGCTCGAGATCATCATGGGCCGCGAGGCACTCGATAAGCTCGCCGATGCTACGGTGTTGGTGCTCGGCTGCGGAGGCGTGGGCTCCAACTGCTGCGAGGCACTCGCCCGCGGCGGCATTGGTCATTTCGTCATTCTGGACAAGGACATCGTCGCGCCCAGCAATATCAATCGCCAGGCTATCGCCTTTCACAGCACCATCGGCAAGCGCAAGGTCGATGTTATGGAAGCCATGATCCACGACATCAATCCCACCGCCACCGTTATCAAACGCACCGAATACCTGCTGAGCGACAACATCGACGAGTTCTTCGCGAGCGTTTTGGAGCAGACGGACGGCAAGCTCGACTACGTCGTCGACGCCATCGACACCATCTCGGCCAAGCTCACCATTGCCAAATATGCTCAGGACCACGACATTCGTTTGGTTAGCTCCATGGGCGGGGCCAACAAGCTCCATCCCGAGTGCCTCCGCTTTGCCGACATTTTCGATACGGTACGTGACCCCATGAGCCGCATCATGCGCAAAGAATGTAAGAAGCGCGGAATCAAGAGTCTGCACGTGCTGTTTAGCTGCGAGGAATCGATTAAGACCCAACCCCGCGACCCGTCCAACATCCACGAGCGTACCGAGTTGGGTACCGCCAGCTTTATGCCGCCCATCATGGGTCAGATGATTGCCGGCGAGGTTATCCGCCAGATCAGCGGGCGCGGCACCGAGCGCGTACGCGCCGACGGCCAACGCCTGGACTAGCAGAATGTCCTGCGATGGAACCGCAATTCTTTGACACGCATTGTCATCTTGATTTGATGCTCGGCCCCGATGCTGCAGCCAGTGAGTCGGCGGCGTCGGGTCTGGGGCTCTTTGACTGCGGGGTCGACCCACGCGACTTTTCGGCCGCAAACGAGCGCGCCCGTCGCCAACCAAGCATCATCGCCGGCGTTGGGCTTCACCCCTGGTGGCTCGCCGACGGCCGCTGCGGTCCCGCCGAAGTCAACCTGCTTTGCGAGTTTGCTGCCCAAGAGCGCTACATCGGCGAAGTCGGACTTGACTTTTCCGCTCGTTTTGCCTTAAGTGAGCCGCTACAAATACAGGCATTTGACTGGCTCTGCGATACACTCGTGCAGCATCCTCTTACCGGGCGAGTGATATCAATTCACGCCGTTCGTTCAGCAGGAGCCGTACTGGACGTCCTCGAATCGCATGGACTACTCATCCCAAACCCCGACTCCCCCGCTATCATCTTCCACTGGTTTAGCGGTACTTCGGACGAACTCGTCCGCGCGCGTAATGCGGGCTGTTATTTTTCCGTGAACGAGCGGATGCTCGCCACCAAGCGCGGTCGCGAATACGCCCGACAGATCCCACTCGATCGTTTACTGCTCGAGACCGATGCGCCGGCGGAGGCAAACACAGAAACAAGCGCACAGTCGCTCATCAGATCGCTCACAAGGACCTCGATGCGCATTGCCTCACTCAAAAACTGTGACGCTAAGCACATTGAGTCGGCAGTTTTAGCAAATGCGCGCTCTGTATTTGACCTTCGCTAACCCCTGTGGGCAAAAAATGCCAAATATGAGTACTGCTACCGGAATGGATACATTACTTTTAACTTCCCAACCGCCAGAATAATCCTCGATTGTCCGCTAATTAAAGCTTTTACAGTCATTCATCCTGCGTTTTCGCAAATCTTAAACCCCTCCAGACGCTCAAATCACATCTGAAGGGGTTGATTTTGCTGCGACTAAATTAGTCACAGTACTCATATTTGGCATTTTTTGCACACCGAGTCCCGGGGAGGCACCCGCACCTCCCCGGGACCGCTCGGCTATTCGACGATTGGTGCTCCGTGGCCCCAAGAACCTTCCATGCCGCACACGGTCGAGGCAAACCCGGCAGCAAAGTCGAGCGCGCGCTCGATGGCCTCGGCGCCATCCTCACCACGCTTGACGGAATCGAGATAGCACATCAAAAACGAGGTGAGGAACGAGTCGCCCGCCCCCATGGTGTCCTTCATGTCCGTTACCGGTTTAGCCAGCTGGCGGTAATAACGCTCGCCGTCGTAAGCAATGCAGCCCTCGGCGCCCGCCGTAGCCGACACAAAACGCGGACCCAGGCCCTTCACCCATGCCAGACGCTCGCGAATCTCGTCCTCACTCGCGGCATCCGCCGCACTAAAGAAAGCGAAATCGACGTAGGGCGCAATCTGCTCGTAGTACTCGTCGGTGGAGTCGTCCGAAAAGTCAAAAGAGACCGTGACGCCCGCAGCCTTCAACTTGGGCAGCTCGCGCTCGGTGAAGCAATAGTTGCCCGAATGAACCACATCGAACTGCTTCATGTACGCAAGGTCAAAGCGATCGAGGACATAGCGCGCATCGCCACGGATACCGCCCTCGTTGGAGCCAAGGAAGACACGGTCACCGTCAACGACGGTCACGCGAGCCGCTCCGTTCTCGCCAATCATCTGCTCGCACTTGTCAAGCTCGATACCCTCATCCTCGAGGCTTGCAATGACATGCTCGGCAGCGGCATCATTGCCAAAAATGCCCATGTATGCGGAGCGTGCGGCACCGCATTTCTTGGCATAAACGGCGAAGTTCACCGCATTGCCGCCGGGATACATGGTGTGGATATGCTCGTAGCGATCGACGACGTTGTCGCCAAATCCGAGCGCGTTAACGTTAAATGCCATGGCCTTTGCTCCTTCTAGTACTCGACAACACCCATATAGCGACGGAAATCGGGATCGTGATCAAACACCTTGCCGCGTGCGGCACGCAGCTCACAGTTCATGGCGTAGAACAGCACCGGGTCCAGATAGGCACGGACGCTCGCCGGCACGGCTTCCATACCGTACTCCTTGGCATCGAGCACCATCAGCGTATCGGTATGCGTCTTAAGGAACGCCAGGGCGCGCTCGTCCATAGCACGGCACTCGCTGGAGCCCATCTGCAGGAAGTAAAAAACGCCATCCTGAGTAGCCTCGAAGGGGCCATGGAAGTACTCGGCAGAGTGGATGTAGCTGCAGTGCTGCCACTGCATCTCCATAAGAGAGCAGATAGCGAAACCGTAGGTCTGGCTAAAGTTGGGACCGCTGCCCAGAATATAGAAGAACTCGTGCTCCTGGCAAAGCTTGGCAAAGCGATCGCCCAGCTCGGCATTTACCTTCTCGCGTGCCGGGGGAAGAATCTTATCCATCTCGGCGATACCGGCATACATATCGGCAAGATCGGCGTAACCCTCCTGCTGATCGAGCAGCTCTGCCGCAAGCGACAGCGAAATGCCAGCGGGGACCTCGGCCTGCGGCACGCCCTCGCCCCACGGGTAGACCCACGTGGTCCATTTACCGGTGTCGATCTTAGATCCAGCGTTGTCGGTCTGGGCGATCACCGTAGCACCGGCAGCAAGGGCAATCTCGCAGCCCTCGACGACCTCCGGGGTGTTGCCACTGTGGCTGCAAGCAATGACCAGGGACTTCTCGCCCAGACGACGCGGACGCATAATGTCGAATTCACGTGCGGTATAGATATACGAAGTGAAGGTGGTTGCCTCGCGCTGCAGAAGCTCATGAGCCGGGATCAAATCGATCATGGAGCCACCGCAAGCAATCCAGTAGACGCTGTCGAACTTGCCCTTCTCGGCAATTGCCTCTTTGATCAGATCGTGTGCGTTCATATCCAGTTCCTTTCTTATTTGACCCGCAATCAATGACGTTGGTTGCGTAGCCGATAGTTGTTTTAGTCAATCAGATATTTCTCGAATGCGGCCATGTTCTTGGCATCTGCCGCCGCCGGATCATCGTAGTAACGACCGTCCGTGATTTCCTGGCCCAGCATGCCGTCGAAACCATGGGCGTTGAGCGTGGCGACGAAGGCGTCCATATCGTGCTTGCCATCGCCCCACACCAGATGGCCATACGGGTCACCGTCGATAAAGTGCATCTCGTGAATTGCCCCATCACCAAAGGCGGCAAACCAGTCCTCGAGCGTCTCGCCTGCAACGCCCATCGCGGTTGTATCAACCATGGGCTGTAAGTACGGGCTCGCGACCTCGTCAATCATGCGCTTCGCATCGGAAACCGTCGTCACAAGGTTGCTCTCCTCGGGACGCAGGCTTTCCATCGTAAGCACCAGACCGTGCTCACCGGCATACTCCGCCAGAATGGACAAGTGCTCGCGGCTGCGCTTCCAG
The DNA here is from genome assembly GCA_958420205.1 of uncultured Collinsella sp. Lineage (GTDB taxonomy): Bacteria > Actinomycetota > Coriobacteriia > Coriobacteriales > Coriobacteriaceae > Collinsella. Next base: position 52,182 of record CATZIX010000005.1, on the reverse strand, counting down.
GCTTCCTCGCGGTCCTCGTCCCAGTCGCCCCAGCCCGAGTTGATGGACATGCGGTCGCACCCAAGTACCTCGGCAAGCTCAATGCCGTGCTTAAAGTACGCCAGGCCGCGCTGTTCATGCAGCGGTTTGCGTGCGCAGTACTGCCAAGGATAGACAACATTCTCGGGACACAGAGTACGATACCTAAGCCCACGGTCTGCAGCCTTTTTCGCCAGGACCTCAGCTTCAAAGTAGCCCGTGTGGTCGAGCGTCACATGCGGCTCCGCACACCACAGCTCAATGGACTCAAAGCCCAAACGCTGCTGCACATCAAGGAAGTAATCGAGCGACCACATGATGTAGTGGATATTCATGCCCGCAATCTGTTCGCGGTGCAGCGTCGGTTTGGATTCAGACATCTTATGCCTCCCTATTTCGATCGAACACGATTTGTCCGTCCGACATCGTCATGTCAACCGCAAGATCGCGTGCGTCGCGATAATCGAGGTCGAACACATCCCGATCGAGCACGCAGATATCGGCAAGCTTGCCAACCTCAAGCGTACCCAGCTCGTCCTCGCGCATCAGATCGTACGCGCCCCCGGCAGTCCAAGCGCGCAAGAGCTCGACAAGCGTCAGCGTGTTGACCTCATTCACGGGCAGTCCGTCGGCGAAGAATCCGCCGCACGCGCTGTAGATTGACTCGCCCAGGCTCGGAATCAGCAGCGGCAAATCCGTGCCGCAGCACACTGTGCATCCGGAATCTTCCATGCCGCGGCGATTCCAGCTGTGCAAAAGTCGCGTCTCGCCAATTTGTCGACGCATCATCGACAGGCAATCCTCGCGCCGGTCCAGCGTCAGAATCTGCGGATAGACCTCGCAAATTCCACCTAACTTGCCAAACTCGACAAGGTCGGTCGGGTCAGAGTTCTCGAGATCGGTAATCGCATGGCGGCGAAGCATCCGTCCATGCTCGTCTCGAGGCAGCGAGGCATAGAGCGCCACGGTGCGACGAACGGCGCCATCGCCCTGGCAATGCAAGGAATATCGGAAGCCGTCAGCATCAATTGCACGCAGCTCGTTCTCAATCAGATCCCACTCTGGCTCCTCGACGACCGTCTTGCCGGCAGCGCCCGCATCGGCCGAGTCCTCATAGGGGTCTATCATCTCGGCAAGCCCCGCCCATACGCCGCGATCGGTCATACGGTTGAAGCCAGAAAAACGAACGAACGGTCCCCGGAAGCGCTCTCGCGCCTCGCGGGCATATGCCAGATTTGCACCGGCGCCCACCGGCTGCGACATCATAGAGACGCGAACCGTCAGCTCACCAGATTCCTCACGGCGAGCCATTTCGTCGGCAAAGCCGTAGTAGTCATCAAACGCCATTTCCTTGATGGCGGTAACGCCACGCTCGTTAAGCATGCTCATGTAGTCCGAATACCCGGCACGCACCTCGGGCAGCGCGAGGAAATCGCTCATCATGCGCCAGATCTTCTCGGCATAGCACGCCTGGGGTGTAAAGCCGTATCGCGCACTGGCGGCAGCATTGAGAACGCAGGTCTCCGCACCCGATGTAAAGCAGACGACGGGGATATCGCCAAAACAATCGTCAAACACAGCTGCCGTATTTGCGTTCTCGGCATCCGATGCCAACGTTTCGGGTAGGTTGTGGCCAAAAACCGCCGCGCAATCCGGATGATCTTCTTTCCACGCACGCAAGAGCGACACAGCCTCTTTGGCATCAGCGATGCCGGACAGATCAGAACCCAACGTCCGCAGCGCCCAACCTGTATAGAAGGTATGCACATCGATCAGGCCAGGCATGACAGTGCGGTCGCCCAGGTCAACTACCTCGTCCGCCTGGGTCAAATACGAAGCTACCTCACACTTGGTGCCAACAGCCTCAATTCGATTGCCACGGACCGCTACGAAACCTTCAAACGGCAGGTCCCCCGTACCGGTAAAGACGCTCTTAGACGTCAGGACCGTCAAACGATCAGACATCACAACCACCTACACCGGAAGCATGCCAGAGATTGCCGTTACAATCACGCCAAAGACGACCATGAAAATGAAGAACTTCCAAATGGTCTTCCACCATTGGCCAAACGAAATCCTAGCCACGGCAAGACCGGCGACCGTCATGCCCGCCACGGGGCTGATGGTGTTGATGGTCTGGTTGGCAAACTGGAGCGCGGTGACGGCCGCCTCGGGATTGAGGCCCATGAGCTCGGTCAGGGGGCCCATAACGGGCATGGTGAGCGCCGCCAGGCCAGAACTCGAGGGAACCAGCAAAGAGAGCAGGCCAAGGACGATATACATAAACGTGGTGTAGACGGCGGCGGGTGCACCGGCAAGCGCGGTAGCGAGCGCCTGGAGGATGGTGTCGATGATCATGCCGCCCTCGGCGATGACCAGAATACCGCGAGCGATACCGATAACGATGGCAGCGTACGCAAAGTCGGCGAGACCCTTAACGAACTCCTCTGCGATCGTCTGCTGGTCAAGACCGCCCAGGATACCGGCAAGCAAGCCCATGCCAAGGAACACGGCGGAAATCTCATTCATGTACCAGCCCTGGGTAACAAGGCCCCAGACGATAATGCCCATACCGCAAGCAAAATCGATAAGCACGAGCTTCTGACGGATAGTGAACTCTTCCTCGATGGAGGCATCGGTCACGGAAAACTCAATACGTTTGAGCTTATCGTCCTCGTACACAATGGACGACTCGGGGTTTTTCTTGACGCGCATGGCGTAGCGCATGGCCCATGCGATACCGACGGCAGTGAAGATGACCCAAGAAACGGCGCGCAGCCACAGTTGCGGATTACCCTCGATGCCAATGATGCCTTGGGCGATCAAAACATTAAACGGGTCGATGGTCGAAGCACAATATCCCAGGTTAGGACCAAGGAAGCAGATGATGAATGCCGTCATCGAGTCATAACCGATACCCATCATGATGGGAATGAAGATGGCATAGAACGGCAGGGCTTCCTCAGACATACCAAACGTAGTGCCGCAAATGGACAGCAATGTCATCGTGATGGGGATGATGAGGATGTCCTTGTTCTTGAGCTTTTTAATCACACGGCTCATGCCGGCATTCAAAGCGTTGGTCTTGGTGATGATTGCGAACGATCCGCCAATCAATAAGACGAACGCAACGACGTCGGCAGCCTCTTGGATACCCTTGGTGGGCGCTTGCAGAACCGCGAAGATATCCTGGCCCAGATTGATGGTCTCGCCGGTCTCGGAATCGGTGTAGTTCTTATCGACCTGTTCATAGGTTCCAGCAACGGCGACTTCGCGCTCGCCCGCCGCTGTCGAAATCGTCTTGCGCTGATACTGACCAGAGGGAACGATCCAAGTCAGGACCGCAAAGACAACGATCAGCAAGAACATGATCGTATAGACATGCGGTAATTTGAACTTAAAACGTCTGTTTGTCTTCTTCGCCTTCGTATCTGACATAGATACCTCCAAAGAACTCGAGACTGCATCGCATCTCGCTTCAACGTTTGCACAATGCAAACGTTCTATGACGTCCCATAGATTACCAGCAGCTTTTTCCTTCATCAAGATAATTTCAAACTGGTTGCCGCAACGCGGTTGAGCGGTTGCGTTTGCGCCGTGAACGGTATGGAAACGCCCGGTGAGATGATCTACCGGGCGCTTCCATTCGCAATGTCCTAGATGTCAAAAACGTAGCGAGACCCAACGATCCGCTGACGACCGATGATAAACGGCCGCCGCCGCTCATCGAAAAAGAAGGCTTCCATATAAAACAAGGGTTCGCCAACGGGAACTGCCAACAGTCGAGCGACCTCGGGCGACGCGCACGCGATCTCGAGCGTGCACGGGTCGGTAAACGCGGGCGTGCGGCCCGTCCGGTTGCGCACGAACTCAAAAATGGATTGGTTAGATAGAGGTGCCGTTGATAGATAGGCGTTGTCCTCGTAAACGTATATGTTGTTCTCGAGCATGACAGGGACGCCATCGGCAGTACGCACGCGCTCAACGCAAATCAAGTCAGTTCCAACGGGAACACCAAAGAACTGCGCTTCGGTGGAATCCGCCGGCAGTATCTTTCTCGAAATGACGCACGCCCCCGGCTCCATTCCGTTAACGCGGCATGCGTCCGAAAAACTCTGGACGTCATCCTTCTGGCGAATCTTACGCTTGAGCTTGGGGGCATTGACAAACGTGCCTTTCCCCTGCCGCTTCGTTAGATAGCCCTGCTGGACGAGCTCCTCAATAGCGCGTCGCACGGTAACGCGGCCAACTTTATAGCTCTCAGCCAATTCGAATTCGTTGGGTATCCGCGCGCCCGCCTTGTAGGCACCGGAGTTGATTTCGTTTTTGATGATATCAATAACCTGTTGGTACAGCGGTATCGCTGCTTTACCGTCAGTTAGCCCTTCAGTCGGTGGCATATACCCTCTCCAAGCACAATTAAGTCTAAAACGGGCTTAAGGGCATTCAGCAAGTCCTTAAGCCCGCATTAGCTTAAAGTATGCTAGGTGCCGCACCAAAATGTCGGATATTTACTCATCAGACCCGAAAAACGCGCAACTACCTCACTCCTAAGAAAGCGCGAGCAGCTCCGGCAGCTGGTCGATAATCTTGTCCGCGGCATCCTGGCTAAAGCCAAAGCGCTCCTCGCGCTTGGCAATGACTGTCAGGCCGGCTCGCTTGCCGGCAGTGATGCCAGGCACCGAATCCTCAACGCAGCAGCAGCGATTCGCGGGCAGCCCCAGCAGGTCCAGCGCATGCAGGTAGATGTCGGGCTCGGGCTTGCTCTCCTTAAACTGCTCGCCGCTCACCACATACTCAAAGGCATCCGACAGCCCGCATGCGTTGAGCACTTCCTCGATGCCATCCATGGGAGACGAGCTGGCAAGCGCCACGCGAACGCCGCGGCGCGGCAGCTCTCGAATCGTATCCACGGCGCCTGGGTTAATCAAAGCCTGATAGTCGCGCGGACGCTTATGCGCCCATTCGTCCCAACGGGTCAACGCTTCCTCGCCAGTTAAATGCCCCTTACCGGCGCGCTCAAACCAATCGACCAGCATACGCAGGAAGAACTGATGCGAGGTACCAACCTGCCCGTTCAACTCATCTTGAGTCAGGTTAAGCCCAAGCTCCTTGGCAAACGCGGCGGTCTCGCCCAGGTAGTAATACTCGGTATCGACAATGACGCCGTCCATGTCAAAGATCACGGCGTCGAACGGAAATGCGGACACGGCACCCTCCCTAACAAAAGGACGCCCGCGAGTAGGCGCCCGAACCATGCATTAATCGGCGATTCTAACCCAGTAGCTTATCCAGCGCCACCGCAATACCATCTTCGTTGTTATTGGCGGTCACCATCTGGGCCACGGCCTTAACCTCATCGATGGCGTTTCCCATGGCAACACCGGTGCCGGCCCACTCAATCATAGACTTGTCGTTCTGGCCGTCGCCAAACGATACGACCTCGCTGGCATCGATGCCGAGCTTGGGCAGGGCACCCTCGAGCGCGCGGGCCTTGTCGATACCGGGCGCCGTGTACTCAAAGTACCAGTCGGCCGTAAACATGCCCGAAAGCGTCTGGGTAAAGGGCGCATACATCTCCTCGTAATGCGCCTGCAGGTAGGCCGGATCGCCCGCCGTCAGCAGCTTGTCCACGGGATAAGCATCAGCAACCTCATGCAGGCTCTCCACCTCGCGGATCTTAAGATCGCACGCATCGCGCTCATACTTGACGATATTCTTCTGCGAGCCGTCAGGCAGCGTGATCATGCAATGGTACGAGTCCTCGACATGCAAATCACGACCGCGCGAAATCATAGGAATCACGTCAAAATTACGCAGGTGATCAATCAGACGGTGCAGCTCGTCAGCCGGCATGGCCTGGTCAAAAAGGACCTCATCGGTCTGAGCGTCGACCACATGCGCGCCATTAAAGGCAACCAGCAGACCGTCATGGTTTTGAAGGTCGAGCTCCTGCGCCAAGGCGTGCAGTCCCCATGCGGGACGGCCCGAAGCCAAGATGAGCTTAATGCCCGACTCCTGCGCCGCGAGCAGCTTCTCGCGCGTACGCGGGCTAATCACTTTCTGGTCGTTGGTGAGCGTACCGTCGATATCCATTGCGATGGCTTTAATTGCCATATGTGCCTCCTTGCATCGTTTTTATCGCGCACTATCTTATCCGAGCCGGGGCACGTTCGCACAGCGCGCGTATGACGGTTGCAAAACCACCCCATTTGAAACAAAGGCAAAAAAGTACTTGCAAAGACGCGTTCCGACATATAAGTTGATAAAAGACCGCCGTTGCGGTTTTAAGTAGATCGAGCATATGAAGTTTGAGTTTTAGCGTGTAAGAGAAGGAAGATCGGCAAAGTACAACCCCAAACGCAATGACAACTTAATGAGGTAACTGCCACATGTGAGGCACCCAGGGCATTGCTGTCTCGATTTTGAGCACGATGCCTTCCGCCTTGCATGGGCCGTTCCATCCCGCCCCTGCAGCAACTGCCTCACGGGCTCATTGAAAACCGCATAGCACCCCAACGTCAGCACATCACCCACGGCAAGCACATCACTCACGACAACTAACACATCAAAAAACAGCACGAACATCAACCGATTGGAGAAGCTATGACAAACCACCACGCTGAAGACGGCGATAAGAAAAGCATTCTGGATGCCCGAATTGAGCGAGCATATGCAAACGAATATGACGCCGCCTTTGCCGCCGCGACCATCAAGAACTACGCGTCGCTACCGCTCGCGACGATCTTGGCCGACCACCCTCAACTGCTGAAGCGCTGCACAAAGATCATGGGCGACCCCGACATTCGCAAGCTGACAGACCCCTATGCCCCAAAACGCGACAACGATTCGTACGTTCTTACCGTAGGCTGCCTAGCCCATATGCTTACGGCGCTCGACACGAAACTCAAGCTCGAATGGGAACCCGACGAGCGTCATGAACTCGAAAGCAAGCGGAACACCCTGCGCACCGCACTGTTCCTTCCGTTGGACGGCCTCAAGCGCTGCAGCGTCGAGCTCAATACACAGGCGCGGCAAAAGCCCGGGACCACGGGGCAGAAAACTCCAAGACCCCATGCGGCCATCGTCGACCGCAACCGATATAACCGCATGACCGCGCACTTTTCCGCCGAGGGAGCAGCCATAAGGACGCTGATCGATCTGCTGTGCCTCCTGAGCATCAACGAGCTATTTGAGGGCTATCTCGCCCTTGTTCCCGCGACGGCACCCAAGTCGGTAGCAAAGATCATCGAGACCTGCAGACGCCAGTTTGAGCGCCATCGCAATGGCAGCGAGATGAACGCCAGCATCGCGCAGTACTACGCGGCTCATTACAAAAATGACGGATGTGCCCCTGTCGAGCATCAGCTGCGGCTCGCCTACACCACGCCCGTCGCAACGCTCCATCGCTTTGGAGCCCTTGGCGCTTGCGAGCCGCACGAACAGGCAGCCTGCCCCACAGCCGAGCTCGATCTCAGGCTCGGACGAACCCTGTAGCCCGCCAGCCCCTCCGCGGGCAACAATCCTATTCCACAACACAACCAACAGAAAGGAGTCCTCATGGACACCAATCATTCCCCCATCATCAGCCCCCTCACCATGCGTGAATCCGCCCGAGGTATCACGCTCACCAGCATTTACGATGAGATGCTCGCCCGTCGCGAGCTCTCCGTCATGGGAAACATCGAAACCCCGATGGCCCACGACCTATGCCAGCAGATTCGCCTGCTCGATGCCACCGACCCCAGCCGCCCCATCACCATATTTGTCGCCAGCGCCGGCGGAAGCGTGCGATCGGGTCTTGCGATCTATGACGCCATGCGCCTCGCATCGTGCCCCATCCGCACCGTCTGCCTGGAATTCGCCGCGTCCATGGGCGCCGTGATCTTTATGGGCGGCGACGATCGCCGTATGGCGCCCCATGCAGAGCTCATGATTCACGACCCGCTGATCCCCCAGGGGGCAGGCGGCTCGGCACTTGCGCTGCAGGAAACCAGCCGGCGTCTCATGCAGACCCGCAAGACCCTCACGCAAATCCTCTCGGACCGCAGCGGCCTCACGCCCAAGCGCATCCAGTCCCTCACTGCAAAAGACACCTACCTTTCGGCCGAGCGCGCCGTCGAGCTCGGCTTTGCCCACGAAATCCTCTCGACCACCAAGGAGGTCGCCCATGTCTAACCTCGCCAGCCGCCTCGCCGCATCTGAGTCCGCATCGTCCACCATCCTCGCCAAGGATCGAACGCTTTCCTGCGACACCCGCCAAACGGGACTCAACAACAACGCACTTGTGATCGGCCCCTCGGGAGCCGGCAAGACCCGAAACGTCCTCAAGCCCAACCTGCTGCAAATGAACGCAAGCTACATCGTGCTCGACACCAAAGGCACGCTCTGTCGCGAAGTGGGACCCGTGCTGGCAGCCCACGGTTACCGCGTGCATTGTCTCAACTTCGCCGACCTCAACACCGTCCCGGCCCTTGCGCCCGGCATCGAGCGCTGCGGCTACAACCCCCTGAGGCACATTCGCCGCAAGGCGAACGGCAGGCCCAACCAGCAGGACATCCTCTCGGTGGCAAAGGCCATCTGCCCCATCGAGGACAACAACCAGCCTTTTTGGGATCATGCGGCGGCAAACCTGCTGTCGTGTCTTATCGCCTACGTCACCGAACAGCTACCCGCCGACGAGCAGACGATCAGCTCGGTCATCAAGCTGATCGAGCACCTGCAGGACGGTGCCACGGGTCGATTGTTTGACGACCTGATCACGACCGACCCCCAAAGCTATGCCCTCTCGCTATGGCGGCGCTACGCCATTACGCAAAATGCCGAGCGCATGCACGCGAGCATCGTCGGCATCCTTGCCGAAAAGGTCATGTGTCTGGGATTCGACGGTGCGGCACAGCTCTATCGTGAGTGTCATCAGGTGGACTTCGCTTCCATGGGACACACCCCCTGCGCCCTGTTTGTAACCGTGAGCGATATTGACCGCAATCTCGATCCGCTGACCGGCCTCTTTATTTCGCAGGCGTTTATGGGCCTCATTCGTGAGGCCGATAGGCAGCCCGACGGCAGCCTGCCCGTGCCCGTGCGCTTTATGCTCGATGACTTCGCAAATCTGCAGATCCCCCAGATCGACAACGTGCTCTCGATTATCCGAAGCCGCAACATCTGGGCAACGCTGCTGCTGCAGTCGACCAACCAGCTCGATGCGCTCTATGGCGAGGCACGCGCACGCTCCATCATGGGCAACTGCGACACGCATCTGGTGCTGGCGTTCCAGGATCCCGAGAGTGCCCGGGTGTTTTCCGACCGCGCCGACGCGCTGCCCAGCACGCTCATGGCGACGCCGATCGATCGCTCGTGGCTCTTTGTACGCGGTCGCACTCCCGAACAGGTCGAGCGCTTTAGGCTCGAAGACCATCCGCTCTACGGGGAGCTGCCCGAGGCGCAGCGAGGCCATGCGGAGGCCGAGATCTAGGCGCAGGGTTCTCGCAGCGCGCGGCGCCCCGACGATGTTCCACAAAGGCCGTGCGCCCCGGGACCACGGCAAAGCAAAGGGGCCCGCATCCGATAGGATACGGGCCCCTTTCGTCATAAGCCAAGTCAGCCGAAAAACTACTTGCGGTGAGCGCGGTAGAACTCGATGAGCGCCTGGGTCGAAGCGTCCTGCTCGGCCTTGGCGGCGTCGTCGTGGAAGGCCGGGGTAATCTGCTTGGCAAGCTGCTTGCCCAGCTCGACGCCCCACTGATCGTAGGAGTCGATACCCCAGACCGTGCCCTCGACAAACGTAATGTGCTCGTACAGGGCGATGAGCTCGCCGAGCGCGAACGGGGTCAACGTGTCGCCGAAGATCGAGGTCGTCGGACGGTTGCCCTCAAAGCAGCGGGCCGGGACGATCTGCTCGGGCGTGCCCTCGGCGCGCACCTCATCGGCCGTCTTGCCAAAGGCGAGCGCCTTGGTCTGGGCCAGGAAGTTGCCCAGGAACAGCTCGTGGACATCCTGGCCGCTGTCGGTTGCGGGGTTGGCAGTGTTGGCGAAAGCGATAAAGTCGGCCGGGACCACCACGGTGCCCTGGTGCAGCAGCTGGTAGAAGGCGTGCTGACCGTTGGTGCCGGGCTCGCCCCAGAAGATCTCACCGGTATCGGAGGTCACGGCGCTGCCGTCCCAGCGGACATGCTTGCCGTTGGACTCCATGGTGAGCTGCTGCAGGTAGGCCGGGAAACGGTGCAGGTACTGGCAGTACGGCAGCACGGCATGGCTCTTGGAACCGAAGAAGTTGACGTACCAGACGTTGAGCAAGCCCATCAGCGCGACGGCGTTGTTCTCGAGCGGCGTGTTGCAGAAGTACTCGTCGATGGCATGGAAGCCCTCGAGGAACTGCTGGAAACGCTCGGGGCCGAGCACGACGATCAGCGACAAGCCCACGGCGGAGTCAACGGAATAGCGACCGCCGACCCAGTTCCAGAAACCGAAGGCGTTGGCGGGGTCGATACCGAAGGCCTCAACCTTCTCGAGTGCGGTGGAAACGGCGACGAAGTGCTTTGCCACGGCCTCGGCGTTCTGCTCATCGGAGCCGTCGATGGCGCCCTGGGCCTTGAGCTGCTCGAGCATCCAGGTCTTGACCTCGCGGGCGTTGGTGAGGGTCTCGAGCGTGGTGAAGGTCTTGGAGACGATGATCACGAGCGTGGTCTCGGGATCCAGGCCCTTAAGCTTCTCGGCCTGGTCGTTGGGGTCGATGTTGGAGATATAGCGGCAGTCGATACCGGCGTCGGCATAGGGACGCAGAGCCTCGTAAGCCATGACCGGGCCCAGATCGGAGCCGCCGATGCCGATGGACACCAGGTGCTCGATCTTTTTGCCGGTAACACCCTTCCACTCACCGGAGCGCACGCGCTCGGCGAAGGCATACATGCGGTCGAGGACCTCGTGCACGTCGGCGACGACATCCTGGCCGTCGACGATGAGCTGGCCCCTCTCGGTTGCGGGGCGGCGAAGCGCGGTGTGCAGGACGGCGCGGTCCTCGGTGGTGTTAATGTGCTCGCCGGAGAACATGGCGTCGCGGCGCTCCTCGAGCTTCACCTCACGAGCAAGATCGCACAGCAGCTTGACGGTCTCATCGGTCACCAGGTTCTTCGACAGATCGAAGTGCAGGTCACCGGCGTCAAAGCTCAGCTTGTTCACGCGGTCGGCGTCAGCAGCGAACCAGGCCTTGAGGTCGATACCTTCGGCCTCGAGCTTCTCCTGATGAGCCTCGAGCGCCTTCCAAGCGGCAGTCGACGTAGCATCGATAGGTGCGGCAACAGTTGCCATAGAGTCCTCCTCAGCATACGGGCGCACGCCTCCATGCGCCCGGACATTCAGATGCCACTATTCTAGCGCAGGTCAAGACTACAATCAGCGAGCGTTGCCAATCGGCCCCCGAACGGCAACCGATTAAAAAGGGACAGGCTTATTTTGGCAGGTCAAACGCTTTACCAACCAAAAATAACCCGTCCTTTTATGGCAAATATTAGGCCGCGGCGCAGATGCTACCGAGCAACTCACGCAGAGGAGACCCGATGCCCTCCAGCAGTTCGGGCGCGATAATGGCAAAAACGGGAACCTCACCGGTGCCCACGACAGCAGGCGCCTTGCCCTCCGAGAGAATGCATCCATAAGGGACAAAACCGTCTTCGCCGGCATCGAGCGCCGCCATGCGACGCGCGAGCTCGCGCGCAAAGCCGGCAGTATCGGCATCGCCAATCGCCAGGACAAAGTCCACGCCTTCGTCGGTCGCCAGGGCCACGGCTTCGTCGATCAGCTCGTCTCCCCCATCGCCAGCCGAGCCGCAGCGGAAAAGCACGCGCTCGAGCAGAGCTCGATCAACCGAGCCGAGTGCCGCCGAGACAAGCTCATCACGCGTGTGCTTGTCGCCTCCCAGCACGACCAGCGCCTTAGTGCCGCCGTAGTGAGCGACCAATCGTCCACACCAGCGAGCCACGTCCCCATCCGCAACAAGGCGCGTCGGCATACCAAACCCATAATTGACCATCTTTCCCACAACCCTTCCGTGCGTATAGGCGGTATCAATCGTTAGGCTCATGCTAAGAAGCGAGGTTTTCCGAGCTGTTTCACGCTCTTTAGGGCTGCGTTAAAACCCGATCCAACCGCACGACCGCACCTGTCCCTTTTTGGCAGGTTTTGACGGTGTCCGGTCGAGCGGGTATTATCGAACAGGTATTCGATAAGAACATGTGTTTGATGGGAGGACGCGTGGGGCACGAGCGTCACACCTATATCTGCATCGACCTTAAGACGTTTTATGCCAGCGTCGAGTGTGTTGACCGCGGGCTCAACCCACTCACCACCAACCTGGTCGTTGCCGACGAATCGCGCGGACGCACGACCATCTGCCTTGCCATCACGCAGGCCATGAAGGACCTAGGGATACACAATCGCTGCCGTCTATTCGAGATTCCCGACGGCATCGACTACATCAAGGCCGTACCGCGCATGCAGCACTACATGGAAGTGTCGGCGCAAATCTACGGCATCTATCTGGAATACGTCAGTCCGCAAGACATTCACGTCTATTCAATTGACGAATGCTTTATCGACGTGACACCCTATCTGGACCTCTATCACACCGATGCGGAAGGCTTCGCCTGCATGTTGCGCGACGAGGTCCTGGCACGCACCGGCATCACGGCGACGGTCGGCATCGGCCCCAACCTATTCCAGGCCAAGGTTGCACTCGATATCACCGCCAAGCACGTGCCCAGTCGCATCGGCAAACTCGACGACGAGACCTTTCGCAAGGAGATCTGGCCCCATCGCCCCATCACCGACATCTGGGGCATCGGGCCCGGCGTGGCAGCGCGACTCGAAAAATACGGCGTCTACGATCTGATGGGCGTCGCGGCGCTCGACGAAAACCTGCTCTACGACGAGCTCGGCGTCAAAGCCGAGTATCTTATCGACCACGCCTTCGGGCGCGAGTCGACAACCATCGCCGATATCCAAGCCTATCGCCCGCAAGCAACTTCGACCACCACAGGACAGGTGCTCTCGAAGGGTTATGCCTACGAGCAGGCCTACACCGTCTTGCGCGAGATGGTCGACAACGCCATGTTGGACTTAGTCGATAAGCACGTGGTGTGCGACAGCATCTCGCTCTTTGTAGGCTACGCGAGCGAGCGCGCCGACATACGCCGCCTCGACGCCAGCGGCACAGCGCAATATGTAGACGGATGCGGGCATTTGCGTTCGAGCACGTCGAGCATCGAACCCGCCGCAACCGCCGGCCCCGAGCTCGCACCCCGTGCGCCCAAGCCCGTCCAGCGAGATGGCGAACGGCGCCGCCTGGTGCGCGAGGCGCAGGCAATCGATGGCATCTTTGTGGGAGAGCATGGCGGCAAACCGCGCGGTGGCTATGCCGCACTCTTTGCGCACTCCAACGCTTCGCGAAAGCTGCCCGAGCGCACCAATTCGTTTAAGAAGATCATGGGCTATTTCGATGAGCTTTGGGCGCAGACCGTCGATCCCAAACGACCGGTCAAGCGCATCAACCTGGGATTTGGCAATCTGGTACCCGAAGAATTTGCCACCATCGATCTGTTCAGCGATATCGAGGCGGATGAGCGCGAGCGCGACTTGGCGCGCGCCGTGTTGGCCGTAAAAGGCAAATACGGCAAGAACGCCCTGGTCAAAGGATTGAGTTTTACCGCCGGCGCCACCGCACGCGAACGCAACGACCAAGTTGGAGGACACCGTGCCTAAACCCAAACAACAGCCCGTGCGCCCGCCGACCGCCTTCGAGCGTCTGGCGGACCCCGAGGGCAGACGCCGCGCCGCCGACCCCAAGCTCACTGCCAACGGTGCCGTGCGCGCCAACCGCGCCGCACAGTTTATGCCCTTTGCCGCCCTCACGGGATACTACGAACTCGTGCGCAAGCAGGAAATCACCGTCGAACCAAAATGCGAACTCACGGAAGAAAAAGCCCTCGAGCTTTCAAAAAAGCTCGAGGGCCTCAAACGTGGCGACTTGGTGCGCGTCACCTATTACGATACGTACGGCTATCGTAGCCGCACCGGCATTCTCGACGAAGTGCTTCCCGCGTTCAAGCTGCTCAAACTCAGGGATATCGCCATCGACTTCGACGATATCCAAGACATTGAGCTACGCGGACGAGCCTAGCGACGAGAACGCTTGCGCAAGACGAGAGCAATGCCAAGCACTGCGGCAGCTGCAACCAGCAATCCCAAGACCAGCGTGAGGGTCGAGTCGCCAGCGCGAGGCAGCGAGCCGTCCTTCGGAGTCTTCTTAGCGGTCGTCGTGACGGTGGTCGTGGTGCTGCTCGACTGGTCGTTGCCACCCGTCTGGCTGCCGCCAGGCTGATCGCCGCCACCCGGCTGCGAAGGATCGGTGGGTTCCGTCGGATCCGGAGTACCGGGATCAACCGGATTCTCCGAATTCTCCTTGCGCTGGATCCAGACCTGGCAACCATAGAACGGGTTGGCGGTACCAAGGCACAGACCCTGGTTGGTCACCGCAAAGGTGCGCAGACCATGGTTATACGGATCGTTAAAGCCATTAGTCGTCAGCGTCGTAAAGTTCACGCCGTCCTCGGTCACATACATATCAAAGCCGCGCTCGGCATCGCGCAGGTAACACATGCACGTAAGGACACTCTGCAACTTCTTGAGGTTCTCCTCGCTCAGCAGCTTATCGAGCGCATCCTGAATATCGCTCGGCAGCTCGGTGCCATAGGCATCCTCGTACTGCTGCTTAAGGCTCTCATAGCTATCGAGCATGTCCTGATACTGGTCGGCAAAGGACTTGAAGTACGCGATCTCGCCATCGATCTTCTGGACATAAGCGGCGTCGTCCTCAAAGTCCTGGGACATCGTCGCGGCCTGATCGCAAAGACCGCCCGCGGCATCCTCCAGCGCATCGCTCAGATCGCCAAAGCCCTTAGCAACCTCGGTCTTCTCGTCATCGACATCGACGGCCTTGTTTGAATCATCAACCTCGGCAGCTTCGTTCGAATCATCGACCTCGACGGCCTCGTTTGAATCATCGTCCGCAAGCGTGTTCACGGGAACGATGGGGTCGTCAGGCGATTTCTTGTCGAGCAGGTGATCGAGCAGGTCCCTAAGGCGCTGAACCTGAGAGTCCCACTCCTCGGGCGTCATATCGATAATGTCGCCATTGGAGAACTGGCCGATCGGCTCAAGCAGGCTCGCGGTATCAAAGGTACCGATATACAGCTTGCCGTCGAACTTCTGCATGCGCCAAATGTACTGGTTCTCGTTTCGGCCAAAGCCCGAAGTCAGGCCGGAAATACCGCCCTCGGGGAACATGTCGGTGCGATCGCCAACGACGAGCTCCATGTTCTCGTCCTTGTCCATGCGATAGATGTTAACCGACTGCTCAAGATTGGCATTCACAAACGAGCAGTCAACGCCGCCCATGCTGCTCTTACCGCCCTCTTCGGTGTTGGATTTGTTGAACAGGATGCGCTCGAGGGCAATCTCCTCGTCGTTGTATTCACCGATATAGAGGTAGTCGTTGTAGACGATGAGGTTGGCAGCGCCAGAACGGGTACGGGCAGGATCGATGCCAAAGCAGTACTTTGCACCGTCCGTCTTCTGATCGCCGACAATGGGAGTCCACGAATAACTGCCGTCGGCATTCTTGTCGCCACGGACCATGGCAAACGACTGCATGGAATTATCATCGGGAGCGTTCTCGGGCGTACCGGTGCAGATGGTCGCATAGAGATGGCCATTGTACGAGACCATATCCCAAATGGCACCGCCGTAGATGCTGTCCTTATAGCGAATCGCCGGATAGCCAAACAGCGTCTCCGAGTTGGCAATCTCGGTGAAGCTGTCCTGGCCCTTCGAGGGGTCAGACGACGTCAGGATTGTCGACACAAAATTACCGTTCGCGTCTTTACCCACATTACTGATGACGAGCTGGCCATCATGGACGCACATGCCGCGGATACCGGTAGAAATGCCCTGCTTGTAGGCAGCACCGTAATCCTGCATGCTCGAAAGGCCTTGATAGACAACTTTGTACTCATCCGTCTTAGGATCGATCTCGTATACAGCAGGCAGGCCGCCTTTGCCGCCATTGGTCCTGACGCTGCCGCAGAAATAGAGCTTACCCTTATAGCTCACGGCATTGCGGAACAAAGGAGCGACGCCGTTGAGCGATTCAGAGAGTAGCAGCTTGGTCTCACCGGTCTTGGTATTGATCTTGACCAAGATGCCGCCGCTGTCCTTGTCGGCCGTGCCGTCCTCCTTCTGCTGTCCATAGAAGAAGGTACCGTTAAACATGGCCTCCAGCGTCAGGCGCATGGTTTCGACATCAAAGGAATCGCCCAGCGTGCTGTTCATGAGCGTCAGCGTGTTGCCCATCGCCGCATAGCAGGTGCCCACATAAAGCCAGTCACCATAGCTCGCAGCCGCCCAAGTGTAGCTCTGGCCGCGATCGCCTTCGTTGTTGGCCGTATTACCATCGGCGCCCGGAACGGCAACGGCACCGTTACCCTGGTAGTCGACGATGCCATCCGGCTGCGACGTTCCTACCGTAGGATGCGAGAGCTTCTCAAAGGAATACCCATTTCCCGCATTGTAGGTAACGGCACCCGATGCGTCTTCGGCGTGCGCCGGCAGCGGCGATACCAAGATAGCGGCAAGCGCTGCCACCAAGCCAAGTGTTCCCACTCGTCTCATAAGGTTATAGCCTCCCCTGTCCTAAAGCCCAGTTATAGCATTCTTCATTTCTGTCCACGGTTAATTGCAATCTGAGCATAGCAATAATCAGTGTATAAGTAAACACCTGTAATTTTTTGGACGGGTTAATAGATGCTCGATTGGTAGTGAATTCCGCGCAACCTTGATTATCAACTTCATCCGAACACTTCCCACATTCATCCGCACATGTGCGGATGAATGTGGGAACCCGATACCCTGAGGGCCGGACCGGCCGGCCCCGGGAGATCGGAGGACGGCATGTCCGGAAAGAGGAAGAAGGGTTCCGAGAAGGCGGTCCCGAGGGCCTACGGAAGGCTCACGAGGCACGAGCGGGACACGGTCCAGAGGATGCTGGAGCGCAGGGCCTCGTGCAGGGAGATCGCGAGGGAGCTGGGCAGGTCGCCCTCGACGGTGAGCGCCGAGGTGGCGTCGCACAGGTTCGTGACGGCGCCGAAGTCCAGGCGCGGCGAGCGCGTGGACGCCTCCGCCGACCTGTCGGCGGCCTGCCCGCGCCTGGCGGCGTGGCCGCGATGCTGCAACGGCTGCGGCCGGTACCGCGCGATCGGCTGCAAGCGCCGCCCCCACATCTTCTACGAGGCCCGGGCCGCGCAGCTGTGCGCCGACTCGGTCCTCGTCTCGTCCAGGCGCGGGATAGACGCCGACGAGCCCGCCGCGGCCGAGGCGCTCGCCCACATTCGCGACGGCCTGCGCCGCGGCCTGTCGCCCGAGCAGCTGTCGGCCCGGAACGGCGGGCCCGTGGACCTGTCGCCCTCGACGATCTACCGCTGGGTCTCGGCGGGCTACGACGGCATGACCAACATGGAGCTCAGGCGCAAGGTCGGCTACAGGCCGAGGAAGCGCGCCGCCGGCCGGGCGGCCACGCGCCACTCCGCCCGCAGGTCGCATGCCGCGTTCCTCGCCCTCGGGGAGGACGCGTGCGCCGCGGCCTGGGAGATGGACACCGTCGAGGGCGCCCGGGAGGACTCCGCCTGCCTGCTCACGCTGCTGCACCGCCCCAGCAGGCTGCAGCTCGCGCTGCCGCTGGCGGAGAAGACCGCCGGGCGCGTCGCGGCCGCCCTGGGCGATATCAGGGAGGTCCTCGGCGCCGACGGCATGGGCAGGGTCTTCCGCGCCGTGCTCACCGACAACGGCACGGAGTTCTCCGACGAGCGGGCGATCGCGGACCTCGTCGGCGAGGGGCCGGGCGAGACGAGGCTGTTCTACTGCGACCCGAGGCGCAGCGACCAGAAGGGCGCCTGCGAGCGAAACCACGTCGAGATAAGGAAGCTGCTGCCCAAGGGCTCCGGACTCAGGTTCGACCGGCTCGCCCCGGCGGACCTGGCGCTGGCCATGTCGCACGTGAACTCCGAGCCCCGCGGCGCGCTCGGCTTCTCGACGCCCGCCAGGGCCTTCAGGGCGATGCTCGGGGAGGACGCGGCGGCGGCGCTGGACGCCTACGGCGTGGAGGACGTGGCGCTCGGCGATCTCGACCTGACGCCGGGGCTCATCGAGAGGGCGCGCGCCGAGAGGGGCGATGCCCCGCTGGCCTAGGCTAGAAGGAAAAACGGAATAGACGGACCGACCGTCCGGCTGAGTCTGGGAAGAGGTGCCGGGCGGCGGGCGGAGCATGGCCACCGGACCTATCGAAACACATCTCCACCGCTCCTTCAACTGGGAAAACGGCGCCCCCGGACCCCAGGAGGGGCCGCGGGGGCGTTCAGCTAACTGCGGGAACGGCCTATCCGCTCAAAGTGTTCGGCTGAGATCGGAAATCAACCGAATTCCGCGCAAACCGTCACCAAACTCCACTTTTGCCGCATCTAAAGGTTATTTTTGCGCAAATTTTTGGATGCCGATAGTCACAATGGGCAGGAGGCTGGTACCCACCGGAGAGGGCAACGCCTACATTTTCATAACGTAATAGCCCGCACCCCTCACCGCCGTCTCGAGTGTGTCGCGATCAACCGGGCGCTTCGAGCGTACGCGTGCCGTGTGGTCCGCGTACGTTACCGTTGCCCACACACCATTCAGCGCATTGAGGGCATTGGCCACATTCTGAGCGCAGCCATCGCAGCTCATGCCGCCGATGAGCAACTCATCGCTATAGGGGTAGTGGGACGGATCGGTATCCGCAACCACTACCTTCTTGGCCTTCTTACCGCTCGCGCCATCGCTGCAGCAGCTCTTTCCGTGTGTCGAAGCGACAATGCGACGCAGGCCAAAGAACATGCCAACGACAATCACGGCAAGCACGATGAGATTCGCAGGGTTGAGCAAGTCACTCATGCGTTCCCCTTTCAAGTAGCCCTATCTAGATACCCCCATGGGGTGTCCCCATCTTAACCCAAAATCATGTCTGTTCGGTCAGTTAGTTTCCCTCTTCAAACTTTTTTGTTGACCATGGCTTACTTTCGTGTATAAGTTTTCCTAGGCTAACAGTTTAGATCCGTAAGGAGCACCGTGACTCGAACCATAGACATCCCAACGTTTCAGGCAGCAGTCGTGCGCAACTGCTCCCCCACGCTCGCGGGAATCAAGCCGGCATCGCTCTTTACCTATCCAGGCATCTACGCCCACGAGGACGGCTCGACCGCAACAGAAACCATCGCAGAACGCCGAGCACGCCTGCTCAACGTTATCGCCCAGTGCAACCGCGAGCTTGACCCGCTTGGCATCCACCTGAGTGTTTTGGTCTGGCGGCCCTGCGGAGCACTCGTGTACGTGTACCGAACCAAAAGCCTCACCACCTATTTCGCGGACCCTCGCGCCAAAACGGCGCTCGCCTCGGAAGGCTACGACACGAGAGACCTTTCGGCATGTCTTGTGCATTTGGCATCACGCATCACGCTCGCGAGCAATAACGTCGCAGAATGCGCCTGTAGCCAGACTCGATGCGCACTACCCCAGCAAGCTAGCTGCAGCAAAGACTGCACCTGCGAGTTTCCGCACGAAATAGGCTACTTCCTTGGATATCCCTACGACGACGTGCACGAGTTTATCGTCCAGCGCGGCGAGAACTACAAGGTCTTTGGGGCCTGGAAGGTCTACGCAAATGTCGAGCAGGCACTTGCGACATTTGATGCCTACCGTGCCTGCACCCAATACTTCACCTTTGTCTATCAGCAGGGCTGCAGCTTGGCGCAACTTGCCCAGGCAACCCGATAGAACATAGAAGCCGCGGCAACCTGCCGCACAACTGAAAGGACTCAACATGAGCAAGATCGCCGTCGTCTACTGGAGCGGCACGGGCAACACCGAGGCCATGGCAAACCTCGTCGCCGAAGGCGCCACGTCCACAGGTGCCGAGACTGAGGTCATCCCTTGCGCCGACTTCTCTGCCGACAAGGCCGCCGAATATGATGCCTTCGCTTTCGGCTGTCCCGCCATGGGTTCTGAGGAACTCGAGTACGATGAGTTCCAGCCGATGTGGGACGAGGTCAAGGAGACTCTCGGCGACAAGAAGGTCGTCCTCTTTGGCTCCTATTCATGGGCCGAGGGCGAGTGGATGGACAACTGGAAGGCCGACGCCGACGATGCCGGCGTCAACGTCGTGGACTCCACCATCTGCTACGACGCGCCCGACGACGAGGGCGAGACCGCTTGCAAGGCCCTCGGAGCCGAGCTCGCGTAACGAACCCAGGGCTTCCAAAAGAGCCTGCATCAAAGCACATCCCCATCCCTACAAAAGAGCGGGGGCTGGATTCAAGTCCAGCCCCCGCTCTTTTGTAACGGCAGTTACATCAACCGGCTACGAGATATTGCCCAAGAACGCCTTGGTGCGCTCGCTCTTGGGGTGGTCGAAGACCTCGCTCGGCGTACCCTCTTCCACAATGACGCCGCCGTCCATAAAGACGACGCGGTCGGCGACATCGCGGGCAAAGCCCATCTCGTGCGTCACGACGATCATGGTCATACCGTCGTGCGCCAGGTCACGCATGACGCCCAGGACGTCGCGCACGAGCTCAGGGTCGAGCGCCGAGGTGGCCTCGTCAAAGAGCATGACGTGCGGGTTCATCGACAGGGCGCGGGCGATGGCAACGCGCTGCTGCTGGCCGCCCGAAAGCTGACTCGGCATAAAATCGATGCGCTCGGCAAGACCGACCTTGGTCAGCTCCTCGACGGCGATCTTCTCGGCCTCTTCCTTGCTGCGCTTGAGCACCTTTTGTTGCGCAAGCATGACGTTCTTTTTGACCGACAGGTGCGGGAACAAATTGAACTGCTGGAACACCATACCCAGATGCGTACGCACCTTGTTGAGGTCGACACCCTTGGCGCACACATCCACGCCCTCAACGATAATCGAGCCACTCGTGGGATGCTCCAGACGATTGATGCAGCGAAGCATCGTCGACTTGCCCGAGCCCGAGGGGCCCAAGACCACAACGACCTCACCCTTGTGCACATCCAGATCGATATCGCGCAGGACCACGTTGTCGCCAAAGGCCTTCTGGAGGTTCTTGATACTGACGACGACCTCGTTCGAGTTATTGGTTTCGCTCATGATAGGACCTCCTTACAGACCGGCGATGTGATCGGCAGGCGTCGCGACAACCTGTCCGGCGCTCTTGGCGGGACGCTTCTTCTTGGTCTCGGCCGTGCCCAAAAGCCTCGCCTCAAGACCGCTCACCAAGCGAGCGAGCGGCAGGGTGATGACCAGATAGAACAGGGCGGCAACCACATACGGCGTGATGGAGCCCGTCGTGGCCACGATGGTACGGGCGTTCATGACGATCTCGACCACACCCACGGCGGCAAGCAGCGACGTATCCTTGTAAAGCAAGATAAACTCGCTGGTCAGCGTAGGCAAAACATTGCGGAACGTCTGCGGAATCATGACATAGAGCAGCGTCTGGAACGCGTTCATGCCCAGCGAACGCGCAGCCTCGTTTTGGCCCTTGGGGATCGATTGAATACCGGCACGGAAGATCTCGCATAGGTACGCAGACGAGTTCATGGCCATGACGATAACGCCCAAGACATAGTCGTCCACCTTGACGCCGGCCAACGGCAGACCGAAGAACGCGATATAGATCTGCAGGAACGCCGGCGTACCGCGGATGATATTCACATAGATGCCGGCAAGGCAACGCAGGATGCGCGACTTGGAGATGCGCATGAGCGACAAGGCAAAGCCAAAGGGAATTGCCAGCGGAAACGCCACAAGCACGATCGAAAGCGACATAAGGAAGCCCTTGAAGACGATCGGCAGGCTCTGGACCAAAATGACCGGGTTTAAGAACAGGCGCAGGAACATATTGGAGTTCCAAGCCTCGACCCACGGCTGCTCCTTAAGATCGGCCAAGAAGTTATCGAAGGCCGTCACGCCCTTGATCTCCACCGACGGAATCTTGGAGATCTTCTTGGTCGAGCCATCGGCCAAAGTGTAGGTGCCGCTAAAGGCCTCATCGCCGCCCTCGACGGGGAAGGTCACGCCGTAAACCTCGACACGGAAAAAGCCGCCGGCAGGCGCCGTCTCGCCAAAATCAATCTTGAGCGTCTGGCCGTCAGCCTTGCACGTGGGCTTCATGGGCGTACGATCCATGAGGTCCTCGCCCGAGAGCATCGTCAATCGCGTGTCATCGGTACCAAACGTCGTGCCGTCGACAAACGTCAGCGAAAGACCGCTCAGCTCCTCATCGGCATCGGCCTGGACCTCCCAGGTAATGCGCGTCTCGGTACCGCCGACCACAGCGCTGCCCGAACCGGTGTTGGGTCGGGCGGTAATCTTTGCGGTCTCAAGCGCCTGGGCGGTCGTGGGCGCATATGCCCCCACACACACCAGCGCGAGCGCCACGGCCATGACGCAGACTAGCTTTTGGAGCAAGGCGGGCAGTGGAAAACGCTGCTCCACGGCCCCTTTGTTCAGTCGAGACAAGGTGGCTCCTATCGTAGAAGTTGCCGGCAAAACGAGACGGAAATGCTCTCCGTCAAGAGAAGCGCAAAGGCCCTCTCCGCCAAAGCGGAAAGGGCCCGCGAGCAATCAAGTAGCTATTTTACTTGATATTGTACTTAGCCATGAGGGCGTCAACGGTACCGTCGTCGGTCAGGTCCCTGATGGCCTGGTTGATGTCGTCCTTGAGCTTGGTGTTGCCCTGGTTGATGGCGATGGCGTACTCCTCGCCGGTGCTGATCTGCTTAATGGTCTGGCAGGTGTTGAACTGCTCGGCGGTCAGCTGGCTGGCAACGGAGCGGTTGGTGACTACGGCGTCGCCCTTATCGGACTGCAGGGCGCTGAAGCACTCGGTGGCGTCCTTGTAGGGGACAATCTTGGCCTTGGGGAAGTTCTCCTGGGCAAAGGACTCGGCGGTCGAGCCAGACTGGACGATGATGGTAGCATCGGCGTTGTTGAGCTTCTCGCTGTAGTTGTCGGCCGTGATGTCGGTGTTATCGACCTTGGTCACGATAGCCTGATCGTCCATGTAGTAGGAATCGGAGAAAGTAACTTCCTTCTCACGCTCGGGCGTGTCGGTGATAGCCGCGATGGAGACGTCATACTTGGCGCCCGAAGCGACGCCCGGAACCAGCGTGTCGAAGTCATTGTTGACATACTCGACATCCAGGCCCAGCTTGTCGCCGATAGCCTTGATGAGTTCAAGGTCAAAGCCCTGATAATCGCCGTTGTCATCCTTGTACTCAAACGGAGCGTACTCGGCAGAGGTGCCGACGGTCAGCGTACCGTCCTTGACGAGCGCGTACTCCTTGGAGCCGTCGACCTTCTCGACCTTAGCGTCGTCAGAGCTGCTGGAACCGGCATTAGAACCAGAGGTGGCGTTGGACGAGCCGCAGCCCGTCAGAGCGAGGGCGAGCGCCATAGCACCCGTGGCGGCAAATGCGCCAAGCTTCTTCAGCTTCATAATCAGTCTCCTTCCGGTGACCTCGTTTGATTCAGAGGTCTGCAAAAACTGTTGGCTATTATGCACCCGGAATTACGAATCTGCAATGAGAAAACTGATTGAAACAAACCCATAACGTGAATGGAATACTCTACTTTGTGACAGTCATTACTGCTGCAATGACCTTAATAGTCTAATTTCAGCTGCATAACCTGCAAGTTCGTTCGGAGTCTCCAAAATAAACGGCAGCGAACGCAAGTGGCCATTCGATACAATATTCTGCATAGCCTGCATACCGCCACCAAATTCCTCGCTGCCAAGGTATCCCTTGCCGATGCACTCGTGACGATCTTTATGGGCGCCACAAGGGTTCTTCGAATCGTTGATGTGTACGGCATGCAAGCGATCGATACCCACCACGCGGTCGAACTCGTCGAGTACGCCGTCCAGATCATGGATGATGTCGTAGCCGGCATCGCTCACATGGCAGGTGTCCAAACAAACGCCCAGCTTATCGGACAGCTCTGGGCACTTGGCGGCAACGCCCTCGATAATGCACGCCAGCTCCTCAAAGCTGCGGCCCACCTCGGTACCCTTGCCGGCCATGGTCTCGAGCAGCACCGTCGTCTGCTGGCCCTCAAACATCACCTGGCACAGGGTGTCGACAATCATCTGAATGCCGGCGTCGGAGCCCTGCCCCACATGCGCACCGGGATGGAAGTTGTAGTAGTTGCCGGGCAGCGCCTCCATGCGCCGCAGGTCCTCTGCCATGGCCTCCAGGGCAAACTCGCGCGCCCGCTCTTTGGCTGAGCAGGGGTTATAGGTATACGGGGCATGAGCCACGAGCGGGCCAAAGTCGTTTTGCTCCATAAGCTCGCGCAGGGCCGCCACGTCATCCATGTCAAGGTCTTTCGCCTTGCCGCCGCGCGGGTTGCGCGTAAAGAATGCAAAGGTATTGGCGCCAATGGACAACGCTGTCTCCCCCATTGCCCGATAGCCCTTCGTCGTCGAAAGATGACACCCGATCGTCAGCATCTCCAGCTCCCTCCTCATCAGTTGCGGTGAAATACGGTCTATTGGTGCCTTATTTTGGCGCAAACAGACCGTATTCCACCGCAAGTTATAAAAGGGGCATCAGGGGCACGGTCCGCCGAGCCCCCACGCCCTAAAGTTTCAAGCGAATCGCATCGATGATGTGCGCACAGCGCTGTGTGGCGGCTAGGGACATGATGGGGCTTTCGAGTTTCCCCGCCTGAATGAGCCGCGCCGCATGCGACACCTCACCGTAAAAATCATCGACCTCAAATGGTGCATCGATTTCGAGTATCCGACCGTCGGAATACTTCACATGAGCGAGCTCGGGGCGATGGAGACGCTCGATTTCCAACGAGCCCCGCTCATAGGCAATCGTTAAGCGGCTTTCATATGTTGCTTTGCCGTCGCACACCATATGAATGGGTATACCGCCGACGCTCATATGGATCTCGTCGGCCCAATCGACGCGGCCGCCCGATACGTCACGCCAGCGAACTTCACGAGACGAAACCTCGCAAGCGCCCGCGAGCAAATCCTCAAACCAACCGACTGCATAGCAGCCCATGTCATATAGACAGCCGCCCTGCAATGGATCAAGCAGATAGCCCGAAGGAGACTCGCCGTAATCGAGCTTTTGCACGCTTTCAATCGAGACAATACGGCCAAGCTCACCCGACGCAAGCAAGTCCTTCACGCGAGTGCGCATCGGGCAAAACCGATTCTTCATCGCCTCCATAAACAGCACGCCGCGCTCGCGAGAGGTGGAGGCAATCGAGAGAGCCTCTTCCTCACTCAAAACGGCCGGCTTTTCGCATAGCACGGCCTTTCCGGCGCACAGCGCGCGACAGGCCCAACGCGTATGCATGCCATGCGGAAGAGCCAAGTAAATTGCGTCGACATCGGGGTCGGCAATCAGCGCGTCATAAGCCGCATCGCCGTTATCGTCGACCGAGGCATGGCCATGCGCAGCATCAATCGAAAACGCTCGGCAAAATTCCTCGACATGTGCAGGAGTGCGGCCGGCCGCAGCCACCAGCCGTGCCCCGTCGACCTTCTTGAGCGACGATGCAAATCGATGAGAAATGTGCCCAGCGCCCAAAATGCCCCAACGAACCTCACGCGAATCATCCCATGAATCCCGATGGCCCACGACAGCCCCCTTCAGTTGCGGTGGAATAGTCCCTGTTTAAGCCCTATTCTGCCGCAAGCAGGAACTATTCCAGCGCAAGTTATAAAAGGGTCACGAGGAGCGCGTTTTGCCGAAGGCCTTAAGCACTGCCGTCACGGGGCCAGGCTGGAAACGTCGGCGCACGTCATCGAGACGCTCGGGGATATCGATATGCTGTGGGCAGTGGCGCGCGCATTTGCCGCACTTGGCGCAATTGCTCACCAGCTTGGCCTCGCTTGTGCGCACCGCGCTCGCCGTAAAGTACTGCGATAGACCCGTAAACCAGCTGTGCGCATAGCTTGCGTTGTAGGCGGCAAAACATCCAGGGATATTGATGCCTTTAGGGCACGGCATGCAATAGCCGCATCCCGTGCAGGGCACGCGATTCGATTTTTCAAACTCATCCAGCACGTGCGCGATCGTGTCGAGCTGGTTGGCAGTCATCGAATCCGGCAGGGCCCGATCGGCCAACACCGCGTTCTCATCCACCTGCGCGATATCGGTCATACCCGAAAGCAGCATCGTCACCTGAGGATGATTCCAGACCCACGAAAGACCCCAGGCGGCAGGAGTGCGCAAATGCGGGTCACGGGCACTATCGAGCACAGCGCGGGCCCGTGGCGGCAGCTTGCCCGCTAAACGCCCGCCCAGCAGTGGCTCCATCACAAACACCGCGAGGCCTCGCTCGGCGGCGGCCATGAGCCCCGCTGTTCCCGCCTGATATCGCTCTCCAGCGTAATTGTACTGGATCTGGCAAAAGTCCCACTCATATGCATCGAGCATCGTCAGGAAATCCGCCGCGCTGCCGTGGTACGAAAAACCAATCTGGCGAATGCGCCCCGCCGCCTTTTGACGCGCGATCCAGTCCTCGATGCCCAACGCCACCACACGTTCCCACTGGGCGGGCGAGGTAATGTTGTGCATGAGGTAATAGTCGATATGGTCGGTCCGCAGGCGGCGCAGTTGCTCGTCGAAGAACCGGTCGAAATCCTCCGCGCATTTGCACGAAGCATGCGGCAGCTTGGTTGCGAGCAAAACCTGGTCGCGCAAGCCCAGGCGCTCAAGCGACGCACCCACACAAGCCTCGTTGCCGGGATAGAGATAGGCCGTGTCCAAGTAGTTAATCCCCTGCTCCACCGCACGGGAGATGATGGCGTCGGCAGTCTTCGCATCCGGGCGTCCCGGCGCACCGGGAAACCTCATGCAGCCCAGCCCCAACGCCGAGATACGGTTGCCGCTTTTGGGGTCAACGCGATATTGCACGGCCCCTCCCCTCCCATCGAAGCCCTGACAAGGCGAAACAAACCCGTCACGTCATCGAAACACATCGGAATCGCAATTGAGAACGTATCGTAACGCAGCAGAAATCAGGCCGTCACGGCACCGCTTTAACATCAGCAAAAAGCCCGATGAAAGGAACCGGGCGTGACCACGCGCATGTCTTTGTGGTCTGCCCCGCGGCATAAGCGCACTGCGCAATAGTTTCTTTTTCACAACAGCAGCCCCGCGCGCCCACCAAACGCCCCGACGACATACAATCCATCAGGCGCCCCATATGCGGGCGCCTTTTATATGGGGAGATGATTCATATGCAGATCAACAAGGTCGCCTTTATCGGCAAGGGCGGCGTCGGCCTGCTCCACGGCAGCATGATTGCCAAGGCCCTCGGCAACGACGCCGTCGAATACGTCATGGACGACGCTCGCTTTGAGCGCCATGCGAACGACGCGCTCACCGTCAACGGCAAGCCCTGCGATCTCACGTCCGTCCGCGCCAGCGAGGCGACACCCGCCGATCTGGTCATCCTGACGGTCAAGACCACCGGTCTCGACCAAGCACTCAAGACTATGGAGCGTGTCGTGGGACCCAACACGCTCATCGCCTCGCTGTGCAACGGCATTACGAGCGAGCAAAAGATTGCCGAACGCTTTGGCTGGGAGCATACCGTTCTTGGTATCTGCCAGGGCATGGACGCCGTGTTCCTCAACGGCGCGCTCACCTTTACCAATGCGGGCGAGATTCGCTTTGGCGCGGCAGCGGGCACCGACCCCGCGACTGTCGCCGCTATCGACGAGCTCTATACGCGCTGCGGCATCGCCCATACCGTCGAGGACGACATCGCCCACCGCATGTGGGCCAAACTCATGCTCAACGACGGCATCAACCAGACCTGCATGGCCTACGGCGGGACCTACGGAAGCGCCACGGAGCCGGGCTCCGAGCAGCGCCGCTGTTTTGTCTCCGCCATGCGCGAGACGCTTGCGGTTGCCAACGCCGAGGGCGTTGAGCTGACCGAGGCAGACCTGACGCAAATGGTGCACCTCATCGAGGGAATCGACCCCACCGGTATGCCCTCGATGGCGCAGGACCGCATCGCACAACGAAAAACCGAAGTCGAGGAGTTCGCGGGCACCATTTGCCGCCTGGCCGCCAAACACGATATCCAAGTGCCGCAAAACGATTGGCTCTACCAGAGGATTCGCGAAATAGAAGGCAGCTGGTAGCGCTCGGCATACTGCAGCCAACAGATCCAATGGTAAAGCCGCCGCAAGGGGCACTCCCCTCGCGGCGGCTTCCTTTTTCATCTTTGACCAAAAATCAGCTTCACAACGGTTAGAGCTGCGACTCCGACGCCTGGCCCTCATCGTCGCGAC
This sequence comes from uncultured Collinsella sp., assembly GCA_958420205.1. Lineage (GTDB taxonomy): Bacteria > Actinomycetota > Coriobacteriia > Coriobacteriales > Coriobacteriaceae > Collinsella. The sequence continues at coordinate 23,731 of CATZIX010000005.1, read as the reverse complement.
AAAGGGCTACACCCGCACTTCCCAGCAGCGCGGCCGCGATCAACACGCCAACCACGATAGAGGCAGCCCCACAAGACCCCTGCATACCCGCGACGAGCGCGGCCGTAGGACCAAGGCAACCAAGCATCAACGCGACGGCGGCAACGGCAATATCTCGAGCATTCACAAGACCACTTCCTCCAAGAGAAAGACCTTATTTCTCAAGAACCAGTGTGCCCCGCATCCATACGCCCAGCGTACCGCCACGGTAAGGGCTCTGTTAACTCAAACGCATACATAGAACGGACGTCCTTACGTTGCCCTAAAGCTCGGTAAAGACGCCCGTCCGCCAAATATCCGTGATGCAGAAAAATTACCAACCGGTGTAGTAGTCGGTGGTTCCGGCAGCGCAACCGGAGTCATAGACCTTGCAATCACCCTTGGAGCCCGTAAAGGTCGAGCCCTGGGCCATATCGCCCGCGGCAACAACGTAATAGCCGTCGGAATCGCGCCAGAAGCCCTCAGAATCCTGAGTCCATTCGCCCGTGCGATAGTGATAAAGCACATTGCTGCTGTAATAGGTCTCGCGGCGACCGTTGTAGTTATTGACACCCGCAGAGCGCGTCAGGCCCGATCCGTTCGCGTAGGACGCGGCAGACGCGTAGGACGGAGTGTAACCGGCGTTGTAGTACGAAGCCTGGGCGGCCTCGGCAGCCTCCGCCTCGGCGGCAGCAACCTCGAGCGCTTCGCGCTTGGCATCCTCAAGTGCAGTGCGCAGCTCATCGAGCTCGGTCGACTTCGCGTCGACCTCCTCCATCGTCAAAAGACTGCCCGCACCGTCGATACAACCCTGCAGTACAGCGCGCTCGTCATCGGTGGCATAGTCACCGTACATGTTCATGATGATCTGAGCGCGCATCTCCAGGGAATCGCGCTTGGCCTCCATCGAGGCGTTCCACTCCTGCATAGAGCCATAACCATCGCCGCGGTAGTCGACGGGCTGCACCAGCGTCGCCTCGGAGGGCGTTGATCCGACTGTATCGGATAGCGTTGCCGCGTGAGCATCAGTTGCGCCGGCGCCCGCCAAAAGTGCCACGGTCAGAGCGGCGGAAAGGGCGGCGACTTTCGGTTTTCGTGAATCGATCCTCATGTAGCTGGAAACCTCCGTAGTGTGTTTTTGCTGCGTTTGAGCTGCGTGTGATTCGATCGCGCTGCATAGTACCCCGAGCAAATCGCGACCTGCGGTTTTACTCAAAAGGCGCACGTCAATTGCGTAAAACTCACATCCTCTCAACAGGAGTTTTCCACAACTCAAATGCATAAAGCGTGTCGAAAACCCTGTTTTTGCACCCTCTCTATGCAAATAAGGCGCCCGTGCAACCATTGTTCGCACAGGCGCCTTGAGCAGGCATTTTATGCAGTTATACCTATCGAGTCGCAAGGGGTCCTTGCACAAGTCGCCTTACTCGTCCAGCGCGGCGAAGGCCTGCTTCAGATCCCAAATGATATCCTCGGCGTTCTCGGTACCGATGGAAAGACGGATCGTGGAGGGCGTGATGTTCTGCTCGGCGAGCTCCTCGGCAGAGAGCTGGGAGTGCGTGGTGGTAGCCGGGTGCACGACGAGCGACTTGACGTCGGCCACGTTGGCGAGCAGCGAGAACACCTGCAGATGATCGATGAACTTCCAAGCTGCCTCCTGGCCACCCTTAATCTCAAAGGTAAAGATCGAGGCACCGCCACGGGGGAAGTACTTCTGATAGAGCTCGTGATCGGGGTGCTCAGGCAGGCTCGGGTGGTTCACCTTGGCGACGTGGCTGTCACCAGCCAGGAACTCAACGACCTTCTTGGTGTTCTCGACATGGCGGTCAACGCGCAGCGACAGAGTCTCGGTGCCCTGGAGCAGGACCCAGGCGTTGAACGGACTGATGCAAGCGCCCTCGTCACGCAGCAGGATAGCGCGGACATAGGTTGCAAAGGCGGCGGGACCGGCAGCCTCGGCAAACGAGACACCGTGGTAGGAGGGGTTGGGCTCAGCAATCTGGGCGTACTTTCCGCTCGCCTTCCAATCGAAGTTACCGCCGTCGACGATCACACCGCCCAGCGAGGTGCCGTGGCCGCCGATGAACTTGGTTGCGGAGTGGACGACGATATTGGCACCATGCTCCAGCGGACGGAACAGATACGGGGTGCCGAAGGTGTTGTCGACGACAACCGGCAGACCGTGCTTCTTGGCGATCTCGGAGATGGCGTCGATGTTGGGGATGTCGGAGTTGGGGTTGCCGAGCGTCTCGAGATAGATGATCGTGGTGTTGTCCTTGATGGCACCCTCGACCTCTTCAAGGTTATGGGCATCGACAAACGTGGTCTCGACGCCAAACTGGGAGAGCGTATGCTCCAGCAGGTTGTAGGAGCCACCGTAGATGGTCTTCTGAGCCACCACGTGGTCACCGGCCTGGGCAAGAGCCTGCAGGGTATAGGTGATGGCAGCAGCACCGGAGGCGACGGCAAGACCTGCCACGCCACCCTCGAGGGCGGCGATACGGTCCTCAAAGACGCCCTGGGTGGAGTTGGTCAGACGGCCGTAGATGTTACCGGCGTCGGCAAGACCAAAGCGGTCGGCGGCGTGCTGGGAGTTGCGGAACACATAGCTCGTGGTCTGGTAGATAGGCACGGCGCGGGAGTCGGATGCAGGATCGGCGCTCTCCTGGCCAACGTGCAGCTGCAGGGTATCGAAACCAAAGGTGTGCTCGGGGTTGTTGATAAACTGGCTCATGATGATCTCCTTGATCGAACAAAAGTAATAAGAGTAAGAGAAGTGAGTCGCTGTCTCCTGATCACGCCGACGGGCGCAAACAGGAGCCCGGCATTCGTCTTGGTAAGCAATTCATATGCGGGCCTCCTTTCGCATCCCGGTTCCGTAGTTGGCTTAATTACCTACCGTCTTTGTGTGTTTTGAATAGTACGAGCATTGTTTTCCTCGGTCAATCACTTTAAAGCGCTAACCTGTTATCGGTTTTATAGATAACACTCGAAAGGACGGGCGCCGATGACCCTCCAACAGCTTCGCTTTTTGATCGCCGTGGCAGAGTCCGGTTCGATCAACGCCGCAGCCCAGCGCCTCTATACGGCACAGTCCAATATCTCCAATGCCGTCAAAAGCCTGGAGCAGGAACTTCATATCGAAATCTTTACGCGCTCCAGCCGCGGTGTTGCACTCACCAACGACGGCACCGAGCTTTTGGGTTATGCACGCCAGGTCGTAGAGCAGGCCGACATGCTCGAGGCCCGCTACGAGGACGGCGGTACCCCGCAAGCCCGCCTCGCCATTTCCGCCCAACACTACGCCTTTTCGGTCGAGGCCTTTGTCAACGTAGTCGAGCGCTGCCGCGACAGCAAGTTCGAGTTCATCATGCGCGAGACCACCACAGCGCAGATTATCGACGACGTGCGCGCGTTTCGCAGCGATATCGGCATCCTCTATCTGGATGACTTTAATACCCGTGTCTTGCAGAAGGCCTTTACCGATGCCCGAGCGAGCTTTCATCCCCTCTTTGATGCAAAAGTCCACGTGTTCGTCAGCGAACGCCACCCGCTCGCACGCCGTTCGCAGCTGTCCCTTGCCGACCTCACGCCCTATACGCGCTACAGCTTTGAGCAAGGCACCTCGAACTCCTTCTATTACGCCGAGGAACCGTTTAGCTATATTCCCTGCAACCGCAATATCCGCGTATCCGACCGCGGGACGCTCACCAACCTGCTTATCACCTCGAACGGCTATGCGCTGTCGACCGGCGTACTCTCCAGCGAAATGCAGTGGGGCATGGCCTCGATCCCCCTGGCAGACGCCCCAACGATGCACGTAGGCTATATCATGCACGACGAGCGCAAGCCCTCTCCCCTCTTGCAGCAATACCTCGATGAGCTCAACCGCATCATCCATGCCAACTAACTGTCGGAAGACGGGGTAGAAATCATAGATTGCTAGCCCCCGGCGGGCATGGCGCTACAATGGTCACTCGCACGAAACGTACCCAACGAAAGGAACCATGTGAAGGTCATCATCTATACCGACGGCTCGGCCCGATCAAATCCGGGACGCGGCGGCTACGGCGCCGTGCTCAAATACACCAACCCCGCCGGCAAGACCTTTACCTCCGAGCTTTCGCGCGGCTACGCCAAGACCACCAACAACCGCATGGAACTCATGGCGGTCATCGTGGCGCTCGAGGCACTTAACCGCCCCTGCGAGGTCGAAGTCCATTCCGATTCGCAGTACGTCGTCAACGCCTTCAACAAGCACTGGATTGACGGATGGAAAAAACGCGGCTGGAAGACTGCCAACAAGCAGCCTGTCAAGAACCGCGATCTGTGGGAGCGCCTGCTCACCGCAAAGAGCAAGCACAAAGTGGAGTTCATCTGGGTTAAAGGCCACGCCGGTCACGAGCTCAACGAGCGCTGCGACGAGCTTGCCACCACGGCGGCCGACGGCAGCAGCCTCGATATCGACACCGGCTTTAACGAGAGCGACCTGTAACGGCGTTTTCGCACGCTATTTCCCGCCCCCTCGCGCTACACTCATCCTGTAAACCGAACGGCACGAGGGGGATACATGCTGCGTATAGCGACCATCGGCACATCCATGATTACCGACGACTTTATCCAGGTCGTCAACGCCAACGACCAAGCCGCGTTTGTGGGCACGCTCTCGCGCGATGCGGATCGCGGCGCCGCCTTCACCGCTAAGCACGGCGGCGAGCGTAACTTCACCGCACTTGACGAGCTTGCGTCTGCCGACGACGTCGATGCCGTCTACATCGGCAGCCCTAACGCACTTCACTACGAGCAGGCCCTTGCCTGCATCGCCGGTGGCAAGCACGTCATCGTCGAGAAGCCCTTCTGCGCCACCGAGGCGCAGGCGCTGGAAGTCTTCCGCGCTGCCGAGGCAGCGGGCGTCGTGGCCCTCGAGGCCATGCGCCCGCTCCATGACCCCGCTTTCCACGCCATCGAGGACGCCCTGGGCGAGATTGCGCCCATTCGTCGTGCCTCATTGCGCTTTGGCAAGTATTCCTCGCGCTACAACGAGATTCTCGCGGGACGCGCCACCAATATCTTCGACTGCAATATGGCATCGGGTTCCCTCATGGATATTGGCGTCTACACCGTCGAGCCCATGGTCGAGATTTTTGGCATGCCCTCCGGCCTTACGAGCATGACTACTCTGCTCGACCCCACCACGCGACAGCTCACGCACGGCCCCATCGACGGCTGCGGTTCCATCCTCGCCAGCTACGGCGGTGGCCGTATCTCCGTCGAGCTCGCGCACTCCAAAATTACGAATGACCTGCTGCCCTCGCAGATCGAAGGCGAGCGTGGCACTATCCAGATCGACCATCTGTCCACGCCCCGCAACGTCCGCATCGACTATCGCGGCGACGTCGTACGCGGCTCGGCGACAGAGGCGCTGCGCGAACAGGGCGATAACGGCCGCGTGCTCGACCTGCCCAAATCGAGCAACACTATGGAATACGAACTCACAGACTTCATCACCGCCATCGGCGGCATCGATAACGTCAAGGAAGAGATTTGGGAGACCCCGGCGGGACGTCACGAGCTTGGCCACTACCGCGACGTCACGCTCGTCTCACTGCGCATCATGGATGCCGTGCGCCAGCAGGCCGGCATTACCTTCCCGGCCGACGCAGGCAAGCAGGCATAGCGATGGGCTTCTTCGATACGTTCTTCTCCAGCGTCAACGGCGGCAGTCGAGAGCTTCAAAAACCGTCAAACGTCGAGCTCGAGCTGCACCGCAGGCTTACCGTGCTCGCAAGCGACGAGGCCACTCAAGACACTCCCCTGCGCTATTTCCTGCGCTGGGCGGGGCAAGTCCAAGGCGTTGGTTTTCGCTTTACCAACACCAACCTCGCGCAGGCACGCGCACTCACCGGCTGGGTGCGTAACATGGAAGACGGCTCAGTCGAGATGGAGATACAAGGAGCTCCGGCAGACATCCTATCTCATCTCGAGGCACTTCATGCCTCCTACGAGCGCATGGGAACGCGTTTTCGCCTCGTAGACGCCCAGGTCCGAGCCCCACTTGCCAATGAAGACGGTTTCAGTCCTCATTATTAGTATTGTGTGCTAAATACGGTATCATTTACCTACGACCGTTGATAGAAAAGAGGCGAGGCGCATGGCGGTGCAAAGAAGGAATACCAAGCAGCGAAAGCTGGTTCTTGACGCCGTGCGCCAAAGCTATAACCATCCCACCGCCGACGAAATCTACAACGCCGTGCGCGAACAGGATGACAAGATCAGCCGCGGCACGGTCTACCGCAACCTCAATCTCTTGGCAGATGCCGGAGAAATCCTCTCGATCAAGACGCCGGGCGGGAGTCGCTTCGATCGCACCATCGAGCCGCATGCGCATATCATCTGCACCTCGTGCAGCCGCGTCATCGACGTACCGCTCCCCTTCGATGCCCAGCTCGACGCCAAAGCGTCCGAGCAAATCGGCTGGCACGTCACGTCGCACTACACCATCTTCGAGGGTCTCTGCCCCGACTGCCGGTAGATGTTTGGGGCATGCCCGCAAATCTACTTGCCCATCCGCTACAGCAAGCAGCACATTTTCAGGCATGTCCCGAAAACCTACTCGGCGAGCAGGCGATGCAGTTCCTCTTCGACCGTGCGCGCGTAGCGGACGCGGTCGTTGATGCCTCGCATACTGGGATTGCAGCTCTCCATCAGATAGGGATGGCCCACGACGTTAAGCATGTCGCGATCGTTCTCATTGTCGCCAAACGCCATCATCTCATCGGGCGAAATCCCCAGGGCACGACCGCAATCGGCAAGCGCGGAGCCCTTGCCCGAATCAAAGCCGATAAAGTCCGTCCATTCGGTTCCCGACGTCATCACGTCGACACGGTCGCTAAAGAGGCGCTCGAAATACTCCAGGGCCGCCGGCTGATCCACCTCGGGCGTCTGGAAGGCAATCTTAATGACGTCCTCGTCGATGTCCTCGGGACGGTCGACCACCGCCACATCGCAGTGGACCTCATAGCGCAAATGGTCGACGAACGCATCGTTGCCGCTCATGGTGTAGAGGTGCCCCTCGCACGAAAGGGTCACGTCGGCATGGGGATACGCAACCACGGCATTCGCGATATCCATAGCAAGGCTACGCTCCATGGAACGCTTGACAACGGCACGTCCCTCGCTCATCACCAGGGCTCCGTTTTCGCATACATAGGCGAGCTCATCGGCCACCGGGGCAAACAGGTGGCGCAAGCTCGCATATTGACGGCCGCTCGCCGGCATAAACACGATACCGCGACGATGCAGCTCATCGATAAGCTCAAAGGCCTCGGAACGCGGCTCGCGCTCCCCCGGATGCAGCAACGTGCCATCCAAATCGCATGCAATCAGCTTGATTCCCTCAAGACCCATACGCTTCCCCCAAAGCCTCTCATCAACAGCAAGACGGACTTTGAATGGCAATCCCTCAAAGCCCGTCTTGCGCATACGCGCGCTTAGCCGCGCGTCTTTTTTACGATGGTAAAGTCGGGAGCCATGCTCACAACGACATCCGCCGCGCTCGACGCAAAGCGTCGGCTGGCATCGAGCTCACGTGTGACCACCGAGAGCCGAACACCCTCGACACCCCGGAGCATGCGGCCCAAAACAGGCTGCACCGGCGTATACATGCGCACGGTATGCTCGTCCGAGTCGCCCCGGAAGAGCGGCGCATGCATGTTGCCGATCTCCCAGCACGCATGCGCGAGCGCGATCGGATCCATGCGGTCGACTTCGACCAAATAAACCTCGGCGCTGCGCAGGCGCACGACAACCGCCACAGGCACCACGCCCGAACGGTCAATGGCGAGCACGTCGCCATCGGCAAGACGACCGCCGTCGGCAGCATCCAGCCGAACATCGACCGTGCGCCCCAGCTCCGTCGCGCCCACAAACGCACATACATCGGCCTGGTCCCAATCGAGCAGTAGCTCATCGACCTCAAAGACACCGCCCAGCTCCCGGCGAAGCAGGAGTTCATAGGACGGATCGTTGAGATTTCCCAAACATGTCGTCGAAACCAAGCGTTCAGGCATACTCTAACCCTCGACCTCGACGAGCTCGATATCGAAGTTGAGATCCTTGCCGGCAAGCTCGTGGTTGGCATCGAGCGTCACAGCCTCGGGCGTCACGTCAATGACGACGGCGGGGACAGGCATGCCACTCGGCGTGGACAGGAAGAGCTTCATGCCCTTCTCGATCTGCTCGATGTTGGGAACCTGCTCGGCCGGGAAGGTAATAACCATCTCAGGATTGTGCTCGCCGTAGGCATCGGCAGCCGGGATGTGCACGGTCTTCTTCTCGCCCACCTGCATGTCGACAACAGCGGCGTCGAAGCCCTTGATCATCTGACCGGCGCCGCAGGTGAACTCCAGCGGCTCGCCGCGATCGTAGGAGCTATCGAACTGCGTGCCGTCGTCGAGCGTGCCGCGATAATGGGTCTTGACCTTCTTGCCCTGGTTGGACATGGTAACCTCCGTGATAAGGGCGGCGCACAACGCAGGCCGCCGTGAACATATGGCGCTAACTATACCCTAGTCATACAATTCAATGACAGTTTGCAAAGAAACGCTGCAACCGGAGGAACCATGGCATATCCCGTATTTGACCTACACTGCGACACCGCCGACCGAATCGGCTGGGCCACGCTCGATCTCGACCTGCGCTTTACCGCCGGCACCGACGGTTATTTCCCCGGCGACGAAACGCATCCGCAAGATTTCGACCTCATCGAGGGCAACGCCTGCGCCATCTCGCTCGCAAAGATCGGCAACACGCCGTGGGCACAGTGCTTCGCCACGTTTGTCCCCGACGAGATTCCCACCGCCCACGCCGCGCGCTTCCAGGCGCAAATCATGGCGCATATGAGCGGCCAGGCAATGCTCAACCACGACCGCATGGTCAACGTACGCAGCGCCGCAGACATTCGCCCCGCGCTCAAGGACGGTAAGGTCGCTTGCATCCACACCATCGAAAACGCCACGTTCTTTGCCGAGGACCCCGCACTGATCGAGGTGCTCAAGAGCTTGGGCGTGCTTATGTCGTCACTCAGTTGGAACGCGCAGGGACCGCTCGCGAGCGGACACGATACCCACGCCGGCCTCACCGCCGCCGGCATCGAGGCGCTTGCGCAGATGGAGCACGCCGGCATGGTACTCGACGTCTCCCACCTCAACGATGAGTGCTTTGACGAGGTTGTCGCCCACGCCACGCGTCCCTTCGTCGCCAGCCACTCCAACTCCCGCACCGTCTGCAGCGTCAAGCGCAACCTCACCGACGACCAGTTCCGCACCATTCGCGACATGGGCGGTATCGTCGGCCTCAACTACTGCAGCGAGTTCCTATCCAACGACGCAACCGACAAGACCGCCGCAGACGTCACCTTCGACCAGCTGGCGGCACATATCGAGCACTGGCTCGACCTGGGCGGCGAGGACGTCATCGCACTCGGCGGCGACTGGGACGGAGCCACTGTGCCCGCTTTCCTCTCCGATGCCAGCAAGATGCCCGAATTCCAGAACATGCTCTCCAAGCACTTTGGCAAGACCGTGATGCAGAAGCTCTGCAGCGATAACGCGCTTGCCTTCTTTGAGCGTTATTAATTTCACGTCCCTTGAGCGGGCCGGCATGCCGAACGGTCGACATGCCGGCCCGTCCCCAACCTGAAGGACCGCTTTTGACGCAGCAATTTACGATTACCGTATCCCGACCGGATGGCGCATCCATCCCCGTCGTCGTTACCAAAAAGCGCGTCAAGAACTTCAACCTACGCATCACATCGAGCGGTGAGGCCCACGCCAGCGCACCGCTCGGCGCCAGCCGCGAGCGTATCGAAGCGTTTGTGAAGCGCAACAGCGCCTGGATTATCAGCCGACTTGACCAGCGTGAGCAACATCAGGCGACAGCGCGAGAGCCGCTCAGTCCCTCGTCCATCATTGCGCTTTGGGGCAAGCCCATCACGGTACAAGATGCGCTCGATCACAACTTTGCGTCACCTGCACCGCGACCCAAGCAGGCCACCTTCGCAAGTTTTATGGGTACCGATGAATCGGACGAAGGCCCACAGGCCAAGCGGCGCGCAATCCTCGACGGCCTAACGTCCGACGAGCTCCAAGCCCACATCAGCCAGCTTTATACGACCGAGGTCACCGCAGCGCTACGCGACATCGTGCACGCATACGAAATCACAATGAGTGTCGCCGTTTCCCGCGTCTCCGTGCGCAGCATGAAAACGCGCTGGGGATCATGCACGCCCAAGACCGGAGCCATTCGCATCGCACGCGAACTTGCCGCTTATCCCATCGAGTGTCTCGACATGGTTGTCGCCCACGAGCTCGTCCACCTGCTCGAGCCAAGCCACAATCAGCGGTTTCACGCCCTGCTCGACAGGTACTGCCCCAACAATAGAGCGCTGTCGCAGCGGCTCAAGCAGCCACCCATAGAGACGTATTAGAACCGGTTAGCGCACGCGCTCGATCTCGACGCCGCAGCTTGCCAGGGGAAGACCGACGGGCGCCCAAGGCTTATCGAGCTTAACACGCACGCCAAGCAGCAAGGGGTAACGACGCAGCAGCATCTGGGCCACACCCTCGGCTGCCGCCTCGATAAGCTTAAACGTATGCTCGCGCAGATAGCCATCAACATCGTGGCACACCGAGCCATAGTCAATCGAGGCGTCCAGGTTATCGTGCTCCCCCGCTGCACGCAGGTCGGCATAGAGCACCAGGGACACGATGAACTTCTGGCCCAGCGCGTTCTCTTCGGGATACACGCCGTGGTTGGCAAAGACCTCGAGACCGTCGATAGTAATGCGGTCGGCATGGCGCAGATCATCATAGCTCACGTGGGGCACCGCCGTTGCGGTGGATATTTCGCCCCTTCCACGGCGTGCGAGCTCGGCACCTTCAGTCTTGGTTGCATTCTCGGGCAGTTTTTTGTTATTCATCGCGATCGTCTCCTTCGTTTAGAACCCCGACCGCGCAAACTAACTACACGCGAATCGACAGGTTCTTTTTATCGTCGCTCCAGTTGCAAGCATTGCGCGCGGGGCATGCAAAGCAGGCGCGCGACGCTTTGTCGGCTGCGTAGAGCAGACGCTCAAGCGGTTGGCTGTTCACGCGCAGCTTTCGATGGCCCAGAATGGCCGTCTTAATGGCTGCGGCATCGGCCGGCTCAAACGCTACGTCATCGGGCATGCCGCCGAGAATCGCATCAGCGACGCGTTCGCTTGCAACATCATGGGATATACCCGATTCATACTGTTCATCTTTGCCGATATCGTGAAGAAGTGCCGTGGCGTAGATGGCCTCGCGGTCAAACTCGAGCTCTTCCTCGAGATTTTTGATCCACATAATGCGAGCGACATCGAGCAGATGGTCAATACCGTGGCGGCAGAAGATGCGCCCCGATTCCAACTGCGCAATGTTGCCCAGGTGCCGCCGGAACAGCCCGTTGGCACAGATGTAATCGATACGAGGCATGGCACCAAAGGGGGCCAGGCCCGAAGCCATAAAACCGCGACGCGGCGTTCCCTCATCGGTCTTCGATGCAAAGTCGTTAACGGCTCTCATGGTTAGCGGTCCAGCATCCTAAAGAATCGCTCCTCGAGCGCGGGATCGGTCTCAAAGACGCCGCGGCGAGCGAGCGTCACAGTCTTGGTGCCGGGCTTTTGCACGCCACGCATCGTCATGCACATATGCTCGGCCTCCATGAGCACAATCGCCCCTTGCGGAGCAAGATACTCCATGAGGGCATCGGCAACTTGTGCGCACAACTGCTCCTGCAGCTGCAGGCGACGGGCGTAGACCTCAACCGTGCGGGCAAGCTTAGAAAGCCCTGCGACACGGCCGTTGGGGATATAGCCAATGGCGGCCTTGCCATAAAACGGCAGCAGATGATGCTCGCACAGCGAGTAGAACGTAATGTCGCGCTCGATAACCAAATCATTCGAAGCGACGGCAAAAGTTTTGGACAGATGCTCCTTGGCACTCTGGTCCATACCGCCGGCGATCTCACCATACATACGAGCGACGCGCGCCGGGGTCTCCAGCAGGCCCGCACGAGTTGGGTCCTCGCCTATGCCCTCAAGCAACAGCTTAATGGCGGCCTCGACTTTTTCCTGATCGACCATCTGGGCCTCACTTTTCCGATTTTGCGTTCGCGCTATGGTACCACGCCCTCCGGCATCGGCCACAAGCTACATAGTATGGGTCGAATAGACCGGATCATCACGCCAAAGTTCAACCGCATCACAAAGCGCAACGCCCTCGCGCTCAGCACGGGCGCGCGTAGCGTTCATGTCGATCACGCGCTGATTGCTCGAGCCCCTAAAGCGCAACGAGATATCGTACAGATCCTGAACGAACGGGCCGTCCACCAACATATCGAGGCAGGCCAGGATACGGTCCGTCACCTCGGTATGATGACGGCCACCCGGCATAAGCTCCTCGAGCACGTCACCGGTAAAGCACCAAATGGTCTTGCCCGACCCCGCAGGATAGGCCGCACGCACGCGCTCGATAAAGTCAACAAGCCCCGCCTGATTCTCGGGCTCCATAGGCTCGCCACCCAGAATCGTCAGGCCATCGATAAAGGGATGATCGAGACTCTCGATAATCTTATCCTCGACGGCGCGATCGAACGGCTCGCCCGCAGCAAAGTCCCACGCGACAGAGTTAAAGCAATTCTTGCACCCACGACGGCACCCGCTCACAAACAGAGAAGTACGAACGCCTTCTCCATCAGCAATGTCGAAATACTTAATGTTCGCGTAGTTCATAGGTAACTCTCCCGGGAGGCCGGGACATATCATCCCGTCCTCAAACATTCTCGGCCTTCGGCCTGCGAAACTGCGGGCGGGACGATATGTCCCGGCCTCATGCAAAGGGTAACTCAATGAACGAAGCGAACATCGAGCATAGGGTTCGAGGTCCAATAAAAACTGGGTTGCGGCTCAACCGCCATCGCAAGTAAATCGCAGCTGCAGCTCAAATTATTTCCGCTAAGAACTTCGAGGAGTGAGCGGACCGCGCGCTGCATCTCAGCTACGTTAACTTGGCTGAACCGAGAGGGCCGCTTGGGCTTTTGCTCGATATGAGTTCCGCACGCAAAGAAGGCCACTTAATGTGGCCTTCGTCTTGCGCAGGACTGTCCGAAATAGCGAGCAAATGCCCAAGCGGCCCTCTCGGTTCAGCCCCGGAGCGGTATTAGAGATGCAGCACGCGGTCGCGGATCTCCTCGGTTCGACCCTGGTTCCAGAACTGGGTACCGATGTAGCCGCACGTACGACGAGCGACGTTCATCTTCTCCTGGTCGCGGTTGCCGCAGTTAGGGCACTCCCACACCAGCTTGCCATCGTCCTCGACAATCTTGATCTCGCCATCGTAGCCGCACACCTGGCAGTAGTCGCTCTTGGTGTTGAGCTCGGCGTACATGATGTTGTCGTAGATGTACTGCATCACGCGAATGACAGCCTTGAGGTTGTCCTGCATGTTGGGAACCTCAACGTAGGAGATGGCGCCGCCCGGCGAAAGCTGCTGGAACATACCCTCGAACTTGAGCTTATCGAAAGCATCAATCTCCTCGGACACATGAACGTGATAGCTGTTAGTAATGTAGCCCTTGTCCGTCACGCCCGGGATAATGCCAAAACGGCGCTGCAGGCACTTGGCAAACTTGTAGGTCGTCGACTCAAGCGGGGTACCGTACAGCGAGAAGTCAATATCGCTTTCGGCCTTCCACTCCGCGCACTTGTCGTTCATGCGCTGCATGACGGCCATGGCAAACGGCGTGCCTTCCTTCTCGGTGTGGCTGTGGCCCGTCATGTACTTGACGCACTCATACAGACCGGCATACCCCAGGCTGATGGTGGAGTAGCCGCCCACGAGCAGCTTATCGATCGTCTCGCCCTTCTTCAGACGTGCCAGGGCACCGTACTGCCAAAGAATCGGCGCGGCATCCGAAAGCGTGCCCATCAGGCGCTCATGACGGCACAGCAGGGCACGATGGCAAAGCTCAAGGCGCTCGTCGAAGATCTTCCAGAACTTGTCCATGTCCTGATGCGAGCTCAGCGCGACATCGGGCAGGTTGATGGTCACGACGCCCTGGTTAAAGCGGCCATAGTACTTGGGCTTGTTCGGGTCGTAGTTCAGCGCGTTGGCAACGTTGTTAAAGCCGTTGCCCGAGCGGTCGGGCGTCAAGAAGCTGCGACAGCCCATACAGGTATAGCAGTCACCGTTACCCGCGGTCTCGCCCTTCGACAGCTTGAGCTCGCGCATCTTCTTCTCGGAGATGTAATCGGGAACCATGCGCTTGGCGGTGCACTTGGCAGCCAGCTGGGTCAGGTAGAAGTACGGGGAATTCTCGTGAACGTTATCGTCCTCGAGTACATAAATAAGCTTGGGGAATGCCGGGGTAATCCACACGCCGGCCTCGTTCTTAACGCCCTCATAGCGCTGACGAAGCGTCTCCTCCACAATCATGGCAAGGTCATGCTTCTCCTGGGGCGTACGAGCCTCGTTAAGATACATGAAGACCGTCACGAACGGCGCCTGACCATTGGTGGTCATAAGGGTCACGACCTGATACTGAATCGTCTGGACACCGCGACGGATCTCGTCACGCAAGCGGTCCTCAACAACCTCGCGGACCTTTTCGGGAGATGCGGAAACGCCGAGCTCCTCGAGCTCGCGGGCGACCTCGCCACGAATCTTTTGACGGCTCACCTCAACGAACGGGGCAAGATGGGTCAGCGAAATCGACTGGCCGCCGTACTGGGAGGAAGCAACCTGGGCTATAATCTGCGTCGCAATATTGCAGGCAGTCGAGAAGCTGTGCGGCTTCTCGATCAGTGTGCCCGAGATAACAGTGCCGTTCTGGAGCATGTCCTCCAGGTTCACCAAGTCGCAGTTATGCATGTGCTGGGCAAAGTAGTCGGAATCGTGGAAGTGAATCAGGCCCTCATTGTGGGCATCCACGATCTCCTGGGGCAGCAGTACGCGCTGGGTCAGGTCCTTGGAGATCTCACCGGCCATGTAGTCACGCTGAACGGAATTGACGGTCGGGTTCTTGTTGGAGTTCTCCTGCTTGACCTCTTCGTTATTGCACTCGATCAGCGACAGGATCTTGTCATCGGTCGTGTTCTTCTGGCGCTTCAGGCTCTGGACATAGCGATAGATGATGTAGTGGCGGGCAACCTCGTAGCAGTCGAGACGCATGATCTCGTCCTCGACCAAATCCTGGATCTCCTCGACCGAAACGGTGTGGCCCGCGTTCTCGCATGCCTCGGCGACGTTTTGCGCCGCATAAACCACCTGGCGGTCGGTTAGACGAGAGCTCTCCTCGACCTCCAAGTTGGCGGCGCGAATCGCATTGACGATCTTATCGATGTCAAAGACAACCTCGGTGCCGCTGCGCTTGATGATCTTCATCCTCTTGCCTCTTTCGCGTCGTAGCCTCATTGCGCTTCAGAGCCAAACGATGCCCGGCAGGGCTTGCCCCTGTCTTGCGGCGCCGTCGCGCAATCTGTGTTCTCGATAAACCATAGGTCCTCATGCGGACAATCCTCGTAGCCGATCAAGCGACTCAAAGGCGTGTCCGAAGGGGACGAACAAGGTCTTCGTTCTCTGTCCGCCATCTATCATACGACAAAGATGCATCTATATCCTGTATTCTTTTTTTAGGTCAAACACAACATATAGTGTTTCAGCAGGTCAAAGCAATTAGTCATTTTGCAGACGCATTATAAATGAGGGGTATTTGACAAATCGGTAAAACGTTACCAACACGGCTACCTGCATGGCAGTTATAAAACCCCCTTAGTCAAGCCGCTGACAAATCCTACTAAAACCAAGCCACTCACGCCAAAAGAATCCAAAAGATTATGCTTGACCAACATGTTGCGGTCGAATGCCGGCGGACGGAGCGACGGGACTGCAAACGCTCGGAAGACTGTAGCCCCGGCACCCCGTCCGCCGGCATTCGATAGGCGAGGAGCTATTACTTCTCTTCGCGAGCTATCAAGCCATTGATAGAAAGAGGGCCGCCGGCATATGTCGGCGGCCCCGATAAAACATGATGGGCGGCAAAGCAACTACTCGAGCGGTTACTCCGCCTCGCCGCTGGCCGCCATCTTCTCGGCCTCGGCAAGCTGGGCCGGAGTGAGCTTGCGATACTTAATGGCGCCAAAGACGACACAAGCCGCACAGACGATTATGCCGGCGATGAACTTCTGGTCAATCGTTGCACCAAACGGCGACGTCACGGCCTCAAACACAATGGGAGACAGTGCCATGCCAAAGTGGATGCCCGCCATGCCAATGGCGAGGTTAAACGCACGTCCCTCGGGAGCAGAGTTGCCGGCGGCAAAATTGCCCTCCAGCGGCACGTAGGTCTCCTTGCCCAGCGCAACGACAAAGCCCGCAACGCACAGCACCATAAAGGCGGGCGCAACCAGCGTCAGGCCCAGGCCAACGAGCGTCACGCCCCACGCGATCGGCATCGACAGGTTCTTGAACTTGGCAAACAGCGGGCCCACTAAAAGGCCAGCCGCAATGCCGGCGACCGTCATGACGGTCGAAGCGAGGCCAGCCTCAACAGTGCCGCCAAAGCCGCGACCCACGACAAGCAGCGAGACATTGGAGCTAAAGAGCTGGAACGTGAGTACGAACACAAAGCTCATGACCGTGATAATTGCGACCTCTTTGGGCATGTTGGCAAACACGTTGACCTTACGCCTGGGCTCAAGATGACCCTCGGGCAGGCAGACGGCCTCAATGACGATAAACACGATCATGATGAAGTACGCCGCATAGCTGTGGAACCACTCGGCAGAACCCAAGATGCCGGAAACCATCGTCCAGATAATGCCACCCAGTGCAACAAAGGTTGAGTAGATGCCCATGACAAACGAACGCTGCTTGCCACCGAAATAGTCGGCAATCAGAGCGTCGGTCGAGTTCTGCACGGCGCCAAGGCCAAGACCCATCACGGCAGAGGCCGCAAGAACCTGGGCAAGCGAATCGTGGAACACCAGCACCGAGGCGCCGGCGAGCATCACGATAACGTGGCCGACAAGCGTCGTCTTCTTCTTGGATACACGCGAGGCGAGCTGGGAAGACACGAGCATGGCGGACACAGCCATCATGAGCGGAATGATGCCGATGATCATCTGGACGGCAGCGATGTTCTCATTGGGAAACGCCGCCGCAACAGAGGCCACGATGGGGACGGGCACCAACATGCCCATAATGCACATGGCGGCAGCATAAATGCCCACCAGGTACTTGATCTTGGTTTTATCCATGATCCATCCTTACACTTAGAAAAAGGGTCGGAGCGGCCGGACGTCACCATCGGCCGCCCCAAACACAGCACTATCAGTCGTTAAAACCAGTGAACACGGGCTCTCCGCTGTACACGAGCGCTTCCTCGACACCATCGAGCACGCGGCAGGCGCCAGACGCCATCGCCTCGAGCTCAAACTCGCCGGGATAAGCCGACACGGGGGCGATCCAAGAGCAGCATTCCTCAATCGAGGCAACGAGCTCCTTGCTGTAGACCATGCCGCCTCCGAGCAAGATACCGTCGACATCGCCCTTCAGCACACATGCCATCTCGCCAATCCACTTGCAGATTTGGTAGACCATTGCATCCCAGGCGCGAGCTGCGGCCTTATCTCCCGCTGCAGCACGTTCGCACACCTCGATGGCATCGGAGGTACCCAAAAGGTCAACGAAGCCGCCAGTCTTCATGCAATGGGCGCGGGCGACATCAAGACCGTGCTCCGCGGTGTACTTTGCGACCTCGATCGCGGGAACCGATCCGCAGCGCGTCGGCGCCATGGGGCCTTCGCCGCCAACGATGTCGTTGCCGTCGACCATCTTGCCCTTAAGGTGGGCAGAAATCGAAATGCCACCGCCGATATGACAGACAATAAAGTTGCACTCGTCGTATGCGCGACCGAGCTTTGCCGCATGGCGGATGGCGGTCTCTTTGAGATTAAGGGCGTGCAGGTGCACGTTTCGATACACGCCCTTAATGCCCGTCATGCGTGCGAGGTCGCACAGCTCGTCGGTATCGGGAGGATTCACCACAAAGGCGGGCTTGCCACATTTCACGGCAAATTCGTGGGCAATCTGGGGCCCCAGCTGCGCCGGGTGCCGAACGCCATTCGCACCGATGCGGGCATGCTCGAGCATAACCTCGTTGATGGCATACGTACCACCGGGCAGCGAAAGCAAGCCACCACCGCGACCGACAAATGCATCAAAGTCCTCGAGCTTTAGGCCCGCCTCCCCCAGCGCTCCAAGAATCAGATCGCAGCGATACGGCATCTGAGCCGAAACCCCGTCGAACTGGGCAAGGTCCTTCGCATCGTGCGCAACGTTCTTACTGAGCTTGCACTCATCGCCCTCAAAAACGCCCACCTTCGTGGAAGTGGAACCAGGGTTGATTACCAGGACGCGCCAGGGAGTCTTTTTATCGGACATGCCTTAAGCCTCCTTAAGCGCCTGGGCGCGCACGCAGCTCATCACCACGTTGCCGACGATCTCATCGACGGGCGCAGAGCGCGAGCAATCGCACACGATCTTCTTGAAGCCCTGAAGCATGGGGCCGTAAGCATTGGCGCCGGTCAGATTCTGGATGATCTTGACGCCGATATTGCCCACGTTGATATCGGGCCAGATGACCACGTTGGCCTGCCCCGCAACAGCGGATTCGCGATGAACCTTCTTGGCCGCAACCTTGGGGTTAATCGCCGAATCAAACTGGAACTCGCCGTCGATGGCAAGGTCGGGACGGCGATCGTTGGCAATCTCGCGAGCACGACGTACCTTGTCGACGAGTTCGTTATCCATCGAACCGTCAGTCAAATGCGAAAGCAGCGCGCAACGGATATCCCATCCGGTCAGCGAGCGTACCGTTTCGCTCGACGAAATCGCGATCGAGGCAAGCTCCTCGCTCGTGGGGTCAACGCACACGGCAGAATCGCCAAAAGCCAAAAGGCCACCTTCGCCGCCATTCCAGTTGGGGATGTCGGCGATACCGCACGAGCTCACGGTGTCCACCCCGTCGGCAAGGCCGACGATGGCCTGACCAGCCAGGATAATATCGCCCGTAGCGTTATCGATACCGGCGAACATAACGTCGACATCGCCGAGCACCTGCAAAATCAGGGCGCGCTCAAGCGGACGCGTCATACGGCGCGCAGCGCCCTTGGGCTTAAACTTGCAATCCGGATGAGAAAGGTAGCGCTCGCAGCAAGCGGCGTTCGCCTCCTCGTCGGTCACATCGACAATCTCGATGCCGTCAAGGGAGATGCCGCGCTCATCGGCAAGCTCCTTGAGCTTGCCGCCATCGCCGACCAGCACACATTCGGCAAGATGCTCGGCGGCGATCTTTGCGACCGCCTGCATCATGGTCTCGTTTTCGCCCTCGGGAAAAGCAACGCGCATAGGCTTGGCGGCAGCCTGCTCGCGCAGGGTCTGCATCAGGTCCATGGCAGTTACTCCATCTCTTCGGCAGTGCGCTCGATAAGCTCGCCGATGGTCTTCATGACCATGACCTCGCGAACGGGGACCTCGGCATCGAGCTCGTTCTCGATCATGGAGGTCAGAGCGATCATCTTCATCGAGCCCTTGCCCAGGGTCTCAAACGTCGTCTCGGGGGTCACATCGCCGTCATAGTTGTAGGCGGACTTGGCAAAATCGCAGATCTGTTGAGTGAGTTCTTCGTTCATGATGGTGCCTTTCAATCGAAAAAGAGGGGCGACCACGGCGGGCTGGAGACATGGGTCCCGCCGTGGCCTAAGAGAGGAATCGAATTGTTGCAGGGGTGAAAACCTAATCGTCAAGCTCGAACGTAAGCTCTTTATAACCTGGACGGTCGATAACCTTGGCATGGACGCCAACGGTCTCGCCCGCCATGAGCTTGGCGCGAATCTCGGGGGCCTTCTTCTTGGTAATGCCGTAGATGACGTAGGTGTACTGAGAACCCTCGTCGATATCGACGGCGCCGTAGGCGTACTTGCCATACTCCTTGAGATAGGGCTTGTCGTTCTGCGGACCAGGCAGGGTAAAATCGATCAGATGCCCGTGACCGGAAACCTGGACCCAATCGGTCTTGTGATAGCCGCAGGCATTGCAGGCAAGGTGGGGCGGAAACTCGACGGCTCCGCACTCGGGGCACTGGCGCGCCCAATAGATGCCCTCTTCAAGACCCGTGTAGAACTTCTTGACCACGGGCTCCATATCTTTGAGTTGCATGAGAATACTCCTTATGGGAAATCGAAAACCGCGGTCGCTTAGGCGACGGTACGAAGGATCTGGCAGCGCACGTTCTGAGAACCGCCAAAACCGCGCAGGAAAGCCGTTTCGGGAACCTTCTTCATCTGGGTGGCACCGG
The DNA here is from genome assembly GCA_958420205.1 of uncultured Collinsella sp. Taxonomy (GTDB): domain Bacteria; phylum Actinomycetota; class Coriobacteriia; order Coriobacteriales; family Coriobacteriaceae; genus Collinsella. The sequence goes on along the minus strand of CATZIX010000005.1, from coordinate 3,277 downwards.
CGACGCCACGCATCTGCTTAACGGCCTCGACGATATCGGCGATGCCGGATGCGCCATGGGCGTGACCGAAGTTGCAACGGCCACCGTGCGGGTTGATGGGCTTATCGCCGTCAAAAGCGGTGCGACCATCGATCGCGTACTTCCAGGCCTCGCCGCGCGGAATATAGCCGCACTCCTCGGCCGAGACGATCTCGGAAGCCAGGAAGAAGTCGTTGCACATGAACAGGTCAATCTCATCGGGGCTCACGCCGGTAAGGTCATAGACCTGCTTGGCGGCAAGCTCGGTAGCCCAGTGCTCGTTGTGGAGCAGACCGGCCTCGACAGCAGAGGCGCCCGTACCCAGAACCTCAATAGGCGCATACGGCACGCCCATGGCCTTTGCCTTCTCCGTGGGCATTACGACAACAGCGGCGACGCCGTCGCACTTCTTCTCAAAGCCGGTAACGCGCAGGTACTGCGTAACGCGCGGGTTGTACATGCTCTTGAGATACTCGTCGGCGGTATCGAACCCAGCTGCCTTCGCGTCCTCCTCGACCGTGGTCTCGTACCAGGCAAGGGGATTCAGGACGGCACCGCGGCGAAGGCTCTTGGTAAGGCCGTTCAGGGCATCATCGACCTGATCGGCGGTAAGGTCGTACTGCATCGAATACTCGTTGATCCAGTTGTCGAACGACACGCCAAAGGCGCCGTCGAGCGGACGACCATAAGCGCGGTCATAAATCTTATCGAGCGAGGGGATCATGACGTCGAGCGTAAAGTCCTGACGAATATGGGAGGGCATGTGCTCAACGGGAAGAGTCGAAGCCAAATCGCAGGCACCCGTAAGGACAACATCGTAGGCACCGGAGGCGACTGCCATCACGGCCTGCTCAAGGGCGACGTAGCCCGTGCAGCAAGCCTCGGAATGATGGACAGAGCCCTTGGCACGAACGCCAAACCAATCGGCAACCTGCATGTTGGGGGTAATGCAATCGCCAACGAGATACGGATTGGCGCTGCCGTGATAGAAAAAGTCGATATCGCGGGGCTCAAGACCGGCATCGGCAATTGCCTCGAGAGCCGCATAGCCAAACGCCTCGCCCTCGCCAATACCCTGGGTCTCGGGATGCTCCTCAAAATCCTTGAACGGGGTGCAGCCTACGCCTACAATCGAGACGCTGCGCATGTTCTTTCCGAGCGTAACCACTGAATATCACATCCTAATCATGTGAAGGTGTACGGAATGATGGCGCAGTCCAGCCGCGAGCGAAGGTGAGAGAGCGCTCGCGGCTTTTCTGTGCCGTCACACGTTGAACTACTGCAGTGGTTCTTTTGAACGTAGCTTTAGTTTACGAGGGGTTAAACGAAACGCGTGAGACAAAAAGCCCCGATGTGTCCCATCATATGGGACACATCGGGGCTAGGCGTTCCAAATAGCAGATAAATGGCCATACTTAAATCGATTCATAGGGCCGGATTACTCTGAATCCGCAACCTATGCAACCGTTCATCCCTAAAAATCAGCCGTTCACCCGAGCGGCTTTTCAAAATCGGGGATACGTGGGTGCCAATGGCGCGAGGCATCGTCGACAAACAACGGCGCATAGAACATGCGATTGAGCGCGGCGGCAACGGTGCGCGCCTCCAAATCGGGACGGACCTCGAGCCAGTACTGGATAAGGTTATGGTGACCCGCGAGAGCGAAAGCCAGATACAGGTCAAGATCGGTCTCGTCAGAAAACGTTGAGCGCAGACGGTCGCGAAAATACTCATGCATAAAAACGATAGCCTTATGCGTGAACACGGGGTCCCCGTTTTCACTGTTGAGCGCGAGCACCTTCGAACGATTGCGCTGCAGGATCTCCATACGCTTAATCATCGTCGGCGTCGGATCGAGCTGAGCGTCACCAAAGCGCGCCTCAAGGGCAACGTCGTTAATCTCTTGCATGTTGTGGAGCAGATCGTCCTCAAATCGCTTAACAACGTCGTCAACAGAACGATAGCAGCGGTAAAACGTCGATTTCGAGGTGTGCGCGAGCCTCAGCACATCGGTCACCTTGATCGCCTGCACCGGCGTCGTCCCCATAAGTTCAAAGACGGCATCCTCGATCCGTGAAGCGATATCGTTTTGAGCGTTCAGCGGCATAGCGGCCTCCCCTATTAGCGATTGGCTCCTATGCTACCCGAAAGGTATGCTCCCTGAGGACGATACGAGGCATAGAGCGCGCCGCACAAGAGATGACGCAGCGACCGTATGTCACCGACGAAGTATTCCATCCACCGGGCATGCCATCTTTGCGAGGGTCAATCGAAAACCCGACGCCTTCAGCCTTGAGGATGGCCTCGATACGCGTCCACGTCTGACTCAGGCGAAGATTGCGTTCTTGCAAATTGGGGGCAGCGTTAATCCACACGCGCTCGTCGTCGTTTGCCATACGCCCAACCGCAACGGGGGCAATCTCATCGATCGCCTCGATATCCACGCCAATAGGTCCTCCGACCGACCGAGCAACATCGGAAACAGCGAGGACGGCCACGCTTCCGCCATGTGAAATGGAAATAGAGGGGGCCTCCCCATCCGCAAGCTCGATCTTGCCGAAAGCAGAACACGCAAGCTGGGTGTCGTCGAAGACACCCAGGGCGTCGCGAAGAAGCAGACCCACGCCTGCAGCTTCTCTCCGAGACGCAATTGGGAAATCCCCATTGGAGGCACGTAAGGCATAGCGTCCCGCGATTGATGCCATATCAACGGTCTCGCCGGGATCGATCGCTGAAACGTCAACGAGATGCACGGTTATGTTCAAAATGGTCAACCCCCACTCGATTGAGATGACAAGGCTAAACAGACGCTCAGAACCACTCTTTCATGAATTGAGATACCTTTTGCCGGCGATTTGGCGACTCATTTGGTGACCAAAACAAAAACAGCTCAGAGACTAAGCCTCTGAGCTGCGAACATTTGGTGGGCGTTAGAAGATTTGAACTTCTGACCTCTTCCGTGTCAGGGAAGCGCTCTCCCCCTGAGCTAAACGCCCAAATGGAGCGGACAACGGGGCTCGAACCCGCGACCCCAACCTTGGCAAGGTTGTGCTCTACCAACTGAGCCATGTCCGCCTGCGAGGATTTAATATACGGGATGATCCACCCTAATGCAAGAACTATTTTCGAATAATTTGAAAAAAGTTCGAGCCCAGGCGATGGGTACGAAAAAGCCCGGCTACCGTAGTAGTCGGGCTGTTGCGCTTGGAGCGGACAACGGGGCTCGAACCCGCGACCCCAACCTTGGCAAGGTTGTGCT
>CATZIX010000004.1:0-154842 GCA_958420205.1 uncultured Collinsella sp. | reverse complement strand
TACTGGGGTTGATAATGGTTTCTAGAATACCCAACCCGGACGGCGATAAACCGACACCGGGCACGAAAGGACAGAGATGGCATCACTGTAAGTCGGCAAGGTTCAAATCTATACAGGCGACGGCAAGGGCAAGACGACGGCTGCGCTGGGGCTCGCGCTGCGCGCCACGGGCTATGGACTTAACGTTCTTAGGCTGCAGTCTGCCAAGAAACTGCACTGCGCCGAGCATGATGCGGCGCCCCGTTTGGGTCTGCGCATCGTACAAGCCGACCGCGACACGCCCGAGGCCTGCGCGGCACAGATTCTGGAGCTAGCACACGAGCAGATATCACAGGTCGACGTTCTGATTTTGGACGAACTCTGCGAGGCTATGCGCCGCGGCTTCGTGACACGCGAGGATGTCGAAGCGCTGATCGCGATAAAGCCCGCCACCACGGAACTCGTGCTCACCGGCCGCGGGCTGCTGCCGTTGGCCGACCTCGCGGACTTAGTCACCGAAATGCGTCCCATCAAACACTACTTCGACGAAGGCCTCCTAGCCCGCCAAGGCATCGAATACTAATTGATTCGTTTTCCGCCAACACCTACAGCTCATAAGGAAGTTGCGGTGGAATAGTACTTGTTTGACGGTCCGCAAGGGCTTTTCAGGAACTATTTCACCGCAACTTATCAGGGGTATCCGACGGATGAGCTAGGCGGTGGCGCGACCTAGCCAGTTGCCGCTGTGGTGGTAGATGGTGAACAGCGTGGCCGTGATGAGCCAGGTTACGGGGTAGACCAGCAGTAGATGCTCGAGCGACGGATCGAAGGGCATGATCGCAAACACCCAAATCACTCTGAGTACGACGGTGCCAAAGATGGTGAGCATCATAGGCTGCAGACTCACGCCGGCGCCGCGGATGGAACCCGAGGCGTTCTCGATAATCGAGAAAATCGCATAGAACGGCGCAATGAAATGGAGGATGGTCGTGGTGTACGCCGAAATCGAAGCATCGTCGACAAACAAACGCGACAGCGGGCCCGAGAACACCAGCAGCACGGCAGACAGGCCACCAATGAGCATAAACGACAGCACGAGCGACGTATGGTAGCCCTTGCGCATGCGCTCGTAGTTGCGCGCGCCAAAGTTCTGCGCCGAGAACGTAGTGATCGATACGCCGAGCGCCTCGGTCACCATCCAGATAATGCCATCCAGGCGCCCAGATAGACCCCAAGCAGTCGTGACATCGGCGCCAAACGAATTAACCGACACCTGGATCAGCACGTTCGAGATCGAATAGGCAGCCGATTGAAAACCGAGTGGCAGACCACACGAGATCATACTCTTGCAAATACCGCGATCGATACCGAGCTTAGACAGCGAAAGACGCCATGCACCCGGAGCGCGCATCATGCGCAACACGATCATCGTTGCATTGGAGCAAATGGTCAGCGCCACTGCGATGCCGCAGCCCAGCGCCTCCATATGCAACACAGCGACAAAGATGATATCCAGCACCACGTTAACAAGGCAGCCAGAGGCAATGATCACGGCGGGCCCGCGCGTGTCGCCCACGGCACGCAGCAGTGCGGTTCCCATATTCAGCAGCAGTGCCGCGACCATCGCGGCAAAATAACAGCGAGCATAGGCCACACCCTCGGCCAATAGTTCATGCGGCGTGTTCATAAGCACCAGCATGGGCTCAACGAACACTATGCCAAGAATCGAGAAAGCGATACCGCCCACCAGCGCGAGCGTCATGGCTGTATGGACCGAACGACTCAGTCGCTCATCATCGTGCTGGCCAAAATACTGACCGGTAATGACCGCGCAGCCGGCGCCAACGCCAACGCAAAAGCCAATGCAAAGCTCAGTGAGCACCATCGTGGCCTGAATGCCGCCCAGCGCGAGCTTGCCGCCAAACTGGCCAACGATATACGTACCGATAAGCGTGTAGGCCTGCTGAAAAAACGAACTAAAGAAGATGGGGACGCACAGCGACAGCAGCTGTTGCCAAATGACACCCTGCGTTACATCGATAGCCGTAGATTTCTTAGCCACACGTCCTCCCCGCCAACGTATGTTAAACAACAAAACGGCAATTTAAGACCAAAGCCAATATCAGCTTAGCACCGACTGGCGTCGACCGAAACAACCCGAATCAGAGCCAGGTGCGAAATATCTGCCTAGTGATACAAACCCGGCTGGTAGTGATACTCATTGCTCACATGCGGGCACAGCTGCCAAAAGGCGACGGCACTCGCCGCGGCCACGTTGAGCGAATCGACCCCGTGCGCCATCGGAATGCGCACCGCGTGGTCACAGCCGGCAATGGTCTTGGCGCCCAAGCCAGCACCCTCGGTGCCCATAAAGATTGCCAGGCGGTCAATCTCCTGCAGCGCGGGATCGTCCAACGACACCGAATCATCCGTCAACGCCATGGCGGCACACGAAAACCCGGCATCGTGTAACGCCGCCAGCCCATCATGCGGCCATACGCGCGCCTCGCTGCCAATGCGCGTCCAGGGCACCTGGAACACCGTACCCATGCTCACGCGGGCCGAGCGACGATACAGCGGGTCACAGCACGTAGGACTCACCAAAATGCCATCGACGTTCAGCGCAGCCGCCGAGCGGAAAATCGCGCCGACGTTGGTGTGGTCGACAATGCCCTCGAGCACGCACACGCGCACCGGGCGCTCCCCCGCCGCCTCGACGACGCCGCCCAAGAACTCGGCTACCGGAATCTGACGCGGGCGACGGAACGCCGCGAGCGCACCGCGCGTCACGTTAAAGCCCGTCAGCTGCTCCATAAGCTCCATCGAGGCCACGAACACGGGAACCGGGCCCGCACCTTCGCGTACCGCCAGGCGCTCAAACAGCGGCATCATCTGGTCGAGCCAGCGTTCGCCCAAAAGAAAGCTCACCGGCTCGTATCCGGCGCGCACTGCACGCTCGATGACCTTGGCACTCTCGGCGATAAAAATGCCCTTCTGCGGCTCCAGCACGCAGCGAAGCTCACGCTCGGTCAGTCGCACGTAGGCATCGAGCCGCTCGTCCTCGAGCGAATCGATTCGCAGCACCTCAACGGCATCAGTCATAGCAGCCAGCCCGCACCCTTCTTTACAGCACCTATACAAATATCGGGGCAACGCCATGCGCTGCCCCGCCACTCATTTCAACCCGATAATACCGAAGGGATAATCGGGTTTACGCCTCAACGCGACGATACGTCACGAACTCATAATCGAGACCCTCGTCACCCTCGCCCGCGGCAATCGTGGCAACACCGCGACGCCTCGCAATCTCCCACGCGGGATCGGCATCCAGATCGGGAAAGTACGTATCCACGTCATGCACGCAATGGTTATGCGTAACCTCGGCCTCGACGCAATACGGCAAGAACTGTCGATACACCTCGCCGCCGCCAATCACCCACGCAATGGGCTCATCGGCCACGGCGGCCAAGGCCTCGTCGACGCTATGCACCACGTCGACACCCTCGGCAGCAAAGCTCTCGTCGCGGGTGAGCACGATATTGCGGCGATTCTTGAGCGGTCGTCCGCCGGGAAAACTCAGAAGTGTCTTGCGTCCCATAATGACCGGGCAACCTTTGGTGCACGCTACAAAATGGCGCATATCGGAGCGATTGGACACGACCATGTCGCCCTCGCAGCCAATGCCCCAGTCATCGCACACAGCGACAATGGCAGAAAGCTTACACGTCATGCGCGTCACCTACACCGCAATGGGGATGTTCTTGACCTGCGGGCCGTGCTCATAGCCCTCAACAATCAGATCATCGGTCGTAAACGCGTAGAAATCATGCACATCGGGGTTGAGCGTTACCTTGGGAGCCGCAAACTGCGGGCGCTCGATAAGCTCGCGGACGATATCGACATGACGGTCGTAAATATGGGCATCGGCGATCACGTGCAGCAACTCGCCGGGAATCATATCGACCGACTGCGCAACCATCATCAGCAGAATGGCATACTGGCACACATTCCAGTTGTTCGCGGCCAAAATGTCCTGGCTACGCTGGTTGAGAATCATGTTGAGCGTCGGTTTGTCATCCTGCGGGCGCTGCGTCACGTTATACGTCACGCTGTAGACGCACGGATACAGGTGCATCTCGGACAGATCGCTAAACACATAGGTGTTCGTCATAATGCGGCGGCTGTACGGCGTGTTCTTAAGGTCGTACAGCACGCGGTCCATCTGGTCAAAGTCACCCTCGGCATAATGGCTCTTCTGGCCAATCTGATACCCGTAGGCCTTGCCGATGGAACCGGTCTCGTCGGCCCACTCATCCCAGATATGGCTGTTGAGGTCATGCACGTTATTGGACTTCTTTTGATAGATCCACAAAATCTCGTCCATCGCAGACTTAAGCGCCGTGCGGCGCAGGGTGAGCGCAGGGAACTCCTCGCGCAGGTCGTAGCGCGCCGTAACGCCAAAGTTTTTAATGGTATAGGCAGGGGTGCCGTCCTCCCACACCGGACGGACCTTTTGGCCCTCGGTGGTGGTGCCATGGTCCAGAATGTCGCGGCACATGGCTACAAACTGTTGATCAGCCTTGCTCATTGACCCTCCTGTCAGTCGTCTATAAGCGATTTTTATTGTAGCCCAGGCGCACGCGGCCCCACAGCCCAAACATAAGCCCTCATTTTCTGACATATGCCAGAAATTCCTTGCGCAAATCCGCACGTTCGCTATTCTATTGTTGACATATGTCAGATAAGGAGTGCGCATGGCAGGAAGACGCGAAAAATTGCGCCGCGTTGGAATCATCCCCGAATATCGCGGCTTTACCCCCGATGGTCTCGCCAGCGGCGATGCCATCGATATGACAGTCGACGAGCTCGAGGTGCTGCGCCTGTGCGACTTGGAAGGCCTTAACCAAGAGGCAGTCGCCCAGCACATGGGCATTGCCCGCGCCACGGTGGCGGCAATCTGCAGCCGCGCGCATCGCAAGGTGGCAAACGCGTTGGTCGATGGACGGGCGATTGTCATCGAGGGCGGCAATATCGCATACTCCCCCATCACCACGACAACGGCCGCATGGCCAGCAAAGGAGGTCGACACCATGAGGGTGGCAACCACGTACGACAACGGCAACATCTTTATGCACTTTGGCCGCAGCGAGCAGTTCAAGATTTACGACATCCAGGATGGCAAGGTGCTCAACGAGCAGGTCGTGGGCACCGGCGGCACCGGTCACGGCGCCCTGGCGGGCCTGCTCGCCAACGGCGGCGTGGACACGCTCATCTGCGGCGGCATCGGCGGTGGCGCTATCAACGCGCTTGCTCAAGCCGGCATCACGGTATACGCAGGTGCCCAGGGCAGCTGCGACGCTTGCGTCGAGGCACTTATCGCCGGCACGCTCGCACAGAACGGCGAGGCCACGTGCAGCTGCCACGGCCATGACCACGAGCACGCCCATGAGCACGGCGAATCCTGTGGTTGCCACGGCCATCACGAGCACGAGGGCCACGAAGGCTGCGGCTGCCACTAACGGCACGGCACCGCGAATTCGGGCCGCGACGCTGAACGCAACCCAACAATCAAAGCCAACAACAAAGGCCACCCGGTAGCTTCCGAGCGGCCTTTGCCATATCAAGCTGAAATTACAGCACTATTTCTTATTACGCATCTGCGCTTCCATCTGGCGCAGCAGCTCCATATCGGACTTGGGACCGCCCGTACCCAGGCCACCCATGCCGCCCAGGCCCATGGCATCCAGACCGGGGATATTGGGCATGCGCATCTTTTTGCCCTTCTTGCCCTTTTTGCCCTTCTTGCCGCCGGCCTGCGCCTGATTGGCCATCGTGCGCATGCGGCCCATCATCTTGTTCATCTCGCCCCACTGCTTCATAAGGCTATTGACCTCGGTGGGGGTCACGCCGGCGCCCTTGGCGATACGCGCGCGGCGCTGGCCGTTGATGATGGAGGGACGCAGGCGCTCCTCCTTGGTCATCGACATGATGATGGCCTCGTTCTTATCGAAGATACCCTCGTCCAGGTTGCCGCCCATCTGGTTGAGGGCGCGCTGGCCACCGGGGAGCATGCCCAGGATCCCCTTCATGCCGCCCATCTTCTTGACGGCTTTCATCTGGTCGAGCATGTCGTTCATGGTGAAGCCCTCGCGCAGCATACGCTCGGCAGCCTCGAGCTGCTCGGCATCGGCTGCCTCCTGGGCCTTCTCGATGATGCCGACAACATCGCCCATACCCAGAATGCGCTTGGCCATGCGATCGGGATAGAACGGCTCAAGCGAATCGGGTTTCTCGCCCATGCTCACAAACTTGATGGGCTTGCCGGTCACCTGACGCACCGAAAGTGCGCCACCGCCACGGGCGTCGCCGTCGAGCTTGGAGATAATCACGCCGTCAAAGTCAGTGCGCTCGGCGAAGGTCGAAACGACGTTGACGATGTCCTGGCCGGTCATGGCGTCGACGACCATCAGCACCTGGTCGGGCTTGACGGCCTTCTTGATGTCGACGGCCTCCTGCATCATCTGCTCGTCGATCTGAAGGCGACCGGCGGTATCGACGATGACCACGTCGCGCAAGTGGTCGACGGCCTCCTGGATGGCGCCCTTGGCAATGTCGACAGGGTGCGCGCCGTCACCGCGAAAGACCGGTACACCGATCTCGCCACCGAGCGTGGCCAGCTGGTCGGCAGCAGCGGGACGGTAGACGTCGCACGCGGCGAGCAGCGGCGAGCGGCCCTGCTTCTTGAGCAGGTAGGCCAGCTTTACGGCAGCCGTGGTCTTACCGGAGCCCTGCAGGCCCACGAGCATGATGACATTGGGGATGCGGTTGCTAAAGACGAGCTTGCTCTCGGTGGAGCCGAGCATTTCGGTGAGCTCGTCGAGCACGATCTTGACGACGTTTTGCGCCGGCGACAGCGACTCCATGACCTCGGCGGTCATGCAGCGCTCCTTGGTCTTGGCAACGAACTCCTTGACGACCTTAAAGTTAACGTCGGCCTCGAGCAGGGCCATGCGAATGTCGCGCATGGCCGAAGTAATATCGGCCTCGGTCAGCTTACCCTTGCCGCGCAGGCGGTCAAATGTGTCGTTGAGGCGATCGCTCAGGGAATCAAACACTGGTTACTCCTTAGTTGGACTCGCCCACCAGGGCGCGGCAGAAATCTTTGGCGTTAAACTCCTGCAGGTCATCGACCTGCTCGCCCACGCCGATGCGCAGGATCGGGAGCTTGAGCTTCTCGGCCACGGCCATGGCGATACCGCCCTTAGCCGTGCCGTCGAGCTTAGTCATGATAATACCGTCCAGGCCCAGCGCCTCGTTAAACTCGAGCGCCTGGTTCAGACCGTTCTGACCAGTGGCGGCATCGATCACAAGCACGACCGAGACCGGCATGGGACCGGCGGCCATATTGGCGGCGCGCTTACGGGTCACATTGACCACCTTGGCGAGCTCGCGCATGAGCTCGGGGCTCGTGTGCAGACGACCGGCAGTATCGATGAGCACCAGGTCGCTGCCGCGCTTGTCGGCCTCGTCGAGCACGTCGTAGCACACGCTTGCCGGATCGGAGCCGCGGTCGCGCTTGATGACGGGAACGCCGGCGCGCTGGCCCCACACATCGAGCTGTTCGATGGCGGCGGCGCGGAAGGTATCGGCAGAACCGATCACGACGTTCTTGCCGCGGGCGGCCATGGCGCTCGCGATCTTGCCGACCGTCGTGGTCTTGCCGGCGCCGTTAATGCCCACAAACAGCACGCAGCTCGGCGTATCGGCGAACGGATCGCGCTCGATGGAAACAAAGTGCTGCTCGAGCTGCTCGGCCAGGGCGCGACGGAGTTGCGGGGCGGTCTTGAGGTTCTTCTTGGCAGCGGCGTCACGCAGGTCATCGGAGACTTGAATGGCGACCTCGGCACCCATGTCACCCATAACGAGGGTGTCCTCAAGGTCCTCCCAAAAATCCTCATCGACCTCACCGCCAAAGTAGAAGACCTCGTTAAGGGCCTCGCGGCTGCGCTCAAGTCCGCGCGAGAGTGCGTCAAAGAATCCCATTATGCATTCACGACCTTTCCGGTTTCGCGATCGAGTTTTTGCGAGACGACGCGACTGACGCCGTCGGCTTGCATCGAGACGCCGTAGAGAACGTCAGCATCCTCCATAGTACGGCGCTGATGCGAGATTACCAAGAGCTGCGTATCGGAACGCAGCACATCGAGGGCGCCGATGAGCTTGGACAGGTTGGCGTCGTCGAGCGCCGCCTCGACCTCGTCCAGCACATAGAACGGCACCGTGCGCGTACGGTATACGGCAAAGAGCAGGGCGAGCGCCGTCAGGCTCTTCTCGCCACCCGACATGAGCATCATCTTGGTGATACGCTTGCCGCGAGGCTGCGCCACGACCTCAATGCCCGTCTCGGCCGGATGCTCGGGGTCGGTCATCTCCAGATGCGCCTGACCACCCGGGAACAGCATGGCGAAGATCTCGCGGAAGTTCGCGTCGACCTTCTCAAACGTCACCAGGAACGCCTTGCGCATCTTGCGGTCGATCGCCACGGTGATCTTGGTGAGCGCCTTGCGCGCGCTCTCCAGATCGGCCAGCTGCTCCTCGATGTAATCGGCACGGCGCTTGAGCTGCTCGTACTCCTCCATGGCGACTTGGTTCACAGGGCCCAGGTTGTTGATCTGGCGCACGAGTTGGTTAAGCTCGCGCTCGGCGGCATCGCGATCGGTGGGCGCAGGAAGCATGAGCGCTTCCTCGAGCACCGTGGTGCCATCGGCGGTAATGGCCTTGATGGCAGCCTCGACCTGCACCTCGAGCTTGCCGCGCGCCACCCTGAACTCATTTTGCGTCGTGGCGGCAGCATCGACCCTCTCTTTGGCGCGGGCGACCTCGGTCTTGGCGTCCTCGATGGTCTTCTTAAGCGAAGCCGAGTCCGCTTCCTCGAGCGAAGCCTGATCGCGCAGGCGCGCAGCCCAGTCCGAGGCGCGCTCCAACAGGGCAGAATAGCGCTCGTGCATGGGATCGACGCGAAGGCGCAGCAGCTCAAGCGAGCGCGAGGCCTGGCGTGTTCCGCGGATACGGCGGTCGATGCCCTCCAGGCGATGCTCCAGGTCGGGCACGCGGCCCCTCAGAGAACGAAGACGCTCGCTCGTCTGAGCCAGGCGCACCTTAGCGTCGGCGAGCTTGCTGGCGGCCTCGGAATCGTCGCGACGCACGCGATCGAGCTCATCATTGGCCTCGGCAATCTGCAGGCCCAGGTCGCTCGCCTGCGCACGAGCCTCGTCACGCGAACGAGTGAGGTCGTCCACGCGCGGACGGGCGGCACGAACGGCCTCGGCAGCCTGCTCGCGGCGCTTGGAAATGCGCACGCGCTCGACCTCGGCATTGTTGGCACTCTGCTCCAGGCGGCCGATCTCGGACAGCAGGGAGCGGCGCTCGCCCTCAAGGCGGGCAATCTCGCCGGCAGCATCGCCCTCGGCGGCACGGGCCTCTTCAACGGCAGCGTTGGCCCCGACGACCTGATCCGAAACATGCTCAAACACGGCAGCAAGATCGGGCTCCAGGCCTTCCAGCTCGCGGATACGACGCTTGCGCTCCAGAGCACCCGAAGCCTCGCCGGCATCAAGCCCCACGCGAACCAGGCCGCCGCAGGCAACGCGTGCGCCATCGGGAGTCACATAGGTCACGCCATCAACGACCGGCGCGGACAGCGCGGCGGCCAAGTCATCGACCACGTAATAGCCGCCGAGCAATGCCTCGACGACCGGACCGTAGCCCGCACGCACAGACAGGCGATCAACAAGACGGGCACCGGCGGCACCCTCGGCAGCCGCAGAGCCGCTCACGCTGCGCGCCACCAGCAGTGCCTCGCCCGAGGCCTTCTTCTGGTCCAGTGCAGCGCGACCGGCACGCTCAAGTGCGGCAGCGTTATCGAACAACAGGGCATCGATATCGCCGGCGAGCAGCTGCTCAACCAGGCCCTCAAGCTCACGCGGTGCCTCGAGCACATCGCCCAGACGGCCCGAAACATCCTCGCCCAGCGCGCCCACCAGACGACTCACCAGCGGCGAGCTGTCGGCCATGCGAGCATCGAGCTTCTTTTGGCTCGCGAGCTCTGAGCGCACCTCGGACAGCTTGTTGCGCGCCTCGCTCTCGCGATTACGCAAGTCCTTAAGGGCTGCACGGGCGACCTCGGTAGCCTCGCGCGCATCGACCTGGGCTTGACGAGCCTGATCGAGCGCGCCTTCGAGCTCCTCAGCACGGTTGCGGCGGCTCTCAAGCGATGCCGTGACCTCCTCGAGCTGCTCATCGATCTGCTCCAGGCGCGAGGCATACATGTTATCCTCGACCTCGGCATTGGAAAGCGAATCCTTTACCTTGGCGAGCTCGAGCGCAGCATTATCGGCAACGCGCTGCACATCGCGCTGCTCGCGCGTAAGCTGCGAAATCTGCGCATCGAGCGCCACGCGGCGTTCGTGAAGCTCGGCGGCGGCAGGACCAGCGGCGTCAACGTCCTCCTGGGCCTGCATATGCGCGCCGGTCACTTCCTCGAGCTGGGCACGTGCGTCCTCGAGCTCCTCGACCACGCGACGGCGCTGATGCTCGGAGCCCGAGATCTGGCCGCGCATGTCGGACAGGCGCGACACCATGTTGTGGCCCTTTTCCTCGAGCAGGCGCATGTCGGAGTTAATGCGACCGACCACATCTTGCATATGGCGGCGCTGCTCGCCCAAGTCGCCCACAAACAGGCCCTTTTCCTCGAGCATGACCTGGAGCTTCTCGAGCTCGCGCTCTTTCTCACCCAAGCGGTACTGCGCGAGCTCCAGCTCGGCGGCGCCCTCCTTAGAGCGACTCTCCAGGTCGTTCCACTGCGATTGCAGCGAACGGAGCTCATCGACTGCCAGCATCTGCGTAAGCTCGTTCGCGCGCGAGGACAGCTCTTTGTACTTGCGCGCGCGATCGACCTGACGCTCCAGCGGTCGCAGCTGACGGGCGATCTCCTTGTTGATATCGCGGGCACGGGTCAGGTGCTCGTCCATCGACTTGATCTTCTTGAGCGCACGCTCCTTGCGACGCTTGTGCTTGGAGATGCCGGCGGCCTCCTCAATAAGGGCACGGCGCTCCTCGGGGCGGCTCTGCAAAATGGCATCGAGCTTGCCCTGGCTGATGATGGAATGCGTATCCTTGCCCAGTCCCGAATCGTGCAGGATGTCCTGGATGTCCATCAGACGGCACGGGCTCGAGTTGATGAGGTACTCGCTTTCGCCCGAGCGATACATACGACGGGTGATGGCGACCTCGTCAAAGTCGACGGGCAACATATGGTCCGAGTTATCGAGCACCAGCGTGACCTCGGCGACACCCACCGGCTTGCGCGCCGACGAGCCCGAGAAGATGACATCCTCCATGGCCTGGCCGCGCAGCTGCTTGGCGCTCTGCTCGCCCAGGACCCACAGAATCGAGTCAGAGATGTTCGATTTTCCCGAGCCGTTTGGACCGACGATGACGGTCAGGCCCGGCTCAAACGTCATATGGGCGCGGTCGGCAAACGACTTGAACCCTTTGAGCGTGAGGGACTTGAGATACACGGTTCCTCGCTTACACGTGCTTCTTGTTCAGAATCACGCCGTTGGTGGTGTAACCCATGCGGTCGAGCGCTTCGAGCGCGGCGGCTCCCTCGGCTTCCTTCTTTGAGGAGCCGGAGCCGCGACCCTGGCGAATACCATCGATCAAAACCACAGCGGTAAAGGTGGGCGCATGCGCCGGGCCCTCGGAGCCAACGAGCTTGTACGCCGGAGGTTCGTGACCGTCGGCTTGCACGCACTCCTGCAAAAACGACTTGGGGTTCGCAGGATGCTCGGCACGCTCGGAAGCCAAATGCGGCTTAAGCGTACGGTGAATGAACTCCGCCGCGGCATCCCAGCCGGCATCCAGGTACAGCGCTCCCACGAGCGACTCGTAGACGTTCTCGAGGGCCGAATGCAGGCCGCGCGCACCGGTACCGGTCTCGGAGGCACCAAAGATGATGATGTCGTCGATGCCCAGCTCGTGAGAAACCTCGGACAGCGTAGCACCCGAGACAAGCGACACCTTCAGGCGCGTGAGCTTGCCCTCGTCAAACTCCGGATAGGACTCAAACAGGGAGCGTGCGACCACAGCGCCCAAAATGGAATCGCCCAAGAACTCAAGGCGCTCATAGCTGGCAGAAACCGGCTGGCCCTCGACTGCCGAGGGATGCGTGAGTGCCGCGCGCAGCAGCACCTTATTATTGAACTCGTGGCCCAGGATTTCCTGGGCGCGCGTAAGTCGGTCGGATAAAGCCAAGACTTAGGCCTCCTTGGCAGCTTCGATAGCGTCGACAGCGTCGGCGACAGAGTTGAGCGAGAGCAGGGTCTCGTCATCGATCTCGAGGTTGAACTCGTCCTCGATAGCCGTAACCAGCTGCAGGCGCTCGAGCGAGTTGGCATCGAGGTCGTCAAAGGTGGTCTCCTCGCTAATTTCGGCAACATCGACGCCCAGAACGTCAGCAGCGACCTCGGCGATCTTGTCGAAGATTTCGGAGCGGTCCATAGCGCTTCCTCTCATAGTGCATGAATACCAAAAGAATGGTACCGCCCGGGCGGTACCAAGACACGGTTCTGATTCTACCCCACGGCGTGCACCGCGAAGCACATAACAGCGCTCTAACTCGCTCTTATAAAACGATACCATCCATAGAGTTGGCGACATTCTCGACCAGCCCGGCGCGCACGGCTTCGGCCGCCGCGAGCGTACCGTTTTTGACAGCCTCGACTGAGGTGGCACCATGGCCGATCAGGACCACGCCGCGCAGGCCCAGAAGAATCGCGCCGCCCTTGGCGTCGCCAGAGAGCTTGGCCTTGATCTCGCGCATCTGCTTTTTAATGAGCAGCGCGGCGATCTTGGTGCCGAGCGAGGCCATAAAGGCGCCCTTGAGCTCCTGCAGCAAAAACTTGGCAGCGCCCTCGGTGGCCTTGAGCGCAATATTGCCCGACATACCATCGGCAACGACGACATCGAAGTTACCTGAGGTGAGGTCGGTGCCCTCGCAGTTACCAACAAAGCCGGGAACGGCGGCCTTCATAGCAGGGAAACAGGCCTTGGTAAAGTTGGAGCCCTTCTCGTCCTCGGTGCCGTTGGCGAGCAGGCCCACGCGAGGATGCTCGATGCCCAGGACGACGCGGGCATAGGCGCTGCCCATCTGGGCAAAACGCACCATATCGTCAACCTCGACATCGGGGTTGGCACCCATGTCGCACAGCACCGTCAGACCGCCGGCGCGATTGGGCAGTGCATTGGTCAGACAGGGGCGCACCGGCTGCTTCTTGCCTTCGGCCTGATACCTAAACGGCGTCACGTAGGCGGTGGCAGCGGCGGTCATGGCACCGGTCGAGCCGGCGGAGAAGAACGCATCCGCGTTGCCCTTCTTAATGGCGCGGCAAGAAAGCACGATCGACGACTTACGCTTGGTCATCACGGCGCGAATGGGATCGTCATCCATGGCGATAACGTCAGGTGCCTCAAGGGCCTCAACACGTGCATGGGAAGCTGCAAAGGGATTGACGATTTCGGCGGGGCCAGCTGCCAAGACCTCGATATCGGGATCGGCGGCAAGCGCAGCCTCGATACCATCGAGAACAACCTGAGGTTTCTCGTCTCCGCCCACAACGTCTACACAAACGCGAACGTTACTCATATACATGCTCCTTATACAAAAATGGCCGACTCACTGAGCCGGCCATTGTGGTTCCATTTGGAACGGCATCGCATCCAGAGTATACCGTTACTCGGTAATGATAACCTCGCGGTCCTTGTAGAAACCGCAGCTGGGGCACACGTGGTGCGGGAGCTTGACAGCACCGCAACGGGGGCACGTGGACTGAGCCGCAGCCGAGATCTTCATGTTGGCGGAACGACGGGTGTGAGTGCGGATACGACCCTGCTTTTGTTTAGGTACGGGCATAGTGACCTTCCTTATGAACTATCCAGTGTGGCGATTACGCGCAAGTAGCGATACTACCACAGTTTTACTCATCGAGCTTGAGATTCTTCAATGCTGCAAATGGATTTTCCGTGGCAGCAGCCCATTCTGCCTCTGCCTGGGCGGCGCAATCGCATTGCTCGACGTTGAGGTTGCAACCGCAAGTGGGGCACAGACCGCGACAATCGGGCTTGCAGAGCACCACAAACGGCGTGTCCATAACGACCGCGTCATTGATGGGCTCACCCAGATCGACGATGCGGTCCTCACCCAGAAGCTCGTAGCCGTCCTCGTAGGCCTCGGGATCCTCGGGCTCCTCAAAGAGGTAGAACTCCTCGATCTCTCCGGCGATATCAAACGAGGCAGGCTCCAGGCAACGGTCGCACTCGCCAGTGGCGTGCGCGCGGACCATGCCCGTGAGCAAGACACCGGTACCGGCATTGGTAAAGACAACGTCGTAGTCGATGCCGTCCTGTAGCTGGTACTCCTTCTCGCCCACCGTGTAGGTGGCGACATCGACCTTACCGGTCAGCGGATACGAATCTCCAGGAAACTCGAGCTGCTCGGAAAGATCGACGGTAACGCTCGGGAACTCAGCCATTACCACTGACCATTCTGCTGGGCGGCACCCTCGTTGAGCTGCTGACGGCAACGGGTAACGGTGCCGGTCAGGCTCTTGAGGTTCTCCTCCAGGTGCGTAAAGACCTGCTCTGCGTAGTCCTCGGCAGCATAACGCGTCTCGCGCTCGTACTGCTGGGCACGATCGCGGATGTCGTCGGCCTGCTGCTGCGCAAGGCGGACGATCTCCTGCTCACCGGCAATGGTGAGGGCCTGCTGCTGAGCATCGGCGATGATGGAATCGGCCTGAGCGGCGGCGGAAGCCATAAGCTCCTCGCGCTCCTTAAGGATACGGCGGGACTTCTGCCACTCCTCGGGATAGCTCATGCGGATCTCGTCGAGGATGTTGAAGAACACGTCGGCGTCGATGACCTTGAACTGAGCGTTCTTGCCGAAAGGCGGCTTGGCTTCCTCGATCAGCCCTTCGAGCTCATCGACCAAGCTGACGATCCTATCGCCAGGATAATTCTCGCCCGGCATCCGGTCTCCTTTCATAGGTAACATATCATCGTGCTAGTTTACCACATGCCACCAGGCAATAAGAAACGTCACGAAAAGCGATGTTTGAGCGCTTCGACCACGTTGGACGGGACAAACGTCGATACGTCACTGCCGAGCGAGGCGATCTGGCGAACGACCGAGCTCGAGATATAGCCGTACTGCGGCGCACTCATGACAAAGATGGACTCCAGCTCGCTATCCAGGCGATAGTTAAGGTCGGCCTGCTGCAGCTCATACTCAAAGTCGGTCATGGCGCGCAGACCCTTGACCACGGCCCCCGCCCCCTGCTCACGAGCGAAGTCGACCAAGAGGCCGGTAAAGGGCAGGACCTCGACGCCGTCGATATCACCGAGCGCCTCGCGGGCCAGCGCCACGCGCTCATCGAGCATAAACGTGGTGCCCACACCGTTTTTACCCTGCGACTCTGCAACAGCGACGATCACACTGGGAAAGATGCGGCGGGCGCGGCGGATCACATCGATATGGCCAAACGTGATGGGATCGAAGGTGCCCGGGACGATCACGCGATTAATAGTGTCACTCATGGGCGTCCTCCGGGGATACTGCCTCGTCATTTTCGTTAGCATCAGTGCCGCCGTCCTTGCTATCGCCGACCCAACGGAGCAGGTCGACCGAGGTAATGCCGTAGCGCTTCTCACGTACAGTCTCAAAGTCTGCCGGATGCGCGCCCGCATCGGCGGCGGCATGCTCAAACAGAGCGTAAGCGCCAGACGCAAGCAGACCCTGCTGGGCCAGATTCTGCAGCAGTTCCTCGACCGGCTCGGCACCAAAAGCATAGGGCGGGTCGAGCAGGACCAGATCAAAGGGGCCGCCCGGTACACGACCGCGTGAGGCACTCATCAGCATGTCGCCCGTGACCACGCGCCAACGCGCACGGTCACGGCAGAGCGACTCGATATTCTTGGTAATGAGCCGCGCGGCGTTGCGATCGATCTCAAACGTCGTGAGCGAGCGGGCCCCACGAGAGAGCATCTCTAACCCTAAGGCACCGGAGCCGCCAAAGGCGTCCAGCACACGAACCTCGTCCAAATCGAAATCGAATGCCGACATGACCATAGATGCGCACGCCTCGCGCACGCGATCAGTCGTGGGGCGGGTGACACCGCGACCACGGGGCTCCTCGATTTTACGACCGCGCCATTCGCCGCCGATGATTCTCATCCTCCGCTGACCTCCTTAAAGATATGTCGATAACGCATGGCGACCGCATCGCGCAAGGGACGCGTCGCCACAGAGTCAAGGTTGCAAGCATACCGCAAGAGTTCGACCGCGTCCAAATGGGCCCACCCGATCAGCTCCTCGTCGGCATCAAGGTCGACGAAGCGCAGGGTCACACCGCCATGCTGGCGGTACCCCAGGATTTCGCCCTCGTGACGCAGACGCAGGTCCATTTGGGCAAGCGTAAAACCATCCGAAGTTTTTTCAAGCGATTGCAGACGATCTTGCGCCGCTGATGCGCCGCCGTTGCCCTTGGAGTGCGTCATGACCAGGCACGTGCCCGACACGCCGCCACGGCCCACGCGGCCGCGCAGCTGGTGCAGGGCAGCCAAACCAAAGCGCTCGCCGTTCTCGATGACCATGACGGTGGCGTTGGGCACGTCAACGCCCACCTCGACCACCGTAGTCGAGACGAGCACGTCAATCTCGCCACGCTTGAAGGCATCGATAACCTGGTCCTTCTCCCCCGCTGGCATGCGGCCGTGGAGGCGCGCGATGGCAAGACCCGGCAACGCCAGACGCAAGCGATCGAGCTCGGTCGCCGTATCGTGCAGCGGCACGGGGACCGTCACGCGGCCCTCGTCGTCGCGGGCGATACCGGGCACGTCTTCCAGCTCATCGGCCGAGTCACTCGGCTCCACGAGCGGGCAAATCACGTAGGCCTGCTGACCCTTTTCATGCGCCTCGCGGATGGCGCCATAGGCGAGGTCACGGCTCGACTCGGTGAGCACGCGTGTCGTCACGCCAGCGCCAGGGACTGGCCGATGGCGGATGATACTCGTGTCCAGATCGCCGTAGACCGAAAGCGCCAGCGTACGCGGGATGGGCGTTGCCGTCATAACGAGCAGATCGGCACCGGGGCCCTTCGCGCGTAGTGCGTTGCGTTGGCCTACGCCAAAGCGGTGCTGTTCGTCGATGACAACAAGCGATAGATGCTTGAACGCAACGTTATCCGAAAGCACCGCGTGGGTGCCAAAAAGCACGTTAAGCTCGCCCGATTCCAGCTGTGCATGGATGCGCTCGCGCTCTGCAGCCGGCGTGGCACCCGTCAGAAGCGCCCAGGACATGCCGGCCTGCGAGAGCAGAGAGCCGGTCTTATCGGCATATTGGCGCGCCAGCACGCCCGTGGGCACCATAACGCAGGCCTGCGTGCCGCTATCGGCAGCCACAGCCAGCGCGCAGGCGGCAACGGCGGTCTTACCGGTACCGACATCGCCCAGGAGCAGACGGTTCATCACGCGCCCGCCATCGCACATGTCATGCAGGATGTCTTGGAATGCGGCCTCCTGCTCGTCGCTCAGCGAAAACGGAAGGGCCTGTTTAAGCGCGCCCAGATGCTCGCCCGCAGTGTGGGCATAGGGCACCACATCGACCAGGCCGCCGTCGTTGCGCAGACGCAGCGCCAGCTGCAGGTAGAGGCACTCCTCGTAGGCAAGACGCCGGCGTGCGATGTCGCGCTCAGCCATGCTCGAGGGAAAGTGGATCGAACGCAACGCGCGGGCATTGCTCATGAGCTTCCGCTTTGCGCGCAGCGGCGCGGGAATCGGATCGAACGGATTGCCGACGACCTCGAGCGCGCCGCTTACGATGCGGCGCATCCACGCCTGGCTCACGCCATCGCTCACGTAATGGACCGGCAGAATGGTGCCTGCGGCGCGCCCGTCCTCGAGCTTTTCAAAGTGGGGCGAGGCCATCTGCTTAAAGCCGTAGGCAAACTCGACCTTGCCCATCACGGCCAGGCGGTCGCCCTGCTTAAGCTGCTGGGCAATCCAGGGCTGGCGGAAAAAGGCGACCTGCAGCACGCCCGTCTCGTCAACAAGTGAGACCTCAGTCACCTGCATGCGCGGACGCGGCTGCTTTTGGACGATACGGTCGACCGTGGCGATGATGGTGCACACGGTACCGATGGGCGCCATCTCAATGGACCACGAACGGGTAAAGTCGAGGTATCGATGAGGGATATGGAGAAGGAGGTCCCCCACCGTCCGAATTCCCAGACGGCGAAGGGCCTCCTCACGTTTACCCGAAACATATTTGAGTCGCGCGATATCCTCGTCAAGCGCATTGCTCTGGGCAAAACGCTCCGAGACGCGCGGCACGGAGCACAGCTCGGACATGGGCAGATGCCTACTCGATCGAGAAGATCACAGGATAGAGCGGCTGCTCGCCACGATGGGCATCGATCTCCAAGTCGGGCTGAGCCTCCTCAATGGCGTCGACGATCTCCTGGAAGGCTTCATCGGACAGCTCCTCGCCGGCCAGAATCGTCAGCGCGTCACCCTCCTCTTCCTCCTGCATGCGGTTGATGCAATCGAGCGTGACCTGCTTCACATCGGAGCCGACCACGTCGATGGAGCCGGCAATGATACCCATAACGTCACCGGAGTGAATCGGAGAGCCGTCCGAGGCGCTGGAGTCGCGCACGGCGCGGGTGACCTCGCCATCGCGGACCTCGCTGATGGCGTCGACCATAGCGGCGACGGCGTCCTCGAGGTCGGAATCGGGCAGGACGGCGAACAGCGCGGAGAACGCCTGGGGAACGGTCTTAGTGGGAACGACGGCGACCTTCTTATCGGTGCAGGCAGAGGCAGCGGCCTCGGCAGCCATGCGGATGTTGCCGTTGTTGGGCAGGATGATGACCGAGGTCGCGTTGACCTGGTCGACGGCGCCCAGCAGATCGGCGGTCGAGGGGTTCATGGTCTGGCCACCCGAGACGATCACGTCAACGCCGAGGGACTTGAGGATGTCGGCCTCGCCCGAACCGGCGGCAACGGCGACAAAGCCCAGCGCCTTGGCGGGCTCAGCAGCCTTCTCCTGGTCCTCATGAATCTTGGCGGTACGGTCGTGGGCCTCCATTTCCATGTTGTGGATAAAGACCTCATAGATCTGACCGAGCTGCAGCATGTGCTCGAGCACCAGGTTGGGGGTGTTGGAGTGCACGTGAATCTTGTAATCAGGGTAAGCGCCAACGAGCAGCTCGCAGTCGCCCATGGAGCCCAGGAACTTAAGGCACTCGTCCTCGTCAAACGGGGCGTCTGCCTTAAACAGGAACTCATTGCAGTAACGGAACTCCGAGCCCTCCCAGTCGTCGTTAGCCTCGATCTCAACGCGGCCAAGAGCGGCATCGCGGGCAGAGCCGGCGGAGTCAAACGTAGCGGAGAAATCCTCGACAACGGTGCTGCGGCCAAGAGCGGCAGCCACGAAGTTCTCGAGGAAAATGGCAAATCCAAAGGCGCCGGAGTCGACCACGCCGTTCTCCTTCAGAACGGGCAGCAGGTCGGGTGTGCGGGCGACGGACTGGTACGCCTCGACGACGATGGCATCGAGCGCATCCTCGGCCGAGAACTTCTTCTTCTCGCACTCATCGGCCTTGGTCGAGACATCACGCAGGACCGTGAGGATCGTGCCTTCGATGGGCTTGCGGACAGCCTGGAAAGCGACCTTAACGGCGCGACGGAAAGCGAAGGCGATATTGGCGGACGTAATGGGCTCATCGGCAGAGACAAGGCCCTCGGCCACACCGCGCAGAATCTGCGACGTGATGACGCCGGAGTTACCGCGGGCACCCATGAGGGAGCCGTGGGTGATGGCGCCGGCGATGGCTTCCATGTCGGCGTCGGCAGGAAGAGCAGAAAGCTCCTTGGTCACCGAGGCGAGCGTAAGCGACATGTTGGTGCCGGTATCGCCATCGGGTACGGGGAAGACGTTGAGCTTGTTGATCTCCTCGGCCTTGTCGGAAACGGCAGCCGCAGCGATCGGAAAACAGGTGCGAATGGTCTTTGCAATCATGGGTGTTAGAATCTCCGTTTTCGGATGCTAGTTCAGACGGCTCTTGAGCGCGTCGATGTGAATGCCGATCTTAAGGCTGGCGGGATCGATCTGGGCGATCTCCTGCAGGGTGAAGGCAACGGAGCTCGAAAGATTGTGGCAGACGGACTTCATGTTGACGCCGTTCTCGAGCACGACGTGAAGGTCGACCGTGAGGCCGTTCTCATCGGCGGAGACAAGAACGCCCTTGCGGAGGCGCTGACCGGCAAGCAGACGCACGCTCTCGGCGCCCTGGAGCTGCTCGGCCATACCGACGACGCCGTAGCACGTCATAGCGGCATAACCGGCAATATCGGCAATAACGTCATTCGAGACGCTCAAGCTGCCGTTAATGGTCTCAGACACAAGAATCTCCTTTTCTGGTGCTCGCGGCACCATGTCGTGGGAGCAATCATTGCAATATTTTACAACGATCAAGCCATGTTGAGGCGACGGGGTTCACGATTACATCCTCGACACGAAATGTTGATACGGCAACGTTCGCGACAGCCGATCGCGGCATGAAAAAACCCGCCGCATAAGCGACGGGTTTTACAACCTGGCTCCCCGGGTAGGACTCGAACCTACAACAGCGCGGTTAACAGCCGCGTGCTCTACCATTGAGCTACCGAGGAATTTAAAGCCCAACGGAAAGGGCTGGAAAATTCTGGCTCCCCGGGTAGGACTCGAACCTACAACAGCGCGGTTAACAGCCGCGTGCTCTACCATTGAGCTACCGAGGAATAGGTGCGTGCTCTCAAGCAACGAAGTTTATTATACGGACGAATCAGCTCAGGGCAAGAACTTTTTTAAGAAATTTTCCGACCTAATCATTGGGAACGTTCTTAAACGACTAGTCATTCAAGAACGTCCCTAACGACTACATGAAGGCGCCCCCAAGCGGATGTGCTTGAAGGCGCCTCTTGCTGACTTAGCTTTCGATATAGTCCTTGAGCTTGCTGCTGCGACTCGGGTGGCGGAGCTTCGCCAAGGTCTTGGACTCGATCTGGCGGATGCGCTCGCGCGTGACGCCAAACTCGCGGCCGACTTCCTCGAGCGTGCGGGGATGACCGTCGACAAGGCCAAAGCGCAGCTCGATAACCTTGCGCTCACGATCTGCAAGCGAATCGAGCACCTGGGTGAGCTGCTCCTGCAGCATGGAGAAGCTGGCGGCATCGGGCGGAACGATGGCCTGGGAGTCCTCGATGAAGTCGCCCAGTTGGGAATCCTCTTCCTCGCCGATGGGGGTCTCGAGCGACACGGGCTCCTGCGAGATCTTCTGGATCTCGCGGACGCGGTCGGCGCTCATGTCCATCTCGGCACCGATCTCCTCGGGGGTCGGGTCGCGACCCAGGTCCTGGAGAAGCTGGCGCTGCACGCGGACGAGTTTGTTGATGGTCTCGACCATGTGCACGGGAATACGGATGGTACGGGCCTGGTCGGCGATAGCGCGCGTGATGGCCTGACGGATCCACCACGTGGCGTACGTGGAGAACTTAAAGCCCTTCTGGTAGTCGAACTTCTCGACGGCGCGAATCAGACCGAGGTTGCCCTCCTGGATCAGGTCCAGGAACAGCATGCCGCGACCGACATAACGCTTGGCGATGGAGACGACCAGACGAAGGTTTGCGCTGATGAGCGCCTGCTTGGCTTCGAGGCCCACGTTCTCAATACGCGTAAGACGACGCATCTCGGCACGCGTGAGTTCGAGCTCACCAGCATCGGCAGCCTCGAGCTTCTCGGTGGCCTCGAGACCGGCCTCGATCTTCATGGCCAGATCGACCTCTTCGGAGGCGGTCAGCAGGTCGACCTTGCCAATCTCCTTGAGGTACATACGGACTGGGTCGCCGGTCAACATCACCGTGGAGGCATCGATGCCGCGCACGCGCGAACGCGAACGGGACGTGCGCACGGTGCGCTTCTTCTTGCTCTTGGAAGAACCCATCTCGGCGTCGGCCTGGCGGGCCATCTTGAGCTCGTGATCGTCGAGCGAGCCGGAATCGTGCTCGTCGTCGTCATCGAAATCGTCGGTATCAGAATCGGTATTGTCATCGTCGACGTCCATGGGGGCGTCGTCGTTACCGCTCGCGGAGATAATCTGGATGCCGCTGTTGCGCAGCGCGGAATACACCGCGGTGAGCTGCTCGTCAGAAACATCGATATCCTTCAGGGCGACCTGAATCTCGTCCTCGGTTACCGAAGTCCTGTTTGAGCCGTTGCCCATGAGCTTTGCAACGTAGGATTCCAGCCCAGTACCCGTGCTCTCAGTCTTTTTTGGCACAGATTCTCCCTTCATAGTCCACAGGACTCAATACTTTAGCACACACAATGACGTCTATACCCAAAAAGAGGACTGGATATAGGCGAGAATACGCTGGTTGACCACAACATCTAGGCTTGTTCGGTGCTTGCGGCCTCCAGGCCGATCAAACGGAACGGATCCGCCACGCCGCCGATCGACTTTTGCAGTTCGCGTTGACGCTGCGAATCCTGCGCGGCCTGCACGGTCAGCGCGCGACGGGCCTCATCATCGAGCGAACGGTCCTGGCGCAGCTTGGCCTGTGCGGCACGCATGCGGCGCTTGATGGTGTAGAGCTCGAGCGTATCGAGCATAAACACGATGTTCGTCTCGGTGGGGTGCTTGCTCGTCGCCGAGATGCGCCCGGCACTCACAAGCGTTGCCGCCTCGGGACACACCGAGCGCGCCGCATCCATGCAGGCTGCAGGATCGGTTCCCGGCGGCGTTGCCAGAACGGCCCACGCGATGGACTCGTGACGTGGGTCAACCCACTCGATGGAGCAGATGCGGTCGGCATACGTGCGGAACAGATCGGGGTAGCTCGTGAGCATGGTCAGCAGCTCGCGCTCCCCTGCCAAGGACTTGCGCTCTAGATCGGTCAGAACCATAGGGGCCGAGGCGTCTGCCGGGACACCAACGGGCGCAGAGCCCATATCGTCAGGCACATCAATCGGCGGCAGGTCGTCGACGACCTCCACAGGCGCAGCGCCATAGGCATCGAGCGGGACGCAGTCGTACGGCTCTTCTTCGACCGGCGCGGACACCGGCGGCGTCGCGCCCGATGCCCAAGCACCGCGACCGGCATCGCGAGAACCCGATGCCCGACTGCCCGTCCCGCCGGACCGTTCGGCCTGCGCCCTCTGGCGCTCATAGTTTTGCTCGCGACGGCGCTCCGCATCTTCGCGCTTGGCGACATCGCGAAACACGCGGCCCGAGCTCGCGCGCACGGTCTCCAGATCCAAACCCAGCAGATCGGCAATCTGGATAAAGTACGTATCGATCATATAGCTGTCACGAAGCGGATAGATGAGCGTCAGCGCATCCTCGAGCGTCTTAGCGCGACCGCCCGGCGTGGTGATGTCGCTCGACTCCTGCAGCGAACGGTACACAAAGTCCATGAGCGGCTCGGCGGCGTCAATGCGTTTCTGCAGCTCCTCTCCGCCGTGCGCCGTGATGAACTCCATGGGATCGTTGCCGTCGGGAAGCACCACGCAGCGAAGGTCCATTGAATCCTGCTCGATAAACTGAATCGCGCGACGGGCAGCCTTTTGACCGGCGGCGTCGCCGTCGAACATATATACAATGCGCTTGGCAAAACGGGTAAGCGTCTTTACATGATGCTCTGTGAGCGCCGTGCCCAGCGTGGCGACGACGTTTTTGATCCCCACCTCCCAGCAGGCGATGCAGTCGGTATAGCCCTCCACCACGATGGCGGTATCCTGCGCGACGATGAACTCCTTGGCCCAGTTAAAGCCATAGAGGTTTCGCTTTTTATGGAACACGCTCGTCTCGGCCGTGTTGAGGTACTTGGGCTGACCATCGCCCATGATGCGCCCGCCAAAGGCGATATTGTGACCCTGCTCATCAAAGATGGGAAACATCACGCGGTCGTAAAAACGGTCCGCGAGCTGCCCGCGCCCACGGCTCACGGCCACGTTGGCATCGATCATCTCCTGCGGGGTAAAGCCCGCCTGCGACAGATGCGACACCAGCGCGTTGCGACCCGGCGCAAAACCCAGGCAGTAGCGGCGACAGACATCTCCGCCCATGCCACGACTGGCAAAGTACTCGCGCGGACGGCTGTCCTTACCGCGCATAAGCATGGTGTGGTAGAACTGAGCCGTCTCGGCGCACAGGTCATAGATGCGAGCACGCTTGGTGCCGCGATCGCGTTGCGCACCGGTATCGTGCAGTTCAATGCCCGCACGATCAGCCAAATAGCGGATCGACTCGGGAAAACTCAGGTTCTCGCGCTTCATGATATAGGTAAAGACGTCGCCGCCCTCGCCGCAACCAAAGCAGTGCCACACCTGCGTAGCAGGGATAATGTGAAACGATGGGGTCTTTTCGCCATGAAACGGGCAGCATCCCCAAAACTCATGGCCGCGGGGCTTGAGCTCAACCGTTTCCTGCACGATGGCAACCAGGTCCGACGCCGCGCGTACCTGATCTTTTTCTTCATCGCTAATCACGGATACTCACCCCCTGCTCGCCCAAGTTATGACGGATATCGTCGATATTACCCTCGACAGTCGCGATCAACTCGTCTAGGGAATCGAACACGCGAGACGGACGCAGCCAGCGCGTAAACGCCAGCGACACGGAGGCTCCATACAGGTCGCCCGCATAGCCGATCAAGTTGGCCTCGAGATGCGCCGAGGCGGCATCGTCGGCATACGTCGGCGGCAGCCCCACGTTGACGGCAGCAGGCCATACGGTATCGTCGACCAGCACCAGACCCTCATAGACGCCATCGGCAGGCACTTGGATGCCGTCGGGCACCCGGATGTTTGCCGTGGGAAAGCCCATATCGGAGCCCTCGTGACGGCCAGCCGCCACAACGCCGCGCAGCATATAGGGACGGCCGAGAAGCTCGGCAGCCAGCTCCACATGACCCTGACCCAGCTCATGGCGGATGCGCGTGGCGCAGATGGTCTGCCCGTTAACGCAGAGTAGGTCGTGACCGTAAACGTCAACCCCACGCTCAGTGCCCCAGGCGCGCATCTCTGCAACGCCCGAAGCGCCGCCGCGGCCGAGCCTAAAGTCGCTGCCTACACGAATAGAGCGAATATCGACAAGGCGCGACAACAGCGCCAGAAACCCGACATGGTCGAGTGCCGCCACGGCGGGCGTAAAGGGAACGGCCACCACCGCATCGACGCCGGTTTGAGCCAGGGCATGCAGGCGGTCGGCCGTCGTCATCAATTTTTGGGCGGGCGACGGACTCACCACGACGTCCGGATCAGGATCGAAGGTGATCACGACCGCTTTGCTGCCGTGATCATGCGCATCGCGAATAACCGCGTCGATCAGCTCTTGGTGCCCACGATGCACGCCATCAAACACACCAATGGCGATCGACGCGGCACCCAAGAACTCGCATTCATCAAATGCATCGGCAGAAACGATACGAGCCTCATCCGACTCGCCCGCGAAAAAGATACGTGCGAGCTCGTGGGGCGCCAGCATCATCGAACACCGCCGATCGCCTGCGGAAAGACGTGCTCCATCACAAAGCGACCGCCCTCGATTCGAGCAAGTGCCTTGAGTCCCCCATCGAGCACCAGCGCAAACGGCGCCTTCGACGCATCGAAGTCCACAAGCGCACGCTCGACGGGAATGCGGCGGCCACAAAGCAGGTCGTCTGCAAGATTACCCGGCAAATCGACACGCGTGGCACCTAGGGTGGCGATGGGATCCAGAGCGAAACCGGCAGCGGTCTCGGCAGAGAGCTCCTCTACCGCATGACAGGCGCCAATGGAAACCACGCCAGAGGCCGTACGGCGCAGCGCGGAAATATGTGCAGCGCTATCGCAGGCACGACCCAGATCGCGAGCGAGCGCGCGAATGTAGGTGCCTTTGCTTACCGAAAACGCCACGGTCCAGACGCACGTATCGCCCTCGCCGCTCACGGCGATCAGGTCGGCGGCATAGACCTCGACGGGGCGCGGGGGCAACTCAACCGCATTGCCCTCGCGAGCACTCTTATAGGCGCGAACGCCATTGACCGAGATGGCCGAAAACGCTGGCGGCACCTGCATCTGCGGGCCAAGCATAGCGGCCAGCTGCTCACGGGCGTAAGCGAGATCGCGCAGCTCGGGGGCAACGGGCACCGTGCGGACGGCCTCGCCCTCCGCGTCATCGGTATTGGTCTCGACGCCAAACGAAATGTCGGCAACATAACTTTTGGTATCGAGGGTTAGCATGCCCAGCAGACGGGTCGCCTGGCCCACGCCCACCACCATGACACCCGAGGCCATGGGGTCGAGCGTGCCGGCATGGCCGACGCGCCGCTCATGGAGGGCGCGTCGGCACTGCGATACCACGTCGTGGGACGTGCAGCCCACCGGCTTATCGACGGCGAGCAGCATATTCAATTGAGAAGGCGTACGACGAGCCATGTACCATCCAAAATGTTAGAGCTCGACGGTCACCGAAGCGGGATCCTCCCCCACCAGCTCGGCCAGCATGGGAAGTGCCACGGCGAGCGTCTCGCGAATCGTTCCGTTGTTGGAAAAGCCGGCGGCGGCATGATGCCCGCCACCGCCAAAGTTGGCAGCGATCTCGGACACATCGAGGTCACCCTTGGAGCGCAGGTTACCGCGTACCTTGGTATCGCCCTCAATGCCCTTCAGGAACAGGCAAACCTCCACACCCATCACCGAGCGTACCACATCGACCAGACCGTCACATTCATCCGAGGTGACGCCGCAGGCCTCAAGGTCGCTCTGGTAGGCATAGCTATACGCCACGCGCCCGTGCGCCACGGTCTTGATGCGGCCCATAACGATGGACTTAAGATGCAAGAACTCTACGCGCATGCTCTGGTAGACCTCGAGCGCAACGCGCGCCGGATCGGCACCGTGCGCGACCAGGCGCGAGGCGGCATGGAACGCAGCAGCATCGGCGTTTTGATACTGAAAACGACCGGTATCGGTCACTAGGCCGCACAGCAGGCAGGTCGCGACACCATCGCGAGCCACAATGCCGCAATTGTCCAAAAAGCGGTCGATGATCATGGCGCAGGCTGCGGCGCCGACGCACCTCAGGCTCAGCTCGGCAAATTCCTCGCGCGCCGGATGATGATCGAAGCACACCACATGCGACGAGCGGCGGAGCACCTCGGCGGAGTTGTTCAGACGCTCGACGACCGGCACGTCCACCGAGATGAACAGATCCGGATTGCCGGTATACGCAGATGCCGGCACCAGACGGTCGGCGCCCTCCATAAAGCGATAGATGCGCGGAACCGGGTCATCGTCTGCCAGCAGCAGGGCAATGTCCTTGTTGGGGAAAAACTTCATAAGCGATAAGCCCAGACCCAGCACGGAGCCCAGGGCGTCACCATCGGGAGACGTATGTCCCGAAATCGCAATGGAGGACGCACCCTCGATGAGCTCGAGGATGCGTCGCTGAATATCTGCAGACTCGCACGATGCGAGGTCGGCGGAATTACTCATCTAAAGCTGCCTCCTGGGCGGCATCCGCTATGGGATAGCCGTCCTCGTCCTTTTCGATCGCAAGCGTGGCGGGAACGTTTTCCAGCGCACGCGTGATGCGCTCGGCCTCATCGGTCGAGCGATCGATGCGAAAATCGAGCTCGGGCGTGACGCGCCAATCGAGCGAGCGGGCCAACAGGCTACGGATGCGGCCCTTAGCGCTGGCGAGCGCCTCCATGACCTCGTCGTAGCGGTTCGCATCGCACGACACGTACACGCGCGCGAACGAACGGTCCACCGCGACCTCGACCGCGGTCAGAGTGACCAGGTCGAGACGCGGATCGGAAACCTCAAAGAGCAGGATATAACCGAGCTTCTCGCGAAGCTGCTCGCCCAGACGGCGGGTTGCCTGCGTTTGCTTCATAACGCTACCCCCTACTCGGTACGGGCAACCTGGTCGATGCGGTAGCCCTCAATGGTGTCGCCAGGCTTGATGTCCTGGAAGTTCTCCAGGCCAATGCCGCCCTCGGAACCGCTCTTGAGGCTCTTGGCCTCGTCCTTGTAGTGGCGCATCGAGGCAATCTTGCCGTTGAAGACCACGATGCCGTCGCGCACCAGGCGCACAGAATCGGTCGCGGCGATCTCGCCCTCTTCGACGCGGACACCGGCGGCGATACCGACCTTGGGCACCTTGAAGGTGTCCAGAACGGTCGCAGTACCCGTGGAGACCTCGACCTCGGTGGGCTTGAGCATACCGATGCGGGCGGCGTCGAGATCCTCGAGACACTTGTAGATGACGTCGTAGCAACGGATCTCGACGCCCTCGCGCTCGGCGGCGGAGCGGGCCTTACCGTCGGGACGGACGCCAAAGCCAATGATAATGGCGTTGGAAGCGTCGGCCAGGACGACGTCGGTCTCGTTGATGGCGCCGACCGCGGAGTGGATCGTGTTGATGCGCACCTCGGACTGATCCATCTTGTCGAGGGAGTCCTGAAGGGCCTCGATGGAGCCCTGGACGTCGGCCTTGATGATCAGGTTGAGCTCCTTGACCTCGGCGTCGGCGATGGTCTCGAAGAGGTTCTCGAGCGTCACGTGCTTCACGCGGCTCTGCTCCTCGATACGGGCCTTGAGCGAACGCTCGTCGGCCAGCGCACGAGCCTCGCGCTCGTCCTCGAACACGCGGAACTCGTCACCAGCGTTGGGCACGGACTGCAGGCCCAAGATCTCGACGGCGTCGGAGGGACCGGCCTCGGTGACGGCGTTGCCCTTAGGGTCGAGCATGGCACGGACGCGGCCATAGGTGAGGCCGGCGACCAGCGTGTCGCCCACGTGCAGGGTACCACGGGTCACGAGCACCGTGGCAACCGAGCCGCGGCCCTTGTCGAGCTTAGCCTCGAGGACGTTGCCCGAAGCGAAGGTGTCAGGGTTGGCCTTGAGCTCGAGCACGTCGGCCTGGAGCAGCACGGTCTCGAGCAGGTCGTCGATACCGATCTTCTGCTTGGCCGAGATGTTGACGAACATGTTCTGTCCGCCCCACTCCTCGGGGATGATGCCGTACTCGGTGAGCTCCTGGCGCACGCGGTCGGGGTTGGCACCCGGCTTATCAATCTTGTTGACGGCGACGACGATGGGAACACCGGCGGCCTTGGCGTGGTTGATCGACTCGATGGTCTGGGGCATAACGCCGTCGTCGGCGGCTACGATCAGGATGACGATGTCGGTCACCTTGGCACCGCGGGCACGCATGGCCGTAAAGGTGGCGTGACCCGGGGTATCAATGAAGGTGATCTTGCGGTCGTTGATCATGACTTGCGAAGCGCCGATGGCCTGGGTAATGCCGCCCGCCTCGCCGGCAGCGACGCCGGTGTGACGGATGGCGTCGAGGAGGCTCGTCTTGCCGTGGTCGACGTGGCCCATGACGGTGACGACCGGGGCACGCGGCTTAAGGTCGGCGGGATCGTCGTAGAACGAGAAGGTGTTCTCCTCCTCGGGAGTGATGATCTTGATCTGACGGCCCAGGTCGTCGGCAACGAGCTCGACGAGGTCGTCGGACATGGACTGCGTCATGGTAAGCGGCGTGCCCAGCAGGAACAGGCGCTTGATGATGTCGTTGGCCGGAACGTCGAGCGCCTCGGCGAGCTCCTGGACGGTAACGCCCTGGGAGACCTTGATGGCGTCGAGCTCCTCGGGGTTCACGCCCTGGGCCAGCGCCTCCTCAATCTTGCGCTCTTCCTGAGCCTTTGCGGCCTCGCGCTCGCGCTTCTCCTTGCGCTTTTTGCGGCGACCAGTGGACTCGCGAGAGGCCTCCTCGACGGCGGCACGAGCCTCCTCGAGCACCTTCTCGCGGCTGTACTCCTCGGCCTCGCGAGCCATGCGGCTGTAGTGGTCCTCTTCGTTGTTGTGACCACCCTTGCGCTTCTTGCCCTTGCCCTGCTTGTCGGGGTTGGGGAAGTCCATGCCGGCAGCGACGTTGTTGCTGGCATTGGTGCGATGGCTGTGGGGACGGTTCTCGGAGGCATTACGCTCGGAGTTGTTGTCGGAGGCGTTGCGATCGTTACGACGGCCACCGCGACGATCGTTGTTACCGCCACGACGGTTGCCGCGCTCGGCAGCGCGCTCGGCCTTGGCCTTCTCCTCGGCGTCCTTCTTCTCCTTGAGCACGGTCTCCTGTGCGGCGATCTGGTCGAGCAGCGAACGGAAACGCGAACCGGAATCGGAGGCGGGAACGGCGCGGCGCTGGGCCTCGCGGGCAGCCTCCTCGTTCTCGCGGGCAAGGCGCTCCTGCTCGGCCTTCTTCTTGGCCTCGGCCTCGGCGCGGGCGGCCTCCTCGGCAGCCTGGGCGGCTGCGAACTGACGGCGCTCCTCCTCGCGAGCCTTCTCGGCGGCGATGCGCTCGCGCTCTGCCTCGGCAGCGCGTGCTGCCTCCTCGGCGGCAGCGGCCTGCTCCTCGGCCTGCTTGGCGGCCTCGACTTCCTGGGCGCGGGCCTCGATCACCGAAGCGAGCTGCTTGCGGACCATGGCGACGTAAGCGTCCTCCAGAGCGGAGGAAGCGGACTTAGCGGGAATCTTCATTTCGGCGAGATGACCCATCAGTTCCTTGGAGGTCATGCCGAACTCTTTGGCCAGGGTGGACACACGGACTTTTGCCATATGACTTCACCTACCCTTTCTGGCACCTTGGGTGCCTAGAGACTGAACGAGCGTGGGGGATGCGCCGGAACCTGCCCAGCGCGACCGCGCGCTAGATCAGATCCTCCGCATCATCGAAGGCGTCGGTGTCGTGGACACCGCAGAAACGGGAGCCGGGACGGGCCTGGTTGCGGCACTGGATGCCGTCCTCGGACACGAACTCGCAGCGACGGACGTCCTCGTCCTCATCGTCACCGATCAGGTCGGCGGCGGGCTCCTCGTGAACGGGAACGTTCTTGAGGATATCGGCGGCAAGAGTCTCGGACTTAATGTCGATGTGCCAGCCGGTCAGGCGCGCGGCGAGGCGGGCGTTCTGGCCCTCCTTGCCGATGGCGAGGGACAGCTGGTCGTCGGGCACGATGACGCCGGCATAGGCTTTCTCCTCGTCGATAAGGACGCGGGTGACCTTGGCGGGCGACAGGGCGTTGGCAACGTAGACGGCCGGATCGGCATCCCACAGGATGACGTCGACGCGCTCGCCACGGAGCTCGCCCACGACAGCGCGAACACGGCTGCCCTTGGGGCCGACGCAGGCGCCCACGGGATCCAGACGATCGTCGAGCGAGTGGACGGCGACCTTGGAGCGCTGGCCGGGCTCGCGGGCGATCGACTTGATCTGGACGGTGCCCTCATAAATCTCGGGAACCTCCTGCTCAAATAGACGACGCATGAGCTCGGGGTGGGTACGGGAGATAACAATCGGCGGACGGCTGTGCTCGCCACGAACCGGCTGCAGGTTGGAGTTGGGGTCGCGAACGTCGATGATCACGGCCTTGATGTGCTGGTTGTGCAGGTAGCGCTCGCCCATCGGACGCTCGTTGCGCTCGTTCTCGTAACGGCGCTGGTCGAAGTGCGGAAGCTCGGCCTCGACGCCCTCGCGGATCTTGACGATCGTGAAGTCGGGCGTGGACTGCAGCACGGTACCGCTGATGAGGTCACCGATGCGGTCGGAGAACTCCTCGTAGATCTGCTCGCGGGCGGAGTTGCGCACGATGGCGTTGATCTCGGCCTTGGCGTGCTGGGCGGCGATGCGGCTCGTGTTCTTGGGGGTGACGTCAATCTCCTCGAACTCGGTGAAGTTGCCCTCCTCGTCCATGGAATCGTCGATCGGCTCCAGACGGTAGACGTAGATCTTGCCGGTGGTGCGGTCGATGGTCACCTTGGCGCCCCACTCAAGATGCAGGATCTCGGCATAGCTCTTGGCGAGTGACTGCTCCAGGCGGTCGATCAGGTAGAGCTGGTCGATGTGCTTCTCCTGGCAAAGCTCCATCAGGGCGGACATCATGTCGGATGCTGCCATCTTACTTTCCTTCCTTCGCGGGCTTGAAGTCATAGGTGGGCTTCAACTTGCACTTTTTAACATCAGAGAAATCGAGGGTAACGGACTCGCCGTCCTCGAGCTCGAGGGTCACGTTCGTCTCGGTGGCGGCGGCAATCTTGCCGGCGTACTTGCGACGGCCCTCGGTGGCGGTGGAGGTGAGCTCGCAGTTCTCGCCCACAAAACGGGCAAAGTCACTCGGGCGGCGCAGCGGGCGCGCCATACCCGGGCTCGACACCTCGAGCGTATAGCTCGAAGAGATGGGGTCGAGCTCCTCAATCACATCGCCGACCCATTTGGTGTTGGCCGTGACGTCATTGAGCGACAGGCTCTGACCCTCGGCACCCTCGATACGCACACGCACGCAGGGGGCCTTGGTGGCACCCACGAGCTCAACATCGACGATGTCGACATCGTGCTGGGGAGCGACGGCCTCGAGCGCGTCGATGATCGCCTGCTCGGTCTTGGTCTTGACCATTGCGGCACCTCCATCCATACAAAAAAGAAGCGGGGCCGAAACCCCACTTCTTTCAATTACAACTTCATTTGCAAGCAAACTATACCAATAGCTGCGGAAACGTGCAAGCACAGTACGAATCTGCAGGTCAGCGTGAGCACAGGTTCTCCACAAGAAATGGATAATTGGGTGTTGTCGCAAGTATCCATAACCAAAAAGAGGGGCGACTCCCTGCGAAATCGTCCCTCGCTTTTACATGTCAGCTATGCACGCAGCGCTTACTTGACCACCAGGTTAACCAGCTTGCCAGGCACGCAGATGGCCTTGACGACCGTCTTGCCCTCGAGCCACTTGGCAACGGCTTCCTCGGCGGCAGCCTGCATCTCCTCGTTGGAGGCGTCGCGGGCGACGTCAATGCGGCCACGAACCTTACCGAGCACCTGTACGACGATCTGCACCGTGTCCTCGATGGACTCGGCCAGGTCAAACTCGGGCCAGGCGGCGGTGTAGGCGTTGCCCTCGCAGCCGAGGGCCTCGTGCCACAGCTCGTCGGCCCAGAACGGGCAGATGGGGGCAAGGACGCTCACGATATCCTTAGCCACGCCGTAGCACAGCGCCTTGTCGCGGGCGGTACCCTCGGTGGCATTGAGGTAGGCGCTCGCCGCGTTGACGAGCTCCATGACAGCCGAGATGGCGGTGTTGAACTGGCCGCGATCGAAGTCCTCGGTGCACTTGGCGATGGTGCGGTGACGCTCGCGGTAGAGCTTCATCGCAACCTCGTCGAGCGCGGACTTGTCGAAGGCCACGCTAGCGTCGCCAGACTGGACGAGCTGCCACACGATACGCCAGGCGCGCTTGATGAAGCGGTTAGCGCCCTCGACGGCCTTGGGATCCCAGTCGAAGTCCTTCTCGGGCGGGGCGATAAACAGGATCGCCAGACGCATGGTGTCGGCGCCGTAGGGCTCGATGACCGAGCTCGGGGGCACGACGTTGCCCTTGGACTTAGACATGGTGTCGCCGTTCTCGTCCTTGACCATGCCCTGGCACAGCAGGTTGGTGAAGGGCTCGTCAACGCTCAGCAGGCCCAGGTCGCGCAGGGCCTTGGTAAAGAAGCGGCTGTAGAGCAGGTGCAAAATGGCGTGCTCGATGCCACCGATGTAATTATCGACGGGCATCCAACGGTCGGCCGCCTCGCGGGAGAAGGGCAGCTCGGTGTTGTGCGGGTCGGTATAGCGCAGGTAATACCAGCTGGAGCAGGTGAAGGTGTCCATGGTATCGGTCTCGCGCTTGGCCGGGCGGCCGCAGACCGGGCAGGTGGTCTCGTAAAACTCCTTGCACTCGGCGAGGGTCTCGCCGGCGCCCAGGTCCAGATTCTCGGGCAGCGTCACCGGCAGCTGGTCCTCGGGCACGGGCACGATGCCGCAGTGCTCGCAGTGAATGGCCGGGATGGGGTTGCCCCAGTAGCGCTGGCGGCTGATGAGCCAGTCGCGCAGACGGAACTCGACCTTGCGACGACCGCAGCCCATGGCCTCGAGGTCGGCCACGATGGCAGCCTCGCCCTCGGAGTGCTTGCCGCCGCGCATGCCGGTGTACTTGCCGGACTGGACGAGCGTGCCCTCGGCAGCGTGGGCGCAATCCCAGTCGACGGTCTCGGCATGGAAGGTATCGATGGTCTCGCCGCTGGCCTCGACGGCAGCGCGGTCCTCATCGTCCAGGATGATCGGCACGATCGGCAGGTCGTACTTGCGGGCAAACTCAAAGTCGCGCTGGTCGCCGCAGGGAACAGCCATGACGGCGCCGGTGCCGTAGTCGGCCACGACGTAGTCGGCAACCCACACGGGGACCTTCTCGCCATTGACGGGATTTACGACGTAGCGGCCGGTAAAGGCACCATGCTTCTCGAGGGTACCCTGGGCACGCTCGACGGCGGAGATGTGCTTGGAGTCCTCGACGATCTTGGTGACGGCCTCCTCGTACTCCGTGCCCTCGACGAGCTCGTGCAGGCGCGCGTACTCGGGAGCCAGGACAAAGAAGGAGACACCAAAGAGCGTGTCGGCACGCGTGGTGAAGACGGTGATCTTGCCCTCGTCGCCCTCGATGGGCTCGCCATCCTTGTCGCACAGGGTAAAGTCGACCTCGGCGCCCTCGGAGCGGCCGATCCAGTTGGCCTGCATCTGCTTGACGCGCTCAGGCCAGCCGGGAAGCTTCTCCAGATCGTCGAGCAGCTCCTGGGAGTACTCGGTGATCTTGAAGTACCACTGCTCAAGGTCGCGCTTCTCGGGCTCGGTGCCGCAGCGCCAGCACTTGCCCTCGGTGACCTGCTCGTTGGCCAGAACGGTCTTGCAGTTAGGGCACCAGTTGACCGGGTTCTTCTTGCGGTAGACCAGGCCCTTTTCCCACAGCTTCTCAAAGATCCACTGACCCCAGCGGTAGTAGTCGGGGCTGCAGGTCTTGACCATGCGATCCAGATCGTAGGAGAAGCCCATGCGCTTCATCGTGGCAAGCGCCTGATCCATGTTCTTATACGTCCAGGCGGCAGCCTGCGTATTGTGTTTGATGGCGGCGTTCTCGGCGGGCAGGCCAAAGGCGTCGAAGCCGATGGGGTGCAGCACGTCGTAGCCGCGCATGCGGGCCTGACGGGCCATGGCATCGCCGATGGTATAGTTGCGCGCGTGGCCCATGTGCAGGTCGCCCGACGGATACGGGAACATCTCGAGCACGTACTTCTTGGGCTTGCTGTCGTCGGTGTCGACGGCAAAGAGGTTGGAGTCCTCCCAGGCCTTCATCCACCTGGACTCAATGGCCTGCGCGTCGTAGGCAGGGATCTCGTCCTTATGATCTGTGCAATCGCACATATCAGCTCCTTTTAACTTGATTGGGGTCGGTCGGCTAGGCTTTACTCGCTGCTGCGGACAGTCCTGCTCGCACGAAGGCCACATTAAGTGGCCTTCGGCTCGTGCGGAACTTGCAGCGAGCAAAGCCTAGCCGCCCGACCCTAGGGTTAACTTGGATGATTCTAGCAAATACAACAAGCGAGATGCCTGCGACTTGCAGGCATCTCGCTTTATCTAAATAACGTGGTTGAAACTCAACCTTTATATGAGGCTCTTACCTTATCGATAAGATACGGACTGCTGAGAATCCTTCACGACTACGTCGTGGGCGCCGCCTTCGACGATCGAGGTCGAGCTGACCAGCGTTAGGCGTGCCTTTTCCTGGAGCTCGGGGATCGAGAGGGCGCCGCAGTTGCACATCGTTGACTTGACCTTGTAGAGCGTGCCGCCCACGCCGTCCTTGAGGGAACCGGCGTAGGGAACGTAGGAGTCGACGCCCTCGACGAAGCTAAGCTTCGCGGCGCCGCCCAGGTCGTAGCGCTGCCAGTTGCGAGCACGCGCAGAACCCTCGCCCCAGTACTCCTTCATGTACTGACCGTTCACGTTGACGCGCTCGGTCGGGCTCTCGTCAAAGCGGGCGAAGTAACGACCCAGCATCATAAAGTCTGCACCCATGGCCAGGGCGAGCGTCATGTGGTAGTCGTAGACGATACCGCCGTCGGAGCACACGGGCACGTAGACGCCGGTCTCCTCGTAGTACTCGTCGCGAGCGCGGCAGACATCGATCAGCGCGGTGGCCTGGCCACGGCCGATGCCCTTGGTCTCACGGGTGATGCAGATGGAACCGCCGCCGATACCGACCTTGATGAAGTCGGCACCGCAGTCGGCCAGGAAGCGGAAGCCCTCGGCGTCGACGACGTTGCCGGCACCGACCTTGACGTCCTCGCCGTAGTTGGCGCGGATCCACTCGATGGTGCGCTTCTGCCACTCGCTGAAGCCCTCGGAAGAGTCGATGCACAGGACATCGGCGCCGGCCTCGATGAGCAGCGGCACGCGCTCGGCATAGTCGCGGGTGTTGATACCGGCGCCGACCATGTAGCGCTTGTCGCCATCGAGCAGCTCGTTGGGGTTGGTCTTGTGGCTGTCGTAGTCCTTGCGGAAGACGATGCCCATGAGGTGATCGTTGTCGTCGACGATAGGCAGGGCGTTGAGCTTGTTGTCCCAGATGACGTCGTTGGCAACCTTGAGGCTGATGTTCTTGTCGCCCACGATGAGCTGCTCACGCGGGGTCATGAACTCGGAGACCTTCGTCTGGTGGTCATCGCGACTGGGGCGATAGTCACGGCTGGTGACGATGCCCAGGAGCTTGCCCTTGGGAGTGCCGTCGTCGGTAACCGGCATGGTGGAGTGACCGGTCTTCTCCTTGAGCTCGATGACCTGCTCCATGGTCATGTCGGGGGTCAGCGTGGAATCGGACTGAACGAAACCGGCCTTGTGATCCTTGACGGCCTTGACCATAGCGGCCTCGGACTCGGCGCTCTGGGAACCGTAAATGAAGGACAGGCCACCCTCGGTAGCGAGCGCGACACCCATATCGACGCCCGAGACGGACTGCATGATGGCGGAAACCATGGGGATGTTCAGGGTGATTGCCGGCTTCTCACCGCGCTTAAAGCGGGTCAGCGGCGTCTTAAGAGAGACGTTGTTGGGGATGCACTGCGAGGACGAGTAACCAGGAACCAGCAGATACTCCGAAAACGTGTGGGACTCACCGGGAAAGAACGTAGCCATGTTTCTCCTTTTTCCATGCGACCGGTCGGCTGCAGGCCTCGTAGGACCCAGCCCAACCTTGGGCGCCCAATACTGGGGAAGTATCTTAACGCACTTTGACTGCTACAATGCATGATTTAAGAAGAGCACACGAGGGTTTGACGCAGGCTTTGCGTTTGCCCAGCAAACACTTTAGCGGAGAGACGTGGAGCGCATGGAGTACAAGACGACGGCAAAACTGGTCATTCAGTCGTGCGACAAAGATCTGCCGGGCGTGTTCGGCCACGGCTGCGTCTTGCTGCTGCAGGGTATCGCCCGCGAGCACTCGCTCAACCGCGCCGCCAAGAGCATGGGAATGGCGTATTCCAAGGCCTGGCGCATTGTGAACGAGGCGGAAGGACAGCTGAGCTGCAAGCTCATCGAGCGCGACGGCGCCCGCGGGTCCACCCTGACCCCCGCCGGCGAGCGAGCCATAGCGGTCTACGAGGAGCTGCAGGCCGACATCAACAACGTCATTGCCACCAAAGCAAACGACCTCATCGCCAGCATCAAAGAGTAGCTAATTTGGGACGGGGCTTTTTTAGCTACCCGTCCAGAGTATTCATGACTCATAGCCAAAAATTGACATTGGGTAGCTAAAAAAGCCCCGTCCCAAATTAGCTACTTACGGAGGGCGTTGTCTAGGGTGGCGGCCACGATCAAGGGGTCGTCGGTGCCGGCGAAGAGGCGGACGGTGCTCCCCTGCTTGCCGCGTGGGGCCGAAAGGCGCGTCGTTGCGCCGCCGGCCGGCGATGTGCGGAACTCCCCCGGCAAAGCACCGAACAGCTCCCCCGAGCTAAGCTCGATAAGATCAAATTCAACTGCCGGACCAAAGCCGTGCTCGAGGATTCCCGTTGCAACCGCATGGTCGGGATGCGAGCTCAGCCCGGGATAGCGCACGTTGCGTACCATCTCGTTCGCA
The DNA here is from genome assembly GCA_958420205.1 of uncultured Collinsella sp. GTDB lineage: Bacteria > Actinomycetota > Coriobacteriia > Coriobacteriales > Coriobacteriaceae > Collinsella. The sequence goes on along the minus strand of CATZIX010000004.1, from coordinate 116,721 downwards.
GCCAAGTACTCGGCCAGCGCACGGGCGCGGTCGAAATGCGCCTGCATGCGGGCGTTAAGCGAGGAAAGCCCGCGCTCCAGCACAGCGGCCTCGTCGGCAGTCAAATCAAGCTTGGCCAAGCCACGGCCCTCAAGCAGGGCATGCGCGCACTCGGCAGCGGCATCCACACGATGGCGCTTGAGCTGCGAGCGCGCCACCGAAACGGCGACGAACTTGCGCGGAGCCTCGCCAGCACACACGCGGTCGAGCGCCTCAAGCGACAGCGCAGCGCCCAGCCGCAGTGTATCGCAGCCAAAAGCTGACGCCACCGTGTTATCCACAACAAACAGCGCGTGGGCCCCACGAGCAGCGCGGCCCAGAGCGCGCAGATCGGGCACACGCAGGCCAAACCCACCGATGGAGTTGACGAACCACCACAGGTGCGGACCCTCGGCATCAAACGAAGCATCAAAGCCATCGGACGCAGCAGCAAACGCCGCAACCGATGGCTCCCCCACCATAGCCACGTCGCAGCCATCAAAGCCGCGCGCTAACGCATCGGCAAAGTCGTCCGCAAAGGCAACCAGACGATCGCCGGGACACACAATCCCCAGCTGCGACAGCGCTGCTGGCACATGCGAGGCCGCAAGCAACCGCGCCTCACGCGCGCCGGCTCTCAAAGCCCAAGCCTCTTCTAGCTGTTGCACGTCCACGCGGCACCGTCCCTTCATAAGCAAAAACTCACGATGCGGATGTTTCCCGCATCGTGGGCAACGGCTGCAGTATAGCGCCGATATGCGACGAATCGCCTAGATATTGAGCGCGTGATAGGTCACGCTCGCACCCGGAGCGTCAACGGTCACGCCATAGGCCTCGGGATAGATGCGCGTCGAAAACACGAGCACACCATCGTTCACAAACACCTCGACCGACGAGGCATCGCCAACAATGCGCACGTTACGAACCTCGTCGACGGATTCCCAGCGCACAGTACGACCGCAGCCGGCAGAAGCGCGGCCCTCATCGGTAAATCGCATCTCAAAGCGCGGGGGCAGTTCGTCCTCGGCGGGCACAAACGCCAGCTTCAACTCGCCATCAACGGTCGCGGTAAACGCGCCGTCGACACCGTCGACAACAACATCAAAGCAGGTATCGCCGGCAACCTCCAACGAGCCCTCCCCCACACGCACCGAGGCATAATGGCGCTCGATCTCGCGCGCCGGCTGCTGCAGCACTACGCCGCCGTCACCGGCTGCAAGCTCACGCGGCACCGTCATGCAGTGCTGCCAGCCGCACACCACAGTGGGATCGTTGCCATAGGTCGGCTCATCGGGCATGCCCATCCAGCCGATCAAAATGTGGCGACCGTCCTCGGACGTAAACTCCTGCGGCGCATAGAAGTCAAAACCGGCGTCCCACAGGCGGAACTCACCCAGCTCATAGGCACCGTCACCACCCGTAATGTCACCCGATACAGGCATGTAGCCAGCGGCATACACATTGCCGCGGTCCCAACGACCGCCCTCAAGGCCCTGGGGCGAGAAGGACAGGAACTTCGCCGGCACACCGTCATCGGCCTCAAGCTCCAGATACCCCGGGCACTCCCACATAAACCCAAAGCGCTCGGGCGTAGACACACGGCTCTCGAGCTCCCAGCTCAACATATCGGCCGAGCCATACACCAGGATCTCACCCACATCGCGCCCGGCACCCTCGCCGTGCATCGCACAAAAATGGCTCTCGACATGCGGCCCATCCACGCGACGACGGGCGCCCAGCACCATGTGATAACGCCCGTCCGCGTCACGCCACACCTTAGGGTCACGCACGTGGCAGGTCAAATCCTCGGGATAATCCTCGGACGCCAGCACCACGCGCTTTTGGCTGAACTCCCGACCGGCAAGGCCATCAACGCTCTCGACATAAACAGTATCGGCGCGGCGGCCGGTATTGACGTAGTCGTACGTGCCGTCCGCATCGGAGAGCTTAACGTTGCCCGTGTACAGCACGCGAATGCGACCGTCCTCGGCAAGCGCGGAGCCCGAATACACGCCATGGCAATCGAACGGCTCGTCGGGCAGCAATGGGGCGCCAACATATTCCCAGTTCATAAGGTCGCGGCTTGTGGCATGGCCCCACATCTTGACGCCGCCGTTCACATCAAACGGAGCATACTGGAAGTACGCGTGAAATACGCCATCTGCCTGGCAAAGACCGTTGGGGTCGTTGAGCCAACCCGCCGGCGGCATAATATGGAAGTGCTGGCCATACGCGCCATGACCGCACCCAGAGGCGGCAGCGTCAACAGCAGCAACCAGCTTTGCAAGGTCGCGACCAAGTGCATTAGACATATCAAAGTCCTAACGGATCGAAAGTAACAAGGCGCCAGAGATCGGCACCAGATACGGGAAACGCCCGCGAGCATACAACCCGCGGGCACCCCTCAATCAAAAGCTCTTAGGCCTGCTCGGAAGCCTTGGGCTCGTCCTTGTACAGGACAAACGAGACGCCAAAGGAAACCAGCGCGGCGACCGCAAACATGATCGCGTACTGCACGGGCTGGGCCAGGCACAGCAGGATACCGAAGATACCGGTAACGCCGGTGCCGGAAGCAGCAAGCGAGGTGAGCGCGCAGACCAGGGCACCGCAGCCGCCGCCGATGCAGCCGGCGATGAAGGGCTTAAAGAAGCGCAGGTTCACACCAAAGATGGCAGGCTCGGTAATGCCCATGAAGGCGGACAGGGCCGAAGGGAGCGCCAGGCCCTTGATCTTGGCATCGCGGGTCTTAAAGGCAACGGCGAGCGCGGCGCCACCCTGGGCGATATTGGCAGCGCTGGCGATGGGCAGCCAATAGGTCACGCCGTACTGGGCGAGCTGGCCCAGGTCGATGGCGGTGTACATCTGGTGGATACCGGTAACGACCGTGGGGGCATAGAACAGGCCGACGATAAAGGAACCGATGCCGAAGGGCAGGGTCAGCAGGGCCTGGATCAGACCGAGGATGGCGTTCTCGGCCCAGACAAAGATGGGGCCGACGGCAACGAGCGTCACGAGCACGGTCACGAACACCGAGACGAGCGGGGTCACAAAGAGGTCGAACATCTCGGGAACGATCTTGTGCAGGCGCTTCTCGAGGAAGGCCAGAATGGCGCAGGCGATAACGATGGGGATAACGTGGCCCTGATAACCGACCCACTCAAAGCTGTAGACGCCGGGAATGACGGTGACCATGGTCTGCACGCCCTCGGAGGCAACCGTGTAGGCGCTCTGCAGCGAGGAGTTGATGAACGCGCCGCCTACGACGGCACCAAGATACGGGTTGGCGCCAAAGGCCTTAGCGGCGGAGTAACCGATCAGGATCTGCAGAATGCCAAAAGACGTTCCCGAGACCAGGTCGGCGATCTTGTAGATAAAATTATTGGTGTCGAGCGCGATAAAGCCGTTGGAGGCCATAAAGTTGAGGGCGCTCATGATGCCCAGCAGCAGGCCCGAAGCCACGATGGCGGGGATGATGGGGACAAAGACGTCGCCGAGCACCTTAATGGCACGCATAAAGATGTTCTGCTGCTGCGCCGCGGCCTCCTTGACCTCGGCCTTGGTGGCAGCCTCGACGCCGCCGAGCGCAATGAACTCGTCGTAGACCTTGTTGACGGTGCCGGTGCCAAAAATAATCTGCAGCTGGCCCTGGGCCTCAAAGACGCCCTTGGCGCCGTCGATATTCTCGAGGGCTTCCTTGTCGACCTTGGCGTTATCGGCAATCACCAGGCGCAGACGCGTGGCGCAGTGTGCGGCCGAAACAACGTTGCCGGCGCCACCGATGTTGTCGAGCACCTCTTGGGCTGATTTGCGGTAGTCCATGACTTCCCTTTCCTCCAACGGGCGCATCTGCACCCGGCCATCTTTGACACTTACACTGTAATCGTTTTCAGTTTCATATGTCTGTAATCGTTTTCACAGTAGAGTGAACGGTAGGAAAAAGCCGGCGAATGGTAGTTTTGAGACAAAAACTGGGGACTCAAAGGCAGGCAGACGCGTCCAAGGACTAGACATTCATGAGCTGATGTCCAAGTTTGAGCGTCCGCAGGCCGCTCTCCCCCTCCTCGCCATCGAGCGCGTCGAGCAGCATATTGGTCGCCTCGACGCCACTGGTCAGGTAGCCATAATGCACGGTGGGAATGCCGCCCGTCAGCGCGCGCAAAAACGCGTTGTCGCCAAAACCGCTCACGCGACGCACGCCCTCGCCCACGCCGCGCAGCTCGTCAAAAGCGCGCAGGGCGCCGGCCGCCATAGTGTCGGTCGCGCACGCGATAAACGAAACATCGGGATCGACGGAGAGCAGTTCGCGCGCAGCGCGATAGCCCGAGTCGAGCGTAAATGACCCCTGGCGAATCAGGCTCGGATCAAGCACCGCGCCCGCGGCGCGCAAGCCGGCCTCAAAACCGCGACGACGGTCGAAACCGGCCGCGCGGTCCTCTTCGGAAACTCCAATGTAGGCGATCTTGCCGTCCACGCGACCCGCAAGCGCACGGCCCAGCTCAAAGGCAGCCTCGTAATCGTCGTGATAGACACACGCCGCGCCCTCGACATGCTGACCGATCAGCACAATGGGCACGCGGCACGAGTCAATCGCCCGACGGTGCTCGTCGGTGATCATGGTTGCCACCAGCACAATGCCATCAACCGGATGGTTTTGGAATAAATCGAGGTATTCGAGCTCGCGATCGGGCGCATTGTCGGTGTTGGCAAGCAGCATCTGGTAGCCACGGCGACCGAGCACCTGGCCAATGCCAGCGGTAATGCGGCTCACGGATTCCGAGTTGATCTTAGGCACGATGACGCCGATGAGCTTGGTGGAACCGGTGCGCAGCGCGCGAGCCTGGCTGGATCGCACGTATCCGGTCAACTCGATTGCCTGCTTAATGCGCTCGGCCTTGTCCGCCGAGATATATCCACCGTTGAGGTAGCGCGAGACGGCGGCGCTCGAAACGCACGCAAGCTCGGCCACATCTTTCATCTTTACCACGAGCACCCCTGTCATTGAAATCGCTTTCACCATGATACCCGTGAAGACGGCATACGAACCAAATCGGCCCACCCAGGTCGAGCATACGCCAGCGAGCGGGCAGCTGCCGTGGCGAGGTGCCGCGAAAGAGGAGCGAAGCGTACTTTATGTACGCGAGCGACGGTTTGAGCGGCAGATCGCCCGGCAGATGCCCGCGCAGCGTCGAGCGGTCCGGCGTTTGTTAAAACGCCGGAACAAAGTTAGCCGTGGTACTCGCCGTTGTACTGGATGAGCGTCAGGTCCTCCACGCCATCGAGCGCACGGATGGCGTCCGCATAGGGCATGTCAACGCCGTCCGAGAACACCTCGACGGCCATCTCGACCTTGTCGCCGCGCATGGTCTTGGACTTGACGGTGAACTTGGTACGCCCAAACGCGCGCACGATATCGTCGCCGGTGGTCTGACCCGTGTAGTGGATGACCATCATGTACACGCGCGCCTTGTCCTGGTGGCTCGCAAAGCCGGCGATCATCACCACGATCACCACCGCCGTGAGCGCCACGAGCGCATACATGCCGGCGCCGGCCGTAATGCCCGTGGTAATGGACCAAAACAGATACAGCAGGTCGAGCGGGTCCTTGACCGCCGTACGGTAGCGGACGATGGACAGAGCACCGACCATACCGAGCGAGATGACCACGTTGGTTGAGATCGCGAGCGTGACCATACAGGTAAGCACGCACATGCCTACAAGCGTAACGGCAAAGCTGCGCGAATACACCACGCCGGTAAAAAAGCGCTTGTACACGTAATAGATCAGGATGCCCATGGCGAGCGCCACGAGCAGCGACAGACCGATCTTGGCAGGGTCGACCTGGCCAAACGCCTCCAAGACGGAGTTCTTAAAAAAGTCCCTGGTGCTCATGGTCTAAATATCCCCTCGGTTCTCAAAATCCGATTCCCAGTAATTAAATCCGCGCAGGTAGGCGGTCTTTTCGTAACACAGGCAGTACTTGGAGACCGCCGTAAGCTCGGCCGCTCCCGGCGGCACCATATCGCGCACCAGCTGCGGGCAAAACTCCGTAAACTTGACCTCCATCACCAGCTTGCCGGGCTCCAGGACCGGCAACGCGGGCAGCGTCGCGTCAAAGATATCGAAGCTTCCCACCGCGGCACGCACGTTCATGTCAAACGTAATGCGCACGGTGCCCTCATCCATCACCCACGGCTCGCGCTCGTAGTCCACGATGGTCCGCGGGCGCATCATGTTGCAGATGCACTCGATGTAGAACTCGCGGCAGAGCGGATAGGGGCTCCTCAGCAAAAAGCCGTAGTCGCCGGCCAGAATCTGCTCAAACTCGCCGCGCGTGAGCGGCGCGTCCTCCTTGTAGATCCAGCTGCCGTACTTCTTTTTTCGCTCAAGCTTAATCACCTTGTCGCTGCCGTTATAGATGCGCACGCGATACTTTTTGCGCATGAGAATGCCGGCGTCTTTTTCCTCGTAGGCCGAGTTGCAGTAGTCGTCAAAATACAGGCTGCGAATAGTGTAACCGCCCGCCCGCGCATGCTTGTCCAGCTTAAACACCGACGCCATGCGACAGGCAAGCGCAGCGTGCTCGCCCTCGTTAATGAGATATTTGAGCTCGTGGCGGTAACGCTCCTGCGTGGTACGCACAGGCGGGGCCGCCAAGTGCTCAAGCAGCGCGCTAGCCCTCCTCATACGTGTCCTCCACGACCTTACCGCCGTCTTGCACGTAAAAACACTTCATGCCGTAGTGCTTGCCGTCGTCGGTCACATAGTAGTCAAACGCATCTTGCCTATAACCGTCGGAGTTGGTGGCACGCACGCGCACAAAATACTGGCCGGCATCGGGCGCATCGCAGGTCACCTCGGGAAGCAGCACGTCCTCGGCCTTAAAGACCACGTCGCTAATGGCATAGTCACGAGCAAGCTCCACAGTGTAGCGAATGTCGCGCGCCTCAAAGTCGTAGGACGCATCCCAGTTAATACGCAGCTTACCGTTATCGATCTGCGGCACGCCGATGTAGAACGGCATGGGCTTTTTAAAACTCTCGCGAAAGCTCTTGTAGTTCTCCTCGACCTCGGAGGGAATCGCCGCAGCGATCTGCTCGTATTGGTCCTTGGTGACAGGCAGATTGTCGATATCGGGCGAAGCAAAGACCAGGGATTCAGTCACATCGCGGTAGTGCTTGATCATCTTGGTCAGGCGAGTCTCGGTCAAATACGAGCGCAAGTCCTTGACGACACGGTCGAGTTCGCTGCGGAACGACTTGCTGCGCAGCGCGCGGTTAAACAGCACGTTGCCCCAGTAGTTGCTTGCACCGCGCTCCCAGCTCGCGTAGTCCGAAAACCCGGTAAGAGAAAGCTCCAGCTTACGCAGCATGCCGTCGTTATCCCAATCTAAAAAGTACCAGGTATTTGAGTTGAGCGGGCTGTACAGATAGCAGTTACGGTTCTGCGTATCACAGTTGCCCGTCAGAATCTGAAACGCCAGCCAATAGACCAGATTCTCGGTATCAAAGTAGGTATCGAGCACATCATCGATCTTTTGCGATTCATCGTTGAGCGCATCGAGCATCTCGATGAGCTTGGTGTGGTCCGAATCACCCTTAATCTCGAGCATGCCCTCAAAGTTTGCCTGGTTGTAGTCGGGATCATCGGCGAGCTTAATGGTGTCCTCGTAGCGATGGAAATCAAAGCTGTTCACCTTATACAGGTGTCCGCTCTTATCCAGGCCATGTGCCTTAAGCGCCGTCTTATTGAGCTGCTCCACCTGCGTAAACAGGCCGTAGTCCTCAAAGGTGTCGTTGGACTTTTCGGTCTGGTCGCACACCCACAGATGCACAAACTGCGTACGCAGGCCCATCATCTGGGGAATCCCACGGATAAGGTCGTAGGCCATCTTGTTGCGAAAACGCATACCCTCGCCCATGTGCTTGTTGAGCGCAATCGCGCGCTGTTGGCGCCAGGTACCCTTGCCCTTTTTGAGCTCCACCTTGTAATTCTTTTGCGAGTTCATGCTCGACGTCTGGCCGCGCACCTGCACGGTAGCATTGGGCGCTTCCTCGCCATAGCCAACCTCGCCGGCCACCGGGCCGTCTTCGTCACCCGGCTGCAGCAGGCCCATAACCTGATAGCGTGTCACGCCCATGTCGGCATAGTCATACACCGAGTACGTGCTGATCTCGGCCCAGCTGTGGTCGGTGTTCTCGGAGCTGTTGCCGCGCGAGACCGTCAGGTACATGGTCACAATACCCGAGTCATCGTAGACCTCGTACAGCTCATCTTTATCGCGAAGGTGCTTGGTACCGTCCGAGGACTCGGCCTTTTTAATCTTGTCCTGCTTTTTGACCTTTTTGGTCGAGGAGTCATCCTGCACCGAGCAGCCCGAAAGCAACAGCGCGCCGGCAGCCGCCTCGATCAGGCAGCGGCGAGACATCAACTTATCGATCATCAGAACCTCCCCAATGTTTTTGATACAGGCGAACCACCATACGTTCAAACGCACTGCGCGGCTCACCGCCCGCGCGCTTGTCCTCGTAGCATTGCTCAACACGGTCGAGCACCCGGCCAAGTTCGGTAAACCAGCCCGTCTTGTCGGTCGCCACAATGGGCTGCTGGCTCAGGATACGATACGGCAAGTTGGCGGTATAGGCATCGAGTCGCAGCAGCGCCACGATAAAAAACACCGCCGCACCCAACAAAAAGCCAAAGCCGTAAAACTGCTGCGGCAAGAGCAGAGAAACGGCAGTCGCCAGCCCGGCCACACCGGCAAACAGGCCCGAAGCCAGAACGGCCCCCTTGTAGTCGGTAAAGTACAGCAAGATGAGCATCACCGTATTGCCCACGGCATACAGGCCATAACCCACGCACAGCGTGCGAAAATACCCGTGCATAAGGTTGTTAAAGCCCAGCGGCAGAGCCGAGAGCACCGTGGTCTCGAGAGAAATGACCGCAGCGGTCACAAACAGCTGCTTGAGCGCGCAAAAGCGCAGTTCGCTGTTGAGCGTGGAGAGCATCTCCTCCTCGGCCACCACAATGTCGCCTACCACGCCGCCGTCGTTGAACAGGCTGTAGTAGTCGCGGTAGCGCGGATAGAAGTTGACCTCGACCGAGACCACAAAGTTGACGGTCGTGACCAGGATGGTCAAAAACGCGATGAGCGCCGGCACATCGTAGTAGGGCGCACCATAAAAGAAGCCCTTGACCTGCACGCCAATGGGACCGGCCCAAATAATCACCAGGTGCGCAAAGAGCCCCAGATTGGTTAACAGGCCCGTGAGCGCCAGCGGCATAAACTGATCGAGCCACTGCAAAAAGAGCCAGGGGCTGCGGTCGCTCTGAGGAAAATACCGGTATAGCAGAACCACGTCCCAGGCGAGCATGACGCCGTAGCCCAGAGCAATTGATGCCAACAGGCCCTCGACCGGCGGCAGCCCCAGTGCCAGCGCGGCCAGGGCGCATAGGCACGCGACGCCAATGGCAGCCGCAAAGCTGCACAGGATACCGCGGTAATCCTTGATGGCCGTGAGGTAACTCATGCCGTTCCAGTTGACGATCATAATGTTGAACAGCCACAGGCACAGCAGCCCCTGCAGCAGCGTGGCGCCCGAGAACAGCAAAAAGACGCCGTAGAGCACCGTGCCCGCAACGAGCATGATGGCGTTGGAGCCCCAAAACGAAGGCAGTATCTCATCCTCGCGCTCGGCAAACAACATATCAGCCAAAAAGCGCGTGACCGGCATGGAGAAAAAGCTCGTGAGCAAAAGTGAGGCCAGCAGTGTGTAGGTCACCATGCACACCAGCAGATCCTGGTTGGCACGGCCCACACCCCACAGACCGCACAGCACCAAGATACCCACCTGCAGCAGCACGCCCAACAGCATGGGACCCGTGCACACAATGCCGGCGTAGCCGTAAGCACGCATCGTGGCAAACAGGCCCTTGCGCCTAAACAGGCGCTTAAGCTCAAAACCAATTCCGGCCATCGGCTACTCCCCCTCTCTGGGCAGGTTAAACGCACACGCCGTCTCGTCGTACAGCGCGCGATAGTTGGCGAGCATTTGCTCGTGCAAAAAGTACGTGGCAACGCGACGCTGTCCGCGCTCCCCCATCTCGATACGACGGGCGCGGCTTGTGCACATGCGCTCCATGGCATCGGCCAAGCCCTTGCGATACATGGGCGGCGTCACAAAACCCGCCACGCCAAAGTCGTCACCCGGGGCGCCTTCGAGCAGCTCGCGGCAGCAGCCCACCTCGGTCGTCACGCAGGGACGGCGCGCTGCAAGCGACTCCAGCACGCTGAGCGGCTGGCCCTCGGAGATGCTCGTCAAAATGGTAAAGTCGAGCTTTTCCATGTACTCGACCACGTTGACGCGGCCAGTAAAGATCAGGTCGCGCACGCCCAGGGTTTCGACCAGCGCGTGGCACTCGGCGCCGTACTCCTCGTCGTCCACGCCACCCATGATGTGCAGGCGCACCTTGGGCAGTCGCTCGTGCAACTCAAAGAAGGCATAGATCATGGTCTTGACGTCCTTGATGGGCGCCAGGCGCACCACCGCGCCAATGTCCACCCAGCCGTCATCGGGCTTTAAGGGAATGTCCTTAAAGCGGTCGAACTGGATACCGTTGGGGATGACCAGACATTTGTCTGCATCGCAACCCATATCGATCTGCGTCTTGCGGGCGTTATGGAACAAACTCGTCACGCGGAAGGCGCGGCGGTAGATCTCCTCCGAAAGCAGGTAGAAAAAGCGAATCCAGCGGTCCTTAAACGAAGGCACCACCCAATCGGCGCGAATGATCTCTTCCTCGCGCTCACGGGTATAGATGCCATGCTCGGTCAGCAGCACCGGCGCATGGTGAACGCTTGAGCCCAGGCAGGCGAGCAGGCCGCCGTAGCCGGTCGAGATAGCGTGGTACACATCGGCAACCGGCACCTCGCTGCCCAGCAGGTAGAGCACCGGCAACAGCATAGAGCGCATGGTGTGGAATGCGTCGGCAAAGGGCGTGTAGGGGTACTCGGCAAGGCACACGTCGCGGAAGATATCCATAAACGTGCGGCTCTGCAAAAACGAGAGCGGATGTACGCGACGGCGCTGGAAGATATCGAACAGCACGTCCCAGTCCGGATTGGAGAGCGACACCAGGCGGCGTAGCGCCTCGCGCTCGCGGTCGTTAAAACTGGCTTCGTGTTGCTCGCCCGAAAGCCGCAGGGCATCGTCCAGGAACACCTCGTGCACCTCGACCACGTTGCTGGGCAGCTCGTAGACAAATTTGCCGCGGTCGGCAGCATGCGCGCCAATCACCCACAGCACGAACTCGTGCTCGGGCATGGCCTGGATATAGCCATGCATCCAGGTAGATACGCCGCCGTGCACATAGGGGTAGCAACCCTCGAGTACCAAGCAGATTCTCATCTGTCGCCACCCTCCTTGCGCGCAATGGTCACTGTCTTGTCCGTGGCTTTGACCAGGTACAGGTCGCCCGTCAGATGCGTAATCTCGCCACCCGTGACTGCTCCCGGCTCGCCGTTGTTGGCACGGAACATGAGCCACGCCTCGTCGTGGAAATTGCCCAGGCTAAGCCTCCAGGCATCCGCGCTGGTATCCACGCTCACCGTCACGGACGAAAAGCGCTGGATGGCACCCGAGCATTCCGAGCCGGTCTGGCGACGCAGGTCAGGCGCAGACTTGGTAAGCCAGTCCAGGTAGTCGGTCAGGCCGCCCTTGTAGACCTCCCAGCCCTCCGTAGCGCCGCGATCGGGATCGAGCAGGTCGTCCGGGTGCATAAAGTGCGTGCTCACGTAGTGCATGTTGAGCTCGGACACGGCAGCCAGGCGCATATAGGAATCGTCGACCATGCCGCCCGAGACAATACGCGGCTGCTCCACGATGCCATCACTCGCCACGCCAAACTCCTGCACGTACGGAAGATCGGTGCCGTCCTCAAAGTACGTACTGGCAATGGTCTTAATGCGCGGCACGTCCTCGCCAATAATCTTGCGCGCGCGAGCCGAAAGGATATTCGATGGCGGCACGTAGACCGAGCCGCGCGCGTTGGGCAGCACCTCGTCCTGAAAGGCGGTAAGCTCGTTAAGCGATGCGACAAGCGTTTCCTTGTTCTTCCACGTCTTGTAGTCGTACAGCGTGCCATAGTCGGTGTCCCAGAGCGCCAGCGGCTGATGGTTGTAGCCGTGAAAGCCCAGCTCTCCGCCCATCTGCAGCAGCATGCCGCCAAAGTAGCGGAACTGCGTGGTATCGGCCTGACGCGCGGGCTCGGTCTGGTTGACCGCGTCCTCGTAGTTTTCGATCATCACACCGGTATAGCGAATGCCGTATTTTTGCGCGAGCTTTTGCAGATCGGGCCACCAGACCTTGGCATAAAAGTCGGCGATGGAAAGCCCGTAGTCGCGCTTGATGTAGGTGCCGTCGCCCGAGGGCACGGGGCTGGGAAAGTCGTCTAGATAGAAGACGGCGCTATTGATGACCGGGTAGGCCGTGGCATCGCCCAGCAGACTGATCGCCGCAGCGTAAAAACCACGCATGACCTTGTCGTAGATACCGATATTACACACCACGGTGCGCCCGCTGCCGAAGTCATTGGACCAAATGAGCGGGGCGCCTGCATCGCCGGTCTTAGCCCACACACGCGCCGTCTCGCGCAGCGAAACCGAAAGCGACGAATCAAAGGGGTCCGAGAGCTCGTAGCGTTCTCCTCCGCCCAGCATAAAGCCCTCACTCGGCACAATGCTTTCGGCTTTTACATAGTCATATCCGGCCGATTCAATGCCAAGCTTGGGAGCAATCACTTGCAGATAGCTCGAGTTATCCGGCGGCATGGCGAGCATAAGCGAACCGCCGGCACTCACCCAATTCATAATGTCAGTCAGGTGCGTACCGAGCCCATCGAGCGACGGCAGGAGCAAAATCACGCGATCGAAGGACGTCAGCGAGGGAATGGCATCCGCGCCGTCCAGGGCAAGGTCCACGTCGCGGTGCGCGATCTTCATGTCGAGCAGGATCTGGTCAAACTGCTCCTTTACGTCCTCGACGCCGTCTTGATCGGTATCGGAAATGACCAGACACGTCGGCTTTTGGCCAAATATCGCCGAGGAGGCCGGCACCGCATCGCTGGCGGCAAGCATCCCCAGCTTATGCTGGCCCGCACTGTACTGCACGCCGGCGCGCTCCACCAGCAGCACGGCGGCCATGGCAATAAAGACCGCCCACACCACGAGCAGTCCCATCCAGCGAAAATGGCCCGCTCGGTCGCGGATATGCTGCACCACGCTCATCGGGCCTCCTCTCCGTTGCGCCAAAACGCCAGTTCCTCTCGGTTGGCGGCGCTCAAGTACACATGCTGTTTGTCAATCGCATCGATCACGCGGTGGACCTCGTCACCGTCGCGGCGCATCACCGCCAGGCGCAGGCAAAGCATCCAAACCTCCTGCTCCTCGGGCACGTCGAGCACCAGCTGGTCGGTCACGGCCTGCGCCTCGTCGATCTGGCCGACATCGGCCAGCGCCGTCGCATATCGAATGCGCAGCTCAAAGGTGTCCTCGCGCTCGCAGCGGCGTGCAAGCAAGCGCGCGTACTGTTGGCGCTGAATCTGAGCCACGCGCCCCTCGGCCAAGCCCGTGTCCAAGTATTCACCAAGAAAATCGCAGTATTTATTGAGGTTATGCGCGCTCGGGTCGGTCTTAAAGGCGTGCTCCAGCTGCTGCAGTTTAAGGTCCGACTCCTTGGAGATCTGTGCCACCGCCGTCGCGGCATAGTGCGCCACCTCAACATCGTCGTTGAGCTTAGCTGCCTGCAACTGCACCAGGTACGCGTCGGGCTCCTCGGTGAGCATGGAGAGCATTAGGCGGCGCCGGTCTGCCGGGTCGTTGACGATAAGCGCCTCCTCGAGCGGGATCACGCCTGCATCGGTGTCACGGTCGTGCACCAAGATGCTGCGACGCAGCTCGTCATTAATGCGCAGCGACTCCAACGTGGCGTCCTTGAGGCCCACACCAAACACAGCGCTGCGCGCGATAAGCACCACCAGCAGCGGTCCCCACAACGGCACGAGTACCATCACGGCCAGCATATGCCCGCGCACCGGCAGCAGGTCCAACTTCATAAGCGTCCACAATACTAGGCAAACCAGCGCATGAATCAGCAGAAAGACGGCAGCAACGACAAGCGAGATCAAGCGACATCCCCCTCGCCGTCACCGGTGTCGGCAATGTGCTGCAACAGCGCCACAATGTCCTCGCCGTCGACGGGCTCCACCGCAATCCGCTTCGCGCTCAGGCGCTCGCGGATAATGGGCAGGTCGCACGCCTTTGCCTGGCGCATGAGCAGGTAGAGCACGTCACCATCGACCAGGCCCGCCGCATCGCTCTCGCGGATTGCCGACCCAATTGCGCCCACCAGCTCGCCGATGGGCTCCATGCCCGGCACCACGCGCAGGAGCAAAAAGCTCCCCATCTTACCGTCTGCCAGCGCCTGCTCGGCCGCGAGCTCCTGGCCAAAGGCCGCCTGCTTAAGCACACAAGTGCCATCGACGCAGCGTTTATCCTGCGCCACCGCCTCATAGTCAAAAGCACGGCCCAGCGCGCTTTCGACCAGCCCGCACAAGATGCGGAACAGGTTTTGATAATAGAGGGTCATTTGGTTTTCGGCCGCACTACGCACAAAGATCAACACGGCGGGTGCCCCGTCGCGCTCGATCGTGTATCCAAACATGGGAAGTCCCGGCGTCAGCTCGCGGTTCACCCACAGGTTCGAACGACCCCCGTCGCCCAAAAGAGGTGCAAGCTGCTCAAGCGTGAGCGAGCGTGCGGCATCTTCGGCAATCGCGGCACTTGCTGCCACCAGGCGTGCAAATGCCCCGCCCGAAACATGGTAGATCGCCACCGAATCGTTCTCGAGAATCTCGCCCAGAAGCTCGCAGCACTTGCGATAGATGTCGCGTGGGTTGAGTACGTCGAGCTCCTGCGTCACGGCAAAGATCTTGCCAAAGCTGTCGTGGCGACCCACGATCTGGCGCCTGTACGCGCGCTTGTCCTCAATAGCGTCGTGGTAGAGCTGCGTAAGGAACGTATTGCGGTTGCGCACGAGCTCGTTTTGATCGCGCTCCGCCCTAATGGCTTCGCTGTTGCGCAGCTGCACATAGCCGCACACGGCACCCACCACAAAGTACGCAATAAACGGCAGCCAGTTGGACGGCTCGTAAAAGAGACCCTGGAAGGTATAGCCGTACTGAGTAAAGTAGCTCGCTGCCAAGCCCACCGAAGCCAGCAGCGCCGCGACCAAGCCAAAGTCCAGGCCATACAGCGTGCCGATCAGCACCACGCAGAGCAGGCGATAATCGAGCACGTTGAGCTGGGCAGATTGGGAGAACAGATGCTCCAGCACCTCGAATAGGACCCAGGCAACGCCCGTCTCCAGGCATTTAATAGGCAGCGTGCGCATCTGGATGCGGTCGATGGCGGCGCGCAGCGGGTTGACCTTCTTTGCGCGGCCAGCATCCCAACGCGCTTGAATGGTCGAAAGATCGCGCAGCAAGTCGTAACGCTGAAACCAGCCATAGCGCACGCGAGCGACGTCACTGGCGGGCAGGGCGTAGCCAGCAGAATCGCCATAGGCAACGGCAAGGCCGGGGAACAACGCCTTGAGGGCCTCGCCCACCTCACCTGGCGTGTGATGGAAGGTATCGGCTACGTCGAGTGTCTCAAAGTTGCCATCCCAGCTGTCGAAGATACGGCGTACCAGCACCGCAAGTTCCTCGGCACACAGCAGGGGAAACGCCGCATCCTGCGCGCCCTGTAGAGCGACCGATCCGGTTGAGCACGCATCGAACAACGACACCAAAAACGGGTCCTCCAGCGTGGCGGACGCGGTATACAGGAACGGTACGCGCAGGATCTTGGTTTGAACGCCCTCGCGAGCAGCGTAGTAGCGGCACAGGTCGTTGGCTGCGCGCGCGATAATGCCCTTGCCCGTTCGCCCCGCGGCATCGGCGGCACCCTCGGCACCCGCGGGCCCTGCTATATACAGCAGTTGGACCCGGCGACCCGCGCACGCACGAAAGACCGTGCGCAGCAGCTCGATATCGCCCACGGTATCGGTATGCGGGGTAAGGTAATTGGATAGGTAGACCATGCGGTCGAACTCGTAGGCCTGCTCCAAGTGCTGGAGCAGCTCTTTCCACGAGGCATGGGGCGACGACTCGTCGCGGTACGCGTCCTGCGCGGCTACGACCTGCACATGGTCCCCGGGGAACGCCTTGGCACAAAAGTCATCGTCAACATATGCGGTGTTGCCAACAACCAGCACCTCCATGGCGCACCCCTCCCCTTAATTCCACATTTGTCATAGTCAAACATGCGTATTGTACGCTGTCAACGCGAGCCAAGGCGCCTTTAAGGCTGTTTTAAGAACTTTTTTAGGGGATGTGGGGACATCGAGAGTGCTAAATGCGCGCCCAATCCGGAAGTATGCGGCAAATTCTTGACATGCCGACCACACTGGATAGTGGCAACGTTTCTACCTGCGGTTTCTTTACATGAAAAGGACGGCGTGCTCGAGGGTTCCGGAATTTACCGCATACTTCCGTCGGACGATTCCGGAAGTGCGGTGAAAAACCGAGATCGACAGACCAGACCCCTGTTTTAGCCTTCCGCGACCTGCGGTTTTGTTGTCGAAATTCGGTTTACGCTCGGAGGTTTCCGATTTCTCCCCGCACTTCCGGAAAGCACGCTTAAACCGCGCGTCCCTAAGCGAAAACCATCGGATATTTGTTTCTCCCCAAATGAGATCCTTGTTTTGCCAGGCCGAATCTTACATCCAAACAAAAAAGAGGGCCGACGCATCAGCCCTCTTCAGGTGTCGCCCGAAGGCTTCCAGCGCAATTGATTTAATTCTAATCGATATCACTTGTTTGACCACGATCACGTCAACCAGTAGAAGCCGCCCATGCTCGATCATTCCATTGCCGGGATGGTGCTTGACTAGTACGTCACACATTGCAAACATGAAAAAAGGGCAACACTCTCAGTCTGAAAGCGTCGCCCTTAAAACTCCCGAAGAGCTTTTGTATTACAGGAAGATACTTTACACCATCTTCCCTTGATTGGCAGATCGAAATAGACACCATTGTGATTTCAAGCAGAAAGCGTTATAGAAAGCGTTATATTAAGTTTGCATTTGCACGTGGTGTTCGCACTATACGCTCAGATGCCATAGTCTACAATGATGGCCTTCTTCACAGACGCTAGGTGGGATTACTCACTAGTAGCCGATATGTCGAAGGCCTTCTTGTATTTAAGGAAATCATATTCTCTAATAAGCCGTCTCAGCTCGCTATTACCGTGGATTATCTTGCGATCGTCCGTGATGAACGCCCTCAGATACTCGAGCAACTCACTTAAATCGAGCTCATCTTCCTCAAATGGCCACAGAGAATTGAGCACAGGGTTATTTAAAAGTGAGCAGTTTAATCAAGAGGGCCTCACCCCCGGGAGCAGGGCGCAGCGCTCGATCTATTGTTCTCCCGGACGGGCAATTTGGCGAGACCACTCGCAAAGGATGGATGAAGCAGCCGTGCGGTTACACCAACATTTCCGACGCGATCTTCTTGACGGCACCACAACCAGTTCTATTTAGCAGCTAATTTGAAAAGTCAGTTCCAAAAACTCAGCAAAAACCGCAATGCCGACCTCATCCTCTCGCATGTGCGTGACGACAAGGTCGGCATTGTCTTTCTTGTTTATGTTCCAAAAGAGCAGCTTCATAAAACAGCTCAGAGAAAACTACTGCGCCAGCACGTCCGCGATGCGTTCGCTCGCATGTCCGTCACCATAGGGGTTCGATGCATGGCTCATGGCCTCGTACTCGGCCTGATCGGAGAGAAGGCGGCTGAACTCGCGGTAGATGACGTCCTCCTCGGTGCCGACGAGTTTCAGGGTGCCGGCGGCAACGCCCTCGGGGCGCTCGGTGGTGTCGCGCATGACGAGCACCGGCTTGCCCAGGCTCGGGGCCTCCTCCTGGATGCCGCCCGAGTCGGTGAGGATGAGGTGGCTCGCCGCCATGAAGTTGTGGAAGTCGAGAACCTCGAGCGGGTCGATGATGTGCAGGCGGTCGAAGCCGTCGAGCTCCTCGTGCGCCGCCTTGCGGACGAGCGGGTTCATGTGGATGGGGTAGATCGCCTTGGTGTCGGGGTGCTCCTCCATCACGCGGCGGATGGCGCGGAACATGCGGTGCATGGGCTCGCCCAGGTTCTCGCGGCGGTGCGCCGTGATGAGGATGAGGCGGGAGCCCTCGGCCCACTCGAGCTCGGGGTGGGAGTAGCCCTCGCGCACGGTGGTGCGCAGTGCGTCGATGCCCGTGTTGCCGGTGACCCAGATCCTGGACTCGGGCTTGCCCTCGTCGAGCAGATTCTGCTTACTTGCCTCCGTGGGGGCGAAGTAGTACTCACTGACGATATCGACGGCCTGGCGGTTGAACTCCTCGGGCCAGGGGCTGTAGATGTCGTGCGTGCGCAGGCCTGCCTCCACATGGCCCACGGGGATCTGAAGGTAGAAGCACGCCAGTGCCGCGGCGAAGCTGGTCGTGGTGTCGCCGTGGACCAGGACCACGTCGGGCCTCTCGTCCTCGAGGACAGCCTTGAGCTTGACCAGCACGTCGCACGTCACGTCGAACAGCGTCTGGCCCGGCTTCATGATCGCCAGGTCGTGGTCGGGAGTCACATCGAAGACGCGCAGCACCTGGTCGAGCATCT
Organism: uncultured Collinsella sp.; assembly: GCA_958420205.1. Lineage (GTDB taxonomy): Bacteria > Actinomycetota > Coriobacteriia > Coriobacteriales > Coriobacteriaceae > Collinsella. The sequence goes on along the minus strand of CATZIX010000004.1, from coordinate 97,950 downwards.
CGCGGTGCTGGCCGGTCACTGTCACGACGGTCTCGAACTCATCCGTACGCGCCTTGAGCTCGTTGACAAGCGGGCACATCTTGATTGCCTCCGGGCGGGTGCCGAAGACGAGCATGATTTTTTTCATTATCGGTCCTTTCTCATGTGCTGAGCCTTATGGGCATGAGAGCTATAAGAAACAGCGGACGATTGCCTCACTACAGAAAGAAGAGCCAAAAACAAAGCTACCGTAAGGACAGCCTCGGATATCGCAATAGCTGACGCAACACCCATGGCACCCCAAGCATGGCCAAGCCAAACGTTAAGCACCAACGAAAGAACGGAATCGACAATCATAAGCAAGCTATATAGGGACTGATATCCAAAAGGAATGAGAAGCTGAACACCGAGAAAATTGTTTACGATGCCCAGCAATACCCAAATAGCAAGCGGAATGAGTGTATCGGCGCAAACTAGATACTCTTTGCCATAGAGAATCTCGACTACCGGATTGCGAAGGATCGCCATGCCAAATAAACCAGCCGCAAACAATACGACCACGGGAATACCAAACTTAGCAACAAGCCGCGCCGCGGAGCGCCGAGATTTCATTCGTTCTTCGTTTACACGCGGATACAGCGCTTGGCCAACAGGAGTAAACATCAGGCTCGCCATTTGCGGCACCTTCAAAATGGCAGCATACGAGCCAACGACCGCACTTGGCTGGCAACCGCCGAGCACCGTAACGCCAACATTTCCAATGATCTTGCCGGCGGCAGATGAAAGAAAAATCGGCATTCCATCTCGCATCTCACCGAGTATCTGCTTTATAGATGCAAAACCCATTTTGATCCCATAGCGCTTCCAAGCAAATACATGAGTAATAACACCCGAAGCAAGGAAAGTAATTGAATACAGGAACGAGTAAAGCATCAATTGACCGGGGTTATTTATAAGGAGGAAAATCAGAATGACAGAGAGCCCTCGCGCAGCCGCCGTGGCTATAGTGATGACCTTCATGTCCTGCAAACCCTGAAAAAGCCAGTTGAGCTGTAAAGCAATGCCAACAAGCATAGAAAATAACGCAAGCATACAGGATAGCTGGTCCCCGGTTGCAGCCGACGTAATACCGAGAATTATTACTACGACAAAGCAGGCGGCAACAAGTCCCAGTCGAGCAATAACGACAGCGGACACGAGGTCGTTAAGCTCTTCCCCATCTTTAACCTCAACGACCTTTTTCGTTGCGCTCAGGTTGAAACCAAACTCAACAACAAGCTGAAAATAAGTTATCCAATTAAGAGCAATAGAGAATACGCCGTACCGCTCAGCGCCAAACACACGGGTAACGTAAGGCACCGTAACAAAAGGCAACACTATGTTAATTGCCTGCAGCGCAAGCAACCAGCCAGTATTCTGGAGAAGCTTTTTCTCTTTAAATGCCAAACTAATTCTCCTTCGTCATCTTCTCGAGGAACAGCAGTTGTGCCTCGCGAACACGCCCGATTCCATCTTGAGCAGCGGGAGCAGAACGCCCACACAACTCACTGACAAGGGCGCTCGCAGAAGTAGAATCGACCGCAACGCTTCTCCAAGGTTCTCCTACCTTGCTTAATAGATCCCTCTTGCGGAAGTCACTAGAATTTGATTTGGGTTCAAAAGACACAAAACGTTTTCCGAATAGCAGTGAAAACGCCGTTCCATGGAAAGAGTCCGTACAGACAAAAGAAGCGCCCGCGAATAGCTTAAGGAAATCCTCAGGGCCAGCATCAGTAATCATCTCAGGCTTAAATGAGTCCCGCCCATAACGCACATTTATAACCTTCAAGGGCAATCCAAGCTCAGATGCAACCTGCTCAGTAAGCTCCAAATATCGAACAGAAGCCTCTTTATTAATGTAGTAGCCCAAAACATACCCACGGTCTTCAACCGAAGTATCAACAGCTTGAGCCCAACGCTTTGAATCCAAAAGGAACACGGGGTCGTCAACCACCTCGGGCGACCGCCCACATAAGCGATTAACCACGGGCGCATCAGTATTCTCTCTTACACAGAGGACATCAAAAGAAGTCAAGCCGTCAGAAAAAGGAGTTAGATCGGTTTCGGTCGCGCTGCCAAGACTTGCCGCAAAACTACCCTTTCGAGCTGACGTTTCGAAGGGAAATAAGAAAGCTTCATCGAAATCCGCAATATTAGGATTGAAAACTTGGTCACTGCCAGAGATAAGAAGGTCAAAACCTTCCTTATTAACAAAGTCGCGCATCTCTTCAATAGCGTAAAACCGAGGCGTCAAGTGAAGGTGAGACGACTCGTATTCAGCAAATTTACGCTCCTTAGAGCGCCTTTTAAGTTCAAAAGGAAGCAACGCGACATTAACCGCTAAATTTGATAGAAAACCATCCCTTTTGTGATGAAGGGAGTTATTGCGCTCCTGACGAACATTTTGATAGTTAAGCACCCAAACATCATGACCCATGGAGCAAAGCTGCTCTTGCAGTGCGTAGCACTGCAAGATCGCACCGTAGTTGCGGGCAAAATGGTAGGTAATGATTCCAATTTTCATTTAATAATTCCCAATCAAATAATACTCCAGCGAGCATTCCAACGTTAATCTGCCCAACACGCGACTTCGGAAACAGGCATTCTCCGGGCAACGGGTCTCGCGAACGTTTCTTTTGGATAGCCAAATCCGACGACCGCAATGATCACTTCATTTGCTGAAATGCCTAAGGAGGAGCGCATCTCTTTTCCCGAATCACCAACAACCCACTGGAAAATACATGAACCAATCCCATAAGCCTTTAAAGCCAAAACAAAGGACTGGAGATAGATACCGCCGTTGATAAACCATTGGTCATACTCGGCGCAGGAAAACAGAGAAGTGTCAGCAGTAATAACGGCCCATTGGAAAATTGATTGCTCAAACCCTTTATTGCCACGCACGGCAGCAGAGACAACCTGCGCAGATTTTGGACCGGAAAAATACACGCGGCTTGGTTGGCGGTTGCACGCCGAAGGCGCGCTCTGCGCAAGCTCAACAACTTGCGTCAGCGTTTCCTGAAGAACAGGGGTTGAATCAAATGACCGAACACTATGTCTCCCGTTAATAAAATTGATCGCATTCTTATCGCAATCAGAGACAAAAGCAAAAGAATCAGAAACAATTCCAGACCTATCACTCAAGTCAATTCGGCCAACTTCATATGAAGTCTGCTCAGCTAGCGATTCAAAACCATGTTGCCATTTAGAGCAATCAAGTCCAAGTCGGGCTCTACGAGAAAGCCAATTCTCAAGTGCCGCCATAGATTCAACAAAAGCATACGAATGATTATTAAAAGAAGGATCTTTTGCTGCAAGTGTTAAATAATCAAGAAGACGGTCGGCCTTTTGTGTTCCAAAATCATTGCGGCAGCCCTCGATACAAAGAGCCTTCTCGAAAGAATGAGCAATAAGAAGAGCATCGCGATATAGCGTATTCAAGTTCTTCTGATCTTCATTTCCCAGTAGACGATTTATTCTCGAAGCAAACAAAGCACGCCTCAAGCGGTTGTATATTAGCTTTACGGCCCAAAGATCTTTCACTTTAACCATCCTAATAATCGATATCCTATATAAACGATTGAATTGCAGCCCGGCTATCTTCTCGCAACGAAAGCTGATTATCAGAATGGAAAAACCTATAAATGACAATCACGATGAAGAAGATATAGACGATATCGCGCCCCTCCACTTGCGCATGCAATAAAAAGGTGAATAAAAAAATGTTAAAAAAGGAATCCGAAGGTTTAACCCTCGCCTGAAGGACAGTAAAGACAACAAAGGAAAATGCAAGCAACCCGCCGGAAATTAATATAGACAAATAGCTGTTATGAGGATTACCAGTATTAAACAGTCCAGTAATTGTTAGCGCCCTAACAAGATTATTGAAACTAACAGCGCTGTAGCTGCCTAAGCCGAGCAAAGGACTCATGGCAAATAGCCTAAAACCAAATGCCCATAAAAATGAACGCTCGGTAAAGGTCGAATTTCTCCCCAATAGTTCAAAAATCCCAGTTAAGCCACTAATTGTGCTTTGTCCATAAACGAAAATCGCAAAAAAGGCGATATTAATACCTAGAGCAAGCGAAAAAGAGAACTTAAAAGACCTATTGAAGAAAGCTAGAGTTAGAAGCAGAACTAGTAAAACACCCACCAACTTGCCAGACGCAATATCCCTTAGCATTGAAAAAAGGAGCAAATTGCTGAGCGAAACGACTGGAATGCAACAAGCCGCATCCTCTAGATTTCTTTTATACATTTCCAAAACAGCGGAAACCATATAAATGGGGATAAGAGAGTTGTCCGCACCCAGTAGAAATATCGTGGGAGCGCCAGTCACATCTCGAAACATTGCATTTCGGAAAATAAGGGCAGTAAAGGTATTAAGCGAAATCATTAATATTGAAAATCTTGATACACGTCGAACTACCTCTATATCTCTTCTATAAAACAACATGTCTGCTGTCACCAATAGAGGCAACAAACAAAACACCTCATTGAGTGATATCTGCATCGATACATCATTTACGTATGTTGAAAATAAAAGAGTGGCACAATATCCAGCAATTCCAAAATGCACCTTATTCAGCCGAACATCGCCCCGAGCATAAACAAACAGAGCGAGCAGTAATTGAATTGCGGCAAGACCATAGTAAATAACGCCAAATTTCGGAATTAAGTATGAGATTGAGCCCAGCTTAAAAACATACAGAATACCAATGTAAATACAAAGATCTGATAGTTTAATTTCACTAGCCTTAAGATGCGTATTTGCTTCAGCATAACTCAGGCTGTTCTTAAAACATTTTTCCACTATTTTACACAGCCCAACTTTACAAGCAGTGAGCGCATAGTCTGCGTGTTATCAGTCGAATTGAAGAAATTAAAAGCAGATGCCGAATATTTTTCATAATTCTGATCGAATTGCTTAATTGCATCAGCGATTTTGTCTGGCTGAAAGTCAACACACATACCGCTACCGCTAGCCTCGACAGTTGAAACCAAACCAGGTAAACGATTAGCAAGCGTGGGGAGACCAAATGCTGCATACTCATATATTTTATTAGGCGCGCAAAAGGCCTTATTAAGCGATGTGTCATCATAAAGCACGACGCCAATTCGCGACCTTGCAGTAATTTCCAAATGCTTTGGCGCTGGAACAAAACCATACACAAAAGTATCCGGGTAAATCTCCTTCATTCGTTCAGTCGTACCGTAGCGATCGTTTCCCATAAGAACGAAAGCGTAATCAGACTCCATCATACGAAGAGCCTCAGCGATGGGCGCAACATATTCAGGACGCTGGAATAGCCCCTGGTAAAGAAGGATCTTTCTTCCGTCAAGCTCATCCAAGATCTGCTTTGTGACGTTTGTCGAAACAGAGGGGATTTCACCCGCTTTTAGCCCGTATGGCTTATTCGGGAAAACTGAGGGAAGCGAATTCAGCCCCCATTTAATTTTCATATAGTAGGCACGATTTAACTCGCAACACGTAACTGCAAGAGCCTTGCGACAAACTGCCGCAAATAGTCGTTCTTTTGTCGGTTGATCATCACACAGCTCAAGCGCCGTAGCCACATAGGGAATACCGGAAAGTGCCCCGTAAAGCGGAAGCGCAGATTCAGCAGTTCCAAACCAGATAAGATAATCCATTGGCTCTTTTTTTAGGCGAGTGAGAACGGCTTTGCGGAAATGAGTCCAGTTATTCAATGTATCCAGTTTTCCGCCAACACTCAGATGCGGATCAACGAGCTCCGTAAAAGGAATGCCCTCGCCTTTTAGAATTTCCTTAGCCGTATCCTTGCTGGAACCAAACCAGACTTCAATCTGCACGCCCGAATCTTTAATCATTCTTATTTGTGACATGCAGGGGGGATAGAACGCCAAGTCGGACTTAACAATATATATAACCCTCTTAAACATATAACCCCTCGTAAAGATTGATAACCCTCTTTGCGTAAGTCTCATAGCTTCGGTCTTCTTGGAGAGAAGGCACCGAGAGGCTGGTTGATTCACAAAGCATTTCGTAATATCTGCTGTCTTCTAGCTTGGAAATCGCCTCGCAAAGAGAGGAAACATCGCCATTTTTAAATAGGAGACCATTTTCACCATCCTTGATATATGCAATAGCTCCACAGGTATCCGGAACGATTGATGGAATACCAGAGGTGAGCATGGCTTCAAGGCACACCAAAGGCGAAGCTTCATACCAAGATGAAGTCATCACCAAGGCTTTAGTTGTTTTGAACTGTTCAGCGAGAATATCCTTATCACACCAACCCAAAAAATTTAGATTTGGATAAGCGTCTCTTAGCCTCTCGAACTCAGGACCAGATCCGCATAACGTTCCTGGCAAGCCCAACGATGTGAGAGCCCTGCAAAACAACTCGGGGTTCTTCTCCTTATCGAAACGACCCACAAACAAGTAACCGCTCTTTTCAGACGGTATACCAGGCGAAAACTCTCCTTCAACAGAAATAGGATTGGGAAGAATGCATGGCATGCCATCATCAAATTCACTCCCGCGCATAATATCGTAGGTAAAATCCGAAAGGTAACAGAACTTTGGATGAGCACGCCTGATTGAGCGATTTTGAAGAGCAATGCGAGCCACTCGATACAGCTTCTGTTCATAGCTTCTCTTATCACAATTGCATTGGATGCACTTTGCGGAACATGGTTTCAAATGGCAGATTTCATGCTTCTTAAAATCATAAAACCCACCATTAGGGCATACAAGAAAATATTCATGGAGCGTAACGAGCACGTTAAAGCCTAAATCGGCGATAGCATCAAAAATTGAAGATGAAAGCGCATGAGTCCATGAATGGACATGCACGACTGTGTCATCAGGATTAAATTCGTTTAATAGAGAGCAAAACTTCTTATAAGTTTTACCGCTGTGCAGCCCATTAATGGCACCGGAAACCTTATTGGCCGATTCGAGAAACGGTCTCTCATTTGCGACAACAACCCTAAAACCGTTAAGTCGGCTATGTATTGGCCCGCAACCAGCAAAGTAAACAACGTTATATCCGCAGTCACGAAGAACCACGGCAGTGATATAGGCGATTTGGGCAGTTCCACCAAAATTATCAGCAGTGTCATCAACAATAATGACGTTTTTGACTCTTTTGTCCATCAAATTATGTCTCCGTTTGCTAGCTGCAAATATCGCCTTGAAAGCCAATCGGCCTGTTGATCAATGTTGTAATTTGCAAATGAATCAAGAGAAGTGGATTTACGTCCCTCATAAGACTTTTTTGAAAGAGAGCAAATCGCATCAGCCCATTTGACAGGAGTATCAATGGGCAGAAACGTACACTCCCCTGTTACATCCACCTCACGCGGAATAACATTACTTAGCAGACATGGCAAACCAGACATCTGAGCCTCGACACCAACGAGGCCCAGGCCTTCATAAAGGCTTGGAAGAACGAACACATCAAATGCCTGGTATAGTCGATTTACATCGTTTCTCTGTCCTAAAAATTTAACGCAGTCTGAAAGGCCGTGTTCATCCACCAATGCCTTTATGGAGCCCTCGTCTTCACCGGAGCCAACAAGCAACAGGACAGCGTCGTCGCGGCGTTTTGCGACTTCGGCGAAAACATCAATCAAGAACGGATGATTCTTCTGCGCCATAAACCGACCAACATGCCCAATTACAAACTGGCCGCCAACAAGGCCCAGGTCGGCTCGTGTTTGTTCGCGAGTCTCTGCATTGAAGCGGAAGCTGTTCAAATCAATAGCGTTGTATACAACCTCGAAGTTAGCATCTTTGCCGAAAAGCCACTCACCGGCAAACCGGCTACATGCAAAGCGATGCGTCGGATACCGGTTAGATTGCGTTTTCAGCACAGCCTTAAGAGCATTCTTGGCATACTCACCCTTACCGCTCGTAGAGTGGCTATGGGCGATACGCGCGGGGACACCCGCCTTCTTCGCAGCGCGCAGTGGAAAAACCGAAAGCGCATTGATGTGACTGTGTACGATCTTCCAGCCCTCTTCCCTAAAGAGGCGCTGAAGCTCTCGCTGGTATTCAATTACGTTCTGGTAGGGCGGAATCTCGAAAACTCTGCCACCGAGTGATTCAATCTCCTCGCGAGGGACAAGCGACGAATCGGAATCGATAAGGAAATCAAACTGCACTTTGCTACGATCAATATGACGGTAGTAATTCATGACGACGGCCTCAACGCCGCCGCCATTCATTTTTCCGACTATCTGTGCGACACGAATTGGATTAGCCATCTAACGCCCCGTCCTCTTCTTGCCGAACATGGCACCAAAGGTGCCGGTAAAGCATTTCCAGTCCATTCGGAAGCAGCGGTTCTGCACGTAACAGAGTTCAATCTTCTGGCGCAGACCGCTCTCAAAGGTCGCGGCGTTTCGGTCAGTCGCCTGCCACAGGCCTGTAATACCAGGCTGGACGGAAAGCAACTCAGCCTTTTCTTCATCAGAAAAATGCTGCTCAAGCTCATCCCTTGTAATGGGGCGAGGCCCAATAACAGAAAGGTCGCCGTTTAGCACATTGAGAAACTGAGGCATCTCGTCGATAGAGCATTTACGAATGAACTGACCAATCTTGGTAATGCGAGGATCATCGTCGACTTTGCGTTCGACCTCCCACTGATGCAGCTGCTCGGGACTCAAATACTTCTGCACATCACCCGCATCGGCGACCATACTACGAAGCTTGAAGATCTTGATGGCCTTTCCGCCCTTGCCGACGCGTTCTTGCGTATACATAGGACAGCCGGGTGATTCAAGGCTAATGAGCGCGCACACGATGGCGATGGGGATAAGCAGCAGCACGCTCATCAAAAGACTGAATACAAGGTCAAACAGCCTCTTAATAAAGCGGTAGCCAAGCGTACCGCTCGGTTTAATCTCTTTAATAGCCAGTGCATCCCCCACAGACACACAGCTCTCTGTTACTTCTTTAGCAGCAAAAGTCAAACTTACGTCCCAGTTCCCCGAGGATCACCATTCGATGAATTCAAAATGCGAACGAACTGCCGGTGCAACGCCCCTTACGTCTTACTAGGCACGTCCAGCGGAAGCAGCTCCCTAAAAGCGGAGTCGCCTTCGCCCACGTCTACCAGGCACCAGCGCTTATGACGGTCGATCTTCTTTACACGGGTCTCTTGCCCCACCAAGGGTCCTTGCTCTATGTGCAGCACGCCGTCTTCTATGCGGGCTACGCTGTTGCGCACCACGCCGTCGTCATCGAGTACGCTGCGGTACCAGTCCTGCGCATCGTCCGGCATGGGCGCATAGGCCCGCTCCTTACTGCCAGCAATGCGGCAGCCAAAGCTCAACTGGGCCAAAGCCTTATCGAGCAGGGCGGCATCGCGCGTGGCGACGAAGAAGTATTCCTTGTACATAGGTTTGGTTTGGCGCGACCAGGCACCGTCCCGCTTAAACCAGAACTCCTTTTGCATCACAAAAGCGTCCTGCATCAGCTCGTGCGGGATAATACGGCGGACCTTTTCGCAGGTCTCGCACTCTTTACCGTTGGGGGTGTGGACCAGATACCAGCGGACGCGGCCATGCTGGCTGTTGGTAGTAGCGCCACTAAAGGCGCCCGGCAGCTGCTCTTGGCGCCGCATTGTCTGTTCCATCTCTCGCCCCCTTAACTTGAATCCGCGACGCACGCGGATGCAGGGGCGTTAAGAACAGGCTTCTCGCTCGCAGCTAGGCGCAGTCGCAAAAGTACAGGTTTTTGTATCTTTCGACGAAGCTCATTATACGAGCAAACTGCTCGCGTTTTCCCAGATTGCACAAAATGCGCGCGAATGGGCGCATCTCCATACCCCTCTACAAAAACCTGTGCCTTTTTGCACAACAAAAAAGCCGCTCTAACCAGCGGCTTTTCTTCTATAGACAACAAAAAAGGCGACCGCCCGCGAGGACGATCGCCTTTATTAATTCTTGTGTTGTTTGTGCTAGGCGCGAGTCTTGATCTCCTCGGTCACCTTGGCAACAAACTCGTCAACGCTCATCTGAACGGTCTCGTTGGAGCGATCGCGGACGGAGATGTTGCCGGCCTCGACCTCCTTCTCGCCCAGGATGAGCATATAGGGCACGCGGTCGATGGAGCGGGCCTCGCGAATCTTGTAGCCGATCTTCTCGTCGCGGTCGTCGCAGACCACGCGAATGCCGGCCTCCTCCAGCTTGGCGCACACCTCGTGGGCGTAGTCGCGGCTCTTCTCGGAGACGGGAAGTGCCTTGACCTGCACGGGAGCCAGCCAGGTGGGGAACTTGCCCGCAAAGTGCTCAATCAGAATACCGATGAAGCGCTCGATGGAGCCAAAGCACACGCGGTGCAGCATGATAGGGCGCTTCTTGGTGCCGTCGGCGTCCACGTACTCCAGATCAAAGTTGAGCGGCATCTGGAAGTCGAGCTGCACGGTACCGCACTGCCAGGTGCGGCCGAGCGAGTCCTCCAGGTGGAAGTCGATCTTGGGGCCGTAGAAGGCACCGTCGCCCTCGTTGACCTCGTAGTCCATGTGCAGCTGCTCAAGAGCGGTGCGCAGGCCCTCCTCGGCGCGAGCCCAGTCCTCGTCCGAGCCCATGGAGTCCTCGGGGCGGGTGGAAAGCTCAACGTGATACTTAAAGCCAAACTTTTGGTACACGGAGTCGATGAGGTTGACCACGCCCACGATCTCGTCGGTCAGCTGGTCGGGACGAACAAACAGGTGGGCGTCGTCCTGGTTAAAGCAGCGCACGCGGAACAGGCCGTGCAGGGCGCCGCGCAGCTCGTGGCGGTGCACCAGGCCAATCTCGCCGGCGCGGATGGGCAGCTCGCGGTAGGAGTGCGGCTTGGAGGCGTACACCAGCACGCCGCCCGGGCAGTTCATGGGCTTAATGCAGTACTCTTCGTCGTCGATGACGGTGGAGTACATGTTGTCCTTGTAGTGGTCCCAGTGGCCCGAGGTCTTCCACAGCTGCTTGTTCATGATGAGCGGCGTGGAGATCTCCACGTAGCCGGCCTTGTGGTGGATCTCGCGCCAGTAGTCCAGCAGCGTGTTCTTAAGGATCATGCCGTTAGGCAGGAAGAACGGAAAGCCGGGCGCCTCGTCGCGCATCATAAAGAGGTCCATCTCGCGGCCGATCTTGCGGTGGTCGCGCTTCTTGGCCTCCTCCAGCATGTGCATATGCTCGTCGAGCTCTTCCTTGGTGGCAAAGGCGACGCCGTTGATGCGGGTGAGCATCTTGTTGTCCTTGTCGCCCTTCCAGTAGGCGCCCGAGACGCCGGTGAGCTTAAAGGCCTTCAGAGCCTTGGTGTAGCAGATGTGGGGGCCGACGCACATGTCGATGTAGTCGCCCTGCTGGTAGAAGGTGATGCGAGCGTCGTCGTCCAGGTCGCCGATGTGCTCGACCTTGTACTTCTCGCCGCGCTCCTCCATAAGGGCGATGGCCTCGGCGCGGGGCTTCTCGTACACGGTGAACTTGAGGTTCTCCTTGACGATCTTCTTCATCTCGGCCTCGATCGCGGGGAAGTCGTCCTCGCTGATCTTAACGCCCTCGGGCAGGTCGACGTCGTAGTAGAAGCCGTTGTCGGTCGCGGGGCCGTAGGCAAAGTCGGCCTCGGGATAGAGGCGCTTGATGGCCTGCGCCATGATGTGCGCGGCGGAGTGGCGGATGACGTGCGTGACCTCGTCCTGCGGGAGCTCGGCCACCGAACCGTCATTGTAGAGTGCCTTCATGGGTATGTTTTCTCCTCTCGGATGCCTGATGCAAGTGCGTGCGATGCGCTCGGCGTTTTTGACTTGCATCATTATAGGCAGGTTGCCTTGGTATACAAGCGCCCGCCGCACCTTAATGGCACGGCGGGCGATTTTCTACGCATGCTTCATCGTGTGGGGTGGGGTGTGGGGCGCGCGTGGCTTGCGGCGTGCCCGTGGCTTGCGGCCGGCCCGGCGATGGATGCGTTACTGGATGCGAGTTCGGCAGTAGGGGCAAACTTTCCAGTGCGCATCGAGCGGGCGATGGCAGCTGGGGCAGACATTGCGAACCTGGGTATCGCACACCGGGCAGACGACGAAGTCCTTCTCGATGGGCGCGCCGCACTGCGGGCAGGTGCCATACTGGGCAAGCTGGCGCTCGCGCAGAGCCATGTCCAGCTCCTGCTCTTCGCGGTCGGACGCGTAGGAGTGCGGGCGCAGGACCAGGTAGGCAATGAGGCCTACAAACGGGATGAGGGCGATGATGCCCCATGCCACGTAGGCGCTGGCGCCGCGGCGACGAGCGTCGATGAACACATAGACGACCGACAGCACATACAGGGCGATGACAAAGCCAACGAAGGCATAGACGACGCCCATAAGCTGCGGCGACATGAGCTCGGAGATGTACTTGGACATTACGGGTACCTTTCGGAATATTAACAGTACGGTCAAGTTTACCACGGGGTTTGTTTATATGGGACCACGGCTAGGGGCGGGGCTGGCGCGGACACAAACATCTCAATCTGTAACAGGTGGGAGCGGAATTCGGGTCTAGATGTTACAGATCGAGACGCAGGTGTCCCTCCCCGACTTCAATCTCAATCTATAACATCTAGAACCCAAATCCTCGTCTAACTGTTACAGATCGAGACGAACGGTTGCCGTAGTTGTCGGCAGACGAGGTTGTCGACGTTGCCGGGGTCTCCCCTCGCCTGCCGTTGGCGGGTGTTGCGGGGCTGTTCGCCGCATTGCCGCTGCACTGGGGGCGTACAGACCGTAGGATAGTTTTATTGACGGCCTGTCAACTTGTCTGGGAGGCACCGTGGCAGAAACGTTTGATATCGCAATTGTGGGCGCAGGCATCACGGGATGCGCCATCGCGCGGCAACTCGCGCGCTATGACCTATCCATTTGCGTGGTCGAGGCGGCAAACGATATTGCGCTGGGCGCATCGAAGGCCAACGGCGGCCTGGTGCACGCCGGCTACGATCCGGTGCCGGGCACGGTTAAGGCGCAGGTCAACGCTCGTGGTTGCGAGTTGTACGGTGCGTGGGCGCAGGAGCTGGGCTTTCTGTTCTGCCGCACCGGGTCGATGGTGTTGGGCTTTAACGACGAGGACCGCACGCATCTGGAGCAGCTGCAGTGCAACGGCCATATCAACGGCGTGCCCGAGCTGTCGATCGTCGGACCCGACCGCATCCACGAATTAGAGCCGCGCGCCAGTGCCGATGCAACGTGCGCGTTGTGGTGCCCTTCGACCGGTTACGTTGACCCGTTTGAAGTGGCCATTGCCGCGCTGGAAAACGCGGTTGCCAACGGCGTGACATTTATGCGCTCCGCACCGGTGGAGGCAATTGAAGCTGTCGGCTCGGATGAAGGAGCCGCGCGCTTTACGCTGGCGACCCCCGCTGGCAACGTGCGCTGCCGCTACCTGATCAACGCCGCGGGCAACGGCGCCGCCGTCATCTCGCATATGGCGGGCGCCGAGGAGTTCCAGATGGTCTGGCGTCAGGGCAACATCGTGGTGCTGGACAAGGAGCCGCGCACGCTCATGCCGCTCTACCCCGTGCCGACGCCGGTGTCGAAGGGCGTTATCGTGACGGGCACCGTGCACGGCAACACCGTGATCACCGCGACGGCCGCCGTGCGCGAGCCGGGCGACACGCAAACCTATGCGAGCGATGTAAACGCGCTGCTGACAGGTGCACGCAAGCTGGTGCCCGATCTGGATACGCGCCGCGTGGTGCGCGCATTTGCCGGCGGGCGTCCGGTCATTCAAGGAACGAACGATTTCTTTATTGGACAGTCGGCCGTGGTGCCGGGGCTTTTCCAGGCGGCGGGCATTCAGTCGCCGGGTGTGGCAAGCGCGCCGGCCATTGCCGAGCGCATGGAGCTTGTGATGCGTGAGGCGGGCGTGGAGCTGCACGAGCGGGCGGACTGGAACCCAATTCGCCGCGCGCCGGACGACTTTGACCGTGCACCGCTGGCGCGCAAGGAGGAGCTGATCGAGTCAAATCCCGCGTGGGGGCAGATCGTCTGCCGTTGCGAGACGGTGCCCGAGGCCGAGATTGTGGCCGCGATCAGACGCCGCCCGGGCGCGGTTTCGGTCGAGGGCGTCAAGCGACGCTGCCGTGCCGGCATGGGTCGGTGTCAGAGCGGCTTTTGCCAGAGCCGTGTGGTGGCGATTCTTGCCCGAGAGCTGGACTGCGACCCCAGCGAGGTGTTGTTGGAGGACGCAGGTTCTTGGCTGGTTGAGAGACCGCTGAAGGGGGTGCGCTAGGATGGCGACGTTTGATATACGCGATGGACGAGCGAAGGCGAGCGCCGTGGCAACGCAAGCCTTCGACGTGGTCGTCATCGGAGGCGGCCCCGCCGGTATGGCGGCCGCGCTTGCCGCGCATAAGGCCGGCGCACGCGTGGCCATCGTGGAGCGCGAGCAGCACCTGGGCGGCATCCTGCGCCAGTGCATCCACCCCGGCTTTGGCCTGTCGCACTTTAAACAGGAGCTCACCGGCCCCGAGTACGCGCAGCGCTTTATCGAACAGGTGCACGCAACCGACATTGCGCTGTTCCTGAACAGCATGGTGCTTGGGATTGATTTAGGCGAGCTTACGGAAGACACCGCGGTCCATACCGTCACGCTCATGAGCCCTGCCGGCATGCTGCGGCTCACCGGGCGTGCGGTCGTCCTTGCCATGGGGCGCCGCGAGCGCACCCGCAGCGAAATCAAGATTCCCGGCAGCCGTCCCGCCGGCGTGTTTACGGCCGGCCTGGCGCAGCGATACATCAATATCGAAAACCTCAAACCCGGCTCACGCGCGGTCATTTTGGGCTCGGGCGACATCGGGCTGATCATGGCGCGCCGCTGCACGCTCGAGGGCATCTCGGTCGAGGGCGTGTACGAGCTCATGCCGTACGCCAACGGCCTGCGCCGCAATGTGAAGAACTGCCTGGACGATTTTGGCATTCCGCTGCATCTGTCCACCACGGTCACGCGCGTGATTGGGCACGACCGCGTGGAAGCCGTCGAGGTGAGCCAAGTCGACGAGCGCCTGGCGCCCATTCCGGGGACCGAGCGCATTGTT
This sequence comes from uncultured Collinsella sp., assembly GCA_958420205.1. Lineage (GTDB taxonomy): Bacteria > Actinomycetota > Coriobacteriia > Coriobacteriales > Coriobacteriaceae > Collinsella. The sequence continues at coordinate 82,892 of CATZIX010000004.1, read as the reverse complement.
CCGTGCGACACGCTACTGCTTTCGGTGGGCTTGATTCCCGAGAATGAGCTTTCGGTTGCCGCGGGCGTAGAGCTTGACCCACGCACGCGCGGCGCCGTGGTGGACCAGAGCCTGCAGACGGGCGTGCCGGGTATCTTTGCCTGTGGCAACGTGCTGCACGTGCACGACCTGGCCGACAACGTGACGACCGAGTCCGAGAAGGCTGGCGCAGCTGCAGCGGCGTACGCGCTGGGGACCGGCGCGGGCACCGTTCCGGACTGCGAGCTCACGATCTCCCCTGCCGGCATCGCGGGCTACGCGCTGCCGGGACGCATTACGGCTGTGGCACTCACCAAGCTCAATTTCCACGTGCGCCGACCCGTCGACGCCGCCCGCGTGAGGATCTTGGCCGACGGCGAGGAACTGTTCGCCGGCAAGGTCCGCACGTTTAAGCCGAGCGTTATGGAAAGCTTCCCACTGCCGGCAAAGGTGATTCAGCGCGCACTCGACCTAGGTGCTAGCGAAATTGTCCTGTCCGTCGACCCCGTTGAGGAGGCGTAAGGCCATGAGCACGAATGCGACCGAGACGCTGCAGTTCAACTGCACCACTTGCCCATCCGAATGCCTTCTGACCGTAGAGGTGGAGCGCGATGCCAACGGTGCCGTGACAGCGGTGCGCTCCGTGACCGGCAACAGCTGCCCGCGCGGCGACAAGTTCGCACACCAGGAACTCACCTGCCCCATGCGCGTGCTCACCACCACCGTGGCTGTATCCAGCGGCGATGAGGCGCTGCTGCCCGTGCGCACGGCCGAAGCCATCCCGCTGGCACTCCACGCCCAAGCCATGGACCTCATCCGAGGCCTAGTCGTCGACGCCCCCATCCACATGGGCGACGTCGTGCTAGAGAACCTCCTCAATACCAATATCGACCTCATCGCCAGCATGAACATCGACCCAGTCTAAGCAGCGCATTTAGAACGGGACTTCATCCCCCTCTGCAGCTGCGGTGGAATAGTTCCTGTTTTAGGCCATTACCCCGGCAAACAGGAACTATTTCACCGCAACTTATGTGGGGGCGCTTGGGATACCATGGTGGCAGCCTAGCGAAAGGATGTTTCATGGCACATGTCGATGACCAGCGTGTGGCGCGCGTGCTCGATGTGCTCGAGGCTCAGCACCCCGGCGCACAGCTGCTCGTAAACGACCCGTGGTCGATTTATTACCTGACCGGCTTTTATGCCGATATGTTCGAGCGTTTTTGCGGCGTGCTGCTCGCGCGCAATGCCGAGCCAGTAATCCTTGTCAACGCGCTGCATCAGCTGCTCGAGTATGACAATGCCCGCGTCGCCTACCACACCGATACCGACGTCGTGGCCGACGCCATCGCTCGCGAGGTCGATCCGACCAAACCACTCGGTATCGACACCGTCATGCGTTCCGGCTTTTTGATGCCGCTCATGGAGCGCCACGCCGCAAGCGAGTTTTTCCTGGGCGACTTTGCCGTCACCGCAGCGCGCACCCACAAGGATGCCGCCGAGCAGGAGCTGATGCGCGCGTCCTCGGCCGACAACGACGCCGTGATGGCCGACGCCATCAAACTCGTTCACGAGGGCGTGACGGAGCGCGAAATTGCCGACCAGATGCTCGGTCTGTATCGCAAGCACGGCTGCGAGGGCTTTAGCTTTCCGCCCATCGTGAGCTTTGGCGCCAACGCCGGCGACCCGCACCACGAGCCCGACGATACGGTACTCAAGCGCGGCGACGTGGTGCTGTTCGACATTGGCGGACGCCATCGCAACTACTGCTCGGACATGACGCGCACGTTCTTTTGGGGCGAGCCGGACGAGGAGACGGCACGCATCTACGACATCGTGCGCCGCGCTAACGAGACCGCCGAGGCGCTCATCGCACCGGGCGTTCGCATGTGCGACCTGGACCGTGCCGCGCGCGACGTGATTGAGGACGCTGGCTACGGCAAGTACTTTACGCATCGCCTGGGCCACTCGATTGGCCTGCAGGACCACGAGCCGGGCGACGTCTCGCTCGTCAACGAGCAGGTCGTAGAGTCAGGCATGACATTCTCCATCGAACCGGGCATCTACCTCCCCGGCCGCACCGGCGTCCGTATCGAGGACTTGGCCCTAGTCACCGAGTCCGGCGTCGAGATCCTCAACGCCTACCCCCACGATCCAGCCCGCCTAGACTAGGCAATGCGGCAAAGGGACAGCCCTTTGCCGCATCCTGACAACGCTTCGCCATAAAAACGGCCTATCTACTACGTTTAACCCGCATGGGTCGACCATAACTAGTTTTTCGCAAAATCTGCAAGCCGTCTACCTGCGGTTTTAATTTCGCGATTCTCGGCATGGTCGAGGGTAGTCGGCAAAACGTAGTAGATAGGCCCATTTAGTGGCGAGCGAGTCAACTCGGGGCACAGGGCAGCCAAAAAAGCCCCGTCCCAAATTGGCTGCTTTTGAGTTGCGGTGATATACGGACTGTTTGAGGCTTCTGGTTTGTAAAACAGTCCGTATTTCACCGCAACTGATGAGGGGATGGGTTAACGGAGCAAGCCGGCCACTTCGCCGGCTAGGGTGATGGTGCCGGCTGCTACGAAGGGCTCGCCTGCGGCATCGAAGGCAGCGAGGGCCTCGGACACGCTCGGGTATACGCCCACAAGCTTATCGGCGCCCACCAGGGCAGCAAGCTCCTCTGCCGGCAGGGCGCGGTCGGAATCGGTCTGGGTCACGACTACGCGCGGAAAGGCGGGAATCAGCACGTCGACGATGCCCGCCACGTCCTTATCGGCCAGCGCGGCACACAGCAGCGTGGGGCGGTTCTCCACGCACGGATCGATCTCGTCCAGCGCGCTCACAAAGTTCTCGCAGCTCTGAGGGTTATGGCAGGCGTCGATCAGCTTGAGCGGATCAGTTCCCAGTACATCAAAGCGGCCCGGCGTGGGGCAGCCCATAAGCGACGCATCGAGCTTGTCATGATCGAGTTCGCGACCCAAATACCCCTCGCAAAGCATAATCGCGCACGCGGCATTCTGCGGCTGATAGGCCGGCTTGACCATGCTCGACGTATAGATCGCACGCGGCGTGGTGCAGCTAAACTCAACCGTATCGCCCACGTGTTCCGGCACCTTTGTCGTGGCATGGTTCACCACGAGCGGCACGACACCGCACTCGCGACAACGTGCGTCCATCACACGCTGAACGCTCGCCTCATGTGTGCCCTCGCCCAGAACAACCAGGCGCCCAGGCTTAATAACCGCAGCCTTCTCCCCCGCAATGGCCTCGAGCGTGTCGCCCAGGATGCGCGTGTGATCGAGGCCGATGCCCGTAATGGCAACGGCGACAGGATCGGTCGCGCTCGTGGCGTCCCAACGTCCGCCCATGCCAACCTCGAGCACGGCAACATCCACCGCAGCCTCGGCAAACACTACAAGTGCGGCAGCCGTTAGCAGGTCAAACGGCGTGATGGTATAGGCGCGCTCCCCCGCCGCCACACGGTGCGCATTCACGCGATGTCCCGCCGCAACGGCGGCGGAAACGCCACGGGCAAAGGCCTCGTCGCTCACGACGCGTCCATCGACCTCCATGCGCTCGGGATAGCGCACCAGCTGCGGCGACGTATACAGCGCGGTCTTGAGCCCCTCACCACGAAGAATGGCAGCCGAAAAACGCGTGGTCGAAGTCTTGCCATTGGTACCGGCAACCTGAATGCAGTCGAAATACTCATCCGGACGCCCCAGCTCATCGAGCATATCGATAACCGTCTCGAGCAGAGGACCAGCATCCCCAGAAATCCGCCCCGTATCAGCAGCCAGCCCAACAGCCTCATCAAACGGAAGCAACTCAAACGAGAAAGGAACGACATACGACCCAGAACGCTTAGCCATAACCCAAAGTCTCCAATTACAGAAAAAAAGGCCCATCAAAAATAATGAGCCCCTCGCGTTGACAAAATCAGCCTTTACCCGCTTGCAGCAAGATCAAGGGCACAACCCAGTGGCCCTAACCTACCAGTTGCAAACAACCACGTAACCGCACTAGGAGCGGCCCGACGCTTTGCTCGCCGCAAGTTCCGCACGCAAAGGACAGCACTTAATGTGCTGTCCGTCTTGCGCAGGACTGTCCGCAGCGGAGAGCAAAGCGTCGGGACGCGCCCCTCAGTAAGCTCTACGAGAAGTCAGCAACCTGAGCAGTCAGCGCCGCCAGGATCTCCTTGAGCTCAGCTGCACGGTCCCTCTTCTTCTGGACCACCGCAGGCGCGGCCTTGGCCACAAAGCCCTCGTTGGCCAGCGTCTTCTCGCAGCCGGCGAGCTCCTTCTGGGCCGCAGCAATCTCCTTCTCCAGGCGCGCCTTCTCGGCCGAAAGGTCAACCTTGCCCTCGAGCACCACAAAGGCCTCGACGCCGCTGTCAACCACGGCGATGCTCGCGGCCGGCTTCTCAACGTCGGTGCCCATGACCAGCGAGGCAGTGTTTGCCAGCGGCTCAATCGTGGAGCGCAGGCTCTCGAGCTTCTCGATATCCTCTGCACCGGCGCGCACGACCACGTCGAGCTCGGCCTTGGGGCTCAAGCGGTAACGCGAGCGTGTGGCACGGGCGGCAGAAACGACGGCGCGGCACAGCTCAAACGCGCGCTCGGCGTCCTCGTCAACATACTTTGCGTAGTCGGCGGGCTCGGGCCACTTGGCGATCATGAGCGCCTCGGCACGGTCCACGTTGCCCTCGGCGTCCAGGTCGAGCACGCTCGCCGGCATGTTGTCCCAAATCTCCTCGGTAACAAACGGCATAAGTGGGTGCATCAGGCGAATGGAGGTGTCGAGCACAAAGATCAGGTTGCGCTGCGCCTGCAGACGGCCCTCGCCCCTCAAAAGGGCCTTGGTGACCTCGACGTACCAGTCGCAGACCTCGTTCCAGAAGAACTGCTGCACGCCGCGGGCCATGTCGCCAAAGGTGTAGTTCTCGATACCCTCGGTGACCATCTTCACGGCCTTGGCCAGGCGGCTGAACATCCAGGCGTCGGCCGGCGTCTCCACGACGGGCTCGCCGGGCGTGTAGCCCTCCATGTTCATGAGCAGGAAGCGGCTAGCGTTCCAGATCTTGGTCACAAACGACTTGGCCTGGTCGGTGCGCGGGCTGTCGATAAGCTTCTTGGTCTTCTTGTCGATGTTCGCGTCAAACTTGACGTCCTGGTTGTTGGTGCACAGCGTCAGCAGGTTGAAGCGCATGGCGTCGGCGCCGTACATACCGATGAGGTCCATGGGGTCAACGCCGTTGCCCTTGGACTTGGACATGCGGCTGCCGTCCTTGGCAAGAATCGTCGGGTAGATGACGACGTCCTTAAACGGTACCTCGTCCAAGAAGTACAGCGAGCTCATGACCATGCGGGCGACCCACAGCGCGATGATGTCGCGCGCGGTGACCAGCGCCGTTGTGGGGTGATGTCCCTCGAGCAGCTCCGGCTTTTGCGGCCAGCCCTGCGTGGCGAAGGTCCACAGCTGCGAGCTGAACCAGGTGTCCAGCACGTTCTCGTCCTGGTGCACGTGATGGCCGCCGCACTTGGGGCACACGTCGGTGTCCTCGGCCAGGGCGTCCTCCCAGCCACAGTCCTCGCAGTAGAACACGGGAATGCGGTGGCCCCACCACAGCTGACGGCTGATGCACCAGTCCTTGAGGTTCTCCATCCAGGTGGTGTAGGTTTGCGTCCAGCGCGCGGGGTGGAAGGTGACTTTGCCGGAGTTGACGGCGTCGAGCGCCGGCCCCTTGAGCTTGTCAACGGCCACGAACCACTGCTCAGACAGCCACGGCTCAAGCGCGGCGTCGCAACGGTAGCAGTGCATGACGGAGTGATCGAGGTCCTCGACGTGGTCGAGCAGGCCGTGCTCCTCGAACCACTTGATGACGGCCTCGCGGCACTCATCGCGGTTCATGCCGGTAAACTCGCCATAGCCCTCGACGACCATCGCGTGCTCATCGAAGATATTGATTTGCGGCAGGTCGTGGGCCTGACCCATGGCATAATCGTTGGGGTCGTGAGCCGGGGTGACCTTGACAAAGCCAGAGCCAAAGTTGGCGTCGACGTGGTAGTCGGAGAAGATGGGGATCTCGCGGTTAACGATCGGCAGCATGACGGTCTTGCCCACGAAGGCAGCCTTCTCGGGGTCCTTCGGAGAGACGGCAACGCCCGTGTCACCGAGCATGGTCTCGGGGCGCGTGGTGGCAACGACGATGTAGTCCTGGCCGTTAACCGGCTCGGTCAGCGGGTAGCGCAGGTGCCACAGGTGGCCCTTCTCGTCCTTATACTCGGCCTCGTCGTCCGAGATGGCGGTGGTGCAGTTGGGGCACCAGTTGACGATGCGCTTGCCGCGGTAGATCAGACCGTCGTGGTACCAGTCGCAGAAGACCTTGCGCACGGCCTGGGCGTAGTCCTCGTCCATGGTGAAGCGCTCGTTATCGAAGTCGACGGAGCAGCCCATGCGCTTGATCTGCTCGACGATGATGCCGCCGTACTCGTGGGTCCAATCCCAGCAAGCGTCGACAAATTTGTCGCGACCGATCTCCAGGCGGCTGATGCCCTCGCTCTTGAGCTTCTTGTCGACCTTGGTCTGCGTGGCGATACCGGCGTGGTCAGTGCCGAGCACCCAGCGCGTGGACTTGCCGCGCATGCGGGCCATACGGACGATGGCGTCCTGGATGGAGTCGTCGGTGGCGTGACCCATGTGGAGCTTGCCGGTCACGTTGGGAGGCGGAATGGTGACGGTGCAGTCGCCCACGCCCTCGCGGCGCTTGTAGTAGCCGCCGTCGAGCCACTTCTGCAGGATCGCCGGCTCGTTGGTCGACGGATCGTAATTCTTGGGCATCTCTTCCATATATCTCTCCCTGTCCCGCCGGGGAGGAATGCAGGCCCGCTAGGGCCTACATTCCTCCCCTTAGGTATCGATTACTTCAGTCTGATATGACTTCGCTGAGGCTTAAACAAACACACAGAATAACACAGGTAGTTGGGGTTATTGCGTATATATAAAATAGCCTCCGACCGCGGGCGGTCGGAGGCTATCGACAAGAACGTTTTGACAGGTTTTAGCCGTAGATGCGTTGGGGCTGTTCTTCGCCCTTTACGGAGGCTTCGGTCACGATGACCTTGGCGACGCCTTCCTCGCTGGGCAGGTCGAACATCGTTTGCTGCAGCACGTCCTCGCAGATGGAGCGCAGGCCGCGGGCGCCGGTCTTGCGGGCGAGCGCCATACGGGCGATCTCGTGCAGGGCGGCGTCCTCAAACTCAAGCTCAACGTCCTCGAGCTGGAACATCTTGCGGTACTGGCGCACCACGGCGTTCTTGGGCTCGGTCAGAATCGACACCAGGTCGTCCTCGTCGAGCGCCTGCGTCTGGGTCACGACGGGCGTACGGCCCACGAACTCGGGGATCATGCCAAAGGCGTTGAGGTCCTGCGGGAGCACCTGGCGCAGCAGATCATTCTCGTCGACCGAGGTGGGGCCGGCGATCTCGGAGTTAAAACCTACGCCCTTGTTGCCCACGCGGTCGGCGATGATCTTGTCCAGGCCCACAAAGGCACCGCCGCAGATAAACAGGATGTTGGTCGTGTCGATCTGAAGCAGTTCCTGCTGGGGATGCTTACGGCCGCCGGTGGGCGGAACGTTGGCCACCGTGCCCTCAAGGATCTTAAGCAGCGCCTGCTGAACGCCCTCGCCCGAGACATCGCGGGTGATGGAAAGGTTCTCGGCCTTGCGGGCAATCTTGTCGATCTCATCGACATAGATGATGCCCACCTGCGCGCGCTCAATGTCGCCATCGGCAGCATTGATGAGCTTGAGCAGGATGTTCTCCACGTCCTCGCCCACGTAACCAGCCTCGGTGAGCGCGGTGGCGTCGGCGATGGCAAACGGCACCTCGAGGATGCGCGCGAGCGTCTGAGCCAGCAGGGTCTTACCGGTACCGGTGGGGCCGAGCAGCAAAATGTTGGACTTGGCGAGCTCCACCTCGTCCATATCATCGTCGAGCTGCGAGTCCAAGCCGTCGTCAAAGGCCGAAAGCGCAGCGCCGCCCTCGATTACACGGCGGTAATGGTTGTACACGGCAACCGACATGGCGCGCTTGGCGTCCTCCTGACCCATAACATAGGCCGAAAGCTCGTCATAGATCTCGTGCGGCGTCGGCACGTGCGTGATGACCTGGCGATCGTCCTCGAGCTCAAAACCCTCGGTCTCGGGGTCCGCGGCGGGCTGGGATGCAGCCTGGCCGTGGTCGTTGAGGAAGCCCGGCAGCTTGCCGTTGCGGGCGGCGTCCATAAAGTCCGAAGCCAGCGACTCCTCCAAAATCTCGGAGCAGGCGGCAACGCACTCGTCGCAGATAAAGATGTTGGTCGGACCCTTTACAAGGCGGCGAACCTGCCCCTGCTCTTTTCCGCAGAAGGAGCAGCGGATGGGGTTGCCGTTCTCGTCAAAGTTGTCCTGCATGTTACCGGCCATCCTAGGCGTCCTTCGCGGCGAGGTCGCGCGAGGTGACGATACGGTCGATCAGGCCGTAGTCGAGGGCCTCGGCAGCGGTCAGGTAGTTGTCGCGCTCGGTATCGGCTTGGACCTTCTCGATGGGCTGGCCCGAGGCGTCGGACAGAATCTGGTTGAGCTCGCGACGGGTCTTCTTAATCTCCTCGGCAACGATCTCGATCTCGGTCTGCTGGCCCTGCGCACCGCCGCTGGGCTGGTGAATCATAACCTTGGAGTGCGGCAGGCAGAAGCGCTTGCCCTTGGCGCCGGCCGAAAGCAGCACGGCAGCCATAGACGCGGCCATACCGACGCAGATGGTGGAGACCTGCGGCTTGATGAAGTTCATGGTGTCCAGAATCGCCAGGCCGGAGTAGACCTCGCCGCCGGGCGAATTGATGTAGAGCGAGATATCCTTCTCGGTATCCTGGCTCTCAAGATGCAGCAGCTGGGCAACGACCAGGTTGGCGCTGACGGAGTTGATCTCCTCGCCCAAGAAGATGATGCGGTCGTTGAGCAGGCGCGAATAGATATCGTAGCTGCGCTCGCCGCGCGGCGTCTGCTCGATAACGTATGGCACGAGGGCGGAATCGAACTTGGCGATCATACGCATCTCCATTTCTCTCTTGCGGACCAAATTGGTTCTAGATAAACGTACGGTGCCCGCATGCTATGCATTGGCTGGCACCGTACGAAGCAACCGGATAACCGGTGTATAACTTTACCCCATCACGGGCGCACGCATGCGCTCGCGGGCAAGGTGGCGAGAATTACTCGGCGTCCTTGGCGGTCTCGTCGACCTCGGTCACCTTGGCGTTCTCGACCAGGTGGTCGACGGCCTTGGAGCGACGGATGGACTCGCGGACGGCAGGCATGCGGCCATCGGCGATGAACTCGGCCTTGGAAGCCTCGACGTCCTTGACGCCAGCCTTCTCGAACTCGGCGTTGACGTCGTCCTCGGTGACCTCGATCTTGAGCTCACGGGCGAGGGCGTCCAGAGCCAGGGACTCACGGGCAACGTCGTTGGCCTGCTTGTGCAGGTCGCCGATGAACTGCTCCATGGTCAGGCCGGAAGCGGGCAGCCAAGTGTCCAGCGTCATGCCGCGGGCAGCGAGGTTGGACAGGAAGTTCTGGCCAAGCTCCTCAAAGACGGACTGCTCGTAGTCGGCGTCCATCTCGTCGAGCTGCAGACGCTCGGCGAGAGCGGAAACGCAACGGTTCTCCTTCTCGGCCGGCAGGCGGGAAGCCTTGTCCTGCTCGATCTCGATCTTGATGGCGTCGCGCATGGCGTCGATGCTGTCGAAGCCGAAGTCGGACTTGACAAGCTCGTCGGTGAGCTCGGGGGTGTTGCGGACCTTGATGCCCTTGACGGTGACCTCGACGGTGTGGGTCTCGGCCTCCTCGCCCTCCTCGACCTCGTCGGTCCAGGTGACGGTCTTGACGTCGTCAACGTTAGCGCCGATCAGGGCCTCGTTGAACTCCTTGGGGTTGCTGTCGCTACCGGCGATGAGCATACGGCCCTCGGCGGCAAAGTTGTCGGCGTTCTCGACGGCCTTGAGGTCGACGGTAACGTAGTCCTCGGCCTCGACGGCGCGACCCTCGACGTCCTCGAAGGTGGCACGGTAGTTGAGGAGCATCTCAACCTGGTTGTTGATCTCGGACTCGGTGACCTCCGCGGGAGGCATCTCGATCTCGACGGCGTCGAAGGAGGAGAGCTCGGCAGCAGGACGCAGGGAGAACTCGACGGTGTAGGTGTAGTCCTCGTGATCCTTGGCGAGGTCGAGCTCCTTGTAGTCACCGTTCTTGGTGGGGACGATGTCCAGCTCGTTGAGGACGGCGGGCTCGTTGGCGGCGATCAGGTCGTTGGTAGCCTGGGCGAGGGTAGCCTCGGCGCCAAGAGCAGAGTCGATGACCGGACGGGGGGCCTTACCGGCGCGGAAGCCCGGGAAGCGGTACTTCTTGGCGGTGTCCTTGTAGGCCTTCTTGATCGCGGCGTCGACGTCGGCGGCCGGGATGGTGACCGTAGCGGTGAGCTTGGCGTCCTTGACGTCAGAAGCGGTGATGTTCAACACGTTCCTCCTCATACTGCCCAGCTTATCTGAGGTGCTGGTACCTTTATGCAACAAAGAGTCGCGACGGCCAGGGCCGACGCAGATGCGTTGGTGCGGGCGAAAGGACTCGAACCTTCACGGGAATCCCACCAGAACCTAAATCTGGCGCGTCTACCAATTCCGCCACGCCCGCATGAGCGCACAGACTAGGAATGATAGCAGATACGAACGGCAAGCGCACGCACACCTTTTACAAGCTCACGACCTCACCACGAGTGCAAAAGGCGGGACGAGTTGCCCCGCCCCGCCAATTACGACTTGTACGACTTGTTCGCCGACCCGCTACTCCCCCAGCAGGGCCTTCTCGGGCGTGATCGGAAGAGAGCGAACCTGATGTCCGGTGGCGTGCGCCACGGCCGAGGCAACGGCGGCGAGCGGCGTGTTGATGACGACCTCACCGATCGACTTGGCGCCAAACGGACCCGTCGGCTCGTAGCTCGGCTCAAAGGCCACGCGAATGCTGCCGATATCCAGGCGCGTGGGCAACTTGTAGCTCATAAAGTTGCCGGTGCGCAGGCGGCCGCGGTCGTCGTGCTCGACGATCTCGTAGAGCGCGTGACCGATACCCTGGGCAATGCCGCCCTCGGCCTGGACGCGCGCGAGCGCCTCGTTAATCACGGTACCGCAATCGACGGCAGCGGCGTAATCCACCACGGTCACCTTGCCGGTGGCCTTGTCGACCTCGACCTCGGCAATGCCGGCCATAAACGGCGGAGGCGAAACGGGCAGGCAGGCAGAGGCGTGCGAGGTGAGCGCGTCACCGCCCGCGATGTTCTTGACGCACAGGTTGGCAAAGTCGCGCAGCGTGAGGTAGCGGTTCTGCTCGCGGGCGGCGCGCTCGTCGGACAGGCGCACGTACTGGCCATCGAAGACCACATCGGCGACGTCCACATCCCACATCTGGGCGGCCTTGACGCAAATCTTCTCGCGCAGCTCGGTCGCGGCGTTCTTAGCGGCAAGGCCCGTCACGTACGTACCCGAGCTCGCGTACGAGCCGGCGTCGAACGGCGACACGTCGGTGTCCACGCCGCGCACCACGATCATCGAACTCTCCACGCCCAGCTCCTCGGCGGCAATCTGCGCCAGGATCGTGTCGACGCCCATGCCGTTATCAGTGGCGCCGGTGCCGATGGTAATGAAGCCGTCCTCTTCCAGGCGCATGTCGATGCCGGCGATATCCACGTTGGAAATGCCCGAGCCCTGCATGGTGAGCGCGCAGCCCAGGGCGCGCACGCGGTCGCCCAGGTCGACGGCCAGCGGCTTGTCGCGCCAACCGATCATGTCCATCGCGCGAAGCAGGCAGCGGTCGAGCGCGCAGGCGTTGAGCTTCTCGTTGTAGTACTGCGGCATGACCTCGCCCTCGCGCACGATGTTCTTAAGGCGCAGGTCGGCGGGATCCATGTGCAGCATGTCGGCGAGCTCGTTGACGGCACTCTCCACGGCAAACTGGCCCTGGGTGGCACCGTAGCCGCGATACGCACCGCCACGGTTGGTATTGGTGTAGACGGCGTCCCAGCTAAAGCGGCTCGCCTTCACATGGTTGTAGATGGGCAGGCTCTTGTGGCCCGAAAGGCCGATCGTCGTGGTGGCATGCTCGCCATACGCGCCGGCGTTGGACAGCGTGTGCAAGTCGATGGCCGTGATGGTGCCGTCGTTCATGGCACCCAGCTTAACGGTCATCTGCATCTGATGGCGCGAGTTGCCCGCGGTGATGGTCTCCTCGCGGGAGTAGCAGCAGTAGCTCGGACGGCCGGTCTGCTGGGTCACGAACGCAACGAAGATCTCGCAGCAGCCCGTCTGCTTGGAGCCAAAGCCACCGCCGATGCGCGGCTTAATGACCTGCACCTGCGACTGCGGGATATCGAGCGACTGAGCGACCATGCGGCGCACGTGGAAGGGCACCTGCGTAGAGGTGGTCACCGAGATACGCCCAAACGCGTCGGTCGTCGCGAAGGCGCGGAAGGTTTCCATGGGCGCGGTCTGCGTGGCCTGGCTGGTGTAGGTGCGGGTGAAGACGATGTCGCTCTGGGCGAAGGCCTCGTCCAAGTCGCCAAAATCGCTGGTACCGCTGCACACCAGGTTGCGCGGAACATCGCCGCCCTGCGGGAACATAAAGGTCACGTCGCCCTCGGGGTGGACCACGATGTCGTTATCGAGTGCCTTGGTAAAGTCGAGCAGGGGCTCGAGCACCTCATAGTCGACCTTGATGAGCTTGAGCGCCTTGTCGGCGGCCTCCTCGGTCTCGGCGGCGACAATCGCCACCTCCTCGTTTTGGTAGCGCACCAGGTTCTCGAGAATCAGGCGGTCGTAGGGACTCGGCTGCGGATAGCTCTGACCGGCGATGGTAAAGCGGCGCTTGGGCACGTCCTCGTAGGTGTAGACGCCCACCACACCGGGCACCTTCAGGGCGCGCGACGTATCGATGGAACGGATCTTGGCGCGGGCATACGGGCTGCGCTTGAGCTTAACGATGAGCGCGCCGGCGGGCACCAGGTCGCCCGTGTAGACGGGACGCCCCTCGAGCAGGGCCTTCGAGTCCTTTTTGGGCTGCTTGTGGGTGATCTGCTTGTACGAGACACCGTCGCAGCTGGTGTTATTGACCGGCAGCTCGGGCATCTCAAAGCCCACCTGCACGCCGGACTCGTTAAGAAAGTGCACGATAGCGCGCAGCTGGCTCTCGTAGCCGCTGCAACGGCAGAGGTTGCCGGCGAGCTGGCGCGAAAGCTCCTCGCGCGTGGCAACGAGGCTTGGATCATCCTTGGCAGCGCGGGCAAGCGCCAGCACGTTCATGATGAGGCCGGGGGCGCAAAAACCGCACTGCTCGGCGCCTTCGGCAGCCATTGCGCGGGCGAGCGCCTCGGACTCGGCCTTGAGGCCCTCGAGCGTGGTGACGGAGCGGCCCTCAACACGGGCGGCGGGAACCGAGCAGCTCAGCACCGGGTCGCCGTCGAGCCACACCGTGCACAGACCGCAGTTGGTGGTCTCGCAGGCGCAGCGCACCGACGCGCAGCCCTGCTCGCGCAGCAGCGCAAAGAGCATGGTATCGGGGGCAATCTGAACCTTGACCTTGCGGCCGTTGAGCGTAAAGGAAAGATCGATGAGTTTGGCAGCCATTAGCGCACCTCGCTAGAATCGACGCCGGGCACGCGGCGGCAGGAATACTCGTCCGTGGCAAACTTAGGCACTTGCACGGTCTCGAGCTCGCGGGCAAGCGCGGCCGAAAGCTCGATGCCGGCGGCGCGACGCACGGCCTGAATCGCCAGCGGGGCCGAGATGCGGCGGCGGTACTCGGCCGAGCCCCACATGTTGCTGCCATAGCTCAGCGCACGTACGGACGCGGCCAGGGCGCGCAGCTCGTCCTCGGAAGGCTGCTCGGCGGTAAGGCCGCATGCCTCACCCTGCAGCAGGGTCGCGCGCAGCGGGCGGGCGCCCACGGTGACATGCCAGCTGTTGTCCCACCAGGCGGCGGTAACGTTTAAGGAGGGGAAGTCGGTCGCGGCCTTGCGCACGGCCTCGTAGCTTGCGCGGTAATCGTGCTTAACGATCACCACGTGCTCGATCACGTCCCGCACGTAACCCATGTCCACGAACTCGGCGAGCGGCACGCGGCCGGCCCCCGTCAGCTCAACGTACGAATCGAGCGCCAAAAATGCCGAGAGCACGTCCGAGAAACCAAAGCGACCGTAAATGCTGCCGCCCACCGTGGCGGTGTTACGCAGCTGCACGCCCACGATGTCGTGGACGGCGAACTCAAAGACATGGTTGACAAGCGCGTTGAGCTCGGCATGACGCTCGAGCTGGCGCAGGGTGCACATGGCACCGATGCGAAATTCGGTCTCGGTCTCCTCAATCTGATCGAGTCCGCAGGCCGAAAGGTCAATCGCCGTCGCCACACGACGCGATCCCAGGCGCATCCAGATGCCACCGCCCACAATCTTGTTGTTGCGGTTCTTCTGCAAGAGCTCATAGGCTTCGGCCGCGTTTCCAACACGGACGTAGGTACCGAACTTGAGCACGTTCTCCCCCATCTCTTCACTTGTCCAGTACTTTTAAGTGTACCAAACGAGGGGCCGCACACCGTTTTAGGACAAAATCCACCCACCCATCCATAACTTGCGGTGATATACGGACTGATTAGCCGTTCTGGGGCGCTAAACAGTCCGTATTTCACCGCAAGTTATGAGGAGTCCTCCGGGATAGAAAAGGCTCCCAGCCGGAATGGCTGGGAGCCTCATCACATGCTATATCGAGCGAAGATTTAGCAGACGCCCTGGGCGAGCATGGCATCGGCGACCTTCAGGAAGCCGGCGATGTTGGCGCCCATGACAAAGTTGCCCTCCTCGCCGTACTCCTTGGCGGTGTCGTCCACGTTGTGGAACATGCCGCGCATGAGCTGCTCGAGCTTGCCGTCGACCTCCTCGAAGGTCCAAGACAGGTGCTCGGCGTTCTGGCTCATCTCCAGGCCGGACACGAGCACGCCGCCGGCGTTGGCAGCCTTGCCGGGCATAAAGGCGACGCCGTTCTCCTGGAAGTAGGTCGTGGCCTCGATGGTCGTGGGCATGTTTGCGCCCTCGCCGACCACCTTGCAGCCGTTGGCGACGAGCGCCTGGGCGTCCTCGAGCAGCAGCGTGTTCTCGCGAGCGCAGGGCAGCGCGATATCGCAGGGAAGCTGCCACACGCCGCGGCCGTCGCCCTCGTGCCACACGGCGTTGGGCTTCTCGTCAACGTACATAGCGAGCGTAACGCCCTTGTCGTGGCCAGAGCGCTTCTTGTTGTAGATGTGCTCGAGCACGGTGTAGTCGATGCCGTCGGGATCCTCGACCCAGCCGTGGGTATCGGAGCAGGCGAGCACCTTGCCACCGAGCTGAGTGACCTTCTGGACCGCGTAGATAGCGACGTTGCCGGAGCCGTGAACGACGACGTTCTTGCCCTCGAATGAGTCGCCGCGGCTCTTGAGGTACTCGTCCACAAAGTAGGCCAGACCGTAACCGGTGGCCTCGGTACGGGCGAGCGAGCCGCCAAAGGAGAGGCCCTTGCCGGTAAGGACGCCGGTCCACTCGTTGGTCAGGCGCTTGTACTGACCGAACAGGTAGGCAACCTCGCGGCCGCCAACGCCCAGGTCGCCGGCGGGAACGTCGGTGTTGGGGCCAATGTGGCGATAGAGCTCGGTCATGAAGGACTGGCAGAAGTGCATGATCTCATTGTTGGACTTGCCCTTGGGGTCAAAGTCGGAGCCGCCCTTGCCGCCGCCCATGGGAAGGGTGGTCAGGCTGTTCTTAAGGATCTGCTCCAGACCCAGGAACTTGAGCATACCCAGGGTGACCGTCGGGTTAAAGCGCAGGCCGCCCTTGTAGGGTCCAATGGCAGAGTTGAACTCGACGCGATAGCCGCGGTTGACCTGAACCTTGCCCTGGTCGTCGACCCAGGGAACACGGAACATGACGATGCGCTCGGGCTCGACGAGGCGCTCCAGCAGGGCGGCCTCCTCGTACTCGGGGTGGGCGTCGAGCGCCGGCTGGATGGTGCCGAGGATCTCGGTCGCGGCCTGGATGAACTCAGGCTGCTCGGGATAGCGGGCCTTGAGCTCTTCGAGAACTTTCTGCGTGTAGCTCATGCTTCCTCCAATTGATGGAAAAGAAAAGTGTCGTTCGAGGCGCCCCATGCGCCCCGAGCTTTATCGAGTATGGATAATATCGCACTGTTGCAGCAAAGTTTCGCATAAGCCGACGAGCAGATGTTTCGTTTTGATTACGATGCAGGTAGAAGCGTTTTTGGGCACCTGACGAACAAATCGCGTGTTTCGAAGCTGTTTCGTCCACATGTTCCGAACCACCACATTGGGGACAGGCACCTTTGTGGTGGTGTTGGTGATTAGAGGACGAGCTGATGGTAGTCGGCGGGGGTTATGCGGCCTTCGGTGGCGGCGCGAAAGGCGGCGAGCGCATCGCCCGAGAACGGCATGGCCCAGCACAGCCCGCAGCCGGCGGTGATGGAGCCGGGCAGCGGCATGATGCGCCCGGGCACACCGGCGGCAAGGCACAGCTGCTCGCATTCCATCACATCGAAGGTGCTATCGAACGAAACGATGATCTTGCGTTCGTGATCAGGGGCATCGCCAAACGAGGCCTCGCGGTGCGACTCGCGATACGCAGCCGCCGCTGCCTCTTCCTCGGCCGTATGTCCACAGCCGCCACAGCCGCAGGTGCAAGGCTCGGACCCATCGCAGGTGCAAGGTTCTCCCGTGTCGGGACAAATATCGTGAGACATGGCAACTCCAATCGTCTAGGCGAGCAACTCGGCCGCCGCAAACTCCTCGGGCGTATTGACGTTTTCGAAGCAGAGCGTCGAGCCTGCGACCGCGACAATCTGAGGCTCGTCCAAATACCCGGCGTTCACCCGGTCGATCAGGCAACGAATGCGCTGGCGGTCACCGGCGAGCAGCTCATAAGCAATCGGCGAGCAGGTCTCACGGCGCCAGACGGCGCAAAGCGGCTCAATGCCACGCTCCTCGCGCGGCACGAACACATCGAGCGCCTCGGCCTCAACATGATCGGCAAGCGCGCCGATGAGCTCCGGCGAAACAAACGGCATATCGCAGGCGACGATCGCCACGAGCGGCAATCGGGCCGCGGCCAACGAACTCGCGATGCCGCGCATGGCGCCCGCCGGCCCCTCAAGGTCCGACACTATTCGCGGTACCAGGCCGCCAAACGCGCGCTCCTCAAGGTAGGCAAGCTCGCTGGGACGCGAAGTCGTCACGACCAACTCGCCGGCAACTGGCGCCAGCCGACCCAGCACGCGTTCGATGAGCGGCTCGCCGCAAAACGCCATGCGAGCCTTATCACAGCCCATGCGCGAGGACAGCCCACCCGCTTGGACGACACAAGAAAGATCGGCACGTCTTACGGTAGTCATACGGCAAAACACCTCCATCGGCATGCTCGAAACCCGGCGCACGAAGCTAAATACAGCCACCGAAATAGCAGCGCTACGAAAAGCTCGTGCAAAAACAAAACAGCGCCTTTGCGGCACGCAGCAAGACCGCGAGCACAAAAGCGCTGGTAGCGTATGGCGGGAACGTATGTGAATCGAACACATCCAAGACGTTTTGCACGCCTCGCAACGGTTTTGAGGACCGCGGAGCCCACCGGAGCCCATCCGTTCCCAAGTGCGGCGGTATTTTACCAAACCGAGCAGCCAATCTAGCGCAGGGAGCGCAGGCCGCCGGCCTCCTTGTCGAGCACCGTAAAGCGCACGGCATCCAGGTGTTCCAAGATGCTGATGGCGCGTTTGCGCGACACACCCAGGGCCTCGCGCAGCACGCTCGTGGTGGCAGCGCCGCCGGCTGCCTCAATGGCAGCGGCAACAAGCTCGCGAGCATGGGCCTCGGCGGCAGCGGACAGGGCAACGTCGCGCTCGACCTTAACGATCGAGCGGTTGAGCGAAAGCTCGCGCAGGGCACGCGTCATGGTGTCGCGGCCGAGCTGCAGCTGTTCGCCCACCTCGGGAAGCGCCGGTGCATCCAGGCCGGCCTCGTCAAGCAGCGCGACGATCCGCTCGCAGGCCTCTCGCACCACGCGTGCCGCCGCGGCGGCCGAATGCGGATCGAATACCTCGGCGCCCTCGGCGGCGCACACGCCACGCGAGCAGCCCTCGGCAATCAGAGCCGCGGCAACGCCATCATCAGCGGCAGGCCACGCAGCATGGGCAACGGCGCCGGGCGTAAAGCCCGTCTCCTTGGGGGCAGCCGCGTGCATGGCGGACAGGGTCGCCGCCAGTGCATCCATCGCGGCGTCGAGCACGGCGGCATTCACATACAGCGCATCGCCCGAGCCGGCAAGCTTGTAAACAACACCTCGCGCCACCAGCTCGTTCAGCGCGGCGTCGGCCCCACCGGAAACAAGATCTAGCGCTGCGGCAACGTCGGCAACCACGACCGGCAACGCCTGCAGCGCCAGCCACGCATCCACACCAGCGACGGCATCGCCGGCCTCAAGCGCCGCAAGCAGCGTGCGCTCCCCCGCCGAAAGCTCGCGCGAGCGACGGCAGCGCGAAAGCAGCACACACCCGCCGCCAATGAGCATAACGGGCGAATACGACAGCACCACGGCATGGTCTCCGGCTCGCAGCGGCAGCGGCTCCTCCAAGCGCACCTGTACGGTACGGGTCTCGCCCACCGCCATGGGGGCCTCGCCTTCCACGAACATGATGCGGCCGACAACCTCGGCCGTACCCGCCATCACGTGCACACGCGCACCCGACTCGAGCACACGCGGCTTGGCGCCCTCGCGGCCCAGGTAGGTGAACGTCATCATAAAACGCAACGTCTGACCAAAGCGGCCCGCCACGCCCAGCATCTCGCCACGGTCAAGCGCCGCGACACCGTCACCAACCAGGTTGAGCGCCACGCGTTGCCCAGGCAGCGCGCACGGCGTATCGCCATGAACCTGAATCCCGCGCACACGACAGACCGTACGCGACGGCAAAGCCATCAGCTCGTCGCCCACCGCAACTGGCGCATCGTGCAGCGTTCCCGTAACGACGGTGCCAACACCCTTGATCGTAAAGCAGCGGTCAATCGGCAGGCGAGGTGCGGCATCGCTCCGCTCGGAACGGTCACGACAGGCATCCCAGCAGGCACTTACCTGCTCGTCGAGCACCGCAAGCAGCCCGTCGATCCCATCGCCCGTCTTAGACGACACGGGCACAATGGGCGCGCCCGCAAACACGGTACCCGACAAAAAATCATCGACGTCGAGCTCGGCAAGCTCGGTCATCTCGGCGTCGGCCAGGTCACACATCGTCAGCGCGACCACCATATGCGTGACGCCCAGCAGCTCCAGCACATGCATGTGCTCGCGCGTCTGCGGCATTACACCCTCAACGGCAGAGACCACCAGCACGGCAACGTCGATACCCGTCGCACCCTGCACCATGGCGCGCAGGTAATGCGCGTGGCCAGGCACGTCGACCAGGCCCACGATCTTGCCACTCGGCAGCGCCAGCTCGCCAAAGCCAAGCTCAACCGTCATGCCGCGACGACGCTCAACTTCTAGGCGGTCGGGGTTTTTGCCCGTCAGCGCCTCGATGAGCGCCGACTTACCGTGGTCGACATGGCCCGCCGTGCCAACGATAACGGGACACTCCACCAGCGCTTGAACCTCACTCATCGAGCAATCGCCTTCTCAACGCATGCGGCAAGCGTCGACGCCGCTGTCTCGATATCGCGGTCGCCCACGAGTGTGCGCACATCAAACAAAATGCGATCGTGCGAGGTTCGCGTGACAACCGGCGTGTCGAAGTCCTGGACAAGCGAGCGCTTGAGCGCGTCGACCGTCAGGCGCTCGTCAACAAGGCGCACGGCAACGCACATCGTGGGCAGCTCCACGGTAGGCAGCGAACCGCCACCGGGCGTCGAGGACTCCTCGACAATCTCCAACGCAACGGCGCACGGGCAACCGGCCTTATCGAGCCCGGCGACCATACGATCGCGCAGCTTGCGGGCACGACGCTCCAGATGAGCCTGAGGAAGCGTGAGCATGTTGAGCACAGGCACCTCGCGATGGGCCACATCCGCCCCATCCATGTAAATACGCAGCGTGGCCTCGAGCGCCGCCAGCGCGAGCTTGCCCGGGCGCAGGGCACGCATAAGCGGATGCGACCCGCAGGCCTGGACCAGATCGCGACGGCCCATGATAATGCCCGCCTGCGCGGCGCCGAGCAGTTTATCGCCCGAGCACGACACGATATCGAGCCCTGCCGAAACCGAAGCCGGCGTGGTTTCTTCGCCGCCGCGCACCAGGATATCGTCGGGCAGCAGTGCGCCCGACCCCTGGTCCTCGTAGAACAGCAGGCCATGCTTGTGAGCAAGCGCCGCAAGCTCCCGAGAACCCACCTCCTCGTGGAAACCCTCGATGCGATAGTTGGAAGGATGGACCTTCAGGATCATGGCCGTTTCGGGCGTGATGGCGCGCTCGTAGTCGCCCAGATGCGTGCGGTTGGTGGCGCCGACCTCGACGAGTTTGGCGCCCGAGGCCGCCATGACGTCGGGAATACGGAAGCTGCCACCGATCTCGACAAGCTCGCCGCGGCTGACGATGACCTCCTTGCCTGCGGCATGGGTCGCCAGCACCAGCAGCACCGCGGCGGCATTGTTGTTGACGACCAGCGCGTCCTCGGCACCGGTGAGCGAACGGACCAGCTGTGCGGCGTGCTCCTTGCGCGACCCGCGCGAGCAGGTGTCGACGCTGTACTCGAGCGTGCTGTAGCCGCGCGCGACCTCGGCCACGGCCTTGGCGGCCGACTCCGCGAGCGGGGCGCGGCCCAAGTTGGTATGGATGACCACACCCGTAGCGTTGACGGTGGGGCGCAGGCTCGGCAGCGCGGAGCGATGCGCACGCCACTCGATAGCCGATGCCAGCTCGCGCTTGGAACGCGGGGCGGCACCGGCGCGAATGGCGGCACGCTCCTCGTCGAGCTCGGCCGTCACGGCGGCATGCACCACCGCGTCGCAGGTCTCCCCCGCCGCCTTCACTACCGGCCACTCGGCAAGCAGCTCGTTGACGGAAGGAATGGCGCGCAGGCGGGCGCGCACCTCATCGGACATGTTCTGGCTATCGCTCATGTGCGGCCTTTCAAAACCAAAGGTGAATCAATCGTTCGAACGTCAAACTATCAGCCAATTCGATCAGCTGAGTCAATTACTCGCTATTATCCTCGTGCTCCGTGATCTTTTCCACGCGAACGGCGTTTTCCTGGGTGAGCGCGGCACCCGTCAGCGGGTCCCAGCGCAGCGGCGTATGGTCGAGCGGGCCCACGCCCAAGGCTTGAGCGCCACCGGCATCGGCGCCAAACGAGCGCCCACCGGGGGCGGCCGACGTAAAGATGCACGCCGGATGCAGATAGGGCGTCGTCTCCACGCGCACGCGGTCGCGGCCCATATCGCTCACGAGTTCGACGATCTCGCCGTCGGCGATGCCCATGTGCGCAGCAGCATCGGCATTCATCTGCACGGCGTCCAAGTCGGAACCAGCCTCGGCGGCACCGGCCGCCGCGAGCCTGCGCGAGGTATGCGACTCAAAAGGCCGGTTGCCGCTAATGAGGCGAAACATCCCCGGACCGGGCTCCACCATGGGCGCGATCCAGCCGGGCACACGACCCAAACCGGCGCGCTCCCACACACTGCTTGCCAGCGCTATCTTGCCGCCGTCCAGCGGAATCACGGGCTCACCCGTGCGCGGCGGCAGTGGCACGCCCGTATCGGCCCAACCGCGCTCCTTAAGCTCGTCCAGATCAATCCCAAACGGCGCCACCTGGGCAGCCGCCAGATCGTCAGACGTAAACTGGAAGTACTCGCCCACGCCGCAGGCCGCAGCCAACCCGGCAAAGATCTCCCGCCCCGGTCGCGTGTCGTCATGCAAAACGGGCAGCACGGCGTTGCGGTAGAACACGCGCGCGTCGTTGCGGCAAACAAGCGTGCCCACGCCGCGGTCGGCCTCCAGGTACGTCACATCGGGCAGCACGAAATCGGAAGCACGCGCCGTCTCGGACCAGCGAATATCAATTGTCACGAGCAAGTCGAGCTGCTGCAAGATGCCCAACCAAGCCTGCGCATTGCCATAGCCCGCACCGGGGTTACTGGCGTAGACGATGAGCCCATGCAAATCGACGGCAAGAATCGATTGACCGATGGTCGTGCACAGGCCGCGCACCGGATCGACCAGAGGATAGCGCTCGGACCCCAGCTTGGGCCCGCGCGGCACCGGCGGCGTCGCAAAGCGCATGGGATCAAGATCGCCCAATACAAGCGGCGTCGGCGGGTTGAGCGCACCGCCCGCATGCCCGATGCAGCCCAGCAGCACATCGACCAAGCAGATAGCTCGCGCGGTCTGGGTGCTATTGGCATACGCGATACCGATGCCACCATGAAAGCCCGCATCGACCACGGCGGCAGGTGCCGCAGCAGCCAAATCGCGCGCCGTCGCGACAATCTCATCGGCCGGCACGTCGCACATCGACTCGGCCCACTCAGGCGTCCAAGCGCTCGCCGCCTGCGCCAGCTCATCAAACCCTGTGGTGTAGCGGGCAACAAACTCGCGGTCGTACAAGTCCTCGGCAATGAGCACATGCGCAATGCCCAGCAGCAAGGCCAAGTCGCAGCCCGGGCGCACGCGCAACCAGCGGTCGGCAAGCGCCGCAGAGCCACTGCGCCGCGGGTCCACGACAATGATTTTCGCCCCGCGCCGGCGTGCGTCATTCAAGGCGTCGACTGCCCCCATCGTCGACGAATCGACAATGGAGCGCCCCAGATACATGATGCAATCGGTGTGCGCCAGGTCGGAGGCGGGGCTGTAGCCCAGGCTGTGCTCCCAGCCGGTGAGACGGCTTACCTCGCAGGCGCCGTCGGCACCGTACACGTTGGGCGAGCCCAGCGCATGCATAAAGCGATACGCCCAGTAACGGTCAAATGAGGGCACGCCGAGCGTCATGCCCAGCGCACGAGGCCCGCACTCGTCAACAATCCCCAAAAGACGCTCGGCAATTTGAGCAAACGCCTCATCCCAGGAAATCGCATCAAACCCCGAGCCATCAGCTCGTCGGCGCATGGGGTGCATGATGCGGTCGCGCTCGTCAAACGGCATTGCCAGGCGATGCCGACCGCGGGCGCAGAGGGCACGCGCCGCGCACGGATGCCCCGGCACCGGCAACTCGGCCACCACGCGACCATCCTCAACATGGGCCGCAAAGGCGCAATCGGCATAGCATCCCCCGCATGTGGTCACCACGGCGCGACCGTCACGCTTCACAGCAGATGCCATCTCGATTACCCCTTTCACAAGCCAAACACAACAGGCCAACAGCCCGGCAACGAGCCCCAGACCCAAAAAGCCTCCCGCACGGCAACGCCCCGCGGGAGGCCCAACGTCAAACAGACGGTACCTTACGCCTCGGACTTCTTGGCGTAGATAAACCAGTAGCCGAGCGCGATCAGAACAGCTCCGCCCACAATGTTGCCCAGCGTGGCGGCGGACAGATTAAACGCAATGCCCGCGGCGTTGAGCGCATCGGCACCGGCAACCTTGGCGCCATAGCCGCACGCGTGCATCACGGCACCCATGGGCAAAAAGTACATGTTGGCAACGCAGTGCTCAAAACCGCAGGCCACAAAGGCGGCGATGGGCAGCAGAATGCCCACAACCTTATCGACCACGGTCTTGCCGGCGGTACCGATCCACACGGCCAGGCACACAAAGATGTTGCACAGGATGCCGCGGAAGAAGATCGTCACCCAGTCGATCGTCACCTTGCCGGCGGCGACGCCCACCATGGAGTTGGCGACCGCCTCGCCGTTAAGCTTATAGATGCCGGCCATGTACACCAAAAAGACGATGAACAGGGCACCGACAAAATTGCCGACCCACACGACGACCCAGGCCTTGAGCATCTGAGCCAGGGTGATCTTTTTGCTCTTGAGCGCGCAGACCATAAGCGAATTGCCGGTAAACAGCTCGGCGCCGCACACCAGCACCAGCACCAGGCCCAGGCAAAAACACAGGCCGCCCACGACGCGCTGGGCACCCCAGCCCAGCGTGCTGTCGCTCAAAAACACCGTAAAAAACAGACCGCCGAAGGCGATAAACGCACCGGCGAACATTGCCAACAGAAAGGCCTTAGCGACCGGCAGGTTAGCCTTGGTCACGCCGGCGGCCTCGGTCTTGGCCTCGATCGCGGCGGGCGCCAGGCAATCGGGAGCGGGGTACTCCACCTTGGAATCTGCCATGTCAATCACTTCTTTCCTAATCAGCAGGGACAAGCGCTCCTATTGCTCTTGCCCCAAGCGGACAAAGTGGGAAAAGTCGTTGGCGGCCACGGCGTCGTACACGGCGTCGACGGCCTCAAAGACCTCCGGGGACATGGGGTTATAGAACTCCGTATCGCCCGGCTGAATCCCAACGAAGACGATATCATCACACGATTGTTCGATTTCCTCGATCAGAATCGACAAAGGAAGCGAATGCGTGGTGAACATCGACTTGCGGGCCACATCGCGCTTGTCGAGCAAGCGGATGGACCCGACGGGCAGCGCCATGTCAGCGGCATCGACCAAGACCAGGCGAGGCGGACGCTCGCGCTTGACCTCGATGATGTCATCCTCGGGCGTCTGACCGCCATCGATGGTGTACCAACCGGCGATGGGCGCGTCCTCCATCTTTTTGGAGAGCACGGGGCCGGCGGCATCGTCGGCGCGCAGCACGCTTCCCGCCGTGAGCACGATACCCGCAAACGGAGCGCCGTTCACACGACCATCCACAACGCGACCCATTACTGCAACCTTCCCGTCAGATACACACCCGAAACATCGCGCACGCGCTCAACCAGATCGCGAAACTTCATTAAGAACGCGACCTGCTGGGCATGCAGGCCAAAGTCGTCGTCGAACACCGAGATGCCGGCCTTGGCCGAACCGCGAAAACCGCGCTCGTCGAGCAGCATATCGCAGGCCTCGAGCAGCGACGGCACCGCCGCCTTGTCGAGCTGGCACTCGCCAAAGGAGCGGATGGCCTCGAACTTGGTCTTGGCCTCCCCCTCCGGCAACGCATCGACGAGCGAATAGAACACATCCACCGGCACCGACAGGCGCGGCTCAAAGCAGTCGAGCACGCCGGTGTGGTGGCCCACGGCGAGCGTGTAGTACAGCACGTCGCAGGCCTCCTGGGGAACGTCTTCCTCGGTCTCCACAAACTTACGCGTCAGCTCATAGAAGACCACCTGGTCGGGCGCATGGCCCAGGCAGGGGTCGGCGACGCCCTCGGCAGCCTCGTCGCTTGCGCGCGAGGCATCGCCAAAGGAGCCGCCGAGCATGCCGGGGCCCGCAAAGTAACCAGAGCGGTCCGTGAGCTCCATCTAGCGACCTCCGGCCAGCACCAGATCCTGCAGCGCCGAGTACACCTCGACGCGGCGCGGATCGTCCTGCTTGTCGATGAGCAGCGCCATGGCACCGCGGATATCGCCCTTGGGCGCGCCCTCGAGCGTGTCCATAAACTCGTTGGCCAGGTCGCGGCCGTAACGGTAGCCGCTCATGGCGCGAGCTTCGCGCTCGATGGCAACACGCAGCTTGTACGGCACGCCGGGGTGCAGGATATCGGCCTGCTCGTCGGCGGCCTCCACCGTGGTCTCGGCATGGAGCTTTTGGTCCAGCAGGCCAAGTGCCATGGCAAAGCCGTAGACGGTCTGCGCGGGGCTGGGCGGGCAGCCGGGGATGTAGACATCGACCGGCAGAATCTTGTCCGTGCCTCCCCAGACGCAGTAGTTGTCGTAGAAGATGCCGCCGGTGCAGCCGCACGCGCCATAGGACACCACGATCTTGGGATCGGGTGCGGCCTCAAAGGCGCGCAGGGCCGGCATGCGCATGGCACGCGTCACGGCACCGGTGTACAGCAGCACGTCGGCGTGACGAGGCGAGGGCACGACCTTGATGCCAAAGCGCTCGACGTCGAAGACGGGCGTGATGGAACCGAAGATCTCGATCTCGCAGCCGTTGCAGCCGCCGCAGTCAACACGGTAGACATACACCGAGCGCTTGATCTTCTTAAGAAGGGTCGCCTTGGCCTTCTCGATGCTCTCGTCGAGCTCGATCTTGGTCGGGCGGTACTGAAGCCGCTCGGGCAAAAGCGTGGGTTCGGCCATGGTTACTCCTCCTTCGTTTCAAAATCCATGATGATGCCCTCGACCGGCGCCGGACCGGCGGGAATCTCGGGCGCATCGGGGTTGAGCTCGCGGTCGATATACTCCGGGTTCACGCCGTGGCCGCCCAGATACTCCATGCCGGGGCCCTGGGGCTCGCCGGACGCAAGCGTCTCGTTGGCAGCCATGCCGCGCGCGTTGCCGGTCTTTACGGCCGAGGCGGCGCGCAGGGCGTCGAGCTCGCGCTTGCACTCCTGGCACATACCGACGGTACGGGCGGCCTGGATAGCCTCCATGCCGCCGGCCTTTTGCAGCAGGCGCTTGGCGTAGTCGATTTCCTTGTGCGGGGCAAACGGCTTGCCGCAACGCGAGCAGTGCTCGAGCGTGTAGACGCTCTTGCTGGTGAGGTCGTCCTTGCTCATGACGGCCAGCTCAAACTCCTCGGTGAGCTTGATGGCCTCCATGGGGCAGGCCTCCTCGCAACGGCCGCAGAAGATGCAACGGCCGTAGTCGATCGACCAGGTAATGGTATCGGCCGCAAGGTCGGTGTCCATGCGAATGGCATCGGCCGGGCACGCCACGCCGCAGGCACCGCAGGCGATGCAGAGCTCGGCATTGTGCTCGGGCTTGCCGCGCATGTCCTTGTTGGTGGGGAACGGCGCAAACGGGTACTTGACCGTCGCGTCGCCGGCCTTGGCGTTAACCTTCCAAAGCTTCAGCATATTAGAGCGCCTCCTCATCGAGCGGGGCGGCCATGGTGCCCTCGCCCGCAAGCGGCGACTTGTCGCGCCAGACGTTCTCGAACTGCTCCTTGTCGAGCACGTGGTCGCGCTTGGCGGCGACATCGGTCACCGTCACGCGGTCGGTGCAGGAGTAGCACGGGTCGAGCGAGCCGACGATCAGCGCCGCGTCGCCCACGGTGTTGCCGCGGAACATGTAGCGCAGGACCGGCCAGTTGCTGTACGTGGCGGCCTTGGCGCGCCAGCGGTAGCACTTCTGGTTGTTGCCGAGCATGGCCCAGTGCACGTCCTCGCCGCGCGGAGCCTCGGTGGCGCCGATGGCGTACTTGTGCGGGGTGTACTCCCAATCCGTGGTGAGGATGGGGCCCGACGGGCAGTTCTCGAGCATGGTCTCGATCATGTCGATCGAATCGTAGACCTCCTGGATGCGAACGGCGGTACGGCCGAAGGCATCGCAGGTGTCGGCCGTAGCGGCGTGCATCTTTTGGACGTCCGGATCGGCGTAGCCGTCGAAGGGATGGTCAAAGCGCACGTCGCGGGCATAGCCCGAGCCACGCATGAGCGGGCCGACCGGCGAGAAGTCGCGTGCGATCTTGCGGTCCAAGATGCCGATGCCACTCGTACGCTCAATGAAGTTGGGCGTGGAGAGCAGCATGTCGACGAGTTCCTGAACCTCGGAGCGCAGCTGGTGGATGGTCGTGAGCGTGGAGAGCTTCTGCTCGGCCAAAATGTCGCGACGCACGCCGCCGATCACGTTGAGGCCGTAGGTCTTGCGGTGACCGGAGAGCTTCTCGGCCAGGTCCATGGACTTCTCGCGGACGCGGAAGAACTGCTGGAAGCCGGAGTCGAAGCCGGTGTAGTGCGATGCGAGGCCAATATTGAGCAGGTGTGAGTGCAGACGCTCGACCTCGAGCATGATGGCGCGGATGTACTGGGCGCGCGGCGGGACATGAATGCCCTGGGCGCGCTCGACGGCCTCGGCATAGGCCACCGAGTGGGCGCAGCCGCAGATGCCGCAGATGCGGTCGGCGAGGAACGTCACGGCGTCATAGTTCAGGCGCGTCTCGGCGACCTTCTCCATACCGCGGTGCACGTAGAACAGACGGTAGTCGGCGTCGACGATCGTCTCGCCCTCAACGAACAGGCGGAAGTGGCCGGGCTCGTCGGAGGTAATGTGCAACGGGCCCATGGGGACGAGCGTCGTCTCCTTGCCCTTGGTATCGGCCAAGAACTCATAGTTTTCCATGTCGCTCGCGGGAGCGGGACGGAAACGGTAGTCCATGGAGTCCTTGCGCAGCGGGTACAGGCCGCTGGGCCAATCGTCGGGCAGCACCAGGCGACGACGATCGGGAAGGCCCTCGGGAATCAGGCCGAACATGTCGCGCAGCTCGCGCTCGCCCCACACGCAGGCGGGGACGAACGGCGTCACGGACGGGAACGTCATCTTGGCGGGATCGACCTCGGTGCGCACGGTCACCCAGCCGGGATCCTCCCCCTCCATGGAGATGACGTAGTACACGGCGTAGCGGCCGCACAGGGAGCGCTCGTCGTTGCCGATGATCACGGGAATCCAGCCGTAGCGCTCGTAATACAGGTAGTGGACGGCCTCGGGCAGCTTTTCCTGCTTGACGGTGATCGTCAGCTGGTCCTCGCACTGCCACTCAACCTTCTCGATAGCGCCCGGCACTGCGGCGCGCAGGGCCTCGACGTGGCTTTCGCAACGACGAGCGTAGTCCTTCTTTTCAGGTTCTGCCATGGTGCTAATTCACCTCGCTTGTCTTGGTCTGGGAACTGAACACCATGCGGTAGAGAGGAGCCTCGTGGAGCTCTTCGACGCTCTGGTTCAAAACGACGGACGTTGCATCCTCGACGCCGCTCGTGATGGCGACCGGGGTGGCGATACCGAACCACATGACCACGATCGCGAGGGCAATCTCGGGGATGATCATGAGGGCGGGCACCTCGTGGCGCTTCATGCCCTCGGGCGCCTTGCCGAAGATGGACTTGAGCGCGATGCCGGTAAGGGCGAAGTACACGCCGGTGAGTCCGATGGCCACGAGCACGACCACCCAGATGGGACCGGACTGAACGCCGGCCACGAAGGTGAGGAACTCGGAGATGAACAGGGCGAACGGCGGGAAGGCGGCGAGCGCGAGCAGGGCGATGATGGTGAGCGCTGCCGTGACGGGAGCGATCTCGACGACGCCCTTGATCTTGTTCAGGTCGCGGGTGTGGTAGATGTGCTGGATGTTACCGGCCATGCAGAAGGCGAGCGCCTTGGTGAAGCCATGGAAGATGCAGTGCAGCAGGCAGGCGGCGATACCGAGCGGGCCACCGATACCCAGGCACAGCGCGACCACGCCGACGTTGTCGACGGAGGAGTACGCGAAGCGGCGCTTGATATCGTCCTGCTTGAAGATGCACAGGGCAGCCACCAGGATGGACAGCGTGCCCAGGATGAGCAGGAGCGTTCGCGGATAGGTGTCGCCCACCGTGATGATGGACAGGGAGTAGAAGCGGATGATCACCAGCATGGCGCACTTGAGCAGCACGCCCGAGAGCAGCGCGGAGACCGGGCTCGGAGCCTGGGAGTGCGCGTCGGGCAGCCAGGTGTGCATGGGGAACAGGCCCGCCTTGGTGCCGAAGCCGATGACGATGAACGCGAACGCGAGGCGCACGAGCATCGGGTCGAACTGGTCGGCGTAGGGCATGATGGAGGTGAGGAACGCGGCCTCATGCGCGTTGGGCATGATATCGGCGGCGTTCGCGTAGATGAGCAGCGTGCCGAACAGGCCGAAGGCCACACCGGCGGTGCAGACCATCGCGTACTTCCAAGACGCCTCGAGCGCCTGCTTGTTCTTGTAGATGCCCACGAGGAACACGGTCGACAGCGTAGTGGCCTCGACCGCCGCCCAGGTGAGGATGATGTTGTTGGACAGGCAGGCGAGCAGCATCGTGAAGACGAACAGGCTAAACAGCGCGTAGTACTGCTTGGTGCGCTCGGCCGGCATGGTCTTCTCCTCGATATCGATCTTGATATAGGAGATGGAGTACACGCCGGTGATGAACCCGATGATGCCTACCAGAAGGACGAAGATCGACGAGAGCGAATCGAGATGGAGCCACAGGCCCAAAGCGTCGATATTCTGCCCGCTCGAGAGCATGGTTCCCGCGGTGACGACCGAAAGGACAAGGGTCGCCGCGACGGAGATGGTGTTGAGCCCCGCGAAGACGTTGTAGGACGTCGTCTTGGGGAGCGCAGCCATAATCAGGGAGAACACGAGAGGACAAGCGAGCAGGGCGACCGTCAGCATTGAAACATCCATGGCCTACCCCTTCAATTCGGTCAGGTCGTGGGAGTCGAGCGACTTGGTGTCGTTCCAAATCCTCACGACGACGGCGGACATGATGATGACGGCGAAGATGGCGTCGGTGGCGATGCCGATCTCGATGATCTCGGGGGCCGTGGGCGCGAGCAGAGCGAGCGTCACGTGGCTACCGTTCTCCATAAGGCAGTACCCGAAGATCTGCTTGAGGATGTTGCGCTGGGAGATGATGCACGTGAGGCCGACGAAGAAGTGCGCGAAGCTGATGGCGAGGGCCGGAGTGGCCACCTCGGCGGTGGGCAGGCTCAGGCGCGTGACCACCGCGAAGCAGACGGCCACCTCCAGACCGGTGAGGATGATGGTCCAGGCCGGCTTGATGGAGGAGGTCAGCGTGCTGTCGGCAGGCGAACCCATCTTCTTGTAGGCACGGTTGAGAATGAACGGAACGAGGATCACCTTGGTGACGAAGGCCGACGCGGCCCACATGAGAAGCTCGGTGGCACCGGTGGTGAGGCCCAGGGTGAGCAGCACGCCCACCAGGACAACCGACTGGATCGCGTACCACTTGATGGCGGACGGGATGGTCTTCGAGACGACCACCATGGTGGAGGTCACGATCAGAAGACCGCCCAGGATATTGACTAACGAATAACCCATGTCCTACCTCCTAACCCATCCAACTAGAGGACAGAGGACCGGCGACGACGACCATGATCATGAGGACGACGAACACGAACGCCATGGCGCGCGGAAGGGGCTGGCCGGCGGCCACGGTCTCGCTCGGCTCACCGGGCAGGACCTTACCCATCCAACGCAGGAACCATGCGAAGGTGGCGACGGTCTCGACGACCATGACGCACACGAGGACAAAGATGACCGTGTTGGTAGCACCAACCGCGAAGCCACCGGAAATGATCTGGAACTTGGAAAAGAACGTGCTCATGGGGGGCACGCCGGCGATAGCGGTCGCGGCGACCGCAAAGCCCACGCCCGTGACCGGGTACTTCTTCATGAGGCCCTGGATCTTGGGCAGCATACGGGTTCCCAGCGTGAAGCTGAGAGAGCCAGCGATGAGGAAGAACAGGGTCTTGGTGAACGCGTGGTTGAAGATGTGCTCGACGGCGCCGTTAAACGCCATCTGGCTTCCGAACACGGAGAGGCCCAGGCCAAAGAACACGTAGGCGAGCTGCGCGATCGTCGAGAAGGCGAGCAGGCGCTTCATATCCTTCTGGGGCAGGTACATGAGGAAGCCGAAGAGCATGGTCACGACGGCGTCGATGATGGCGACCCAACCGACGATCTCGGGGATATCGCCGGCGCTCGCAAGAGCGCGGGCGAACACGCACACGCCGACCTTAACCATGGATGCGCCATGAAGGTAGGCGGAAACGGGCGTGGGGGCCTCCATTGCGGAGGGCAGCCACATGTAGAGCGGGAACTGGGCGGACTTGGCCCAAGCAGCGAACAGGATGAGCAGCAGCACGACGGTCTTCATACCGGAATCGAGCTGGGAGATCGCGCTCAGCGCGAACGTGCCGGTTCCGGCGAACAGGAAGGCCGCGCCGATGTAGAGTCCCAGAGCGCCGATATGGGTGATGATGAGCGCCTTCATACCGGCCTTCTTGGCCGTGGGCGTCATGTAGTAGCTGATGAGGCCCCAGGAGCACACACCGGTGATCTCGAAGAAAACGAGCTGGCCGACGATGGTGGAGCTGTAGGCGAGACCGGCCATGGCGCCGATGAACGTGGAGAAGTACACGTAGAAGCGACGACGGGGCGCGTCGGGATGCTCCTTATTCTTATCGCTCATGTACGGGAACGAATAGATGACGACGAGCAGGCCGATAGCGACGAACGCGGGTGCGAGCAGCGTGCTCATCCGGTCGAATATGAAGCCCATGACCAAGGTCTGGCCCATACTCGCCCAGGTTACATCGACCGCGTTCATGCCGTTTCCGGCAAACGTCGCGGCCAAGCCAACGGAAGCGACCGTGGCGATGCCGCCGGCAAAGGCGCAGATCCATTTAGCGTAGGGACGCGGCAGCATGACGATGAGCAGGGAGCCCAGCATGGGGACGGCGATCGCCACCATGGCAAAGAGGGACAAGCTCGATTCGATTGACATAGTTTCTCCCTTCTCCCTACACGCCTACGACGACGAAGACGAACGCGAGGACCGCGATGCCGACGACGGCCCAGGTCTGGTTACCGAGCACCTTGAAGCGCGAACGGGAAACGGAGTTCTCGAGCACGCCGCAGACGACGAAATCGACCAGGCACTTGACGAGGAAGACGACGGCGCCCACGAGAGCGGTGACGCCGATGGTCGCGGGCTCTCCCCAGGGGATGAAGATGGAGGTGAACCAAGCGACGACCACGACCTGCTTCATGCCCATGGCGAGCTTCATCATGGCCAGGGACGGGCCGGAGAGCTCGGCGAGCGGGCCCTCCTGGAGCTCCTGCTCGGCTTCGGCCTGATCGAACGGAAGCTTGCCGAGCTCCATGTAACAGGCAGCCGCGAAGGCGACGCCGGCGAGGATAACGGCGACGACGCTCGAGACGTTGCCCGTAACGATGTGCTGACCCATGGTCGCAATGTCCGTGGAGCCGCACACGATGGCGACGGTGAACAGCGCGATGAGCATGGACGGCTCGATGAGCACGCTCATGAGGAGCTCGCGGATACCGCCGAAGCCCGCGTAGGCGTTGGAGGAATCCACGCCGGACAGCGCGAAGAAGAAGCGGGACAGCGCGAGTGCGTACATGATGGTGATGGCGTCACCAAAGACGGGCATGGGGCTCTGGAGCGTGAACATGGGCAGGCCCATGGCGAGCATAAACGACACCGCGAGGAACAGCGGCGGCATGATGCGCAGCACGAAGCTCGAGTCGGAACTCACGGACTCGGGACGCGCCATGAGCTTCGCGAGGTCCCGGTAATCCTGAAGGATGGACGGACCGCGGCGATTGTGCATCTTCGCGCGAATCACACGGGCGAGGCCGGAGAAGAAGGGCGCGACCAGCATGACCACGAGGCCCTGCGCCATCGCAAGAACGATGTTCATAATATCCTCTCCCCTCTCTAGACCATGACCACGGCGAGCACGAGGAAGACCACGAGCGCCGCGACGATGTAGCAGATGTATACGGAGTAGTTGCCGCCCTCGATCTTGGAGGCGAGGCCGGCCAGCTTGTCGGCACCCTCGCTCGGTGCATCGACCAGGAAACGGTCGGGCAGGGGCTCGACGCCCTGGGCGACACCGGTGAGCTTCTGGAACACGTGCGCGATGGACCAGCAGATCTTGGTGCATACCTCGCGCAGGGTGTAGAGCGGGCCCATGAAGAGTTCGACGTCGGACGCGAAGCTCGTGGCGACGACGGGCATGTGCTCGTTGGGCTCGTAGCCGCACGCCCAAGGGTCGGTCTTCTTAGCGGGGGCCTTGGCGCCGAGGCAGGACCTCAACGCAAACGCGAGGCCGGTGAGGACCACGAGCGCGATGGCGATCGCGGGGGTGGAGGTGGCGGCACCGGAAATCTCGTTCACGAGAGACACGCCCGAGGTGGCTGTGACGGCGGAGCCGGCAAGCACGCTCTGGGCGACGTCGCCCAGAGCCGGGGCGATGACCGGGGAGCCGATTCCCAGTACCACGCAGATGGCCGCGAGGAGCATCTGCGAGAACAACATCGGAGCCGGGGACTCCTTGGCGTTCGCGGCCTCCTGGGAACGAGGGCTGCTCGCGAACGAGACGCCGTAGGCCTTCACGAAGCACGTGACGGCCAGGGCACCGGTGATGGCGAGGGCGGCCGCGGAGGCGACGGCGAACACCATGACGACCGGGTCGGAGAGCGTCGAGATGTTGAACAAGGACTGGTAGGTGAACCACTCGGAAACGAAGCCGTTGAGCGGCGGGATGGCCGAGATGGCAAGGGCACCGATGAGGAAGCAGACGGCCGTGACCGGCATGCGGCGGAACAGACCGCCCATCTTCTCCATGTTGCGCGTACCCGTGGCATAGAGCAGGGAGCCCGCGCCGAGGAACAGCTCGCCCTTGAACATGGCGTGGTTGAGCGTGTGGTAGAGGGCGGCCATGAGCGCGATCGTCGCGATGACGTCGTTGCCCAGGGCGTGCGCCGTCATGGACGCGCCGACACCGAGCAAGATGATGCCGATGTTCTCGACGGAGTGATAGGCAAGCAGGCGCTTGATGTCGTGCTCGTGGAGGGCGTAGACGACACCCAGGACCGACGAGATGGATCCGAAGACCAGGACCATGAGGCCCCACCAGAGCTGGACGCCCGAACCCGCGAGCAGGTCGAGACCGACCTTGAGGATTCCCAGGATGCCGATCTTGATCATGCCGCCGGACATGAGGGCGGACACGTTGGACGGCGCCTCGGGGTGCGCCTGGGGCAGCCAGGAGTGCAGCGGGATGATACCGGCCTTTGCGCCGAATCCGAAGAACGCGAGGACGAAGCACGCGGAGGAGACGGCGGGTCCAAAGTCATGCGTACGGAAATCACTGAAGCTGAAGGAACCGCCCACGCCGTTGGTCATGAGCAGGAAGCTCGCCATGATAAGGACAAAGCCCACGTGCGCGATGACGAAGTAGAGCCAACCGCCCCTAATGGAGTTCTTGTTCTCCTCGATAACGACAAGGAAGTAGCTCGTAAGGGACATGAGCTCAAAGGCGACCAGGAACCAGAACACGTTGTCGGCGGTGATGACGAGCATCATCGAGGCGACGAAGGTGTTCATGAAGAAACCGGCGCGCCCGACCTTGCCCGGGTACTCATCGAAGTAGGACAGACCGTAGATGAAGCCCGCAAAGGCGAGGATTGAGATGAGGACCACGATCAGGCCCGCAAGGCCGTTGAGCAAGAGCTCGAGACGGGCGAACGGGAAAAAGAAGACCGTGTTGAGGGACGAAACGTCGCCAAGCACGGCCTCGAGGCCCGCGATGAACGACAGCACGGCCGCGACGGCGCCGATCAGGCAGCCGGCGGTCTTGGCGGCGTTATCGGCCTTGATCAGCAGAACCGAGGCGAGCGCACCGATGCACGAGACGGCAAGCGATGCGATAAACAGCGTCATGCTATCCATTGTTTACGCTCCCTTCTGCTTTCTCGGACAGGCCCTGGGCCACAGCGGTAACGTCGACGACTGGACCGTTTTCGATCGAGCGCAGGCGCTTGGCCTCGTCGAGCTCGCGATCGGCCGCGCCGCCCATGACGGTCAGCGCCTTGGTGGGGCACGCCGCCACACAATGCGGGCCGTCCGGATCGAAGGCACACAGGTCGCACTTGACAGCGCAGGTGTACTGGCCGGGAGCCCACGTAAGCAGGCTGCTCAGGGACTTAGGATACGAAGGCGTCGGGTCGCACATGCCTGCGACACCGGCGATAGACGTGCCATCGGGATGGATGGCTCCGAAGGGGCACGCGATGGCGCACAGCCTGCACCCGATGCACTCCTGCTCCTTGACGTGGATGCGATCGCCATCGTGCTCGATGGCATTCACCGGGCAAACCTCGGCGCAGGGGGCACCCTCGCAATGGTGGCAGGCAAGGGCGGCCGAAATACCGCCAGTCTTCACGAGCGCCAGACGTGGCGTATCCTGAAGACCCTGCATCCGGTGGGCGTCGGCACAGGCGGACTGGCATGTTCCGCAGCCGATGCACCTCTCCGGGTTGATGTCGATGAAGCGGTTCATCCCCACTTCCTTTCAAAATAACGGGCCGGGCTCCCGAACGTACGGGACGCCCGGCCCAAAAAGCCAACGAGAACGGGACTACACGATTTGATTCACGTGCGTCTCGTCGTCGAACTTGGCGGCGCCAGGCTCAACGTCCTGGGGAGCGGCGGCGTCCACCAGAGCCTGCTTGAGCTCGGTGTACTGACGCTCCACCTCGCCCTCGGCCCAGACCTGGTCGGCGATAGCGTCGACCTGGCAGGCGGAGAACTTGTCCTCGGGCGTATGCGAGACCGGGTCGACCTTGTGCATGGTCAGCTCGTTGCACTTGCCGATCCACCACTGGTAGGTCATGTAGACCGTGCCCTTGTTGATGCGATCGCTTATGTCGGCGCGGCTGTATACCTGGCCACGGCGGCTGTGGATCGAGACGATGTCGCCGTTCTTGATGCCGCGCGCCTGGGCGTCCGCGGGATTCATGCGGACAAAGCCGGGCTCGTCGGCAAGCAGCGCCAGCGTCTTGCAATTGCCGGTCATCGAGCGGCAGCTGTAGTGGCCGACCTCGCGGACGGTGCACAGGATGAGCGGGTACTCATCGTCGGGAAGCTCGGAGGGCGCCTCCCAGTCGTGCGCCATCAGGTTGGCGCGGCCGTCCTTGGTGGTGAACTTGCCACCAGCGAACATGTCGGGCGTACCGTGGTCGTTCACATCGGTGCTCTTGACCGGCCACTGGGCGTAACCGCCCTCGGGAGCCATCTTCTCGTAGGTCGCGCCCACAAAGTTGGGGCACAGGCTGATGCACTCGTTCCAGATCTGCTCGGTGTTGTCGTAGTGCATGGGGTATCCCATGCGCGTAGACAGGTCCGCGAAGATCTCCCAGTCGTGACGGCACTCGCCCTTGGGCGGAACAGCCGCGTCAAAGTGCTGGAAGCTACGGTCGGATGCGGTAAAGACACCCTCGTGCTCGCCCCAAGAGGTGGCAGGCAGGATGACGTCGGCGAGCATGGTCGTCTGCGTCATAAAGATGTCCTGGCAAATGAACAGATCCAGCTCGGAGAGCGTCTTGCGCATACCGGCCGAATCGGGCTCGGTCTGCACCGGGTCCTCGCCGTAGTTGTAGAAGCAGTGCACCTTGCCCTCGTCGACCAGGTGGCCCAGGTCGGTGAGCTTGTAGCCCTCCTCGAGCGGGAGCTTTTCCTCAGGTACGCCCCAAGCCTTGGCAAACTTGGCACGCACTGCCGGGTCGGTGACCTTCTGGTAGCCAGGGTACAGGTTGGGCAGCATGCCCATATCGCAGGAGCCCTGGACGTTGTTCTGACCACGCACGGGCGCGAGGCCGGAATTGGGTTTGCCGATCTGGCCGGCAACGCAGGCGATGGAGGCGATGGTGTGCACCGTCTTCAGGTTCTGCTTCTGCTGGCATACGCCCATGCCCCAGCCAATGATGGCAGAGGGCTTCGCCGTGGCGTACATCTCGGCAGCTTGGTGGATCAACGCGGGTTCGACACCCGTGATGTCCTGTACGGATTCGGGAGTGTAGTTCTTGATGGTCTCCCACCACTCGTCAAAGCCGTTCGTGTGCTCGGCGACGAATTCCTTGTCGTAGAGGCCATCGTTGACCAAGCAGTTGGCAAAGGCGTTGAGGAACGCGACGTTGCAACCGTTCTTGATCGGAAGGTAGAGATCGGCGATACGCGCAGTTTCGATATGGCGCGGGTCGGCGACGATGATCTTGCAACCCTTTTCTTTGGCTCGCACGATACGCCTTGCGACGATGGGGTGCGAATCGGCAGGGTTATAGCCGAAGAGGAAAATGCAGCCCGCATCCTCCATACCGGGGATGGAGCATGACATGCAACCTGAACCAACCGTGTCCATCAGACCGAGGACAGTAGGGCCGTGTCAAGTACGGGCGCAGTTGTCTACGCTGTGGGTGCCGATGCACGCACGCGTAAACTTCTGCATGACGTAGTTCGCCTCATTGCCGCCGCCTCGCGAAGAGCCGGTGGTCATGACAGCGTTAGGACCATATTCGTCAATTATGGCCTGCATCTTAGATGCGGTGAAATCCAGTGCCTCGTCCCAGCTTACGCGCTCAAGATCCGCGCCCTTAGTGCGGCGGATCATCGGGTGCAGTACGCGAGGAGTCAAGATCTTGGTGTCGTTGATGAAGTCGTAGCCGCTCATGCCCTTAAGGCACAGCTCGCTCTGGTTGGTGATGCCGTTGAGCGGTTCGGTGCCCACGACCTGGCCGTTTTGGACCAGGAGGTTAAACTGGCAACCGGCGCCGCAGTACGGGCAGATCACTTTATGCTTCTCCATGACACCCTCCTTCCTTTTTCTGCTACCGATTACTCGGTACTTATTTGACAATCATTGGGCCTGTCGCCCCAACGCTTACGCCTCGTTTTCGATGGTGGCGCGGGCACGCTCGGCAGTCAGTTCTGCCAGGCGCTCCTCGTCTACCAGGGTGAGGCCCTTGGTCGGGCACGCCTCGGCACACGCCGGACCGCCGGGACGGTCCACGCACAGGTCGCACTTGAGCACGAAGCTCTTGGTCTGCGAACCCACGCGAACGTCGCCCATCAAGACCGGAACCTGCGTGGTCGCCACGCTCACGGCGCCAAAGGGGCATGCCATGACGCAGCTCTTGCAGCCGATGCAGTTGTCCTCGTTGACGCCGATACGATGGTTCTTTGGATCAAAGAACAAGGCGCCCGTAGGACAGGCCTTCGCGCACGGGGCATCCTCGCAGTGATGGCAAGCCACCGGTGCGGAGATCTCGTACGTACGCGTCACGCGCAGGCGCGGCGCGGCGATGTTGCCGGGGATGTCGTGCGCCTCGATGCACGCCGCCATACAGGTTTGGCACCCAATGCAGCTGAGGAATCGGCTACGACTCGTTTATTGCCCATGTTGTTCACTCCCTCCTGAATCCCATGCCGGAGAGACCCTGTCGACGTTGCCCCGGACCGCCCGTGGTCCGGCATCGGCGTATCGAGTGCATGCGGCGAAACAGGCACTTCGATAGAATTCCTCCAACGATATACAGGTTAAATATACGCAGTTGCAGGTGGCAAACTTGAGCATAGGCCCTGCAATACGGGTGTATTGCAGGGGTTTTGGCAGGTTGGAATTATTCTCTAGAAGCTATAAAGGTGAGTGTATTACATGCGTACATCCAAGGGAGATTTCACGCTCGTTTCTGAAGGATGTACTACGTTTGTAATATCGTTTACACTCAATTACTCTAGTGCAATAAAGTAGTGGTTGTAAGATTGGCTATTATTAGCCGATGTTGTATTTGACTATTCAAATTGCACGCTCATTAAGGGAGGCCAGTGATGTCATCGACTCAAAAACGAGCCATCCTGCAGGTGCGCATTCGCGAGGAAGACAAGCAGCATGCCGAACGTCTCTACGACGCCATGGGCACATCGCTCGCCGAGGCTGTCCGTCTATTTGTCGCGCAGAGTATTTTGATGCGCAAGCTCCCCTTTCAGCCGGTCGCCGTGCGCTCCAAGGACGGCACGGCCGCCTATGGACTGCTCAAAGCATATGGGGACCCCAATCGCCGCTCCGAGGAGCGCAATGCCTGGATTGAATACCTAGCCACAGAAAGCGACGAGTCGGTTTTGGGTCCCGAGGAAGTAGATATCCATGAGTAGCACCATCATCGACGAGACCGTCATCCTGCGCTACCTGCTTGACGACGACGAGGTCCTGTCACCGCGCGCCGCCAAGGTCATCGCCACGCGCACCGCACGTGTCTACCCCGAAATCATCACGCGCGTCGTGGTCACGCTGCGCGACGTCTATAAGGTTCCCCGCGTTGAAATTGCTGCGGCCATGAAAAGGCTGCTCGATGACGTCATGGTCGACGAGCCCACCGTTGTCGCCCTTGCCGTCAAACTCTTCGGCAAGACCCATATGGACTTTACCGACTGCCTCCTCGCAGCCCGAACCGCCATCTACAACGATGATGTCGTGAGCTTTGGCAAGCCCATCATCCAAGGCATGATCGATTACCGCCGTAAACGCCAAACCGCCGCCGACGCCCGCAGCCGAAGCACCGACTCCACCATCGACAAACTCCGCCACCGCCCCCGCAGCTAATCCCCATCCCCTTCTAAGTTGCGGTGAAATAGTTCCTGGATTAGGCTTATTCGGGCTTTTCAGAAATTAATTCACCGCAACTTCCAGGTTGGACATCCGAAACCGTCAGCCTTGGACCGCGAATGCCACCGTTCGCCACGAAATGGGCCCATCTACTACGTTTAACCGATTACCCTCGACCATACCGAAATCCGAAAAATCAAAACCGCTGGTAGACGGCTTGCCGATTTTCCGAAAAAGCTGCTATGGTCGACCCCTGCGGGCCAAACGTAGTAGATGGGCCGTTTTTGTGGCTCAACCCCGGACCAGTCATTTTGGGACGGGCTTTTGACCACATTTGCCAGCCGATCGCTAGAGCAGTCAAAAAAGCCCGTCCCAAATTAGCAACTCAGGCCTTCAGCGGGTTCGCAAAAGCCAAAAGACAGTCCGATTTCACCGCAACTTAGGAGGGGATGTGGGATCCCAGACATGTATATGAAAATGGCTCTGGCCCCAAAAGGAACCAGAGCCATTCATCTATCTTATGGAGCGGGCGACGGGAAGTCCAAGGGTTTGCTTCGCAAACCCTTGTTTCGCTGCGGGCCATTGGCCCTTGCGTGCTGCGCTGGAAAATGCTCACGCATTTTCTCAGCTTCGCACCCTGCCGGGTTCGATTCCCGTCGCCCGGCACGCTTGTGAAAACGGCTCTGGCACCAAATAGAGCCAAAGCCGTTAAAACTATCTTATGGAGCGGGCGACGGGAATCGAACCCGCGTCATCAGCTTGGAAGGCTGGGGTTCTACCATTGAACTACGCCCGCAAGATATGGTCGGGACGACAGGATTTGAACCTGCGACATCCTGCTCCCAAAGCAGGCGCGCTACCAAACTGCGCCACGTCCCGAAGGTGTTGAGCAGCTAAGGTCTAAACCTTGCGTGTCCCAAAGCGAAGGAAATTATAGGGGAGACTTCCCGCCTGTGCAAGCATTGATGCCTTAGCTCCTCGAATGTGCAACAAAACGACTATGGAGCAGACCGATCACAAATGCCACCACGGCAACCGGCGCCCATGCGGCACCGATATCCGCCAGCGGCAGCGCATCGAACGGCAGCCACGCGCCCGCAAAGAACGCATCGCGGACCGAAGTGATCACACTCTGCACAGCAACCACGCCGCCGACCCAGACCCACACCTGCGGATGAGCGTCGCAAAAGCCGTGCACCAAGCCCATCAGTACCAGTACGATGGCAACGGGATACAAGGCGTTGAGCATGGGCACCGAGAACATGAGGATCACGTCGAGGCCCACGTTGGAGAGCACGCACGAAAACGCTGCGAACACAAAGGCGAGAACCGCAAAGGGACGGCGCATGGCCTCCTCGGAGGCCTCTGCTCCCCCTTCGACCACATACGTCTCGCAGAAGTAACGCGAGCAGCAGCTAATAAGGCCGATGCACACGTTCATGCAGGCGAGGAAAAAGATCGCAAAGACCACGACCGTGCCGACAAGGCCAAAGTGCATAGAGGCCGAACGGGCGAGAATGGCGGCGCCGTTGGTGGCATCGGGCATCACGGTGCCGAGCTGCATACCGGCAAGCGCCAGGCCGCAGTAGATGACGGCCATGAGCACGCCGGCGATCACACCGGAACGCGAAATCTCAAAGGCCACGCGCTTGTCATCGGTAACACCCAACTCGTGGATGGTCTCGGCGATGATGATGCCGAAGGCGAGCGACGCAAGCAGATCCATGGTCTGATAGCCGGTCAAAAAGCCCTGCACGGCAGCACCGGCATTGTAGGGAGCCTGTGGCGCGGCAGCGGGACCCAGCGGCGAGATCACGGCAGCACCCACGACCAGCACGATGAGCGCAATGAGCGCGGGGCCCGTAATGCGACCGAGCACGCGCGTGATGACGCCCGGACGCAGGGTGAGCGCAAACGCGACGACAAAGAAGCCAACGGCAAACACCAAGCGAGCCGTGCCGAGCGAGACGCCCTCGGGTAGCAGCGGCACCAGCATCTCGAAGGCCGTGGAGCTCGTGCGCGGAATAGCCAGGCACGGGCCGATGGCCAGGTAGACCGCCGCAACAAAGAACTCACCAAACTTGGGGTGCACGCGGTCGGCAAGCTCGCGCGCCGTTCCGGCAAGCGCCACGGCGATAAAGCCCATAACAGGCAGGCCGATGGCGGCAATCAGAAAGCCGAACATGGCGACAGGCGTGGCAGAACCTGCCTGCAGCGCCAGCAACGGCGGAATGATGAGGTTACCGGCGCCAAAGAGCATCGAGAACAGGGCGATGCCGACGGTGACGACATGGTCGGAGCGCAGACCGCGCGGGGCGGATGAAGCCATGAGAGCACCTTTCGAATCGAAACAAAAACGGGACGGGCAAAAGACCCGTCCCGCAAGTATATACGCTCTAGCAGCTTTAGCAGGCTAAATCGCACAGAGCATCAATAGCGGTGTCGACTTCCTCGTCCGTGTTGAAATACCCAAACGAGAAGCGAACGACACCCTGGCGCTCGGTCCCGAGCGCGCGGTGCATGAGCGGAGCGCAATGGGCGCCGGGGCGCGTCGCAATCCCCCACCCTTGCATGAGCGCGTCCGAGATCTCGGCAGAGTCGATATCGCCCACGTTGAGTGAGACGATCGCCGAGCGCACGGGCTGGTCAAACGCACCGTAGAGCTTAATCCCCGGAATCTCGCGCACACCGGCAAGGAAGCGATCAGCGAGCGCACGCTCCTGGGCAGCAATCGCGTCGACCCCGCCCTGGGCCTCGATAAAGTCGAGACCAGCGGAAAGGCCCGCGATGCCATGGCCGTTGAGCGTACCGGCCTCCAGGCGCGTGGGCCACTCAAGGGGCTGCAGCGCATCGAAGCTGTGCACGCCCGTGCCGCCCATGGCCCACGGCGCCACGTCAATGCCCTCTGCCACGGCCAGGCCGCCGGTCCCCTGCGGGCCCATCAATCCCTTGTGGCCGGTAAAGCACACAATGTCGAGCCCCATGGCCTGCATATCGATATGCGCCGTACCGGCAGACTGAGAGGCGTCGACGATCACCAGCGCGCCGACCGCATGGGCGATGGCCGCCACGCGCGCAATGTCGACCGCGTTGCCGGTCACATTGGAGGCATGCGTCACCACCACGGCACGTGTACCGGGCGTGACCAACTGCTCGAGCTCGTCATAGTCGAGCACGCCGTTCGCGTCGCAGCCCGCATGTTCAACGGTCACACCCTGCTCTACCGCCAGACGGTTGAGCGGACGCAGCACGGAGTTGTGCTCGAGCACCGTCGTGACCACGCGGTCGCCAGGACGCACCACGCCGTTAATCGCCGTGTTGAGCGCCGCCGTGGAGTTGGGCGTAAAGCACACATGGTCCGCCCTCGGGCAACCCAAAAGGCGCGCGAGCTTGGCACGACAGCCATGAATCGTACGAGCGGCATCGAGGGCACCCGACGTGGCGCCGCGGCCGGCATTACCGAGCGAACACATCGCCTGCGTCACGGCATCGATCACCGTCTGCGGCTTGTGCATGGTCGTCGCCGCGTTATCCAGGTAAATCATCGCACGACCTCCCACATATCGATCACGGTATAGCCCTCGGTAGGAACGCCCGCCGCGGCAAGCTCGCCGCGCAGCAGCTCCTCATCGGCAGGCAACGCCTTCCACGCC
Source organism: uncultured Collinsella sp. (assembly GCA_958420205.1). GTDB lineage: Bacteria > Actinomycetota > Coriobacteriia > Coriobacteriales > Coriobacteriaceae > Collinsella. The sequence continues at coordinate 39,078 of CATZIX010000004.1, read as the reverse complement.
AGACCGCAACCGGCAGCGACCTCCCCGGGCACGGGAATCGTTCGCCCGGGAAGGCCACGCTCGATGCACAGGGACTCGCAACCCATAGCGGCCGCCGTGGTGGGAAACGTGATGACAAGCGCCGGGCGCTTCTCCCTCATGGCAACTCCAACCAATACGCTACGGGCGCACGACGCGCACGGCTTGCTCCATCTTCTCCACGATCACGTACATGTTGGTGACCTCGCCCACCGCAAGCTGGTCTTTAATGCCATAGTGGTCCAAGCAGGTACCACAGGTAAGGATCTCGACACCCTGCTCGGCCAGGCCCTTCAGGTCGTCGAGCACCGGCGAGCCCTCGACGGTGAGCTTGGCACCGCCGTTGTAGAACAGCATGGTCGCGGGCAGTTCCTCCTGTTGCGTCACGGCAAAGATAAACGCCTTCATGAGCTTGTGGCCCAGCTCGTCGTCGCCACGGCCCATGCAATCGGTGTAGACGGAAATGACGAGTTTGCCCTTGCCGGCGCTGGCATCACAGAAGGCAGCGCCATCCTGCTCGGGATCGGCCACGGCAACGGCGCCAGAGGTCGCCACGGTCACGTGCCACTCGGCGTCAGAAACCTTCTCGACCGAGGCCGTGCAGCCCTTCTCCTGCGCCATCTTGGAGATGTTCTTGACTGCGGTCTCGTTATCGACCGAGGTCACGACGGCGCCCTCGCCATCGAGCTGCTTCAGGGCTTTGAGCGTCTTGACGACGGGCAGCGGGCAGGCATCGCCCATGGCATTGACTTCAATTTTGGTAGACATAGCAAATTCCTTTCGAATAAATCGTTTTAGAACGGTACATAGCTCAATAAACGTGTCGTTAACGGACAACGCGAACGGCAGGACCGCCCGGCACCGGCTCGCACACGCGGCCGACAACGGCGGCGATACGTCCTTCGGCATGCAGACGGTGCGCGAGCTCATCCACGTCGGCAGCAGGCGCCGCGATGAGCAAACCGCCCGAGGTCTGCGGATCGTACAGCGCATCGAGCATGCCCGGCTCCAGGTCCTCGTCGGCAGCCACGCGCGGGCCAAAGAAGTCCTGGTTGCGGTAGGAGCCCGCGGGGATAATGCCCAAACGCGCCATGTCGAGCACCTGGCCAAAGAGCGGCACCGACCCCGACGCAAGCTCAACCTGCACGCCCGAGCCCTCGGCCATCTCGCATGCATGCCCAATCAGACCAAAGCCCGTAATGTCGGTGCAGCCGTGAAGCTCGAGTCCCTCGGCCAGGCGAATCGGCGCCTCGTTGAGGGTGCGCATCGAGTCAAACATGGCTGCGGCCTCGTCCTGCTCGATGAGCTCGCCCTTAATGGCCGTGGTGATGATGCCCGAGCCGATCGCCTTGGTCAGCAGCAACGCATCGCCCACGCGCGCGCCGCTGTTGGCGAGCATACGGTCAAGCGCGACAAACCCGCTCACGGACAGGCCGTACTTGGGCTCGTCGTCGTTGATGGTGTGACCGCCCGCGATGGAGCAACCCGCCTCGACGCACTTGTCGGCGCCGCCCGCCAGAATCTGACCGGCAACCTCAACGCCCAGGCAACTGGGAATGCACAGCAGGTTCATGGCATGGCTCGGCCGCCCGCCCATTGCGTAGATGTCCGACAGCGAGTTTGCCGCGGCAATCTGGCCAAACAGGAACGGGTCGTCGACCATCGGTGGGAAGAAGTCGATGGACTGCACGAGCCCCAGGTTCTCCCCTACGCGGAAGACACTCGCATCGTCGGAGGTATCGAACCCCACGAGCAGATTGTCGTTATGCACATTGGGCAAGTCGCCCAGGACCTGGGCGAGGGCTCCGGGAGCCAACTTAGCGGCTCAACCGCTCGCGGCAGTCATAGACGTGAGCTTAATCTGATCGTCAGCCATACGAACCCCCTTCCAACAAATCAACGACTTTAAGTATACGCCCCAGGCACGCTTCCCAAGAGACCGTCGACGGCTCGAACGTCGAAGGCGGCGCCGCAAGCGCCTGCGCGATAGCATCTGCCAGTGCGCGCTCAAACAACGGAAGGTCGGCCGCCACGGGCGTGTCGACATCCGTCATACGCGGCGGCGCCACCCACGTCACGGGAGCACCGGAAAGCATCGCCTCCATCCAAGGACGAACGCCGGGCAAATCGGTCGCCACAACTTTGCAGCCGCACGCGAGGGCCTCGATCGTCACGAGCGGCAGACCCTCGTAAAACGAAGGCAGCACAAAGACGTCGGAACTGCGGTAGGCATGCACGAGTCCATCGCTATCCAGACGCCCCGCCAGCTTCACCGGCACATCCGAGGCCGCGGCCAAGCGCTCGATACGCGCGTACCCGGCATCGTCCCCGCGGCCGCCCACAAGTACCAAGCCAGATGGGCGGACGCCATCGTCAATCGGCAATGACATGGCTCGAACCAGCGACTCGACGCCCTTTTTAAAGCAAATCTTGCCCACGTACACAAGCGATCCCGGCCGCCTCGCCACGCTTGCGTCGCGGCAGAAGACGCGATGGTCGTAGCCCGTCCCAATCACGTGGATGCGATCGGCATCGACGCCGCACACCAGGCCAATCTGCTCAGCCTGCTCAGCATGGAGCGCAAAGACGGCATCGAGCCGACGAACCGCACTTACGATGCGATCGCGCTCGAGCGCATGCGAACGCAGCTGGCGCAGATCGGTCGAATGGCACACGGCAACAACCGGCACGCCCCGGACGCACTCGCGCGCCAATGCGGTCACCAGATACAGGTGATGGCAGAGCACCAGATCGGGCCGAAACTCAGTCACCGCCCGATCGATTGCATTAGCAAATGCCCGCTCAAATGCCTTGAGCATCGAAGGTGTCAGATCACGATAGCGCGTGGAGGGATAGGGCATGACATCGGACATACCGCAGATGGGAAACGGCAGCTCGGGCAACTCGAACGGTACGGCAAACACGGCAGCACGCCGGTCCAGCTCGCCTTGGGTATCACCCGGCGCCGCACCGCAAAGCACGGCGGCGCGATGCCCCGTCTCGATCTGCTCGCGCACAAGCGCGGCAAGGTAGGTGCCGCTGCCGGTGCTATCTGGTTTTTGTGCCGTGATATTGAGGATGCGCATGTCGCGGTACACCCCTAGGCCAAGGCGGCGGCGCGGACAGCCGCGCCGATCGCTCCGGCAAAGCGAGCCTGGGGCGAGGTGGTCACCGGCGATCCCAGCAGCTCGCCCAACCGCTCCACCACGAAGGCGTTCTCGCACAGGCCACCGGTCAGGTAGTACGGGGCGCCCGCGGCCTGCCCGGCCATGGTCGCCACGCGCGAGACCACGCTGTCGATCACGCCACGCGCAATGTTCTCGCGCGGCTCACCGCGACCGATCAGGCTGATGACCTCGCTTTCGGCAAACACCGTGCACATACTGCTGATCTTGGTGGGCTCACCGGAACGCGCAAGGTCGGCCATCTGCTGTTGGGAAATACCCAGACGGTCGGCCATGATCTCCAAAAAGCGCCCCGTGCCGGCGGCGCACTTGTCGTTCATGGCGAACTTGGCCACGCGGCCACTTTTAAGCTGAATGACCTTGGTGTCCTGGCCGCCCACGTCAATCACCGTGCCGTGATCGCCAAACAGGCGCACGGCACCGGTACCGTGGCAGGTGATCTCGGTCACGACCTTGTGCGCATAGGGCACGGCGACACGACCGTAGCCGGTCGCGATCACGCGCACGTCGTCGGAAGCCACGTCATAGCCGGCTGAAGCGAGCTCGCTGCGCAAGCGCTCGGCCGCATCGACCGACGAATACCCCGTCGGCATGACGCAGGTCCATGCAATGGCGCCGTCCGTCTCCACCACTGCAGCCTTCGCGGCCGTCGAGCCTATGTCGATACCAATGCCAACCACGACATCCTCCTTCTATGCGGCAAAGCAGCTATCCCTTTGCCGCATTTGTCCTACAGGGTCTCGATAAAGGCGGCGATGCGGGTCTCGATCTGACCCATGTCGCCGTTGCTGTAGTCGGTCTCGATCTTCATATACGGAATACCCGCACCCTCGACGGCCTCCTGCATGCGCGCGCTCTCAACATTGAAGGTGTGGCAGGCCTGTAGCACGCTCTCTACCACGCCATCGACGTGATACTTCTCGCACATGGCCAGCGTGTTTTCCATACGACCGTCGTTGGGCGTCATGACCGAGCAGTTGATATCCAGGTAGCGGTCGGCGATGGCGCGCAGAATGTCGGGCGCGTCCGGGTCGATCATCATAGCCGCCGTGCGCTCGCCCGAGCAGTCGTCCATGCACACGACCACACCGCCGTTGGACTCGATGGTGCGACCGATCTTGTTGATTACGCCGCCCACCGGGCAGCCGGTGATCAGAATGCGCTTGGCATCCGCCGCAACCGGGCGCTCGCCCGCGTCGTAGGCCTCGCGCAGCTTGACAACCTTTTGCTCCAGCTGCTGCGTATAGGCCTCGATATCAAAGCTAAACGTACCGGCAAACATGGTGCTCATCAGGTCGACGCCGCTCATGGCCGCCGGCTGGTTGGCCTGCAGCGCAAACATGTCGAGCTGGGCCGCACGCAAGCGGTTGCGACGACGGACGGCAGCGCGCAGGTCATCGTCGGTAATCGTAATGCCGTAGAAGCTCTCGAGTTCCTCCTTGAGCAGACGGCACTCCTCGTACCAGCCTTCACGCTCGTAGGCGCGGTCGCGGCCCTGCGGAAGATGCAGAATGTGCGTGCGCTTGAGCTCGTTGAGTAGCTCGTACATCTTCTTCTTGCCGTCGCAGGTGGTCTCGCCGATGATCATGTCGCTAAAGTACGTAAACGGGCACTTTTGCGAGTAGGCAAAGCCGTACGTCGACTTGATGAGCGGACACAGATTTGCCGGCAGCACCTTCTCGGCCTCGGGAATCACCTCGTCGGACGTACCGCACAGAGCCACGCTCGAGGCGCCCGCGGCATCGATAATCTCGAGCGGCGTATAGCTGCACAAAAAGCCGACCAGGCGATTACCCGCCTGCTTGTAATCCTTAACGCGAATAAACGCCGCCTTGCGTTGCTCGTTGAACTCCTCAAACGTTCGCGGCAACGGCTGTTCCTCGATATCGGACATAGTAGTTCCCCTCTCTTGCACTGATATACCGACAATTTAACAACAAACCCACGCCATACCCAAAAGGAAGCATCCTCTAGGGAATGGCGTCGATAAGCTCCTGCGTATACGGATCGCTCGGGTGCGCGATCACGTCCTCGGCCGCGCCTTCCTCGACAAGACGACCGTGGTAGAGCACGCCAATCCGGTCGGACATATGCCGAACCACACGCATATCATGCGTGATAAACAGCAGCGCCACGCCCGTCGTGCGCTGCAGGTCGCGAAGCAAGTTGAGCACTTGGGCCTGAACGGACACGTCAAGCGCCGAGACCGGCTCGTCGCATACCACAAGGCGCGGCTCGCAAATAAGCGCCCGTGCCAGATTGAGTCGCTGACGCTGTCCCCCCGAAAGGTCATGCGGATAGCGGTCATAATGCTCTGCCAGAAGACCGACCGAGGCCAGGGCCGAGAGCGCGCGCTCATGGCGCTCATCCGCATCGCGCACGCCGGCGATAATCAGCGGCTCCTCCAAAATGCGGCCGACACGGTTGCGCGGGTCAAAAGCCGTAGAGCTATCCTGGAATACCAGCTGGATTTCGCGGCGAAACGGCTTGTGTTCGCGCTCCGACATCGTGGCGAGGTCGTGCCCGCGATAGACAATCGAGCCGGAATCCGCACGCTCGAGACCACAGATCAGGCGTCCAGTCGTCGACTTGCCCGATCCAGATTCGCCAACCAGGCCATAGACCTCGCCCGGCGCGATCTCAAACGACAGATCGTCCACGGCGGTAAAGGCCTGACGCTTAAAACCTGAGCCCGGCATGGGATACGCTTTAGTCAGATGTGAGACCCTAAACAGGGCTTCGCTATCAACAGCCACGGCACTCCCCTTTCTCGACAAGCCAGCATTTAGACCGGTCGCACGCATTCACGGCAAACAGCGGAGGCTCCTGCGCGCGGCAACGCTCGTCCGCCCGGGCGCAACGAGGCGCAAAGCGGCATCCACAGGGTATTGCCGTAAGCGGCGGCACTGTGCCCGGAATATCCGCCAGCGTGTCAACTCGCTCGCCTTCGAGCGGCGGAATGCTCGCGATGAGCCCCTGGGCATACGGGTGGCTCGGGCGCTCCATAAGGCCGCAGGCGTCGATCTCTTCTACGATTTGGCCCAGATACATAACGTGCACGCGCGAGCAGATGCTCGTGACGACACCCAAATCATGGCTGATAAAAAGCACCGCCATGCCCTCGGAACTGTTGAGGTCGCGCAGGAGATCCAAAATCTGTTCTTGAGTCGTCGTGTCGAGTGCCGTGGTGGGCTCGTCGGCGATAAGCAGGCGTGGGTGCCCGGCGAGCGCCATGGCAATCATCACGCGCTGGCGCATACCGCCGCTAAAATCGCCCGGATACATGTCGAAGCGGGCCGCGGCATCTCGAATTCCCACACGCTCCAACAGCGATAGAGCCTCGTTGCGGGCTTCGCGTCGGCTCACCTTACGGTGGGCCCGCACGGCCTCGATAACCTGCGCGCCCACCGTCATGACGGGGTTAAGCGAGCTCAAAGGGTCCTGGAAAATCATGGCGATATCGCAGCCGCGCACCTCGCGCATGCGCTTGAGCGGGCGCGCGAGCAGGTCCTCCCCGTCAAAGAGAATCTGACCGGTATAGGCCATCTTCTGTTCATGCTCCAATAGGCGCATGACACTCTGGGCAAACACCGACTTACCGCAGCCGGACTCGCCGACAACACCAACGATCTCGCCAGCATCGATATGTAGGTTGAGTTTGTTGACGGCTTCCAGCGCGTTGCCATCGCGGCCCACAAACGAGATGCACAGGTCGCGCACGTCCAAAAGATGTTCGCTCATGGGCTAGTCCTCCTTGGTCTTGGGGTCGAGGGCGTCGCGAAGGCCGTCGCCGGCGAGGTTCAGCGAAAGCACGCTCGCGATGATGGCGAGAGCCGGGAAGAAGATCATCCACCAGGCTTTACGCATCACGTTCTTGCCCGCCTGCAGGATGTTGCCCCAACTGGCATCGGGTGCCTTGATGCCCAGTCCCAAAAAGGAAAGCGCGGCCTCCGAGAGCACGGCCTCGGCAAAGACAAAGGTCGCCTGCACCAGGAAGGGTGCCATAACGTTGGGCACGATATGCAGCCACACGATGCGCGCGGTCGAGGCGCCCTGCACGCGCAGGGCCTCCACAAAGGGCTCCTCCTTGACCACCATCGCACGCGAGCGCACGATGCGCGCCATGCTGGGCGTATAGACGATGGAGAGCGCGATGATAACGTTCCACACGCTCGCCCCCATCATGGCCATGAGTGCGATAGCCAAAAGCACGCCCGGAATGGACATAAGACCGTCGCAGATGCGCATGAGAATATGATCGAGCCTCTCGTTGTAGCACGCATAGGCGCCGATCACCAAGCCGAGTGCACTCGTCGCGAGCGTGACGGCAATGCCAACGCCAAGCGACACGCGCGCGCCCGCGATGACGCGGGCAAGCAGGTCGCGGCCAAAGTCATCGCAGCCAAAGGGATGCGCGGGCGAAGGTGCCGAAAGTCGCAACGTCATCTCCTGCGCATTGGGATCAACCGTCCACACCAGCGGACCGACGAGCGCGATCAGCGCAATCGCCAGGAAAATGCAGCCACCGACCACAAACCCCTTGTTGGCAAGAGCCTTCTTAAAGTTTGTCATCATGCATCGCCCCATTTGCGAGCGCGCGGGTCAAAAGCGCCGTAGGCAAGGTCGACGACCAGATTGATCACAGAATTCAACAAGGCGATGACCAGCAGCACGCCCTGAATCACAGGATAGTCGCGACGCTCGATAGAGCTCGTGACCAGCTGGCCCAAACCGGGGATGTTAAAAATGGCCTCAGTCACCACGGCACCCGTAATCAGGGCGCCAAAAGAATAGCCGACCGAGGTGAGAATCGGCAGCGCTGCGTTGCGCAGGGCATGGGCCAGCACCACGCGAACCTCGGAGACGCCCTTGGCACGTGCCGTCTTGACGCAGTCAAGCTGCATGGCCTCGATAACGCTCGAACGGGTCATGCGCATGAGCAGCGCGGCCTGAACGCATCCAAGCGATATGGCCGGCAACGCAAGATAGCGTAAATGGCTGAACCAGCCCTTCGATAGCGGCGCATAGCCGGCCACCGGGAACACACGCAACGTGACGGCAAACAACCACATAAGCATGAGCGCCATCAAAAAGCCGGGTATCGCCACGCCCAAAAGAGCAACGACACGCAAGACCGCGTCGGTGCGCGACCCATGTTTGAGGGCGGCGACGACGCCGCAGGGCAGCGCAATCAACAGCGCGATGAGCTGTGCCAGAAGCGCGAGCGATAGCGTGGGGCCAAAGTGCTCGGCGATCGCCTGCGTGACGGGCTGGCGCATAAAATACGAATCGCCCAGGTCGCCGGTAAGCACGCCGCCCATCCACTCAACGTAGCGCTGCGGCAGCGGCTCGTTGAGTCCCAAGCTATCGTTGACGCGCTCGATCTGGTCGGCCGAAGCCTCCATGCCGAGCATCGAAGAAGCCGGGTCACCCGGTGTGAGATAGATAATCAAAAACACGACGACCGAGATGATGAGCATCACCGGAACCATCGCGCCTATACGTTTGAGCGTGTACTTCAACATGCGAGGCGTCTATTTCCCCTCTGAACGTGGACAGGGCGTGGCGGCCACAGGGGACCAAATCCCTCAAGCCGCCACGCCATCTATTGCATTACTCCGGACGCTTGGCATTCCAAACGATGGCGCCGTCGAGCACCTCGACGTCCTCGACGTCTGCCTGGGTGCCCGTGATGGAAGCGTAGTGGCAAAGCGGCTCGATGACGGCGATCTCATAGAGGCGCTCCTGAGCCTCGGCCCACTTCTTGGCCGCGGCGTCGGTGTCCTTGGCGGTGCGGGTCTCGGCCACGAGCTTGAGCGCCTTCTCGTCGGACAGGCCATAGAAGGCCTTGGAGACCGAGAGGGACTGGGCCGGGATGGGCTTGTAGTTGGTGGAGGCCACAAAGAGGTCCCACTGCTCGGGCTTGCCGGAGCGGATGTCCATAAAGGTCGCGAACTCGTAGCTGTCGACCTCGGCGGTGAAGCCGGCCTTCTCGAGCTGCTCCTGCAGCGCGACGGTGGCGTTGTACATATCCTTGTAGTCGGGGGTGGTCAGCAGCTTGACCGCCTCACCGGCATAGGAGGTCTTGGCCAGGGCCTTCTTGGCGGCCTTGGCGTCGGCCTGGTTAAAGTACTTCTTGCCCGCATCGGTCGCCCACTGAGCGTTCTCGGGGTTGCCAAGGTTGGGATCGATGTTGAAGAGCTCCTTCTCGCCATAGGCGGCAAGAGCGGCCGCCTCGCAGTCGATAGCCATGAGGGCGCACTTGCGGATCTCCTCGTCGGCGAAGATGCCCTCGTTCATGTTGAGGAAGGCGGTCAGAACGCCGGCGTTATGGGTGTAGAGCTTGACGTCGTCGTTGCCGTCGAAGTCGTGGTAGTTCTCGGTGGGGATCTCGCCAGCGATATCGTACTCGCCGGTCTCAAACCCGCTCACGCGCGTGGAGGCCTCGGTCACGAACTGATAGTAGATGTCCTTGGTGGGCGCGGAGACCTTGCCGGTGTAGCCCGAAGCCTTGCCGTGGGCGGCGACATAGTCCTCGTAGCGGGTGAGATGGACGTACTGGTCCTGCTTCCACTCCACAAACTTGTAGGCACCGGTACCCACGTACTCGGTCACGCCGGTATCGCCCGCGGCCTCGATGACCTCGGAGGGGAAGATGCCCGGATACTGGGAGTGGTTGCCCAGGATGATCAGAAAGTCGATGGCGGGCTCGGTCAGCGTGCAGGTGACCTCGTGGTCGCCCGAGGCGGCGAAGGTGGCGCCGGGCAGCAGGCTCGCGGCGCGGTCGTTGACGGTGAGCCAGTGGTTCATCGAGGCCACGACGTCCTCGGAGCCAAACTCCTTGCCGTTGTGGAAGGTGACGCCCTCGCGCAGCTTGATGGTGTAGGTCAGGCCGTCGTCGGAGACCTCATAGCCCTTGGCCAGCACGGGCTGGGGCTCGTAGTCGCTATCGAGGCCAAAGAGCGGCTCGACGACGTTGCAGATGATGTCCATGGTCACAAGCGACGACGTGGCGTGCGGATCGAGACCGTCCGGGCTCGCCGGTAACGCGATCTGCAGTTCGTCGCGATACTCCACATCCTGGCCGGAGGCAGCGGCGCTACCGCTCTCGGCGCCCGAACCGCCGCAGCCGGTGAGGCCGAGGCCCGCCATGACGCACAGGGCAGCGGAGCCGGTCAGAAAACCGCGACGGGAGACGCCCGCCTTGAAAAGGTCGTTGTTCATTGAGTTCCTTTCGTGTCTGAACAAACGGATAGAATCTGCCGGGACGGTGGAAATCCCCGCCCCGGCAGCTATGCGAAGCCGGCCGGCGCCCTGCGGTGCATCCGGACACCGGCCGGCATGGCAACGGAGAAATCCTTATCGCGTGGACAGGAACACCCGGCGGCACAGCTTGGCGCAGGTGCGGCTAAATCGTCTCGAGGAAGGCCTCGATGCGGGTCTGGAGCTGACCGGCGTCCTCGCCGGCGTAGTCGGTCGTGATGTGCATAAACGGAATGCCGGCCTCCTCGGCGGCCTTCTCCACGGCAAACGACTCCATCTCGTAGAGCGTGCAGAACTGCAGGGCCACGTCGACGATACCGTCGGCATGCAGGTCGTGCGCCATCTGGACGATGTCCTTCATACGCTGGTCGTTGGGCGTAAAGACGGCGCAGTTGATCTTAAAGTAGCGCTCGGCGATGGCATCGAGCATCTCGTCGACCGTCTCGCCGGACTCGTCGACCAGATCCTTGTAGTAGCGCGAGCCCGTGCAGGACTCCTCGCCCACCACGACGCCGCCGGCCTTCTCGATAAGGTTGAACAGCTTCCAGTTAGGCACGGCCATGGGCGTACCGGTGTACAGGATGCGCTTGGTCCCCTTGGGCGCCACGCCCTCGCCGGCCTCGACACGCTGCTCGCACTCAGCCGCCATATCGTTGATGGCTCCGGTCAGACGCGGCGTGTCGTCCATAAAGGCGGCCTGAACGGTCAGCAGGCTATCGAGACCGCTGATGGGCGCCGGGTCGGCAGCGCGCGTGGCTGCGAGGCGCTGCAGGGCGCGACGCTTCTCATTGACGGCGTGGATGGCGGCCTTCAGACGCTCGGGCGTAATCTTGACGCCGCACTCTTCCTCGATCTTGGCGGCGAGCTTCTTGACCTCGGCCTTCCAGGTCACGAGCGTCGACTCGTCGTGAACGTTGGGAATATCCATGACGTACATGTTCTTTTGCGTGGCAAAGAACTCGTAGGCCTTTTTCTTGCCGTCGCAGGTGTTCTCACCCACCACCAGGTCACTCGACTCAATGTAGGGGCAGACCTCGCCCAGCTTAAAGCCGGCAAAGCTCTTGATAAGCGGACAGGTGTTGCGCGGCAGGTGCTCCTCGACCTTATCGGTTGCCCAATCGGCACCCGAGCACAGGCCCACGGGGATGCCGTCACAGGCAAGTACGATCTCCTCGGGCACGTACACGCAGAACGAACCGACGATCTTGGTGGCCTCGCCGGCCTCCTTCTTGTCGAGCATCTCCTTAATACGGCCGCTGTGGATGTTGGTGGCGACAAAATCCAGGTAGGACGTGGACTTGGGGCGATTGTTCTGCGTTAGGAACATATCGCCGTACATCTGGCCCACGGCGCCCAGCAGCATGTCGTGGTCGGCAAGATTCATGCCGAGGCTCTCCCACATCGGATGGAAATCGAATTCTTCAGCCATGACGGTTCCCCTCTCGAACCAAATACGGATAACTACGGTATTGCTGCACGGTGGGCGGCGAAAACCCAGCCGTGCTCAAACCCGGAATTTTAGGGAACCTGCTTTGCGGTCGATTATTTAGTTGTGCGTCGTCTCTCCCGGAGCCGTGAACATACCTGCTCATATGCGGCTCCGAGCCATATACAGGGCGCGCGCGGCAACGCGACGCGAATATGTCATCTGCAGCACCGGCGCACCCTCCTTTTTTCTTATTGAAGGAAACTATATCAGCGGTCATCATCCAGACGAACACCGCCGACACGTGTACGACAGCTTCGGGATGCGAGCATCTCACTGTCTGATAAATAGTTATCAGATTGATAAGATTTTGTCATCCCCGATTCGGCGAATGGCGACCCGCTAAGGAGCCGGACGGTCAAAAAGCCGATTCCCGGCCGTACCCGCACGCCGCGCTATCGGCAAACGAGATGAATCCTGCTGGCATCAAAATGCATGCGCAGGGTCTCACCCGCCTGTGGCAGCTCTTCCACGGGTACACTCACCTTATTCACCTTCCACTGCAGGCGCGTCGGCGCATCGGCACGCGGCACATCCAACAGCACCAGGCGCTCAAAGCGCGAATCGCTCACTCGGGCCACGTGCAAATCATAGCTGTTGCGACCCCGCTCCGCGCGATTGTCAACATGGAAGTAGCTTGCGCGAATGCCCAGGTACGCCACGTCGTCGGGCACCTCACGACCCACGTTAAAGGTCATGCCCCAGTCGAGGGCCTCAACTTCTTCGTCGCCGATCTTGCGCGCCCGGCTTGTGTTCTTGCAGCCCGTCAGACGCAGTGCCGCCAGCGTCTGCGGGCGGCGAACCACGTCCTCGACGGAGCCGATCTCCTCCACATGCCCGTTATGCATCACGCAGATGCGCTGGCACAGGCGGCACGCCTCGTCGATGTCGTGGCTCACGTAGAGCACGGTGCGGTTGCATACATCGAACAGGTCGAGCATATTCTGTTCGAGCGCGCTCTTAAGATAGGAATCGAGCGCGCTCATGGGCTCGTCGAACATAAAAATGCCTGGATGCGCCGCCACCATGCGGGCAAGCGCCACGCGTTGCTGCTGACCGCCCGAGAGGCGCGCGGGATAGCGGTCGGCAAAGTCGGCCAGTCCAAAGATACTCAGGTAGCGCTCGGCAAGTTGCTTGCGCGCGGCGGCTTCGCCCGCGTCCTTTACGCCGGCGCACACGTTATCGGCCACCGTCATGTTGGGAAACAGCTGATAGTTTTGGAACAGCAGGGCACACTTGCGCTCCTGGGGCGACAGATTGATGCCCGCGTCCGAATCAAAGAAGGTTACGCCGTTGACGACGATCTTGCCCTCGTCGGGCGTCTCCACGCCGGCAATGCAGCGCAAGGTGCAGCTCTTGCCGCATCCGGAGGCACCGAGCAAGCCAACGCGCTCCTCGCCGGCTTCGAGTTGGATGTCGAGGGTGAACCCCGGGTAGCGCTTTTTAATATCCAGAACGAGCGACATGGCTTATCGACCTCCCTGCAATGCGGCATCATCGCGCATGAGCTCGGCCAGCGCCTCGCGATCGATACGCAGCGCATCGCCGCCGACTGGGTCGAGCGAATCGGTCTGGCCGCCCAGCGGCTTGGCCTGTTTGCGTTCCGCACGGGAAAGGCCCCGCTCGCGATACTTTTGCGAATGCGCGGTGTACATGTTGATGAACAGAATGACCAGAAAACTGAACACAATTACGACGATGACCCAAAAGAGCGCCACCGACGTGTTACCGCCCATCCACTCAAAGTAAATCGCAATCGGAATGGTCTGCGTAATGCCGGCGTAGTTGCCCGCAAAGAACAGGGTGCAGCCAAACTCGCCCATCGCGCGGGCAAAGGCGAGCACCGTGCCGGCGGCAATCGAGGGCCAGCCAAGCGGCATCATAAGCTTGGTAAAGATGCGACGCTCGGACCATCCCAGAGTTCGCGCGGCGTCGAGCATCTGCATGTCGAGGCTCTCAAAGGCACCGAGCGCCGTGCGGTAGACCAGGGGAAACGACACCACCACGGCAGAGATCACCGCCGCGGGCCAGGTAAAGACGATCGAGATACCGTGCGCGATGAGCCACTGGCCCACCCCGGTCGAGCGGCCAAACAGCATGAGGAGCAGAAAGCCGCACACCGTAGGCGGCAACACCATAGGGATGGTAAAGACCGAGTCGAGCAGGCCCTTGATGCGACTCGAGGTACCCATGGTCTTCCACGCGGCAAACAGGCCCAGCGCAAAGGAGATCAGCAGGGCAAGGCCGCTCGTTTTTATGGACACCCAAAACGGGCGATAGTCGATGTCGCCCAAAAAGGAGGCCAGAGAGGTCAAGGGCCCCCGCTCATCCCGCAACACGACAGACGACGCTTCTACCATTTGAGCGCTATCAAGCCAACGCGCGCCGCCCTTGGCATCACCCGAGGCTGATGCAATCACCACATAGCGGTCCCCATCCGCACCGCGCTCGTCAAAGCCATAGGTATACCCGCCGGCATCAAACGCTGTTTCCGCCGTAACATACCAAGGAAGATCCACGTCCTCCAGCTGCGCACCTCCCATGCAGTTTGCGCTGTCGAGCTCACAGACGAGGGCCTTGAGACCCGATACGCACTCGTTGTCCTGCGGATCCAATCCATACTTCTCGACCGCCTTGGGCGATATCCACACCACAACGCGATCGGCAGCAGGCGCCACTACAAGGTCCACGTCCTCGTCAACGGGAAACCGGTAGCCCTCAGGCTGGCCCTCCATGGCACGAGCGGTCCCCTTGGCCAACCGCTCAAAACCCTCAATCCCATAGGAAAGCCCATGAGCGGTCGCAGCGTTCTGGGCCCCGTCCTCAGCGTCCCCAGCAAATGCAAGTCCCGGCACCCAGCAAAGCGCGAAGGTCAAAGCACAGGCGACAAGCATGCGGAATCTATTAAGCACGAAAAGCTCCAAGCGAATACAAGGACGGAGTGAAACACAAAACGATGGAATTATCGCGCCAAGCCGCACTACGCGGAAAGCTCAAAGCCGTACTTGGCCCAAATCTTCTGAGCCTTCTTGTTAGACAGGCAGAAGTCGATAAACGCCTTGGCCTCGTCGGTGTGCTCGGAACTCTCGGCAACGGCACCCGGATACACGATGGGCTTGTGCGAATCCTCGGGGCACACGAAGGCTTCCTCGATGCCGTCGTAGCGGTAGATGTCAGAGCTGTAGACAAAACCGGCCACGCAGTCGCCTGTGGACACATAGGCGGCGGCGGTACCAACTTTGTCAGCCAGAGCGACCTTGTCGGCGATCTCGGGAGCATACTCGCCGTCGTCGCCCTCGGTGCCGGTGTAGAGGCCCACGGAGGCCAGGGCCTGGTTGGCGTACTTGCCGGCGGGAACGGTCTTGGCGTCGCCGATGGCGATCTTGCCGTCCAGATTCGCGACGTCGGCGATGGCGTCGACCTTGGTGTCGGAGCCCTCGGCGCGAATGATCACGAGGTCGTTGACGAACATGTCCTCACGCGTGTCGGCGTCGACGAGCTCGGCGGCCTCGGCGTCGTCCATGGTGCCCTTGGAAGCCGTGATGAGCACGTCGACGGCGGCACCGGCACGCATCTGCTCAACGAGGTCGCCGGAGGCCTTAAACTGCGTGTCAGCAAAGGTGGTGCCGGTCTGGTCGGTGTAGAGCTCCTGGACCTCGGGCAGAGCCTTCTCGAGCGAGTTGGCGGCAAAGACCTGCAGCTCGACAGCTTTCTTGGAAGATGCCTTAGCAGAACCGGCACCGGAGCCAGTCGGCTCAGGCGCCTTATTGCCGGAACACCCGGCAAGGCCAAGGCCGGCAGCGACGACAGCAGAGAGCGAGACGAATCCGCGGCGAGAAACCATATCGAACATATTCAACCCTTTCGGACCTTGTGCCCGGGTACCCCACCGCGGGCTTTAATCTGCAACCAGATTATACTTCTGCGCGAATAATGATAGTGAGAAATTATTCTCGCCAGAGAATATAGTTTCGAGTTAGCGTACACCTCGGCGTCGCTTCGGCGGAAAACAAAGGCGGAGCAGCCCGTAAGGTCGCTCCGCCGCAGGTAGTGCGCTTATTTGGCGTGTCCGCCGCCCGCCGTCATCTGGGCCGCATGTTCCAGCTGGTCCGCTATGGCCTCCCAGCTTTCGCGGGCGGCCTTCGTGGAACCGGGAAAGTTTACGACAAGTGTATGACCTCGTTGCATGCAAATAGCGCGCGAGAGCATGGCGCGGCGCGTCTTGGTCATGGAGTATGCGCGAATCGCCTCTGCAATACCCGGCACATCGCGGTCGCAGACGGCACGCGTCGCCTCGGGCGTCACATCGCGCATCGAAAGCCCCGTACCGCCGCAGGTGAGCACGACGTTGGCGTGGCACTCATCGGCGGCTTCCACAACGGCATCACCAATCTCGCTGACGTCGTCGCGCACGACCACATGTGAGGCGACCGTCCAGCCCTGTGCCTCGATAAGCTCCTCGAGCGCGGCTCCAGCCTCGTCCTGGGCAAGGTCGCGCGTGTCCGAGCACGTCACGATCGAAATCTTCAACTCCATAGCGATCCTCCTATAGCACCGTTCCCTCGGGCAGGTCGACACGCACGACATCCACGACGTCGCCCGCCTTGAGCTCGCACGGTCCTTCGTCAATACGCAGCAGGCAGTTGGCCCGCTGCATCGTGCCGAGCAGCGCCGAATTCTGCGTCTTGGCCTCGGTCACCAACAGCTTACCGGTCTCGGGGTCGCGCAAAACCGTGGCGCGATCGAAGAAGCGTCGATCCTGGCGCTTCTTCACGCCGTGCGTCAATATCGCCTGCTGCACGGGTCGCGTACCCTCGGCAAAGCCGTGCATCTTGCGAATCGCCGGGCGGGCAAGCATCTCAAAGCCCACATACGCCGCTGCCGGATTGCCCGAAAGCCCCAGGTAGGGCTTACCCCCGAGCAAGCCAAACGTGATGGCCTTGCCCGGACGCATCGAGATGCGATCAAACAGCACCTCGCCCTCGCGCTTAACCAGCGCCGTCACATAGTCGTAGTCGCCCGCCGAGGCGCCACCGCTCGTAATGACAAAATCGCACTCTCGCGTGGCGCGATGCACCAGCTCGGCAATCGCCTGCTCATCGTCGGGCGCGATGCCGTAGAACACGGGCTCGGCGCCGGCATCGAGTGCCTCGGCCATCAGCGCCGAGGAGTTGGAATCGCGAATCTGACCGCGTGCCGGTACCCTACTCGGTGCGACCAGTTCCGTGCCCAGCGAGATGATGCCCACGCGCGGGGCAGCGTGCACCTTCACGCTCGCGTATCCGGCGCTTGCCAGCAAGCCGGCGCCGGCCGGAGCCACGACCTCGCCGGCGTGCATCACAACATCGCCAGCATGCGCTTCCTCAGCAGCCGAGCGAACGTTCTCCCCCACTTTAGCAGGCGCCGAAAAACTAACGTGCGAGCCCTCGTTGCCGTCACCGTCGAGCACATCGACGATCTCGTACTTCACCACAGCATCCGCACCCTCGGGCACCGGCGCGCCCGTCATGATGCGGACCGCCTCGCCCGCGCCGATAGCGCCCTCAAGCACATGGCCCGCGGCCTCGTGTCCGATAACGTCGAGCGTCACCGGCGCCTCGCCAGATGCCTGCGCCAAGTCCGCCGAGCGCACGGCATATCCATCCATAGCGCTGTTGGCAGACGGTGAAATGTCGATATCGGCCACAGCATCCTCGGCCAAGGGAAAACCAGCCGCCTGCCACACGGGAATCTCGACGAGATCGGTCGGAGCAACGTGCGACAGGACAATCGACTGCGCGTCCTCCAGCGGAATGAGTTTCTCTGCCATATGCACCTCTTAATGCCACGGCGCACAACAAAGGCGCCGATTCTTTATGCTTGCCTCAGTATAATCCCCCGACGCACGACCGCGACTCGGCCTGAACCCGCAAATATACCTGTCGGTTGCAGGCCGCGAAACAGAATGGAGACCAACCCACCGGCTCGTCGCGTTTACCGCGTTTTATAATGCTTGCGTTGCAACCTAAAAGAGGAACGTATGGCTCATAACGACAAACCCGAAAGCGCAAACGAGGCGCAGGATCATTCCCAGCCGCTCGACGACGGCGGCTTTTTCTCCCTGAACGACGTCATCACGGCAGGCAGACATCAGCTCACCCGCTCCGAGCATCTCCTGGCTGCCGACACGCGCCGCAACGCCCGCAACCTACTCGCGAGCGCCAAGTTGCTCGTACTCGTCGTCATCGTCTCGCTCGCCATGGGCGTTGCCGCTTGGGCGTTTTTGGCCTCGCTGAATATCGCCACCGATTATCGCGAGCACCATGCGTGGGTGTACGCACTGCTTCCCGTTGTGGGCGTTGCCACCGCATGGGTGTACAAAAACCACGGTCTTGCCGCCAAACGCGGTAACAACCTGGTCATCGACTCCGCCCTGGGCACACGCCTCATCCATATGCGCATGGCCGTCCTCACTTTCGTCTGCTCCACGCTCACGCACCTCACGGGCGGATCGGCCGGTCGCGAGGGAGCCGCGGTGCAGATTGGCGGCACCATCGCCAGCAACATCTCGAGCCTCGCCCATCTCAAAAAGCATGACCACCACGACCTCATGCTCGCCGGCATCTCGTCGGCCTTTGGCGCCGTATTCGGTTCGCCCCTTGCCGGAGCTTTCTTTGGCATGGAGATGTGCTTTATTGGCAAAATCGACTACACCGCAGGCATCTACTGCCTGGTCGCCTCGTTTACCGGCTACTTTACGTCGCTTGCCTTGGGAACCGAGTACGAGGCGAATGTTATCGCCAGCGTTCCCGCCATGTCGCCCAAAACGGTCGTCATCGTTGTTATCAGCGCCATTATCTTCGGTCTGACGGCACGTCTCTTTGCCTGGTCGGTTCGAACCGTCAAGAGCCTGTACGGTCGCTTTATCACCAATTACCTCGTTCGCGCACTCGTGGGCGCACTCGTGGTGCTCGCGGCCTACGCGATGCTCGACGCCTGGAAGTATGCCGGCCTTGCCACCTGGCTCTCGGGCGCCGGGTTCTCCGGTAACACGACCCTTGCCGACGCAGCCATCAAGCTCGTGGTGACGGCGCTCACCCTGGGCGCCGGCTTCCAAGGCGGCGAGGTCACGCCCCTGTTTGGTATCGGTGCGGCGCTCGGCGGCTGGATCGGTTGCCTCGTCGGAATCGACCCCAGCTTTCTGGCAGCGCTGGGCATGCTCGGCGTGTTCTGCGCCGGCCTCAACGTGCCCATCACCACCTGCATGATGGCCATCGACCTGTTCCACGGCACGGCCGCCGGGTTCTTTGTCATCGTGGCCTTTATCAGCTACCTAACCGGCGGGCACCGCGGCGTGTATCCCGCCCAGCGCATCATCTCTCCCAAGCGCCGTTCGCTTATTGTGGATGAGGGCGGTACGGTAGCGGATGCTATCGAGCGCCACAACGACCTGATAGAGTAGATGTAATAATCGCCGTGCAGCCACAATCAGGGGCAATTTGACCTGAGCGCGACCGCACTGCCATGTCACACGCCGGGAGTCGCCCCATGCACGCAACTGATTTTGGTCGCACGCTCATCATCGCCAACCCAGCCGCCCAATCGGGTGCGGCGCGCGAAGTTGCCGAGCGCCTGCAGCGCTTTTTGGATATGACCGCGCGCGCATCCCAGTTTGACTTGGTGCTGACCGAACGCGCGGGGCATGCCAAGGAGCTGGCCGCGCAGGCTCAGGGCTATCGCACCGTTATCGCCCTTGGCGGCGACGGCGTGATTCACGAGGTCGTCAACGGGCTTATGACGCAAGAGGAGGACGCCCGCCCCGCCCTTTCCGTCCTGCCCGTGGGCTCCGGCAACGATTTTGCTCAAACGCTCGGTATCGAAGATTTCTCCGGCAAGGATTTTGGCGCGTTGCTCACCTGCAAGCTGCAGCGTCAGGACATCGGGCGCATTCGCTCGTGGAGCCCTGCGAGCGGCAGCGGCGAGGCTACCGTTGAGTACTACGACCAGACGCTTTCGGTCGGCATCGATGCCGCCATCGGCCTGGGCACCACCGAGCTGCGCAAAAAGACGGGCTTGACGGGCGCGCCGCTCTACACCCTCTCGGGACTTGAGCAGTTTGGCCTACGCTATCGCAACTACCCCATGACAGTCAGCTTTGACGGGGTGCCCGCCGAGCGCGTGAGGGCGATCATCATGGCGATTCAGCTGGGTCCTACCTATGGCTCGGGCTATCGCATCTGTCCCGACGCCGACCCCTGTGACGGTATATTCGACGTCTGCTACGCCTGCGGCCCCGTTCCGCGCGCGGTCGCGCTTCCCATGTTCCTTTCGGCCAAAGATGGCCACCATACCAAGCTGCCACCGGTTCGCATGCGCCGCTGCTGTCATGCCGAGCTCACGTTCGAGGAGCCCAACTACCCCATCCAGGCCGACGGCGAGCCCGTTGTCGCCTCGCGCATCGAGGTCGACATCCTGGCCGGCGCCCTCCACGTCTGGCACCCTACCCGCTAACCACCCCTAAGTTGCGGTGAAATAGGGACTGTTTATGCAGCTAAAGCCACAAAACAGTCCCTATTTCACCGCAACTTATGAGAAGGCTATTCTTCGCTGCCCGGCTTGCGTCGGTTGGCTTTTTTAATCGCGTTGAAGTGCTTGTCGTTGAGCCTGCGCTGACGCGAGCGCTGGGGCACCTTGGTCTTTACGCGTCGGCGCGGCGGACGGCCACGACGCTCAAGCTCTGCCCTCAGCTTACGCAGACAGCTTGCACGGTTCTGGAACTGGCTGCGGCTCTCACGCGCCGTCACGACAATCCCCGAAGGGATATGTTTCATGCGCACCGCCGAGTCCGTCGTGTTCACGCCCTGTCCGCCCGGACCTGTCGCGCGAAACACCTGCACCTCGCAATCGCGCGCCAACTCCTCGGCCGACATCTGGGCATAGCGCGCATACTCGCGCCATTCCATCTTGTTCTCATCCATATCAGCACCTCCCCTCATACAAAAAATGTGACAAAGGGACAGTCCCTTTGTCACATCGCATACCAATCGCTTGTGTTGCGCGCCTAGGCGAAGGTGATCTCGCCGTTCTCGCAGTCCATATCGGCGATACGGGCCAGGCTCTCAACGCGGAAGCCGCGTTTACGGAGCTTATCGCCGCCGCCCTGGAAGCCCTTCTCAACGGCGATGCCAATGCCGGCAACTTCGGCACCCGCAGCCTCGCAGATCTTAATAAGGCCCTCAAGCGCGCAGCCGTTGGCCAGGAAGTCGTCGATAATCAGGACCTTATCGCCCTCGGACAGAAAGCGCTTGCCGACGATGACCGGGTACTCCTTCTGCTTGGTAAAGGAGTAGATGGTCGTGGCATACTGCTCGCCGTCAAGGTTGATGGACTGGGCCTTCTTGGCAAAGACCACCGGCACGCCGCCAAAATGCTGAGCTGCGATGCAGGCCATACCAATACCCGAAGCCTCGATCGTCAGGATCTTGTTGATCTCGACACCCTCGAACAGACGGGCCCACTCGGCACCCATGTGGTCGAACAGCTCAACGTCGCACTGGTGGTTGAGGAAGGCATCAACCTTAAGGACGTTACCGGCCTTTACGATGCCGTCATGGCGAATACGATCCTCAAGCTCCTGCATGGCGCAACCCCTTCTCGCGGCAACGATACCGCGCGATTAATAAACGTTGTTCGATAGTCTACCACGGACCGACCCCTGCCCGCCCCACAAGCCGCATCGCACTATAAAGCTGCAAGACCAGTAGATAGGCCCGATTCGTGGCAAGCCTGTAACCACAAGCTAATGGCGGGCGCGCATCCTCACCAAACGCACCATGGCGAGCGCAAAGCCCACAGCGGCCACAGCCATGAGCACGTAGAACACCGAGCGAAAGCCGAACAGGAACACATCCGGACGGCCTGCAACAAAACTGGTCACGGCCTCGCCCATCGCCATGCCCATCTGCCCATACAGGATATTCGACGCCACCGTAATACCGAGTGCCATGCCGGCGTAGCGCGCCAAGCTGCCCAAGCTGCCCGCAAAACCGAGCGCCTCGCGCGGAGCCGAGCCCATATACAGCGAGTTATTGGGGCTTTGGAAAATCGACGTGCCGCACGACATAAATGCGACGCAGCACACGATCACGGGGATGGAAGAGTGCTCGTCGAGCGTGCTTACCGCAAAAAGACCGCACACGTACACGCCCAGGCCGACCGCCGTGGGGCCCTCGCAGCCGACACGGTCCGAAACCGTACCCGAAAGCGGGCCGATAAAGGCATTCACCATCGGCAGCGCCAAAAAGAGTAGTCCAGAGATGTCAGAACCAAAGCCGTGGGCGTCCTGAAAATAGAACGGCAGGATAAACTCGGATGCACCGATGCCAACAAACACGATGAGCATGCAGGCAAGGTTGATGGTGAAAGCCGAATTAGCAAAGCAGCGACGAGCGGCCTCGATCAGGGACATGGGACGCTCGCCGGTCTCCGGCTTAACATGCGGCAGCGTGTAGAGCCCCACGATAAACGAGATGACGCCAATGGGCAGGTTGATGAGGAAGATGCTCTCCCAAGGAAAGCTTGCCACCAGCATACCGCCGAGCACGGGGCCACACATCATGCCGAGGGCCACAAAGGTCGCGAGAATACCCATGGCACGGCCTCGTTCGCGCGCCGGAAACGACTCGGTGATGATACCCATGTTGTTAGCCATGGCCGCCGCGCAACCGACGCCTTGAACAATGCGTGCCAGGATAAGAACCTCGAGCGAGGCCGAAAGGCCGCACAGCAACGAGCCGACCGTAAAGACGATGACGCCCAGCTGGAATACGCCCACCTTGCCGCGCACGTCGCCCAGGCGGCCAAACGGCAGCATAGCCACGCATGTCGCAAGCAGGTACACCGAACTCACCAGCTGAATGCGATCGAGGCCCACGCCCAGCTCCTTTTGCATCACGGGCAGCGCCACGGTCACGACGGTCGAATCCAGACACACCATAAACGTCATGATGAGCACGGTAAACAGAATCGCCCACTTGTTCTTGCCATGGGTGTCGCCCTCTAGGGCAATGTGCTCGCGGCGCAGCTGCTCTGCAGTTTTCTCCATATCCATCCTTTCGAGTGGCGCAACGCAAAAACGGGACCCCGATCGCCTGCAAACAGTCGCGATTGGGGTCCCGCCTACGGAATCGGAACGAAAGGTCGCCGAAGCTTTCTGCCAGCATCGGCGCCTTATGCGAACGCTAGCCTAGCACTGCTCGAGTGCCTGCTCAAGGTCGGCAATCAGATCGGCCGTGTCCTCGAGGCCGCACGACAGGCGCACCATGTCGGCGGAGATGCCGCAGGCGATGAGCTCCTCGTCGTTCATCTGGCGATGTGTGGCATTTGCCGGATGCAAGCAGCAGGTGCGCGCATCGGCCACGTGCGTGGCGATCTGGGCGAGCTTGAGGCTCTTCATAAAGGTCTCGGCCGCCGCGCGACCACCGTTAAAGCCAAAGCTCACAACGCCGCAGGTACCGTTGGGCATGTACTTCTGAGCCATGTCATAGTACTTATCGCCCTCCAGGCCCGGATAGCTCACGAAACGCACCTTGGGATGGCTCTGCAGGAACTTGGCAACGGCCAGGCCGTTCTCGCAATGACGCGGCATGCGCACATGCAGGCTCTCGAGCGAGCTGTTCAAGAAGAACGCCGCCTGCGGGTTCTGCATGGGGCCAAGGTCGCGCATAAGCTGCGCGGTGGCCTTGGTAATGAAGGCGCCCTCGCGACCGAACTTCTCGGCATACGTCACGCCGTGGTAGCTCTCGTCGGGCGTGGTGAGACCCGGGAACTTGTCCGCATGGGCCATCCAGTCAAACTGGCCGTGATCGACGATCACGCCGCCCAGGTAGGCCGCATGGCCATCCATGTACTTAGTGGTGGAGTGCGTGACGATGTCGGCGCCCCACTCAAAGGGACGGCACATCACAGGCGTCGGGAAGGTGTTGTCGACCATCAGCGGCACGCCGTGGTCGTGCGCGGCCTTGGCAAAGCGCTCAATATCGAGCACGGCAAGGGCGGGGTTGGCGATGGTCTCGCCAAAGACGAGCTTGGTGTTGGGCTGGAAGGCTGCCTCGAGCTCCTCGTCGGTGCAGTCGGGGGCAACGAACGTGCAGGTCAAGCCCATACGGCCCATGGTGTGAGCCAGCAGGTTGTAGGTACCGCCGTAGATGGCAGAGCTCGCGACCACGTGATCGCCGGCACCGGCCACGTTAAAGATCGCGAGGAAGTTCGCAGCCATGCCCGAGCTCGTGAGCATCGCGGCGGTACCGCCCTCCATCTCGCAGATCTTGGCGGCAACCAAATCGCATGTGGGGTTCTGCAGACGGCTATAGAAGTAGCCTGACTCCTCCAGGTCAAACAGCTTGCCCATGTGCTCGGACGTGTCGTACTTCCACGTGGTGGACTGGTAGATGGGCACCTGGCGCGGCTCCGCGTCGCCCGGGCGATATCCGCCCTGAACACATGTGGTACCGATAGCCTGCTCGCTCATATCTAGCTCCCTTGCTGGGTTACATTTTTATTCGATTCACGATACCGCTACCCTGCACCCCTCTCAACCCATCCCCAAGATAGGTTATGGGTCAAATTGATCAGGAGCATTTATCTCAAGCCTTGGACATTTGCTCGATAGATAAAAATGAAGCATCCATGAAGCTCTCGATGATTACATGCACCGTCACGGGTACCATAGGCGGGTACACCGTGACCAAGGAGACAACGATGAAGCAAATCGATACGGCTCAGCTCGACATCAACGCCTGTCAGGCTCAGGCTGCCGAATACCACGCCCGTGGCTTTAACTGCGCCCAGGCCGTCGCCTGCACGCTCGCGCCCGCCGTCGGGCTCGACCCCCAGGTCGCCTTTACCCTCACCGAGGGCTTTGGCGCCGGCATGGGCGGCATGACCGAAACCTGCGGCGCAATCTCGGGCGCTGTGGCCATCATGGGCTTTGTAATGAGCGACGGAATGGAAAACCCCAAGACCAAAGGCCAGACCTACAAGCTGTCGCGCGAAATCGCCAAGCGTTTTGGCGAGAAGAACACGACGACCGTCTGCGGCACGCTCAAGGGCATCGGATCGGATAAGGGTCCGCTCCGCAGCTGCCCCGGCTGCATCGACGATGCCGTCGAGATCGCCTGCGATATGCTAAAGCAGCTCGCCGAGTAAACGACAGCAACAGAAAAACGACGGCCGGCGCGCTTGGGATCCATCCAATAGCACGCCGGCCGTCGCCGCTAGAACTCGGCAAATTCGGGAGCGCCGACCTCGATCTCCTCGCGCCCCGCCATAAGCTCGCGCATCTTAACGCAAAACGACTCCTGCTCCCCTGCCTTAAACACAAAATGAAGCGTCACGGCATCCGCGAATTCGGTATCCGAAACCTTGGCACCCGAATCCTGCGCCAAACGAAGCACCTGCTCATACTGTGGATAGGCCACATGGACATCAACAGGCACGACGCTCGTCATCTCAACGATCTGCCCAGCATCTTGAGCCGCGGCCACCGCCGCCTGCGTCGCCGTGGTATAGGCACGTACCAAGCCACCAGGCCCCAACAGCGTGCCACCAAAATAGCGCGTCACCACGCAGCAAACATTTTTGAGCCCCGCACCGCGCAGCACCTCGAGTGTCGGCATACCGCTCGTGCGGCTCGGCTCACCATCATCACTCTGGCGCTCGCGCCCATCGACCAAAATCCACGCGGGAACATTGTGTCGAGCGTCGTAATGACGCTTGCGAACCATCTCGATAAAGGCATTCGCCTCATCCTCGGACTCAATATGGACCAGCTGGGCAATAAACCGGCTCTTGCGGTCCACAAACTCGCCCGAAGCCTCAATATTCGATTGCAGAGTAAAATAGCTGTCCAACAAAGCCCCTCAACAACAAGCAAAGCAACAAACAGCCTCAATAATACGGCAAAGACAGCACCGTTGCCCTCGCCAACAAGAGCGGAAACGCCAATGATGCCGTCATCAACAGCGAGAACCCGTCAGCGCGAGCAAGGTGCCTTGAAAGACGAGAATGCAACAGAAATGAGGCTGCCGATGACCAGGCAAAAACAGCGAGACGGCGTCAGCTGAGTCGATTTGGCCCGAAAGAGGAGGGAGCACGCCTTATGGCGGCGACCGACGAATGAGCGCCAAATCGGCCAGCTGACGCCGTCGCAGCGTCAACATAGTTGCCGAGTGGGCCTATAAGCCGGGTTCTGTCGTGAACGGTCATTTATCTTGTCTGCACGTTACCGTGCAGCTCCACGCACGCTACCCGAACGCGGACCGGGCCGGCCCATAGCGTTCCTATTCGCGCTTGCTCCGGATGGGGCTTGCCAAGCCGCCGTGTTGCCACGACGCTGGTGGTCTCTTACACCACCGTTTCAGCTTTTCCCTTTACGCCTTGCGGCGCAGGTGGGAGTCTTCTTTTCTGCGGCGCTTTCCGTCGGATCACTCCGCCCGGCCGTTAGCCGGCATCCCGCCCTCTGGAGCCCGGACTTTCCTCACGCGTGCCGCAAGCAGCACATCGCGCGACCGTTTGGCCCACTCAGCAGTGCAAGAGTGTAGCACACCGTTGCCGCAGGCAATGGCACAACACAAGCGTTCGACACGATAAACCAAGAACCACGCTATGCAGTACAATAGTGTCGTCGATGGGCAACGTCGTCAGTCGAGACGCGACCGCGCTCCGCACCCCTCCGTCTACTCGGTGCGTTCCCGCCTCCTCCCCGAGGCGGGATGTCGGCATTTTTCATGCACCAACAACCTAATAGCCAGTGGACAGCCCGGGCAGCATCGCGCATCTCGACAGGAAATGCAAAAAGGGACCCGTCCATTGCGGACGGATCCCTTAAAACAAGTGATTGTCAAACCGATTTACTCGGCGTCGGTCTCCTCGTCCTTCTTCTCGGAAGGCAGCGGGGTAACCTCGATCTCGACGCCCAGAGTCTCAGCAGCAGACTTCATGGACAGGGAGATACGACGACGGTCGAGGTCAATCTCCATGACCTTGACCTGAACCTTGTCGCCCACGTGGGTGACCTGAGAAGGCTGGTCGACGTGCTTGTTGGCCATCTCGGAGATGTGCACCAGGCCCTCGATGCCCTCGCCCAGGTCGACGAAAGCGCCGAACGGGACAAGCTTGGTCACAGTGCCCTCGACGATAGCGCCGACGGGGTACTTCTTGACCAGTGCGCGCCACGGATCCTCGGTGGTCTGCTTGAGACCCAGGGAGATGCGCTCACGGTTGAGATCGACGTCGAGAACCTCGACCTCGACCTCCTGGCCGACCTTGACAACCTCGGAAGGATGGTTGACGTGGTTCCAGGAGAGCTCGGAGATGTGGATGAGGCCGTCGATACCGCCGAGGTCGACGAAGGCGCCGAAGTCGACGATGGAGGAAACGGTGCCCTGGAGACGCATGCCAGACTTGAGCTTGGACAGGATCTCGGAGCGCTCGGCCTTACGGGACTCCTCGAGCACGACGCGACGGGAGAGGACGACGTTGTTGCGGTTGCGGTCCATCTCGATAACGCGGGCCTCGATGCGGGTGCCCATGTAAGAGGTGAGGTCCTTGACGCGACGGAGGTCGACGAGGGAAGCGGGCAGGAAGCCACGCAGGCCGATGTCGAGGATCAGGCCGCCCTTGACAACCTCGATAACCTCGCCCTCGACGTTCTCGCCAGAGTTGAACTTCTCCTCGATGCGGTTCCAAGCACGCTCGTACTCGGCACGCTTCTTGGACAGGACCAGACGACCGTCCTTGTCCTCCTTCTGGAGAACCAGGGCCTCGATGGGATCACCGAGTGCAACGATGTCTGCAGGGTTAGCGTCCTTGCGGATGGACAGCTCGCGGACCGGGATAACGCCCTCGGACTTGAATCCGATGTCAACGAGCACCTCGTCATGCTCGATCTTAACGACAGTGCCGTTAACGAGATCGCCCTCATCAAAGTCGGTAATCGTACCGTCGATGAGGTTGTTCATCTCCTCCTCGTTGACATCGTCAAGAGAGAAAATGGACGAGTTCTGAATCTCACTCAAAGGTGGACCCCTTTCGAACTACGGGGCCCCGATTGCTAGGACCTACAGAAGGGTGCGACAAGCACACAACGTTTAGGAACACTCGGGAGCCGACAGATACTAATGTGACGCTTATGCAATCACGTTCGTATAGGTTACGGGGAAATGGGTTCGATTTCAAGCGTGAACTGCGTTTTTTTACTCGTGTGAAGACTTTTTCGTAATCTTATGGACAGCTGTCTCCACAACTTGACGATAAGCAGTTTGCCCATACACCTTTAGGGTAAAGTATCCGGAGCCAACGATTCTGGAACGATTTTTCGAGAAAGGTGCCCGCGTGCTCAAAGCAGTCGTTTTCGATATGGACGAAACGCTTCTTAGCATCAACCTCAATGCATTCATCCTTCGATATTTTAAGGATGTCTCGTCGATGCTCGCGGATATCGGTCGCCGCAGCCACGGTGGCACGATGGCACGCCTCGGCACCATCTTGGTCGACCTCAACGCGAATCGCCGAAGCGGCACGGATAATCGCACCAATCTGGAGTTCTACCAAGAAGAGGTTGAGCGCCGGTGCGGCATTTGCCTCTCGGACCCACTTATCTACGAGGCGTTTACCTACTACGACCGCGAAGTCCTGCCGTACAAGAACGACGATGTCATCAACGCCCACGCCATGCCGGGCGCACACGCCGCGCTTCAGGCCGTACAGGATGCAGGACTGCGCTGCGCGCTCTTCACCAACCCCAGCTTTCCGCAGGGGGCCATCGAGTGCCGCATGGGTTGGGGCGATCTGGCCGACGCCCCCTTTGAGCTCGTCACGCACATGGGAAACACCACCCGCTGCAAGCCCGATGCCACCTACTATCTAGAGCAGCTTCAGGTGATGGGGCTCGAGCCGCACGAGGTCCTCATGGTGGGCAACGATCCCAAACGCGACTTCCCCAGCCCCGCCTGCGGCATTCAGACTGCCTATGTGGGCCAAGGCAAGCCCAGCCGAGCCACCTGGCGCGGAACCATGGAAGACTTCGCCCGCGACTTTAACGCCGTAGTAGAAGCCTTCTACGAGCACCAAATAGCCGACGTACTGTCTTAACAGACCTGGGTTTTGCCGATCATGATGTTGAGGATCTCGACGTCGGTATCTTTCATGCCCACGCGGCCCACGTAGCCCATGCTGGCAATCGTCTGCTCGACGGTATCCTGGATCAGGCCCTCACCGGCACGGAAGCCGCGGCCCTGCATGGCCATATCGTGGCCCAGAATCGCCGCATCAACGGCAGCGGAAATCTTGGCGGCACAGCTTGCCTTGGCGCCATCGCACACGATGCCGCCCACGTTACCGAGCGTGTTCGAAACCGTCGCGCCAATCTGCTCGCGCGTGCCACCACACAGCCAGGTAATCGCGGCACCGGCACCGCATGCGGCGCAAATAGCACCGCAAAACGCCGAGAGCGCACCAATATAGCTCTTGATATGCACGGCGATCAGATCAGACAGCATCACGGCGCGTACCAGGCGATCATGGTCGCAGCGCAAATACTCGGCATACTCCATAACGGGCAAGGCACAGGTAATGCCCTGATTGCCCGAGCCGCACACGATGGCGACTGGCAGCGCGCAGCCGTTCATGCGGGCATCGGACCCGGCGGCCGCACGGGCACGGGCACGGCAGGCGACGTCATCGGCACGAGCGCCCAGCAGCGTACGGCCCACCTCGGCGCCCCAAGCGTGCGCCAGGCCCTCGGCACTGATCGCACCGTTCAGCTCAATCTGACGCTCAACGGCAGCGCGGGCGTCCTCAATGTCACCGTCCTCGATAAAGTCGATGATGGACTCAATGCTCATAGGGGTATCGGCGTTATCTGCCGCACGCTCGGCCACGACGCGCTCGGCGCAGGCGGCACACTCCCCCGCCGACTTGCCGCATACCGGAATACCGTCGAGCGTATGGCACGTGACATTAGTGTGGTGATCGGTAATCTCGACGACCGCGGTATGGCCCCCGGCCGTCGCAGTCACCTTGATGTAAAGGTTGGGCACACCCTCGACAAGCGACACATCGCAGTAACCGGCATCGACGAGGAGCTCGGCCACGCGAGCACGGTCTTCGTCGTTAACGCTCTCGAGCACCTCGAGCGCGCTCTTAGCGTCGCCGCCCACGGCACCCAGCACGGCCGCGGCCTCAATACCGTGCATACCGCCCGAGTTGGGCACGGTCACGCTCTTGACGTTCTTGATGATGTTGCCCGAGCAGGCAACATCCATATGATCGGGCTCACAACCGAGCGTCTGGCTCGCCAACGCTGCTGCATAGGCAACGGCAATGGGCTCGGTACAGCCGAGCGCGCAGACAAGCTCGCGGTTCAAAACATCGCAAAACGCGGCATCACGAAGGGAATCAGTAGGCATAGGTATCTCCTGCTTGCATAACGGGCTGGGCTCTCAAAATAGTTAGCTCCTTTATTTGATAACAATGCATCAAAAACTGCAACCATGGTTCCGACAGACGGCACTCGAGCACAAATTGGTGGCATTATTCATGAGAAGCCAATCTTGTTGCATGCTAAAGCGTTTGACCAAAAAACGCCCGAGCGTTTACGCAAAAGTCGCGCTATCATGCAGTCGAACGCGGTAAACACCTTTAGCATTTGCGCCGCACAGACCAGAGAGGAACCATCCATGAAGATCGGTATCGGTAACGACCACGCCGCCGTCGAGCTCAAGAACATCATTTCCGAGCACCTGAAGGAGCGCGGCTGCGAGGTCGTGAACTTTGGCACCGACACCTCCGAAAGCTTTGACTACCCCATCGCCGGCTACAAGGTGGGTAAGGCCGTTGCCAACGGCGACGTCGACCTGGGCATCCTCATCTGTGGCACCGGTGTCGGGATTAGCCTGGCTGCCAACAAGGTCGAGGGCGTACGCGCCGTTGTGTGCTCCGAGCCCTTCAGCGCCAAGCTCTCCCGCATGCACAACAATACCAACGTGCTCGCCTTTGGCGCCCGCGTCGTGGGCTCCGAGCTCGCCAAGATGATCGTCGACGAGTGGCTCGACGCCGAGTTTGAGGGTGGTCGTCACGAGCGTCGCGTTAACCTCCTCAACGAGATCGATCACACGCGCGCCCTTAAGATCGTCGACGAAGCCTAAACTATTCAGTGCCACAAGCTAACAGCAGGGGCCCGCTCGGAACACATGTCCGAGCGGGCCCCTGCATAGATTTTGGAATAAAAGGGCGCCGCGGATGGAGTTCCGCGGCGCCCAAGCCACACGCTAACAGCTTTAAGGAGTCAAAGCTGGTTTAGCCAAAGAAGCGCTTGATCTCAATCTCGGCGTTCTCCAGGCAGTCGGAGCCGTGGATCACGTTGGCGTTGACATCGACGGCAAAGTCGCCGCGGATGGTACCAGGAGCAGCCTCAAGCGGGTTGGTAGCGCCCATGAGGGTGCGCATCTTAGCAACAGCGGAGAGACCGGAAACGACCATCTTGACGACCGGACCGCTCGTCATAAAGTCGCAGAGACCGCCAAAGAAGGGCTTGTCGGCCAGATGGGCGTAGTGCTCCTCGACGGTAGCGCGCTCGAGCGTGCTCATCTCCATGCGCTCGATGACAAGGCCGCTGCGCTCAATGCGAGCAACGATCTCGCCGATCTTGCGGTCGCGCACGGCGTCGGGCTTAATCATGATGAAGGTCTTCTCGATAGCCATAAAAGTAGCCTTTCAAGTAGGTTCGCGCGTGCCCAAGTCCCATTCCGGCACCCGCCTGGACTGCATCGTAACAGAGTTTTAGCTGCAGTTAAACAAAAAGCTGTTTATTGAAACGTTGCAATTTATTAAAGCGCTCCATATGTGTCACTTCTGTTTCGAAGCCCGATTAGAGTACCATCCGACCGCCCATCAACCGCATCGAACAGAGCAGGCGGTCGGTTGCCGCCCGCGAACGTAACCCCTTCACAACCTGCCCAAAGGTCCTACAGAAGTTCTCGACAAGCCCCTCCCCCATAGCAACAAAATACGGGCGCCCACATCAGCAGGCGCCCGTAAAGTGAAAACGATTTATCAATAAATGGCCAAAACGGCTTCAGCCAAATCCCTACTTTACCCCGTGGCCCATCTCGACGACCTTAGTCAGTGACCCAACCACACCCTCGTCAGCCACGAGCTGTGCCTCGGCGCGATCAAGCTGCACGGCAACGGCGGCAGGGGCGGTGCCGCCCTCGGTCGTGCGCGCGGCGACAATCGACGGGATGTCGAGCGCCTCGGTAATGTCGCGCTCAAAGAGCGGGCTTGCCTCCTGGAACACCTCAAACGGCAGGTCCTCAAGATTGCAGCCGCGCTTCTCGCACATCAGGACCAGATGGCCCACCACGGCATGTGCCTCGCGGAACGGCAGGCCACGCTTGGCCAGGTAATCGGCAACATCGGTGGCGGCAAGGTGCCCCACGCCGCACTCGCGCGCCATGGCATCCTCGTTGACGGTCCAAGTCGAAATCATTCCGGCCATAACGGACAGGCACTGCATGAGCGTATGGGCGGTATCGAGCGCGCCCTCCTTGTCCTCCTGCAAGTCCTTGTTATAAGCAAGCGGCAGGCCCTTCATGGTTACCAGCAGCTGCACCAGGTTGCCGTACACGCGACCGCTCTTGCCGCGGATAAGCTCGGCAAAGTCGGGGTTCTTCTTCTGCGGCATGATAGACGAGCCGGTGGAGTAGGAGTCTGAAAGCGTGATAAAGCCAAATTCGGAGCTCGACCACAGCACGATCTCCTCGGAAAGACGCGACAGGTGCATCGCCATGACGGATCCGGCGTAATGCAGATCGAGCAGGAAATCACGGTCGGAAACCGCATCGAGCGAGTTGGGAATCACGCCCGCAAAGCCAAGTTCAGCAGCCGTCATCTGGCGATCGAGCGGATAGCTCGTACCGGCAAGCGCGGCAGCACCCAGCGGGCAGTTGTCGGCGGCATCAAAGGCGGCCTTCAGGCGCGTAAAGTCGCGCGCGAACATCCAGGAATACGCCAGCAGATGATGCGAGAGCAGCACGGGCTGAGCGTGCTGCATATGCGTGTAGCCCGGCAGAATCACCTTGTCGTACTTCTTGGCCGCATCCACCAGCACATGGCGCAGCTCAAGATTGGCCTCCATGAGCTCCTTGGCCAGCGCCTTGACGCCCAGGCGCGTATCGGTCGCCACCTGGTCGTTGCGCGAACGCCCAGTATGCAAGCGCTTGCCAGCCTCGCCGATGCGACGCGTCAGCTCGCTCTCGATGGACATATGAATGTCCTCATCGTTGATATCGAAGGTGAAGTTGCCGGCATCGATATCCTGTTCGATTCCGGTAAGGCCCTTGGCAATCGCCTGCTCGTCCTCGGCACTGATGATGCCCTGGGCGGACAACATCTTGGCATGCGCCTTAGAGCCGGCGATATCCTGCTTATAGAGATGTTTGTCGACCGGCAGCGACGCGCCAAACTCCTGCGTGACCTCGGCCACGCCTGCCTCAAAACGACCGCCCCAAAGAGCCATGGAACCGTCCCCTTTCTCCAAATACCAAAACAAGCGCCCAAAGCAATGCGCCATATCGCTAAAGCGATTTTTCAACCGCTAGTTTTGCACATTCCCCACCGTGTGCGGAGCCATGTAGCTAATTTGCAAAGAAGTGACGCGCCATACACTTGGCGCCCAACGTCTCCCTCCGGATGTTGCCCTGCGAACCATCGATCCAGGCCTTCAGGCTCATAGGAACGTCCTCGACCCTTACAGCATCGAACTCGGGCGCGAGGGCAAGCAAAGCATGCGCGATAGCATTGAACATAATGGATACTCCTCATATATATAGGTACAGAGCCGCCAAATTGATAGAAGGAGCCCCGCCGGACAACCCCGGCGGGGCTCGGACTCAGCCGCAGACGCGGCATCATATATGCGGGCGGAACGTAGGGGCCACCGATGTTAAGAAGTGTCAGCAAGCATAACGAAAGGTAGGGACCCCGTGCGCCCGTTATGTATCACGCGGATGGGCCGCGCGGATACCAAGGGAAGGAGGCGCTAGGCCTGAGCGGCAGCAGAGCTGGGGCCCTGGACCTTTGCCCACGTCTTGAGCGACAGCGTATCGATCTCGATAAAGCCGGCGCTGGCCTTCTCGTCAAACGTGGTGTCGCGGTCGTAGGTAGCCAGACCGTAGTCGTAGAGGCTGAAGGGGCTCTTGCGGCCGACGACATGGCAGTTGCCCTTAAAGAACTTCAGACGGACAGTGCCGGTCACGAACTTTTGCGTGTCGGCCATAAAGGCATCGAGCGCGTTTTTGAGCGGGCTGTACCACTGGCCGTTGTACACGGCGGTGGCCCAATCCTGCTCGAGCTTGATCTTGGTCTTGAGCAGGTCGCCCTCGACGCAGATGTCCTCGAGCGCCTTGTGGGCGGTGATGAGCGTCAGGGCGCCGGGAACCTCGTAGCACTCGCGGCTCTTAAGGCCCACCAGGCGATCCTCGACCAGATCGAGACGGCCAAAGCCATTGTCGCCGGAGATCTTGTTGAGGGCGATGACGATCTCAGAGAGCTTCATCTTCTTGCCGTCGACGGCGACGGGCTTGCCGGCCTCAAACTCAATCTCGGTGTAGGTCGGGGTGTCCGGCGTGTCCTCGGGGTTCTTGGTCATAACCCAAGCGTCGTCGAGCGGCTCGTTCCAGGGATCCTCCAGGTGACCGCACTCAATGGCACGACCCCACAGGTTGTCGTCGATGGAGTAGGGGTTGTCGTTGGCACCCTCGGGAACCGGCACGTTGTGAGCGTGGGCATAGGCGACCTCGTCGGGACGGCACTTCAGATCCCACTCGCGCACCGGGGCGATAACCTTGAGCTCGGGGTCGAGGGCCTTGACGGCGGCCTCAAAACGGACCTGGTCGTTACCCTTGCCGGTGCAGCCGTGGGCGACGTAGGTCGCGCCAAACTCGTGGGCGACCTCAACAAGCTTCTTGGCGAGCAGCGGGCGAGAAAGAGCCGAGAGCAGCGGATACTTGTTCTCGTACATGGAGTTTGCGGCGATGGCCTTAGTCAGGAACTCATCAGAGAACTCGTCGCGCAGGTCGAGCACCTGGCAATCGAGAACGCCCAGGTCGAGTGCCTTCTGCTTCTTGGCATCCAGTCCGGTCTCTTCCTGGCCCACGTTGCCGCAGACGCAAACGACATCGAGATTCTTCTCGTCCTGGAGCCACTTGACACATACGGATGTATCAAGACCACCGGAATATGCGAGAACGACTTTTTCCTTGCTCATGGCTGTTTCCTTTCGCCCTTGGTAGCTAGTTAGAACATCGGTCAGTTGCAAGTCATTTCGAGGTCAAAAACCGTGCAATATCAGGTTAAATAGCAAAAAGCAGCACATACATGCCCTAGAAACATGCAGCAATTTCGTGCTAAAACCCAACGACCTCAAAATGACTCTGTTGAGGCATTGCGCCCCATGCGGACAGAGACGATTGTTATCGTCGTCGGGAAATTGCGCGCTGGCGTCGGATGGCATTGTCTGCAGTGGTGATGATCTTTACGAACTGCATCTGCCTCTCCTTTCACCTATCGCCGGGCGCAATTCTAATATCGTAAACGGTACCTTTTCCTCGGTAAGCGGTTGTTTTTCCGTCTCCGTTTTCGATGGTCGCTATATTACGCTAAAGTGCCCGCAGCACAAGCGACAAATTCAAATTTCTGAAAAGTTTTTTCAGTACTTTGTGAAGCGTGGTGCAAATACGCTCCGTTCCTGCGAAAATACGCTCGACTACGAGTTGATGGTTATAACGTCTGAAACAATCTCGAAACGAAAGGGTCGCTTTTATGCAAACTTACGAATCGGACGCCAACATCGGCAACATTAAGATTCTCGCCGTCGATATGGACAAGACGCTGCTGACCGACGAGCGTGTGCTGCCCCAGGGTCTTGATGAGCGCCTGGACAAGCTCGCCGACGCCGACATCGTATTCTGCCCCGCCAGCGGACGTCCCGCCCCCAAGCTCGAGGAGATGTTCGAGAGCGTCAAGAACCGCCTCGCCTTTTGTCCCGACAACGGAGCGTGCGTGATCTATCGCGGCAGCTATATCTATAAGAGCACTATTGACGTGGAGCTGTATCAGCAGGTCTTGAGCCGTGCCTCGGAGGATCCGCGCGCTGTCCCCGTCCTTTGCCGCTTCGACGAGTTCTACGTGCTTGCCCGCGACCATCAATACCACGACGAGATCAGCGTCTACTACAACACAATCAACTACGTCGACAGCTTTGATGGCATTGATTTCGAGTCCAACAAGATTTCGGTCTTCTTCCCCGGCTACGACGCCGAGCCCGCGTTTCGCGAGACCTATAGCCCCGAGTTCTCGGACAAGCTCTACGTCACCAACGCCGGACGCGAGTGGATCGACTTTATGAACCTGGGCGTCGACAAGGGCGCCGGCGTCGCGCACCTGTGCGAGCACTTGGGCATCGATATTGCCGACGCCGCCGCCGTGGGCGATACGTACAACGACATCCCCATGCTGGAGCGCGTCGGTCACAGCTTTATCGTAGACAATGCCGAGGAGCACATGAACGCGCATGCCAAGTGGCGCATTCCGAGCAACAACGACGGGGGCGTACTGACGCTCATCGACGCCATCTTGGCGGCTCGGTAATCCATCCCGTCGCCATGCCCGGGGCCGGCCGTTTGGTTTTTGCTCGGTCAGGTCCTGGGCTCGCTCGAAGGCCACATTAAGTGGCCTTCGGCTCGTGCGGAATCTACAAAAATCAAACGGCCGGCCCCGGGCATGGCTACGTTAACTTACCTGCCGCCAAGATGGCGTCTTGAGTGTCTAGATACTTGGGCTGAATTTAATTGAGCGAAGGGGGCTCCTTGTTGGCAAGGGGCCCCCTTCTGGTTTTGGCTGCTTTGGAGTTGTGGGCGTATCCCTATTTGGCGTCGGCCCAGGTTATGCCGGTGCTGGCTTCGGCGATTAGGGGGACGCGGAGGTCTACTACGTGCTCCATGACGTCGCGGACCATGGTGGTTAGGCGCTCGACTTCGTCGACCGGGCACTCAAAGTCCAGTTCGTCGTGCACCTGCAAGATCATGTGGGCGGCAAAACCCTCTTCTTCCAGGCGGCGGCTTACGCGGGCCATGGCGATCTTGATGATGTCGGCGGCGGTTCCCTGCATGGGGTGGTTCATGGCCGTGCGCTCGCCAAAGCCGCGGAGTTGCGGGTTTTTGGCCTTGAGCTCGGGAATATGGCGTCTGCGGCCGTACATGGTCTCGGCGTAGCCCGTCTGCTTGGCGCGCGCCACCACGTTGTCGAGGAATGTACGCACGCCCGGGTAGGCCTCGTAGTAGCGGTCGATCATGTCACGCGCCTCGGCCATCGAGATATGCAGCGACTGTGACAGACCATAGGCCTGCTGGCCGTACACGATGCCAAAGTTCACGGCCTTGGCGCGACTGCGCAGGTCGGGCGTTACCTCGGACACCGGCACACCAAATACGCGCGCCGCCGTCTCGGCATGGAAGTCCTCGCCCTCGTTAAAGGCGCGCACCAAGTGCTCGTCACCCGAGAGATGTGCCAGCAGACGCAGCTCTATCTGCGAGTAGTCCACCGCCAAAAAGACGCTTCCCTCGCCTGCCGAAAACGCCGTCTTGACGGTACGACCCAGCTCCGAGCGCGTCGGGATGTTCTGCAGGTTCGGGTCGCTCGAGGACAGACGCCCCGTTGCCGTGATGGTCTGGTTGTACGTGGTGTGCACGCGACCGTCACCACGGCGCAGCGGGCCCAGCGTATCCAGATAGGTGGACTTGATTTTGGACTTTTCACGCCAATCCAAGATCAGACGCACGATTTCGTGGTCGCGGGCAAGGTCGCTCAACACCTTGGCGTTGGTCGAATAATAGCCGCGCTTAGTCTTCTTGAGGCCCTTGGTCGGAAGCCCCATCACATCAAAGAGCACATGCGACAGCTGCATGGGACTGCCAATATTAAAGGTCTCGTCACCCGCCAGGTCGCGAATGCTGCGCTCGACCTCGGTGATCTGGGTCGCCAGGCCCTCGGACAGATTACGCAGGCGGTCGGGATCCACGAGCATTCCCGCGCGCTCCATCTTGGCAAGCACCGGCACGAGCGGCATCTCGATGCCATCGAACACGTTGGCGGCATTCTCACGGGCCATGCACTCGCGCAACGGCGTCACGAGCGCCAGCGTCAGAGCCGCAGTACGGGCGGCAGGCGCTGGAGCGTCCTCACCAGCACCCTCTGCGCCGCGCGCCGCAGGCAACGCCATCTGCAGATACGTATCGGCAAGATATGCCTCATCGAACTCGGAGCGATCGGAATCCAGCAGATAGGCAGCGACCACGGTATCGAAGATACGCGTGGAATCGGCAGCGAGCGGAT
The DNA here is from genome assembly GCA_958420205.1 of uncultured Collinsella sp. Taxonomy (GTDB): domain Bacteria; phylum Actinomycetota; class Coriobacteriia; order Coriobacteriales; family Coriobacteriaceae; genus Collinsella. The sequence goes on along the minus strand of CATZIX010000004.1, from coordinate 696 downwards.
CCATGAGCTCGGGCTCAGAAGAATCGATGGGCGAAAGCTCGTGCAGCAGCGCCTTCGTATCCGGGCTCGCCACGCGGCCCTCCATAAACAGGCGCGCAAGCACGCCGGCGATCACACCGTGAGCGAAGTTGAAGCCATCGACTACGGCAGTGGAGGCGCCGTCGCCCTCCTCGAGCGCGAACAGGCCCTTGGACGTCGCCAACCACAGCGTGCGCGTCAGTCCAAAGAGCGCGCCCTCTTCCTTATCGTCGTCCACCACGGCGGCGACCCACTCGCCCGCCTCGATCGCACGCGAAACCTCGGACGCCACGGCAGCAAGCGCCTCGGCATCGCCGGCAGCGGTGCGCTCAATCGTGGGCATCTCAAACATACTGGAGACAGCAGCAGCCCCGCCCTCGCCGCCGATCAGCGCCAAGAAACGGTTCTGCATGGCGGTGATACCAAGCGTGCCCAGCGCAGCGGAAACCTCATCGGCAGAATACGCCGGGAAGGACGTCGCCTCAAAATCGAGCTCAACGGGCGCATCGGTGCGGATGGTCGCGACCTTGCGGCTCAGCAGCGCGTCGTCGATGTGCGCGCGCAGGTTCTCGCCCATCTTGCCCTTGACCTCGTCAGCATGCGCGATGACCTCGTCCAGGCTACCGTACTGCGCAATGAGCGCGCTCGCCTTTTTGGGGCCGATGCCCGGCACGCCGG